>CAYNWA010000025.1:32216-49658 GCA_964400795.1 uncultured Smithella sp.
ATGAGACCCAAATTTCAGAAGCGAAGTGCACTGAAATTTGATGGTCGAATTATCCCACGTGTGAAGTTAAGTGGGACTTCTTCATCACTTTCCTCGCGTTAATTTAATTACCTGACTACGCGGGGATAGCATCTTTTATTTAATTTTAAAGGCAGAAAAGATTTTTGGTAAGAAACGGGACAAGAAAACCCCCGCCTATGCCGTGTTAATCACCTTTTTTTGAACCTCTTTACAAGGTGGGTACCGGTATTGGTTGCTTTAGGCTTTCTGCTTCCCGACCAGCTCAGGAAAATGCGGACATGCACACCACAATCAAGGATAAGGTCCCAAGGTCAAAAATGTTGGCTCAAAAACAAATGTTAATCACGCGCATCGCAGGGGCTAAAAAAGTTGCTAACTTACTTCCTCAATCAGTTGAATTAATTTTTCGGCTCTGTTTTCCAGTTGCTCGCAGAGCTCCTTGTTAACTCCTTTTAATTTTATCAACTCCTCCGAAATATTCAAAGCTGCCAGAATGGCAACGTTCAATGTCTTCATCCCGTTGCCGGAGTGTAATATTTCATCAACTTTTTTATTCAAATACTGGACAACCTCGGCCACCTGTTGATCCTCTGAATCGCTTAATACAGAAAGTTCCTGGCCTAATATCGTTATGTTATAACTATTTTTCAAAACAAACGCCCTGGAAGCTTATTTTGCTGAATCTATATCCGCGATTAAATCAAGCAGTGAATCTACCCTTGCGCGTACGCTGTTCCTCTCCTCATCCAATACCTTTATCTTACCATTTAACTTCTCTATTTCCGCTTCTTTACTTTTTAATGTATCCTCCAATGTCTTATTTTGTTTTTTCAAAGAAACTTTTTCTTCAACAATCACTTTAATCTTTTCTTCAAGCTTGGCAAATTTTTCCAGTTCCACGGTCAAATCCTTCCTTCCTTAATCAAAAATAAGTTATTAAAAGCTTCTTTCGCTTTATTTTATGACAATTTATGAGCTTAATGTCAAGGCTTTATTTTAATTTCCGGACTCTTCTAAAGATCTGAAATAGTTATTCAGCTCATGAAGCATTTCTTCTTCGTTTTTCGATCTTCCGGCCGACTCTCTAAACTGGTGAGAGTTATCTAACCCCTTGGTATACCAGAGGATATGCTTTCGAAAGCTCTTGCCAGCCAGTTTTGCGCCCAAAAAGTTCACTTCCATTTTCCAATGATTTTCAATCATTTCCAATCTTTGTCTTAACGAAGGTTGATAGTTTACTTCCTGAGAGCTGAATATTTTAGAAATACCTTTAAAAATCCATGGATTACCTAATGAACCGCGACCAACCATCACGGCGTCGCAGTCAGTTTCTGCAAGCATTTTGACCGCGTCCTGCGGCTGCCGGATATCGCCATTCCCAATTACTGGAATCTTAACAGTTTTTTTGACTGCCGCGATAATTTTCCAGTCAGCATGACCGCTATATCCCTGATCCGCCGTGCGGGCATGAACGGTAATCGCATCGGCTCCCGAATCTTCGACTATGCGCGCTATTTCGATGGCATTGATTGATGAGCGATTCCAGCCCGAACGAATTTTTGCAGTAACCGGAATTTTAACCGCCTTCTTTACTGCTGCAATTATCCGGGAAGAGAGATCGGGATCTTTCATTAGAATAGCGCCTGCCCCAGCCTTGATGACCTTTTTCACCGGACAACCCATATTGATATCAATCAAATCAACTCCGGTATCTTCGACAATCCGTGCGGCCTCAGCTATAATTTTGGGATCAGCTCCGAAAATCTGCGCACCCAAGGGGCGGTCATCAGCACAGGTTTTCAGATACTCGTACGTTTTTTTAGTGTTGCGGACAAGACCATTGGAACTGATCATTTCGGTATAGGCCAGAGAGCACCCTTGCGCGCGGGCAATCAACCGGAAAGTCAGATTGGAAATTCCCGCCAGCGGCGCCAGCAAGGCACCTTTTTTTGCTGCTGTCTGAATGATGTCCATGATACACAAACCGTTCTTTTCGTTGCGACATTGAATATTTCCAATGTAACGTTACATTGTCATATCGAGCAACGCGAGATATCTTTTTCTTATATTGAATTTATCAGGATTTCCCACCCCGATAAATCGGGATTCGAAATGACATTATCATTTTCACAATATGTAGGGACTGCTCCCCGAGCAGTCCGAATCGGCGCGCTTGGGAAGCGCGCCCTACAAACACCTTAAAGATTCCCCGTTTGTTGAAGAAGATATTTTTCCGCACGGGCGAGCTCTTCCAGCGTGTTGATGCCCATGACCTCAACATAATCGGAAGCGATAAACGATTTTACTTTTTGACCTTCACGGACGGCTATTTCGACAATGTCAGTCAGATAGTATTCCTTCTGTTGATTATTGTTGGTAACTTTTCCCAAAGCCTGAAACAAAAACTTTGTATCCACGCAGTAAATACCGGTGTTAATTTCCCCGATTTTTTTCTCTTCCTCCGTCGCATCCTTATGTTCGACTATTTTGAGGACATTACCCTCGTTATCTTTGACAATACGGCCATAAGCATGAGGTGGAGGCGGAATAGTTGTTAAAACGGAAACGACAGCTTTCTCGGCGACATGATTATCCACTAGGGATTTGATTGTCGCCAGTTTTAAAAGCGGTACATCCCCGCAAAGGATTACCGTAAGTCCATCATAACCGGAGAGTACATCTTTGACCTGCAAAACAGCATGACCCGTTCCTAACTGTGGATTCTGCTCAACAAAAAAACATCCGCTGCCTGCAAACACTTCTCTCACAGTAGTCGCCTGATGACCGATAACCGCCACGATCTTTTCCGCGCCGACCGCTTTTGCCGCTTCTATGGAATAATACAGCAGGGGCTTCCCGTTCAGCTCATGCAGAACTTTAGCCTTATCCGACTTCATGCGGGTGCCCTTCCCCGCCGCCAATATCACCGCACAAAATTTCTTTTCGTTCACTGAATCAACCATTCTGTTTCCATTGTCATACCGGCGCAGGCCGGTATCCAGTATTTTAAATTCTATCTAATTTTATTCTTCAGGCTCGCCTCCAGTATGCGGAATCCGTTTTCCACATAATACTTTCGCTCAGACACATCAAGCAACGAACCCAGCTTAACAGAAAAATCCTTTTTACCCAACTTTCCCACACCGGCAAGCAACTTTGTCAGGACTTCATTATCGGCTTGAAGATCTATGCCTCTTTTGAGCAGAAATTCCATATCATAAGCATCGCGGATTTCCCGCCGATCAAGAAAGGCTTCAATTTTTGAAGCCATCATGTCTTTCAGCGCCACAATTTTCAACATCACCTGAACCGCGGAGTGAGGACTGTAGGCGATGCTCGTCTCCGTTTTGATTTTCTTTACTGTTTTCCGGATCTCTATTTTCAGCGCTCGTGGAAACTGCGGCGATTTCAACTCGAAGAGGATTGTATAATGCTTATTGGCGGAATCGGCAATGGTGTAAAACTGCTCCAGGTATTTTTCCATCCGGCGATAGAATTTTGCCCACTCCATCTCTCGTGCGACCCAGAAATCCAAATCAATCGAATAACGATTTAATCCGTGACACAGGCGCAACATCGTACCGCCGCCGAAAACCAAAGCGTCCAGGAATCGTCCGCTCTGAAGCCTGCTCAATACTTCCAGTTCAAATTGTTCGTGCTGAATCAAATCCCGCATAGTCTGTTCACCGTCTCTTTTGTTTTTTGCGGATAGCTTTTCAGGATGTTTTTGAGCTTCTTTTCATCCAGTTTCTTCAGATCCAGCGAATCCGCATCAAACTTATACTTGCCAAACGAGTAAAGATAAGCGGCATCCATAAACGCTTTTTCCTTAGTAGCTATAAAAAAACCATCCGTTTTGACGAAATCTCCGTAATATTGTTCCTGCATCTTTATATAATTGAAGGCGGCTTCTCGCACATTGTAAGTAATAGAACGTTTCAGGCAGATACTTTCCTGATAATTGTTCTGCGTCTGCGTCGTGATATCATAATACGCAAGACCAGACATCAAGGAAACGTAGGAAGGCACTTGGAGGATATTGGCAATTTTGAAAAAATCCCGGCGAGCAAGATTTTCCCACTTCCAGGCAGTAGTGTAAAAACCGTTTTTCAGTCGGACCAGAAAGCCCTGACGGACATAGCGACTGCATAATACGCGGGCAGAGGCTGCTTGAATACCCAGGCTCTGTGCCAAATCTTCGAGCGTGAAACAGGTTTTTCTGCTCAATTCCTGCAATTCTGTTATATTTTTACTAAGCATATATAATTATCACTTTTGTTAATTATATATACTTTTAAGAAATTTGCAAGCCCGATATTAAGATTTCATGCGGGTGCCCTTCCCCGCCGCCAGTATCAACGCACAAAATTTTTTTATTCAACTTATCAATCCTTTATTGTTTGTCATTCCCGCGCAGGCGGGAATCCAGTTCTTTAATTAAATATAATCTCCATTTTTCTAATTAATTACGACATTTTTATTATTATGAGAGAAAAATAATAGCCTATCAGGAAATTTAAGCTTCATTTTCAATGTATCTATGGACACTTCTTTCCCCAATGATTCGACTATAGTTTTAATTTTACCCGCATCTCCCATATTGGGCTTTCCAAACGTTAATAAATCTATTTCAAGGTTCTTAAGAATCGGACTTAATATTTTCAAGTATTCATCACGAGGACATCCACCCGCGTAAAACACTAAAATATCATATTGCCCCTTACTCATTAATTGTGTCATTGTGCTTTGCCATTTTTGACGAATCGCATCCTCATTACCCTTTATTTTCAGATCATAGTGACAAATATTGTCTGACGGATTAACCATGCCATGTTTGGTTGTGAGGATGACAAATTTACATTCCAAATCACTTGCGACATTTCTCACGGTTCCAACCCACTTTGCCTTTGGAAAAAAGTCTTCTGCGCGTTGCTCTTCTTTTCTTTGTGATTTCGGACTTGCATCGGCAGAACATAGGATTATTCTATTATTTTTATAAGGTCCTATTGTCTCGTCTTTTTCTTCTTTAACTGTTGGCTTATCCTCGACAATACGGTTATGGACAGGCATAATGATATTATTAGGAGGCAGCAACTCTTCCATCCATAACTTAAATTCACCATCTAATGGCAATTTATATTGTTCTCGAAACCACTTCTGGAGAGACATATAGTCGTCATAATCATCAAGTCGACTCCATGGTTTTGACGGAACAGGCGCACCACGCTCTGCAATTTTATCCAAAATTATATTGTCAATCGGAACATGACAATATTCATATAAATAAGAGTATCCGGGTAATCTATTCTCTCCCATACAAAATATGTACTTAAACGTCATGTTTATCCATTTTTGTGCCTGTCCAATAGAAAAACCCATAAAACCATTTTCTTTATATAAGTTTCTTAATCGAAGGCAATTCTTTTCATGCCATTTATCAAATTCATGGTGGTCTTTTAATGACTCTTTTTTTATATCTATGAAAACCAAGAGCAGATAGTTTACAATTCTATCAAATAAATCTTGTTTATTTTTGTGATCATCCATTCCATGAAGTGTTCTATTGAAATCACGATAGGCTCTATTGATGCATGATTTTAATAAATCATTTTTAGTTCCAAAATAAAGACGGATTAAATACTCTTCCCAATCTTGTCTTGTTAAATCTGATTTCATTCACTAATCCTCAGCTATCTCGTCTACGCTTTTCAAAATTACTCCAATGATTAATAATATTGTGTAAAAAACATTTTCCTGGATTTCCGCCTTCGCGGGAATGACAAAAAGATATTTATTTAATCCCTTCTTGAATAAAGGGCGAAGTCACCATCACTTCTTTGATCGATTTCTGATCAGCATTTTCGATAATGAACGTTGCGCCACCATACTGATACCGCTCTTTAGGTTTTGGAATTCTGCCCATCTGATGCATCAGGAATCCGCCAACTGTTTCGTAATTCCCTTCGGGAAGTTTTATTTTAATCAATTGCTTTAGCGTACCCGTTTCCATGCGTCCTGAAACAAGATATCGTCCTTCAGCGATTTTTCTGTAGAGTTTTTCTCCCGCCACATATTCGTCAATCGTCCCGACGATTTCCTCGCCGATATCTTCGATAGTCACAACACCGGTCGCGCCGCCGTATTCATCCACGACCACCGCCATCTGTTCGTCTTTTTTCTGCATCACCGCCAGCAGTTCGCTGACCTTCTTTGTTTCCGGCACGTAAAACACATCCCGGCGCATGCAGGAAGCGACCGTTGCCTCGCTTACCCCTTCTCCGCCCTGCTTTTCTTTGAGCAATTTCTCCAGCAGGTCAAAGTAATGAAGAATGCCGACAATATTATAAATCCTGTCTTCATAAACGGGAATACGCATGTATTTTTTATCAGCCACCACACTAACTGCTTCGGAAATTTTCATGGACGCGGGCAGCGCTGTAAGTGCTGAAACCGGCACCATAATTTTAACAGCTGTGAGTTCAGAGAAATCAAATACGCGACTGACCATTTCCTTCTCCCGGGTCAGGATATCGCCACCCTTGGTTTTTTCGCCCAGGATATATTTAAGACCTTCCTTGGTAATGTGGGACGTCTCTCCCACTTTACGGTCGGAAGAAAGGTGAACGGTTCCCCGGGATACCGCCGCAATCACAAAAGCCACCGGATAAAAAAGAAATGATGAAAACCGGATAAAGTAAGAAACCCGCACCGCCATGATTTCCGCATAATACAAAAACACGCTACGGGCAATTATCATCAAAAAGAGCGTCGGTATCGTAATGAAGAAGGCTATTTTTTCACCGCGCTCAATTCCGTAAGCGGATATTAAAAGGCCTGTTGCCAGTGTGGACGCGATAATAATCGCCAAATTCGTTCCGACCAGCGCAGTCGAAATAAACCATTCCGGCTTCTCTTTCAGTTCAACCGCTTGCTCAGCCGCTTTTGATCCCTGATGTGCGCGGTTTTTCAATTTGTTGATATCGGAAGCAAATAATGCCACTTCACCGCCGGAATAAAGCATTTCCAGTGCAATGCAAAACACTATAGCCGCAATGATTAAATAAAAGCTCATTGTTCTTCCGATTCCTCCGGCGGCAATCTGGTTATTTTCACTTTCAGTATTCTTGTCTTGCCAACTTCCTGGACACAAAAAGCATATCCGTCCGAACGCACTTCTTCTCCCTTTGCCGGTATCTTCCCGAACAGATGCATGACATATCCGCCGATGGTATCAAATTCTTCTTCAGGTAAATCAGCTTCGAGAAGTTTGTTGCACTGTTCAACCGGAATGTTTCCGGCAACCAGTATTGTCTGTTCATCAATTTTTTCGCATCCTTCATAACAGGTGTCATCATCGCCGACGGTTTCTTCAAAAAGATGCTCCAGAATATGTTCCAGCGTAATCATTCCGGAAACCCCGCCGTATTCATCCACCACAACGGCAATCTGCAGAAAGTTTTTCTGAAAATCATGAAGAAGTCCGTTAACCGTTTTCTGTTCGGGAACAAAGAACGGCTTCGCCAGAAGATTATAGATGTTTTCCTGAGTCCGGCCGCGCCAGACATTGTTGAGCAGATCACGCGCAAACAAAATTCCAACGATATCGTCCCGGTCATCGTGGTAAATCGGCACACGCTCCTGCCGGGCGGCGGCAATAAACTGAAGCATGTCATCAACGGACATATCCAGCGGCAGACAGAACATATCCACGCGGGGAATCATGATATCGGTCACGGGTCTGTCGCCCAGTTCAAATATCTTGTTGATCAATTCCTTCTGCGCATCATCCACCACACCTTCAAGACTTCCCACGTCGATAAGCGTTTTAAATTCATGCTCCATCAGGACATCGGATTCTTCCGATTTGTCGGATCCGTAACGATTCAGAAAAAGTCCGGAAATTTTTTCCAGCCCGGCAACGACCGGATACTCCAGCCGCGAAATGGCCGTCAGCAGTGGTGACACGAGGGAAGAAATTTGCATCGGATACGTAACGCCGAAGGTTTTGGGAATGGCCTCGCCGACAAACAGCAACACAACGGTTGTAAACACAATGGATACCCACTGCCCTTTGATTCCCAGAAGTCCGATGAAATAAGAAGCCGCCAGAATGGAAATGCTGACGTTGACCACCTCGTTGCTGGTTACAATTGTAATCAACAACCGGCGCTGATTGGAAAGCAGTTTTACAACATAACCATAAAAAGGATAATTATTCTTCTCCATTTTATGAAGGTGCAAATCACGCAGTGAAAGCAACGCCGCCTCCGCAGAAGAAAAAAATCCGGAAAGCATAAAAAGAAGGATTAAAACAATAATATCAGAATTCCAGCCCAAATATTCCTCGCTTCACATATTTTATTGATGTTGATTACGCTTTTAATTTATCAGATTATAAAGAAAAAAGAAACTATGCCTTCTTGATTGATTATTCGATCTTCTTTATATATAGTCAAACATCAAAAAAACAGGAGATTCTTGTTATGCCTAATATACTGCTCATCGGAAACGGCGCCCGTGAACACGCGCTGGCTGAAGCCATTATCCGTTCTGGACAAAAACCCAAGTTATTCTCATTTATGAAATCCAATAATCCGGGAATTGCTTCACTTTCAGAAAAAACTTTACTGGGCAGCTACGCTGACCTTGACGCGATTACAGAATTTGCCACAGACAATAAAATCGAATTTGCCGTAATCGGGCCGGAAGATCCTTTAAACAACGGTGTTGCAGACGCGCTGGCCAAAATAAATATTCCCGCCGTGGGACCGACAAAAAGTCTGGCCCGGCTGGAAACGTCCAAATCGTTCACCCGGAATCTGATCAGCCAATACAATATTCCCGGTAATCCGCAGTTTAAAGTATTTAAAACGCTCGATGGCGTGGAAGCTTTTCTCAATCAATTGGAAGGCATCGTTTTAAAACCGGACGGACTGACCGGCGGCAAAGGCGTGCAGGTTCAGGGAGATCATTTTGAAACAAAAAAAGACGCCTTAAAATTGTGTGAACAGATACTGGCCGGCGGCTCTTCGCTGGTTGTTGAAGAAAAGTTCGATGGAGAAGAATTTTCTCTGCAGTGCCTGTGCGACGGAAAAAACGTTGTTGCCACACCTCTGGTGCAGGATCACAAAAGAAGATTCGACGGTGACAAGGGCCCCAATACCGGGGGCATGGGTTCATACTCGCTGGCCGACCATTCCATGCCTTTCCTTAAACCGCAGGATCTGCATGACGGGCTGGAAATCACCCGCCAGGTCGCGGCGGCTTTATGGAAAGAGACGGGCTGTCCTTACAAAGGCGTCATGTACGGCGGATTCATTGCCACGAAAGACGGCGTAAAACTTCTGGAATACAACGCGCGATTCGGCGATCCTGAAGCCATGAACATCCTGCCGCTTTTAAAAACCGATTTTGTGGAAGTATGCCGGCACATCATCGCCGGTACACTAGATAAATTAAAGATTGAATTCGACAGGAAAGCCACTGTTTGTAAATATGTTGTACCGAAAGGCTACGGCCTGCCCTCCGATCATCCCGACGCGGCTTCATCCAAAGCAAAAATAGAAGTCGGCAATGTAGGCAAAGCACGGCTCTACTATTCATCCGTTGATCAAAAATCCGATGGTTTGTATTTAAGTTCTTCCCGTGCCATCGGTATTGTTGGCATCGCCGATAACTTGGCGGATGCCCGTAAAATCGCCGAAGAAGGTGTCAAATCCGTCAAAGGTCCTGTGGCCTACCGCGAAGACATCGGCACCGACGCGCTCATTCAGAAGCGTGTTGACCATATGAAGAAGATACGAAAAGACTAAAGTAGGGATTGTTCCCCGAACAATCCGTCATAAAGTAAACGGCGCACCGCGTGACCTTTAGGTTAGTCAGCGAATGCGTCCTACACATCCGGAGCATTGAATGCCAAACAATTCTACAACCGTTCCTTATGTCCGTCTTGATTTTCCGGATTCTCTGCGTTGCTTCGCGATTTTATACGTTGTCATCAGCCATCTGATATTAATTCCTCAACCCAATCTTGTGATTCCCGATTGGATTTCTTCGTTCCTGATCAACGGCGGCGACGCCGGCGTCAGCCTCTTTTTTGTATTGAGTGCGTTTTCCCTCTCCTATTCCATGAACAAACGATCCGGAGAAAAAATGCTCCTGCGTAATTTTTACATCAGACGTTTTTTCCGAATCGCGCCTCTGTTTTACCTGCTGATGCTACTGTACTGGATTCGCGATGCCGCTGTTTTTGGTGTATTTCATCCTTTATCCGAAGTGCTCGTCAACGCCTCGCTTTTGTTTAATCTGGTGCCTTCCTGTATAACCGGATTCGTGTGGGCCAGCTGGGCCATCGGTGTGATTGCCATACTATATCTGATTTTCCCTGTCATCCATAGATACATCCGCAATCTGCATGGGGCGCTGGCTTTGTTTATTTTTTCCATTTTGACCTCGTGGAGCTGGTCGTATTTTGTCAAATATTACGGCGTAGCAACCGGATATCTGAAAGCGGATGATGTCGGCTTCGTCTGGGGCTTTGGTTTCCTTCAACACCTGCCGGTATTTGCCTGCGGTATTATCGTCTATCACCTGTTCTTTGATTACTTCAGCAAAACAAGCCAAACATCCCGGCGAACTTACGGGATGATATTCGTTTTTGTTTTCATATTGTTTTATGGCGTCCTGCTTACCGAAAACATGCAAAACATCATGTGGGGGAAAAAGATTTTGCACGGCATCTGTTTTTCTTTGCTGGTGCTGGGTCTGGGCCTGAAGCCTTTTAATTTTCTCGTCAACGGCAAAACCGCTTATTTCGGCAGGGCAAGTTACTCAATGTATCTCTTCCATCCCCTTCTTATTTTTACCATTATACCCGTCTATCGCCGGATCTACAGTTTCTTTACTGCAGATATCCTGGGATATTTATCGTCGCTAGTCATCACACTGATTTTACTCACAGTGATATCGCTGATATCCTATAGATATATTGAAAAAACGGGAATGGCTCTGGGAGAAAGATTGATCAGTAGCGTGTGACGTGATGTTCCGCCAATCCGAAAAAATCGGTAATCGGATATATCCGGTTGTTTTCGTCTTTGAACCGGCCGTTGTACATACCGAACGGCTGATGAAAATCGGAGCGGATTACGCCGATGCTGATTTTTTCAGCTCTTTCACCGGAAGGCGTAAATATTAAATCCATGCATCCATCATTCGTTTTAACTTCCCAGGGATGCAGAACATTTTTTTCATCAAATTTAAAACGCGCCGCCTTGAGGCAGTAAATTTTTCCATCCACCCATATGCAGTTTTCATTATAAGCTTCATCATTTTCGATCATGTTCTGGCAGAGATTGAAGGCTAAGAGTTCCCCGTATTCACTGTAGCCCGCAGCCGTCGACCATTTCCAGAAGCTGACATAGGGATAATAGGTTTTCTGTTCATCAATCAAAGCCACGTCCTGTCCGCGGTGAAGAGCAACCATCTTTGATCCCAGCATAATTTCACCCTCTGCCGGAGCAGCAACCTTATGCGTGTAAAAAGGCCGGAAGGGCGTCACCGGAGAAACCTGGACAAGCGGCTCAATTTTATCGAGATCCTCAAAAACCTTGATTTCACCCCTGACGGCAGGCCGGTTTTTCTTTTCCGCGATATCGATGATGATTTTGTGAAAACCATCCTTGAGTTGATTCTCAAAACGAAGGAGGTAACCCTTTTGTTTAAACTCACAGATGTCATCATACATTTGCGCGGCCACACGCGACGCTCCGCCCGGTGCCTGCGCACCATGCTCAAACCGTTTGTTTTCCATTCTGTCATAAGCGTAGAAAAAGGAGACCCCCATGAATTTGGCATCAAAAATGACCATGCCGAAGTAATGAGTGGGAGTGATAATGCCGTAATGCTGCCATTCCTTGAGGCGGAATTTTTTCCAGAATGCCGGAACGTTGGAAGACGAATAAAGCGGCGCGCCAAGAATATTTACATCGCGAAAAGGCGTGCGAAACGTTCCGAAATGAATCGTTCCGTCTTTTTCCACCATTTTTTCAGGAGTCGTAACTACTTTTCTCATTACAACCTCCTCTGTATTAATTTGTCTAAGTCTGAATTTTAAGCTATTGGCGCTTTGGCTAATTTCGGGAAATTTTCATCCAGGACAACATTCCATTTATCCACTACAGCCTTATTTTTTTCCATCAGCGCCGTAACATCGCCTTCGATTTTAACGGAAATAATTTTATCTCCCTGAGCGATTTTATTGACAACAGCCTGATCGGCATCGCTGACCACTTCGCCGAATACCGTATGTTTGCCGTCCAGCCACGGGGTATCGACATGCGTGATGAAAAACTGGCTGCCGTTGGTCTGCGGTCCGGCATTGGCCATTGAAAGAATTCCGGGCTTGCTGTGGCGCAGCTCGTTGACAAATTCATCCTGGAATCTATATCCGGGACCGCCGCGTCCGTCGCCGAAAGGACATCCGCCCTGAATCATGAAATTGGGAATCACCCGGTGAAATTTCAAACCATCGTAGTATCCGCGCCGCGCCAGATTGACAAAATTTCCCACCGTTACCGGCGTCTTGTCGGCAAAAAGTTTTAAATTGATTGTTCCCTTGCTCGTTTCAATAACTGCCTTAATATCGTTTGCCATGTGCTTCTCCTTGTTTGTTACATTTCGAGGGCAGAGTAAATATTACAGATGAATAAGTCAAGATAAAAACAGCTAAAATGCAAAAAGAGATGTCTTATTTAATACATTGAAATATTGCCGCCTATGGTTTATGCAGACGGCAATGATGAAAGATATAGACAAAATCAGAAGTCTTCTCAGCCGCCGACTGTTGTCCTGGTACAGGCGCAATCAACGTTCCCTTCCCTGGAGAAAAACAAGCGATCCTTACCGCATCTGGATTTCGGAGATTATGCTCCAGCAAACCCAGGTTGATACTGTGATCCCTTACTATCATCGTTTTCTGAAAACTTTCCCCAATGTTACTTCGCTTGCTCGAGCCCCATTGCAGAAATCGCTTAAAGTCTGGGAAAACCTGGGTTACTATTCACGCGCCCGAAATCTTCACGCTGCCGCCAAGGTGATTGTGGAAAAGTTTCATTGCCGATTCCCCGATAATCTGGAAGAAATCAAAACTCTGCCCGGCATTGGCAAATACACAGCCGGTGCAATCCTAAGCATTGCCTACGGACAGGCACTTCCCGCCGTGGATGGCAATGTCCGCCGGATTTTATGCCGTCTTTTTGCCATACGAAAACCTGTGGACAACGCACGGGAACAAAATAAATTACAGAGGCTTGCTGCCTCGCTTGTACCTGCCAGACATCCCGGTGATTTCAACCAGGCACTGATGGATCTGGGAGCAACAATCTGTAGAGCTAAAAATCCCGACTGTTCCCGTTGTCCCATAGCCGATCTTTGTCAGGCGCGGCTTCATGATTTACAAAACATTCTGCCAATAACAAAAAAGATCTCTAAAATCCCCCATAGGCAATCAGTCGCTGCCGTCATCCGCAATTCAAAAGGCATGCTGCTGGTTGTTCAGCGATCATCATCCGGTTTACTGGCGTCGTTGTGGAAACTGCCGGGCGGTTTCGTTAAAGATGGTGAAAGCATGGAAAAAAGGTTAAAGCATAGCATGAAAGAAGAACTGGGCATTTCCATCCGGCCGGGGAAACGTCTGGCATCAGTCGATCATACCTACTCACACTTCCGCATCACCCTTCACGCATACGAATGCCGTTTGCTGAAAGACTCTCCCAAACCACTTGGCTGCCAGAACTGGCGATGGGCATCGCCCTCCGATTTAAAGAAATTGCCTTTGTCGAAAGTTGATAGACTGATTCTGAAAGCGATTTTATGATGTATTTTTGTTTGTGCCTGCTACAATAAACAGCAAAATAGCAGCAGCAACGAAATATACTTGATTGTAAAGCACTTTTCCCTTGCACTTTCCTCTTTGCATTATACTGCAAAAAAGAGTAATATCGCTTCCGAAAATCAAAAAAAACCAGACACAGATATGTTAACTGCTGATGATAATCGCTACGTAAGAAAAGATTCATCATCGGGTAAATACATGTTCAGACTGAGAGCCGCCAATAATCAGGTTACAGGTGTAAGTGAACTCTATGAGTCCGAGGACGCTCGTAATAATAATATTGCGTCCGTAGAGCAAAACGCGCTTTCAGTAAAAGTGGCCAATCAATCATCATAAAATTTTACTGTATGGTAATCATAGCCATCAGAAATCTTTTTAAGATATAAAAATATTACACGTGAGGAGGAAGATATGATTGCAACTCATAAACCACTTCTATTCCCTCTGAGGTCGCAGACGCATGCAAAGGTAGCCATGGTCTGCTTTCTGGTAACCTTCATTTTCTTTTTCGGCTTTGTGAGCGAGGTATATGCCGCTCGGGCCGCCATTGTCTTTACCGAAATGGAAAAAGATGATGACGAAGGCGAGGCTTTGGAGGAGACCCTGATTGTGTATACCACCGCGGCCCAGATGTCCGCCTATTACAGCAAGTTCTACTGGTTGACGAATACCAAGGCCACCAAGGACAACCTGATTCAAACCATCCAAACCGCGGTCAATACTTACGCCACAGTCGATTTGTACATCATCGCACACGGCGGCATGCAATATTTGTGGGGCCATTTCAATGATCGTTTCTATGTTGACGATATCCTCGGCCTTAAATCCCTTGATCATATCGAACGTCTGAGATTCGTTTATATAGGATCCTGTCACAGTTGGGACCTTACGGACGAATTCGTCGAAGCCGGCGCGACCAGCGCCGTAGGAAGCGCGATCAAGATGAACAACTTCCCCTTCTACCCGCGGTTCCTCAACAATTTCGGCGCCAGAGGTCTTTACCTGAAGACGGCCGTGACCCTTTCCCTGACCCCGCTGATAGATGATTTCAGAGTTCGCGGGAAAAAGTATATCACCATCAGGTCCGACTAATGATTTCTCTACTGGTAAGGAAATTGAAGATCGTCATGTACTGTGCCGCGGTATTTCTGCTGGTGCTCGGCGCAGTGGTTGCGTTTCAGATCGCGGACAGGGACGATCAGGTCGATACCGTAAACATGGCCGCATCTACAAAGGTTCAGAACATGTCTGAGGCTTCGGTCAATCCCGCCTTGATGCCGCCGGCGCATGATGCTCAATCAAAGTCGATAGATGAATCCTCAGCCGCCCAGGCCCGGGTAGAAGATCTGAAAAAGAAGCTTAGGGCTGACCATACCGACTTCGGACGCATGAAGCGCGATCTCGAGGATCGGCTCAACAAAGCTCCGGATGGCAAGATCACGCCCGAAGAAGTTTTGGCGGTGATCCCGCCTGAGCATCGGGAAGAATTCAAATCCATCATCACCAGCATGTATACAGAACAAAACGAACCAATGACCATGAAGGAGACACGGCCATGAAAAAATCAATGTACATTGCATGCATCGTTGTTTGCGTTTTGAGTATGACCCTTATCACAGAAACATTTTATCCTTTTTCCGACCTTCAGGCGGCCGGATTTCTGCAGACCCTCTGGAGCACCACCTACGGCGAGGTGGAAAGAGACGCCGCGACTGCGGTTGTCGCCTGCGCTGATGGCGGGACCGCTGTGGCCGGCTATTCACGCTCCTGGGGCGAGGATGAGACCGACTTCATGGTGTACAAGCTCAACAGCAACGGGGAGAAAGAATGGGCAAAAGTCTATGGCGAATTCGACGGAGTGAGCAATGCCATGGCCTACGGCATTGCCGAGACCAGCGACGGCGGTCTGGTTGTGGTGGGCGAAAAGAGAATCTACTCCCTGCTGGACGAGTTCAACCTGACCTCCAGCTATCGTTACAATATCTGGGTGCTCAAGCTCGACGCTCAAGGCAACGAGCTTTGGTCGAAGACCTTTGGAGGGTCGGACTATGACCGCGCCAACGCCGTCATTGAAAGCACCGACGGCAGCATTGTGGTCGCCGGACATACCCAGTCCTACTATGCCGACGGATCAAATCCTCCGGCACATGCCAAGAAGGACCTGTGGATCATCAAGCTTGATCAAGACGGTAACATAAAATGGCAAAAACTCTATGGCACCAAAAACGGCAGCGACGGCGCCAACGCTATTATCCAGAGTCAGGGCGGCTATGTCGTCTGCGGCTTCACGGCCAGCTATGGCGCGGGGGGCGTTGGGGATTATGACGCCTGGACCATGAAACTGGATGCCAACGGCAATGCGCTATGGTCGCAAACCGCCGGCGGGTCCAAGTTCGACCAGGCTAACAGTGTGATTGAAGCTGCCTCTGGTGATATCCTGGTAGCAGGCGAAACCACCTCTGCTTCAGGGAACGGGAGTACCGATTTCTATGTGCTCTGCTACGATAAAGACGGACGTTATAAGTGGTCACGTACCTATGGCACCACCGGGTTTGAACGAGCGCGCTCGATCATCGAAACCCCGGAGGGCAACTTCATCTTGGCTGGTTACAGCGATTCAATCGGCGCAGGCAACAAGGACGCCTTGCTTGTCAAGATAGATCCGACCGGTATAGAACTGGGTTCGCAAACATTAGGCGGAGCCGGCTGTGATGAGGCCTTTGCCATTACCCGTACAATCGACGGCAATTATGTGGTGGTTGGCAACACGTCCTCCTCCGGGGCTGGTGGCGTGGATGGCTGGACCGTGAAGGTGCATGATCTCCAGCCATAGTGCCGTAAAGCAAAACATTAAGGCCGATGACTACGGTTGATCATATAATTACTCGCACGTTCGTATAACTCTTTAAGCATACGAATGCCGTTTGCTAAAAGACGCACAAAAACACTTTGCATTTAATCTATAGTTTCTCAATTTTTGATTTTATGTTATTTAAACCAAAATCTTATGCTAAAAACCTATCAATATAAACAAAGCTAGGTATCTCAAATGGTAATGCGACTTAATATACATGAGGGAGAAGATAACATTGGGATCTTTGATACAAATGATTGCCTACTTACTGACACATCAAGACAAAAAAAATTATTCAGTGAAGGATATAAATACGAAGCATCAGCAGCACAGGCTATCATGGTTGAAACTCTATGTTCTATGTACATGGGGCTACGGCATCAATCATACGGTATTCCTATATTAGATCACAAGGGGAAAAAGATAGGACTCAAGCCGGATGCAACATTTGGAAGAGTTGTGAATCTACTCATTTCAAGCGGTGCATTCCATACAATAGGCATTGAAGAAAATCTTAAAAAGTATTTGAAGCTACGCAATACATTAATTCATGAAGTTTCTAGTACTTCATCAAACTTTGACTTTGATGAATATTTTGAGATTGGATTAAATATAATAAAAAAATTAAAAACTCATTTTAAAGAAACATTGTTAAAAAATAATAATAACTTAT
>CAYNWA010000026.1:0-28575 GCA_964400795.1 uncultured Smithella sp.
TCCCATCATGTCCTCTGTTTATCTATCGTGGTGCACTTGTAAGTAGAATGCACCTCATAAAAAAACAGAAAATACTTCCCCAGTAAAAGATTTAGTCTACAAATCATTTATGGAATCACCCGTTCCCATGTCTATCACCAGAGCCAAGGATGCAACCTATACTGAAATAAATAAAGCCGCTGTTAAATACATGGGATTTAAACGCAAAGATATAATCGGACGCAGGCCATCGGAACTCGGACACTATTCAAAAACACCTAGACATTTATATATTGATGAAATAAAAAAACATGGGTTTGCTAAAAATATTCCATTAGAAGTTCATATCAAGAATCAAGGAATTATATGCATGTTTTTTAATGTATATCCCTTTAAAATGGGAAAAGATTCTTACCTATTGTCTGTTGGAACCGATATTTCCAACAACAAACCGATAATAAAAAGTCTGCATGATGATAAATTTTTAAAAATAACACTTCAAGATTATAAATATGTTCAGGCAAAACTCAAACATTACAAGTTGACTCCAAGACAACGTGAAATAACTCTTTTATCCTTAGCAGGACACTCCAACCCGGAGATTGCAAAGAAGCTTTCTATCTCTGCGCATACCGTAAAAGACCACTTGAAAGAAATCTTTCGTATCATAGGTGTTCGCTACCGCAGTGAACTTTTTCCAAAACTATTAAACTTGCGTTAATTATTTTTGTTTATTTCCGATTGAAATGTTGCATATTCATCAGGGTCGGTGAGTTGTTTCTTTTCAGGAAGAATTTGAAATGAGTATCTTCGTATAAAAAATACCCAAATGAAATTTTCAATATTATATATTATCGGATTATATTTTATATTTAAGTAGCAGGCAGCGGGAGTAAGTCAGTAACATACACAACTAATAACTTATGAAGATTTAAGTTTTTCCTTTAATATCAATTGTATAATAGTTTATTTCGAATCAAGTATAATCAATTATTTATTCTTTAATTTAAACTACACTTAAAAAAGTACCCCAAAAAGGAACTCAAGCAACTTTGTGAAATTATAAATATTTGATATTATTACATATTTCTGGTGGAGGCGGCGGGAGTCGAACCCGCGTCCGAAAACCTTCCGCTGGAGCTTCTACGTGCGTAGCCTTCGTTTTATAACCTTCACGCTGGATTGCTCCCTAAGGCCGGATCTTTCCGCGCTATCCTGTAAGAGTTCGCCGCCCTTTCCCAGGAAAAAAGTTTGGCTATCCTGTCTGAATGACGTTCCAGTCCGGCCAACAGGAAAACCGGGTGGAACGTTAGCCGTCTTAAGCGGCTAAAGCGTAATCGTAGTTGTCTGCGATTATATGTTTCCTACCTGTTTAACGAGGCCTGTAGGAACCTCGGCACGCTTCTACAACTTCAAATGTCCCCGTCGAAACCGTGACGCCCCCTTAATATTTATTTTGTTTATAATATAAACACTTAGATGTGTTTTGTCAAATTTTACCTTAATCCATGCCTTATGGATTCTTAATCACTAGACTTTTATCTGTCTAGATTTGAAATCGCGGGAGAGTGAACGTCTTTCTTCGCGCTGTTTGATATCCTGACGGCGGTCATAAAGCTTCTTGCCCTTGCCAATGCCGATTTCCACTTTGACCTTGCTGTTTTTAAAATAGAGTTTAAGCGGAACAAGTGATAATCCTTTTTCACGTGATTTTCCGTAGAGCTTTTTGATTTCGCGTTTGTGCAAAAGAAGCTTGCGGGTCCTGAGCGGATTATGATTGGAACGGTTTCCGAAATCGTAGGGACTGATATGCATTTCCTTGATAAAGACTTCATTGTCCTTGACGACGGCATAACTGTCCTTGAGATTGGCCTTGCCGGCGCGCAGTGCCTTGACTTCGGTTCCGGTCAGTACCAGACCCGCTTCGTATATGTCGCCGATTTCATAATTCACACGCGCCATTTTATTGGACGCGATCAGTTTTTGTGCTGTTTTCTCTTTTGCCATTGTTTAATTTTACATGAAACACGATGTATTGCTATAGTTTTTTCTTTAAAGATTCCTCACCCGATAAATCGGGATTTACCCTGAGGGCACTCCGCGGAATGACATTTCTTATTTTCGCATCTCTGGTCAGTAAATAGTCCGGTTTGACGTGGCTCATGGCCTTGTAGATGTTGTCACGTATCTCCTTGTTATCCCGATCGAGTTTATCCAAAAGTTTTTTGATATAGATTCGTTTTGATACTTTGCTGGTCGGGCAATCGTTTTTTAAAACGGGAAAGCGCCTTTCCTTGCTGTATTTTTTGACCAGTTCTTCTCTAAGATAAACCAGTGGCCGGATGATGTGCAGTTTTCCGCCGAAGATGCTCTGATTGGGCATCATGGTGCTGATTTCACGCCCGTAAAACATATTGATCAGCAGGGTTTCGATGATATCGTCGCGGTGATGGGCAAAGGCGATTTTATTGCAGCCTTCGGCGTCGGCTATCTCGAATATTCTTTTTCGTCTTAACCGGGAACACAGAAAACAGGGGTTCTTTTTATTCACTTCGGAATGCGCCACAGTGCCGATATCGGTCTTTTCCATCACGTACGGATAATGATTTTTCTGAAAGTACTTTTCCAGTCTGTCATATTTTTTATAGGTGGGATCGAATCCCATGTCGATGTTGACGGCCACGAAAGAAAACTCGGGAATGAAAAGCATCGGCGAGTCGAGCAGATCCAGCAGTGCCAAACTGTCCGCCCCGCCGGATACCCCGATTAAAAGGCGGTCGCCCTTTTCGATCATCATGTAATCCAGCACGGCTTTTTCGAGCCATTTTTTCATATGCAGAAAAAGTTTGGTGTTGCTGTCTTTTGTAATTTCATTCATTTTTAAAAGTGAATTTCGAATCAGAGATTTATAGCAGTCTGAAGAGACGGCGTCGCAGCACTTCCATTTCCGCTCTGTTTCCGGTTAGGGTATAAGATCTTTCTTTCTTTTCTGTTTTTTCATCTTTTATCGTCATGATAAGGTCAGCGTCTTCGAGGAATAAAATTACATTGCTGTAATTCGCCTGGGAAAGTGCTTCTTTTCTTAACACTTCGCCCTTCCGGTACATTCTGTCACCCGAGGCCATAATTTTTTTCAGCCAATCCCTCTTGTTCAATGGATTTTTCTTCAAATACAGGCAACTCCTGATGACAATCCAGGAGGACTCCAGATAATTGTGAATCAGATCGGCAAACGGTTTCAATTTTTTAGTGCCTTTGCCTTTTATTTCAATAAACACCTGATCATCCTTTTCCAGAAAGGTGATCATTTTTCTTTCGTACAGATAGGTGATTGCTTCATTCACTTCGTCAGTGTCATCCCGATGTTCATCAAAGATAAATTCATTCCACAGAAGTTTTTTGAGAAAATTAAAATCTCCCATGATGCGTTGCAGGGATATTAAATCTTCATTACTTTTAATCATGGACGTGGCGACAAAACATAAAGGAATAAAGAAATGCAGAATATTATTTTTGTAATATTCCAGATTGAGTCTTCTTTCTTCTTTTAGAGAATAAACCACTTCCTGCATTTCTTCGTCTTCGTCCTCTTCTGCCTCAATTTTTGAAATAAATCCCTGCTGGACAAACATATTGACGGCGTCGTTTATTGCTTTTTCCCGATGAGCAAACGTTTCTGCAAATTTTACTTTCTTCATGGACAGGTATTCATAAAATTCATTCAAAATCTCCAGTAACTCATTGTGGGACATGCCCCTTCGATCGTGACTCAGGATAACGGCGGCAACTAACGAAAAAGGAGTGACAACAGCAACTTTATTAATTTCCAGCACCAATTCATAACCAATTTTACGATACAGGCTTTGTCTTTCTTCCAGCGACATTTGCTCTATCGGTTTTTCCTGGGAGTCCAGGTAGTCTTTCATCACGATGGGCTCACCGATATTGACATAAACACGCCCATATCTCTTGGTTAAGACTTTACTGGTCTTGATGATCTCCGCCGTGTTTTCCGGTGTTTTGGATTCCCCGGCCAGTTCTTTCAAATACGATTTCTCCTCAATGACACGGTCATATCCGATGTAAACCGGAATGGCGGAGAAATTATCGCAATATTTTTCCTGATACGCCTGGATAACCATGGACAGAAGACCATATTTCGGCACTACCATTTTACCCGTCCGGCTGCGTCCTCCTTCAATAAAGAATTCCAGGGGCAATCCTTCTTTTAACAGGGTCGCTAAATATTTGCCGAATACTTCGGAATAAACTTTATTCCCTCTGAAACTTCTCCGCAGAAAAAACGCGCCGGATTTACGAAAAATATAACCCATCGGGAAGAACGACAAGTTACTTCCGGCAGCGATGAACGGCAATTGAATATTATTGGTATAAAAAACATAATGAATTAACAGGTAATCAATGTGACTTCGATGACAGGGAATAATGACAAAAGGCATGGTTTTGGATATATTTCTTATCCGGGTCAAACCTTCTTTGTCAATCGATAATCCGTCATAAATATCATTCCACAGCCAGCTGAGAACTTTTTTCCATATGGCGATGAAGGTATCGCTGTAATCAGCGGCAATTTCATAAAGATAACGGCGCGCTTCTTTTTTTATTTTTATTTTGTCTTTTTTTCCCTTTTCGGCGTATTCGGTAATAAATTTTTTCACCGATTCATCGCTCAGAACCATCCCGATGTGCTCTTCCCTCGATTTTAAAGCCGGTCCGACGATGGCCGTCTTTTCCTTATCAATACGATCAATCAATTCCCCGCGCAATTCATGAACCATAGATTCCGGAGAAAGACTTTTTGTCGTTTGTAAATATTCGGATAAGTTGACCGGTTCTGCGGGAATGACGAAAGCATTGCTGGAATAACGCGCAAAAGTAATAAACCGCCTTAAAGCGCCCGTATGTTCCGTCTGTCCAAACAAAATATTAACAATGCTTTCTTCCTCTTTCTCACGTCTGCGCCCGTAAGAAACCAGGACGGGAACCACAAAAATCGGAAAATCAACTTCTTGCTGAACATCCAGCAGGGTTGTCATCGCGCTTTCCGCGGATTTGTTCTCTATGAATTCCGATTCTCCCAGATGAATAACGATGCTCTGCTTTTCCTGAACCGTTTTTTTAATATACGCCAGTTTGCCCTGCCAGGCTTTATTTTCCCGTCCCAAACGACGTAAAAAAGAAGACCAGAAGAAATTCAGCATCTGCGGCAGAGGATGCCAGAATGACATGTTCATGCCATGACAATAAACGGGAATGGGAATTTCTTTGCGTTTAAACAGTTCATAGAGGATCAGACTGTTCAACTCGCTTCTTTGATTTAACGCAAAAACAACCACACCCTCGGCAGCAAGTTTCTTTAAGGGCTCGATATATTCATCCGCCATCGAAACGCGGGAGAGAAATGTCTTGGCCAATCTGAATTGCAGGAAATTCTGTTCATCATAAAGATGTCCGGAATAATATTCTTTTTCCAACTGGAATTTTGCCGAATCATTGTTTTCGTTCATTGGCGATTTTCTCCGCATTAAGATCCCTGAGCGATGCGACGATGAAGCTTATTCCTCCAGGATGAATTCGTCCTGAAACCTTTTCAGCATATAATCATTAACATAAGCTCGCACTTCCGACGCTGTATTGAAGGAGAGAGCTTTTTTTAATACTGTTTTTGATTCTTCCAGCGTAGACTCCCGGATTATTTTTTTGATGCGTGGAATGGCCAGATGATTCATGCTTAATTCATCAAGTTCCATTCCCAGAAGAATCAGCACGCAGAGAGGATCCCCGGCCATCTCGCCGCACATGGCCACGTGTATTTTCGCTTGATGCGCCGCGTCCACCACATTTTTTATCAGTCGTAAAACAGCCGGATGCAACGGTTCATACATATAGCTCAGACGCTCGTTAGACCTGTCAATCGCCAGGGAATATTGAATCAAATCATTGGTACCGATGCTGAAAAAATCAACTTCACGCGCCAGCTTGTCTGCAATAACAACAGCGGACGGCACTTCAATCATCGCGCCAATTTCGATTTTAGCGGGAATCTCCATTCCTTCTTCAACAAGTTCCAGACGCGCTTCTTCCAGCACTTTTTTGGCTTCCCGGATTTCTTCCACGCTGGAAATCATCGGGAAAAGGATTTTTACTTTTCCCAGAGCGCTGGCACGCCAGATGGCTCTTAACTGCGTTTTGAATATATCCACTTCCTTCAGACAAAAACGAATCGCCCTCATGCCCATCTGCGGATTCATTTCCTTGGTTTGTTTCTGATAATTGGAAAACTTATCGCCTCCCAAATCAAACGTCCGGATGGTTGACCACGATAAATTTTTGTCGGTAACCACTTGACGATAATTATTAAAATGATCGTCTTCCGTCGGCAAATCCTCCCGGTAAATATAAAGGAACTCCGTCCGGTACAAACCTATATTTTCCGCGCCATGAGCTATGGCCGAGGGAATTTCCTCGATAAATTCAATGTTACATCCGACCTGAACTTGATAATGATCAAGTGTCCGGGCAGGCAGCTTGCCGAATTTAAGATATTCGTCATTCGCGGCGTCATGATGGCGCTTCTTTTCTTCATATCTTTTAAGCATATCGGGATAGGGATTGATCACCACCATACCCGCTGTTCCGTCAACAATGACCTGATCGTCCGTGTGAACAAAACGCGTGATATCGTCCAACCCGACAACAGCCGGCAATTCCAGGGAACGGGCCACAATGGCCGTATGCGAGGTGCGTCCTCCGCTGTCCGTGGCAAAACCGAGAATTTTATCCAATTTCATCTGAGCCGTATCAGCCGGAGATATATCGTGGGAAACAACAATCACACCGTTATTCCCTGTCTCCCAGATGATTTCATGTTTTTCACCGGACAAATTGCGCAGAATCCTTTGCACAACATACTGTACGTCACTCACACGGCTGCTGATATAATCGTCTTCCACGCCCTCGAATATTTGTTTATAATGATCCAAGGTCATGCGCAGCGCCCACTCGGCATTAACGCTCTGTTCGCGTATATATTTGACGGTGCGATTCGTAAATATTTTATCTCTTAAAAGAAGAATATGAACATCGATGATATAAACGGGTTCTGTAATCTTTGTTTTTTTTAATTTATTCTGAATCTCCAGCAGTTGCGTTTCCGAATCCCTCAGTGCCTTTTTAAAACGCTGGACTTCTTTCGGAATCAAGGCTTCATCTTTGAGCTTATAGAATGATATCTGACTGTCCAACGGATCAAAACGGTAACAACGGCCTATGGCAATTCCCGGAGAAACACCAATCCCCTTGAGAACAAATGTTTTTGTTGTCTGATCAGTGCTCATATTTTTTTCATTCTTCTCCAAATTTATTTTCGATTAGCTTTCCCAGTTCTTCTATTGCCATGGTCTCGTCGGCGCCTTCGGCTCTAATGGTCAGTTTTCCGCCGTATGGACATGCAAGCGTAAGGATATCCAGGATACTGTTTCCATCAACGGTTTGCCCATTGCGTTCAATATAAATTTTCGCATTAAACTGTTGAGCCACTTTCACAAAAGACGCCGCGGCCCGCGCATGCATACCCAATTTATTTTTCAGTTCCAATGTTCTGGTTTCCGTCAATGAATCCAACCCGTCCATGAGATAATAACAAATATCACAAAAGCGCTATATGCAACATAAATCTGAGAAATTCCTTTTTTAATCAATAAAAGACAAAGCATAACGGTGGCCAGCGCGGCCAATTTAACCACGACGCCATATGTTTCCATTAAGGGCCAATATCCGCCATGACGGGAAAGCCAGAGCATCAAAGCAATTAATACCATTAATGAGACCCGGCGGATGGTGACGGAAATCCCCGGTAAATTAAGAGAACGAATAAATTCAAATCCTTTCTTCCCCCGCCGATACCCTTCCAGAAACCCCTTTAACCGGACCCAGAAATGAATGGGGGTATACGTCATAAAATAAAAAAACGGTGCAAGCGCCAGTCCCACGTAAATCAAAACCACGCTGATAATTGCAATGAAGGGTCTGAATGCTCCCCAAAAAAAAATATCGCCGATCGCGGCGTATGATGCCATAAGGCTTTGTTTAATCGATACAGCATCGGCAACTTCTTCCCGGGAAATATTGTCTTCCTCCAGACGAACAATAGACCCTATGATCGGCGCGGAAAAGTAAGGATGTGTATTAAACATCTGAAGATGCGTGTGGAGAAATTTTTCAGATTCCTTTTTTTTTAACCGCAGTTCTTTTATCAGGGGCATGACCGACAGGGCAAAACCCATATTCTGCATTCGCTTGAAGTTAAGCGTCGTATGAATAAAAAATGACCTTAAAAAAATATTTACCAAAGTCGTCTTTTTCACGCTTTTCAATCCCTGAAAGAATAAATAACTATATATTTTTAATAACTTAGATTTAATGTTGATTTTATTAACATAAAAGATTGACTAAGTCAATTTCAACACCCTTATTCCCCGCCTTGATTTTCAATATTTTTATATTCCTGAAGGAGGTCAAAGCCGGTTATATTTTTGTAAATCATAATACGTTGTGATAAACTCAATACCGATGAGCAAAAAAATTCTTTTGATAAACCCCTGGATACACGATTTCGCAGCCTATGATTTCTGGATAAAGCCACTCGGCCTTTTATATCTGGGCGGTCTGCTTCGCCGAAACAATCACCAAGTTTATTTTATTGATTGCCTTGACGCATATCATCCGGACACGCTTCCGAAACCGTCCCGCCATGTTTACGGCCGCGGTAAATTCTTCAGACAAATCATTGAAAAGCCGCAAAGCCTGACGATGATTCCAAAAAATTATTGCCGTTACGGAATTCCACCCGAAATTTTTCGGCGGGAATTAAAAAATCATCAGGATATGGATATCATATTAGTTACCTCCATGATGACCTACTGGTATCCCGGCGTTTTTGAAGCCATCACCATAATAAAAGAAGAGCTGCCGCATGTCCCCGTCGTATTGGGAGGCAAGTACGCAACGCTCTGTTATGAACACGCAGTTCAACACTCCGGAGCAGATTATATTATTGCCGGAGCAGGAGAAAATCAGATACTGGATCTTCTCAGAAAACTATTCAGCGAAGATATTCTTCTCACGCCCGATTTGAACAACCTTGATTCCTATCCCTACCCCGCGTTTGATTTAATCCGTAAGATCGTCCAACTACCGCTGATCACGTCCCGGGGCTGTCCGTATCACTGCAGTTACTGTGCCTCACATATCTTGAACAGCAGATTCCGGCGTCGGGATCCGATAAAGGTTTCCGATGAAATTGAATACTGGCAAAAAAAATATGATGTGATTAATTTTTGTTTTTATGACGATGCGCTGCTTGTTAATCCGGATGAAATGATTGCGCCGCTGCTCAGGGAAATAAAAAAACGAGGTCTGTCCTGTCAGTTTCACTGTCCCAACGGTTTACATCTTCGCGAAATAACTGAGCCGTTGAGTACTCTGCTTTACCGTTCCGGCTTTAAAACGATTCGGTTTGGTTTTGAAACATCGGATTTTAAAAAACAGGTTGAAACCGGCGGCAAAGTAAAAAATGAAGAGTTGCGTTCAGCCATAAGTCATCTGAAAAAAGCCGGCTATAAAACAAACGACATCGGAATATATCTTCTTTGCGGAATGCCCGGTCAAAAGGCAAAGGAAGTCCTTGAAAGTGTTGAATTTGTCAGACAATGCGGCGCCAAACCTGTCCTGGCTGAATATTCGCCAATTCCAGGCACAGAAATGTGGCAAAATGCCGTAGCCTGTTCATCCTTTGACATTCAGACCGAACCATTATATCATAACAACTCGTTGCTTCCGTGCCAAAACAACGATTTCAGTTTCGATGTTTACAGGAATTTAAAAAAGAAGATCAAAAATAATGAAAGGATCAACCATTCAGAATGAATATCCTGATATGGATTAAAAATATATTGATTTTGTTTTTATCCCTGTTTTTTTTAGTGCTGGGAATCAATACATTGATGGGTTCCTATCGAATGAATAATCCGATGGAATTTTTAATGTATTTTTTTTCCGCATCTCTTTTGATCCTGGTTTGTCTTGTTGGTATTATTTATTTTTTCTACCGCTTATATCCGCAAAGACAGGATGGAGTTCACAAAGATGAAATTACATAGCATTTTCAAGTTTTCTTTTCTCCTGGTGATTCTTGTTTTTGTTCACAACCTTTCCTACGGCTTTAGTTTTGAGGAAAAGGTGCTCAAGACTAAATTGGAAAACGGCATTACCGTGCTGATGCTGGAACGTCACCTAAGCCCCACGGTCTCGCTTTACATCAGTCATCGCATCGGAGCGGTCGATGAAGAACAAGGAAAAAGCGGCGCCGCTCATTTTCTGGAACACATGATGTTCAAAGGAACCACAACCATCGGAACAAAAGATTATAAAGCGGAAAAGAAAATATTGGCGGAAATTGAAAAAACCGGCAATCTTCTGGATCAGGAAAAACAAAAACGTCAAAAGGCCGACTCACGTGTCATTGCAAAACTGTCTCGCCAATTAGAAACTTTGCAAAAGAAACACAAAAAATACTTCATACCGAATGAAATTGATCGCCTGTACACGGAAAACGGCGGCCTGGATATGAACGCATCCACCGGTCAGGATATCACGACCTATCATGTAAGCCTTCCGGCAAATAAGATTGAACTCTGGGCAAGAATCGAATCGGATCGTCTGCTCAGTCCCGTCTTCCGGGAATATTATACGGAGCGCGATGTTGTCATGGAAGAAAGAAGACAGCGGATTGAAACAGATCCAGACGGTAAACTTTACGAGCAGTTCATGGAAACCGCTTATAAAATGCACCCCTACGGAAGGCCAATCATCGGCTGGACGGAAGATATCATCCGTTTGAGTCCCGATGACCTGAGAATCATCCTAAAAAGATATGCGGCGCCGGATAGTATTGTCATTGCGGTTGTCGGTGATATCAAACCCGATGAGACGCTTGATGTAATCCAAAAATATTTTGGACGAATCCCCGCAACGACTGAGACCAGGAACGCCATTCCGGCAGAACCGCCGCAAGCCGAAGAAAGAAGAATTGACGTTCCATTCGATGCCAATCCGATGATGATTATCGGTTTTCATAAACCGAATGCCCCCCACTACGACGATTATGTCTTCGATGTGATGGAAACTATTCTGACAAAAGGCAGAACAAGCAGACTATACAGCAATCTGGTTATGAAAATGCAGATCGCAAAAAGCGTCAGTGCCATCAATGGCATTCCTGCCACAAGATATCCGAACCTTTTCACTATATTTGCTCAGCCCCGCCATCCTCATACGAATGCTGAGCTGGAAGAAAACATTCTCAAAGAAATTGAAAAGCTGAAGACACAACTTGTACCGGAAGAGGAACTTACCAAGGCCAAAAACAATATAAGAATGGCCTATATTCAGAATCTCGATTCCAATTCCGAAATCGCTTCCATTCTGGCCTATTATGAAGTCCTTTTGGGAGATTATAAATATTTTTCAGATTACCTTGATCATATTGAAAAGGTTACCTCTCAGGATATACGAAAAGCGGCGAATACTTACTTGAATAATAATAACCGGACAACAGCGTTTTTAAATAAAAAGGCTCCATAAGATTATGAATAGAAAAACATTGTACCGTTCGATTGGTTTTATCGCTTTCTTACTCCTGACATCGCTGATGTTTCACGGGAATTCTGTCTTCGCCAAAAATATTGATTCGTCGTTCCCATTACCCGATAAAATTCAATACAAACCCTTGCGTTTTGAATTACCGCAAACACAACGGGTTGTTCTTGAAAACGGTATTGTTCTCCATATTCTGGAAAATCACGAACTTCCTTTGGTCAATATCAAAGCCTTGATTAAAACCGGAACGATGCATGATCCTGCCGGTAAAGAAGGCACCGCCGAATTGACCGCTTATGTGATGAGAACCGGAGGCACGTCAAAATTAAACAGCGCAGAAGTGGATTTTGAGTTTGATATGATGGCGGCTTCGGCATACGTTTCCATGTCCATGGACTCGGCCCAGGCCGGTTTGTCTGTTTTAAACAGCCACCTTGACCGCGGACTGGAACTGATGTCGCAAATTCTTATTTACCCCGCTTTTGAGCAGGATAAATTTGAGCTGGCCCGTCAATTAAAAAATGAAGAGATCAGAAGAATCAAGGATGATCCGCAAAAACTTGCTTTTCAGGAATTCAACAAGCTTATTTATCACAAGGACCCGCGCGGCCGTTTCCCTTCGCATCAATCACTCGCCGACATCAAACGCGATGATCTTGTTGATTTCCACCGTCGATTCTTTCTTCCCCATAACATGATGGTCGCCGTCAGCGGAGATATCACGAAGGACGAAGCCGTGAAAATATTTAATCGTTATTTCGGCGACTGGAAAACGGAAAATATTTCTGCCGACATTCCGAAACCGGTCCCCGGATTAAATGCAGGCCTGTATTTGATCAATAAAGAAATTTCTCAATCCACCATTATCAGCGGTCAATATACCGTCAACAAAAAGCATCCCGATTTCTACGCCTTTACCGTTCTGGATTTTATTGTTGGCAGCGGCGGTTTTCCTTCCCGGATTTTCAGCACTGTGCGGAATAATGAAGGTTTGGCCTACAGTGCCGGAAGCTTTTATCGTGCCAAAACCGAATACGGGGTTTTCGGATGTTACGCATTTACCAAAACATCTTCTACCGTAAAAACGCTTTCTCTGCTGGATGCCATCATCGAAAATGTTCAGTCCCAGTCGATTACGAACAGAGAACTGGATTGGGCCAGGAAATCCATTAATGACGGTTTCATCTTTTCGTTTTCCACACCCGAGCAAATCGTCTGGCAACAAATGAATATTGAATATGAAAAATTACCGTCTGATTTCCTTATGCATTACCGGGACAGGATAGAAAAAGTTTCGCTAAAAGACGTAAATCACGCAGCTGCTAAATATCTGGATAAAACGAAAAATATTGTCTTAATCCTGGGCGACAGTAAAAATATCGTTCCCTCTCTTTCCCCGGACGGATACACGTTCATTACCCCTCAAGAATAACAAAACTTCACAAGGAATTTTTATGGTTGACGAAATAAAATTTAAAAAAATATCTCAAAGAATAGATGCTTACCGCGAGGCGATGATTGCATTGCAGACAAAACTTTGCGCTCATCCGGCGGTAGGACCTGAAAATGGCGGCGATGGAGAACTGCTGAAAGCCCGTTTTCTGGAAAATCATCTCACGCAAATGGGTTTCAAAAATTTTCGACATTATGACGCGAAGGATGGAAGGGTTTCCTCCGGAATCCGTCCTAATTTTGTGACGACCATTGAGGGCAAAAATAAAAACAGGTTTGTCTGGATTATTACCCATATGGATATTGTCCCACCGGGTGAATTGCGTCTTTGGAGCCGTGATCCCTACCAGGCCTATGTTAAAGACGGTCACATCTTCGGACGCGGCGTGGAAGATAATCAGCAGGATCTTGTCGCTTCTATTTTTGCCGCCAAGGCTCTGCTGGACGAAGGATTGGTCCCGGAACGTTCCGTTAATCTTGCTTTTGTTTCCGATGAAGAAACTTCCAGCAGCATGGGTTTGTATTACATGATAGATTCGGTAGAAAAGCTTTTTAATGATGACGATTTAATTGTTGTCCCCGATTCGGGGAATCCAGAAGGTTCACTGATTGAAGTGGCTGAGAAAAGCATGCTTTGGCTTTGCTTTAAAACAAAAGGCAGGCAATGTCACGGATCCAATCCGCAGCTGGGCAATAACGCGTTTGTCGCCGCATCCCATCTGGTAACCAAATTAATCAAACTGAAGAAGATTTTTTCCAAAACAGATCCTCTGTTTGACCCGCCGCAAAGCACGTTTGAACCGACGAAAAAGGAAGCCAATGTGGGTAACATCAATACGATTCCCGGTGAAGATGTTTTCTACATGGATTGCCGGGTGTTGCCGGAATATGATTTGCAGGATGTTCTTTCCGAGATCCAAAAGATTGTGCGCGGCGTCGAGAAAAAGTACAAGGTGCAGGTGGAAATATCAACGGCGCAATATGTTCAATCCGCAAAACCGACAGCGCCCGATGCGCCTGTTGTTTTAGCTCTTCAAGAAGCCATTCAGAAGGTCTACAATGTACAAACGTTTGCGGGAGGCGTTGGCGCCGGCACGGTTGCTTCCTATATCCGTAAAAAGAATTATCCCGTTGCGGTATGGTCGAAAACGAATCAAACCGCCCATCAACCGGATGAAAACTGTCCCATTCAAAACATAATTGATAATGCCAAGGTATTTGCCTATTTGTTTTTACGAAATTGAATCATGAATCTTTTCATAAATTATTCATCGTCGGAAATCGGCGTGTCTGATTTTCTACTTATAATACAGATCCTTAGAAGTTCTCCAATATGTATTGCATTGAATATATCAACATGATAGATACGGTTTTCACAGAAGGATATTTTATTTGAGGCTTATAAAAACGTTGATAAAAACACCCGAGAGCGCCGATGCAGAGAAAATTTTGTTTGCGGACCACAATCTGCTCAAAAATCTCTGCGGCGAACATGATAAGAATTTAAAATTCATTGAAAAGCTGGAACCTGTAAAAATCAAAGCCTGGGGAAACAGTATTACGATTTCCGGCGGAAACGGTCATGTCCGTAAAGTCAGCGCGATGCTTCAGCAGCTTTATGCCATCATGGAAAAAGGCTGGCATATTCAAGCGGCTGACATCGATTATGCCCATCGTATTCTTTCCGAAGACATCACGTTTGAACTGGCCAGTATTTTTTTGGATACGGTTTTTATTTCGTCTCAAAAGAGAGTTATTACTCCCAAAAGCATCGCCCAACGGCTCTATATCGAATATATAAGGAATTTTGACATGGTTTTTGCCATAGGTCCTGCCGGTACCGGGAAAACCTACCTGGCCATGGCGATGGCTGTATCGTATTTGATAGATCGAAAAGTTCAACGTATCATTCTGGCGCGTCCTGCGGTAGAAGCCGGTGAAAGACTTGGTTTTCTGCCGGGAGACCTGGCGGAAAAAGTAAATCCTTATCTTCGTCCCCTTTATGATGCGCTTTATGATATGCTGGACATGGAAAGAGCAACCGCGCTTATCAATAAAGGATTAATTGAGGTAGCACCTCTCGCTTTTATGCGGGGCAGAACGCTTAATGATTCCTTTATTATCCTGGATGAAGCGCAAAACACGACATCGGAGCAAATGAAAATGTTTCTCACGAGGTTGGGGTTCGGCTCCAAGGCCATCATTACCGGCGATATTACACAGGTAGATTTGCCGACGGAAAAAATTTCCGGACTGGTGGAAGCCGAGAAAATCCTGAAAAAATATTCCAGCATTCGCTTTGTCCATTTTTCAGAAATTGATGTTATCCGGCATCCCCTGGTACAAGATATTATAAAAGCTTACGCACATTTGGATAAAGAAAAAACAGGCAATAACAAAAAATAATGATATGAACTTTATTGCAAAGACAAAAAATAAAGCGATGATTATCCTGAACAACTTTCTGGAAAAAGCCGGACCTCATTTCGGTTTTGTAAAGAACAGTCTTTTCCAGAGATGGGCCATTGCTGTAATCCTTTGTACGGTCCTGGCTCTGATCATGGCCCCGGATCTGCATTTATCTGAACCAAAATTTCAGTTGGGCATGATTGCACCCAAAAACATCAAGGCGGATTATGCCTTTCTCGTTGAAGATGAGATAGCGGCAGAACAGAAAAAAATTGAAGACGCGGAAAATATAAGGCCTGTTTATGATTTCAACGGTAAAATTGCCGATCATATCAAGACGAAACTGTTAAAAGCCCTTTCTCTCGCTGCTGAAAATTATCAGCCCCCGTTAAAAGATCAATCAACCGATCATGTTGATGTTAATAAACTGCAAAAAGAAAAAAAACAACTGGAATCCAATTTGGGTATCTATCTCAGCGCTAAAGAGTTTTATGTTCTGAATGAATATAAATTTTCCGAGGAACTGCAAAGAAAACTTTCCAATCTGATCCTTTCCTTTTATGAAAATAAATTCATAACCAATGATAGTTTGCGTCATTCAGAAAAACAGAAAGGATTCATTATCCGGAATTTGACAACACAAATTTCCGAAGAAATCAAAGATTCCTCCCATTTGTTTAATATCAATGAAATAGACACTGCCCTTTTGAAATCAGTCGACATGATCTTTCGCGGTGATGAAAATTCCCTGAAAGACGCCGCTTTTTCCATAACAAAGAAGCTGATCGAACCCAATCTGACCTTTAATAAAGAAGCGACTGAAAAGAAGAAGTTGGCGGTTATTGGGGAAGAAAGCTCGACGTTTTTTAAGGTTGAAAAGAATGAAATGATCGTTCGGGAAGGAGAAAAAATCGGTTATCTGGAATTAGCCAAGTTAAACGCCTATTTCATAGATGCAAAAGAAAATAGATTTTCCAGAATAGCCGTCATCCTGGGATTTTTCGTCACAGCCATGTTCCTTTCCATTGTCTTGTATCTCTGGCGCACACGAAACTGGAGCAAGACATCCGAACGTTCCAATCTTGATTTGCTTGTTTTCGGCATTATCGCCCTGCTGCAAATATTGCTCATTAAAGCGGGAATATTTATTTCCATCGCCGTTAACCGGTCATTCCCATCCATCCCCACGGAGGCGTGTTACTATGCCATTCCTTTTGCCCTGGGAGCAATGACCACGGCAATTTTAATCAACAGAAACGTCGCTTTGATTATCAGTGCATTGACTTCCTTCATGATTGGATTTATTTTTGATGAAAAAATCATTTTCCCCTTGTTTTCTTTTCTGGGATCAATTGCCGCATCGTATCAGATTGTGCGTATCCGTCAGCGTTCTGTTTTTTTTAAAATAGGGGTCTTCCTCGGCATTATCAATATGCTGGCCATCGTATGCCTTAATCTCATAACAGGAAACGTCTTGAATGATCTGCTCTGGCGACTGGTCATGGGCTTCGCAGGCGGAATTTTTACCGGAGTGCTTGTCGCGGGCATTACGCCCATTTTTGAAAGCCTGTTCGGTTTTATTACCGATATCAAACTTCTGGAACTGGCCAATCTCAATCAACCCCTTTTCCAGAGAATGATTATTGAAGCTCCGGGCACATACCATCATTCTATTATCGTTTCTTCTCTCGCGGAAGCGGCGGCAGAAGCCATCGGGGCTAATGCTTTACTTGTAAAAGTGAGTTCATACTATCACGATATAGGAAAGCTGAAAAAACCCCAGTATTTTATTGAGAATCAGGCCGATGCAGATAATAAACATGATAAACTATCTCCCAAGATGAGCAGCCTGATCATCATCTCTCATGTGAAAGACGGTTGCGAACTTGCCGCACAAGCGAAACTTGGCAGATTGATTATCAATTTAATCCGTCAGCACCACGGAACCAGCATTGTCAGTTATTTCTATGACAAAGCAAAAAAAGATAAAGACGAATCCATTCGCTCTTTGTCAGAAAGCGACTTCCGTTATCCCGGTCCGAAGCCACAGACAAAAGAAGCCGGACTGATGATGCTGGCTGATGTGGTTGAAGCGTCTTCACGCACACTTTCCAATCCAACGCCGGCAAGAGTCAAATCATTGGTCCGGGAGAGAATTGAAGGTATTTATATGGATGGGCAGCTCGACGAATGCGAATTGACGCTCAGCAATTTAAATACGATTGCAGAAACATTTACAAAAATTCTCACGGGAATATTCCATCATCGCGTTGATTATCCTGAATCATCTTCCAAGGAGACCAACGGCAAAAAAGACTACAATGAAAATACAAATAAAAAACAAGCAAACCAAGGTCAAAGTTGAAAAACGCAGAATCCGCAAAACGGTCTCCACACTTTTTGAAATTCTTTGTTGCCAGGATAAAGAAATCAGCGTTTTCTTTACTGACGATGATCATATTAAAAAACTGAACAACGACTATTTGGGAAGGAATAAATCAACCAATGTTCTTTCTTTTTCACTGCAGGAAGGAGAATATGGAGGTGTCAATCCCCACATCATGGGGGACATCGTCATCTCCGTGGATACCGCTAAAAAAGACGCTTCCAAAGGTCATTTAACCTTTGAGCAGGAAATTGATTTTCTCCTCATTCACGGTATGCTACATCTGTTAGGTTATCATCATGAAAATACGTCCCGAAAACAGGCAAATGAGATGCGCAAAAAAGAAAGGGAGTTGTTCAATATCATTCATGGCCGTCATAAAACATTAATATAAAATATTATCTTTTCATTATCTCAGGAGGAGTTTAAATGAATTTGTCCCTGGAAAATAAAGTGGCATTAGTCACAGGCGGAAGCAGAGGAATCGGCCGGGCGATTGCCATGGGCTTAGCGCAGTCCGGCGCAGATGTCATTATTGCCAGCCGTAAAGTCGCCGATTTGGAAAAAGTAGCGGAAGAAATCAGAAACATGGGAAGAAAAGCTCTGGCCGTTGCCACACATATCGGCCGGTTGGACGAAATAAAAAACCTGGTGATTAAAGCAAATGCAGAATTCGGCGGAATTGATATCCTCGTTAATAATGCCGCCACGAATCCCACGATGGCAGCCGCAATCGACATTGATGATCGCGCCTGGGATTCCATTATGAATTTGAATCTTAAAGGACTGTTTTTTCTTAGTCAGGCTGTAGCGCGCATCATGAAGGAAAAAGGCGGAGGCAGGATCATTAACGTTGCATCCGTCGCTGGCATCTCTCCTGATATACTGCCCATTTATTCAATCAGCAAGGCGGGTGTCATCATGGCGACAAAAGTTATGGCGCAACAGTGGGCAATCTATAATATAAGAGTTAACGCCATCGCGCCAAGTTTAACTAAAACAAACTTCAGCGAACCGCTGTGGTCCAATCAGGATATTTTGAATATCGCCATGAGCAGAACGCCATTGGGACGTCCCGCCGAACCTGAAGAAATGGTCGGCGCTGTCATTTATCTTGCGTCGGACGCTTCAAGCTATGTTACAGGACAGGTGCTTGCCATAGACGGCGGAATAACCATTTAGCTTACAAAAAATCATTGGATATATTTTATATTACTTCAATAACAACATATAATTTAATTCTATCTTCCAAAAAAGTATTGAACTTTGAGTCCTGATAAAGTAATATTGAGGCATGGAATATTTGCCACACATACTTTTTAGATTAAATCGAAAATTTTTTTTACCAAATTTTTTCACCGTTTTTCTAGTGTGCTTCATCATAATGGCAGCGAACATCGTTCAGGCTGATATTTACAAATATGAAGATAATGAAGGCGTTTTGCATCTGACCAATGTGCCATCCGATCCCGGCGTGAAATATGTTGTGGTCATGAGAGAAAAAAGAATTCTTTTCCAGCCTACTCTTGACGTTACGAAATATGATCATCTTATCCATAAAGCCGCTGACAAATTCAAACTGGATTCGGCTTTGATTAAAGCGATTATCAAGGCGGAATCGAACTTCAACCATAAAGCCGTTTCACCGGTTGGAGCCCAGGGATTAATGCAATTAATGCCCCAAACAGCATCGCAACTTAATGTAGACGATAGTTTTCATCCGGAAAAAAATATTGAAGGAGGCGCACGTTATCTTCGTTATCTTCTCAATGTCTATAAGGGTAATTTATCCCTAGCGCTGGCCGCCTATAATGCCGGAGAAAAAGCCGTTGCCAAGTATAATTACAGCATCCCCCCTTACCGGGAAACTCAGAATTATGTACGACGCGTTTTGAGTTTTTATAAATCATTCAGCGACGAATCATGAGTCCCGGTTCAATAAAACTGAAATATCACAAACGTAGTGGACGAATCTCTGTTGGATGAATTATCCCGGGAGCAAAGCACAGCGGGCTTCTGCGTTTGCTAATGTTTGACATATAAATATTTTTCGATTTGCTTTATTCTTTTTTCTTTAATGCCCTTTATTTCCATCAGCTGTTTTATATTTTTAAAGCCATTTATTTTTTTTCTCAGATCCACTATTTTTTGAGCCGTCTCCGGGCCAATGCCCTTGATTAAAATCAAATCTTCCATGCTGACTTTGTTAAGATCCAATGCCAATCCGACAGATAGCTTCTCCGCGTTTGATATTTCTTTAATAATAATGTCTTTATTTACCCATGCAGGTTGGATTTCTATTTTCATTCCTGTTTTGAGTTCCGGATCATTCTTCGATCTCTGCTTGATCCCCACTGATTGCAACAATTGATTAACGGAAGTCCCCTGCGGCACAAAATAAAGTCCGGAGCTTTTTTTATTTTCAACAATTTCCACCGTTTCATAGTGACGACACTGATTGGCAAAGTCCGGAATTTTATCCTTGACAATACACTGGAACAGCAAACCCATAAAAGGGATGATCGCCAGCATAAAGCAAAAAGCAATCATCCCTTTTAGTTTATTGTGAGACTCAAATTTCAAAAACAAAGTGTGTTGAAATTTGTAAGTCGAACAATCCCGCACAGCGGAGGGTACACAATTCCGCAGCCTGCTGCGGAATTGTTTCCAAAGCTTGCTTTGGGGTTCATACCCGTGACTTTCAGAAATTGTCATTTTATTTTATTTTATTTCTTTTTATCCAATCCAAAGGCGTCATGAAGCACGGACACAGCCAGTTCCATATACTTTCGTTGAATGATGCAGGATATTTTTATTTCCGATGTACTGATCATCATGATATTCACACCCTCATTGGCCAATGTTTTGAACATTTTTGCGGCAACACCCGAATGACTGGCCATTCCGACGCCAATAATGGATATCTTGGCTACCTGATCGTCAACTTCAACTTTTTTTGCCCCAATTTTTTTCGCCGTGCTTTCTACGATCTTTTGAGCTTCCTTCAAATCTTTTTTGAAAACCGTAAAGGTTAGATCGGTAAAACCTTCCAAACTGGCATTCTGAATAATCATGTCCACGAAGATATTTTTATCAGACAAGGGGCTGAACAACGCTGCCGCCACCCCCGGTTGATCCGGAACATGCACAACCGTAATCTTCACCTGATCACGATCATACGTTACACCCGAAATGATTTCTCTTTCCATATCCTTATCTTCTTTCGTCACAAGAGTTCCTCCTTTATCTGAAAAAGTTGATTTTACGTAAACCGGGACATTATATTTTTTAGCCATTTCCACCGATCGCGGCTGTAAAACCTTTGCGCCCATCATGGCCATTTCCAGCATTTCATCATAAGAAATTTTATCCAATCTTCTGGCTTTGTTACAAACATTGGGATCCGTTGTATAAACGCCATCCACGTCCGTATAAATATCGCATTGATCAGCTTTTAACGCAGCCGCCAGAGCCACAGCGCTTGTATCAGAACCGCCTCGTCCGAGCGTTGTAATATTATTTTGCTTATCAACGCCCTGAAAACCGGCAACCACAATAATGGCGCCTTTTTTTAGTTCTTTCCTGATGGATTCCGTGTCAATCAGTGAAATCCTTGCTTTCTTGTATGCCTGATCCGTTAATATTTTAACCTGAAATCCTAAAAAGGATTTTGCCTGATAACCCATGGAATTTAAAACGATAGCCAGTAACGTTACCGTAACCTGTTCTCCCGTGGAAATTAATGAATCGTATTCTCTTTCATCTGGAAATTCAGCAGCTTTATGAGCCAACGCAATAAGCCTGTCCGTTTCCCCGGCCATGGCCGAAAGAACGACGACAACGTGATTGCCTGCTTTTCTCACTTTTACGACTTTTTCAGCTACATTTTTAATTTTATCAATATCCGCAACGGATGTCCCGCCAAATTTCTGAACAATTAAAGCCATATCATGCAACCTCCCTATTTGTATCCTTCATCAGTTCCTTTAACCTGTTTTCCGGACCTTTTATAATAATTTTTCTTTCGTCTTCATCAAGATATTCAAACGTTATCCATAGAGTGTTTACGGGTAGTCTTTTGGCAATTTTTTCCGCCCATTCGATAACAACAACTCCTTCAACGCCAAGATATTCCTCATAACCTAAATTTTCAAATTCATCATAATCTTTTATTCGATACACATCAAAGTGATAAAGTCTGTGCCTCGCCGGGTATTCATTAATCAATGTGAAGGTAGGGCTTGTGATCTGATATTTTTCATCCACGCCCAAACCACGGGCCAACCCTCCCGTAAAACAGGTTTTGCCGGAACCCAGTTCCCCCGATAACGCCAGGACATCACCTTGTCTTAATTTTTCACCGATAGAGCGTGCTATTTCCCATGTTTGTTGAGCGCTTACAGATATTATTTCTTTTACATCGTTCTGATTCATTAATTCTAATTTATTTTTTTTCCAATACGACAACCGCCATGGAATAATTTTTTGTATGAGTCAAACTTAAATGAATTTTACTTATTTTTGCCTTCTTAATTATAATTTTTGCTTCTCCGCAAAGTTTAAACGATGGTTTGCCTTTTTCGTCATTCACGACTTCAATATCGCTTAATTTGACCCCCATCCCCATACCGATACCCAGCGCTTTCAAAAAAGACTCTTTGGCCGCAAATCGGGCTCCATAATGAATTGCCGAATGAGCATGTTTTTCACAATAGAGAATCTCGTCCTCTGAAAATATTCTGTTGATAAATTTCGGTCCCCATTTTTTGACAATTTTATCCATACGACTGTTCTCGACCAGATCTATTCCAACACCGTAAATCATTTGATCACCTGTCCCTCATGAATAATGGCATCGGTAATGGCGGCAACTTTTTTCATGGCCGCAACATCATGCACCCGGATAATATGACATCCGCTCATGATTGCCGCGGTCACTGTAGCCGCCGTTCCTTCTATTCTCTCCCGCGGCTCTTCACCTGTAATTTTGCCGATAAAAGATTTCCGCGACGTTCCAATCATGATCGGCATACCCAGAGCTTTTAATTCCGACAGTCTTTTTATAATTTTATAATTATCCTGTGCCGTTTTTCCGAAACCAATTCCCGGATCAATAACAATGGAGTCTTTGTCTATGCCTGCTTTAACAGCTTTTTCTGTACGTTCTTTCAAATAATCTGCAATGTCACCCATGAGATTATCGTATTCCAGATTCCTTTTTTGCATATTACTAGGCTGACCTTTCATATGCATAAGCACCAGAGCGGCTCGCTTCTTCCTGACCGTATCCGCCATATCTTTGTCGCCATTTAATGCACTGATATCGTTTATAATTTCAGCGCCTGCCTCCATAGCCTGTCTGGCAACCCGCGCTTTTTTTGTATCAATAGAAACAGGTATTTTAATTTTTTTAATCAACCCTTTGATGACGGGAACAACTCTTTTCAACTCAATATTGACCGGTACAGAACGGGAACCGGGTCTTGTCGATTCTCCCCCGACATCAATGATATCGGCTCCCTCTTCGACCATTTGCAACCCATGTTCAATCGCTTTTTCCGGAGAATAAAAAGAACCGCCATCGGAAAAGGAATCGGGCGTCACATTTAATATTCCCATGATTTTTGTGTCTCTACCGAGGACAATTTCACGCCTTGATGTCTTTAAAACAAATTCTTTCAAGACGATATTGTCCAACGTTTCCCTGATATGTCGGGCTATGATATTGAGACCAAACGGCTGTTTTTCTATTTTTGTCGCCAGAGAAGAAATCTGTTTGATCGTGCCCATGATTAAAACATCGGTTGCCGGAACGCTGCACGCGACGCTGCCTCTTGCCACAGCGGCATCCCCGCCCAGTGACAGCATTTCCTGTTTTATGATATTGGCGATTTTACAGGATTGTTTCTCCAGTAAAATGTTAACGTTGATGGTTTTGGGCACCATCGCGCCGATGCCGTAAGCATCAACGCCTATTCTCTTAAAAACCGTCACCGCCTGATCCGGATTTTTAATGTCAATTATTTTAATCAAAGGTCACCCGTATTCATTACATTTGAATATTGATACAGAGGAAACATATAGATTGCAGATTAATTATATCAGGCTATTGTCTGAGACCCACCATGTTGAACCTTCGGTAAAGCATCGCCGATCAGGGCATCTATTTCTGCTCCGGTTAGAACTTCCTTTTCCAGCAGTTCCCCGGCCATCTTGTGCAGGATATCAATATGGTCATTAAGCAGTTTTTTCGCCTGTTCATAGTTGCGGGTGACAATGGAGACAACTTCCGCGTCAATATTTTTTGCCGTTTCTTCACTATAATCCTTGTGCGTCGCAAATTCCCTGCCCAGAAATATCTGCTCTTCTTTTTTACCGTAACTCAAGGGACCCATTTTATCACTCATGCCCCACTCGCAAACCATTTTTCTTGCTAAATTTGTCGCCCGTTCGATATCATTTCCGGCGCCGGTGGTAAAATCTTTCAAAACCAGTTCTTCCGCGGCTCTTCCCCCCAAAAGGATGGAGATGTTGCTTTCCAGATATTTTTGCGGATAGGTATGCTTTTCATCAATTGGCAACTGCTGGGTCAGGCCCAGAGCACGGCCGCGGGGAATAATGGTAACTTTATGAATCGGATCCGTTCCCGGTAGCAATCGCGCGACCAGCGCATGTCCTATTTCATGATAGGAGGTGTTTCGTTTTTCCTCATCGCTGATCACCATGGTCTTTCTTTCCGAACCCATTAAAATTTTATCCTTGGCAAATTCGAAATCGCTCATGTTTACTTTTTCCTTATTTGCCCGGGCAGCGTTGAGCACAGCTTCATTGATAAGGTTTTCGATATCCGCCCCTGACGTTCCGGGTGTTCCCCTTGCCATGACAGCAAAATCAACATCTTCCGCTATCGGCGTCTTGCGGGCATGCACCTCAAATATTTTCTCACGACCCTTGACATCAGGCAACGGAACGACAACCTGCCGGTCGAAGCGTCCTGGACGCAGAAGCGCCGGATCAAGAACATCGGGACGGTTCGTGGCGGAAATCAGAATAACGCCTTCATTGGATTCAAACCCGTCCATTTCAACAAGTAATTGATTAAGCGTCTGCTCTCTTTCATCATGTCCGCCGCCCAGTCCGGCGCCCCGGTGGCGCCCGACGGCGTCAATTTCATCAATAAAAATGATACAGGGAGCGTTCTTTTTGGCCTGACTGAACAAGTCACGAACGCGTGAAGCTCCGACACCGACAAACATTTCCACGAAGTCTGAACCACTAATTGTTAAAAAAGGAACTTCAGCTTCGCCGGCGATTGCCCTAGCCAACAGTGTTTTCCCCGTTCCCGGAGGGCCAACCAACAACAAGCCCTTGGGAATTCTGCCCCCCAGTTTCGTATATTTTTTGGGATCTTTCAGAAAGTCTATCACCTCTTCCAGTTCAGACTTGGCCTCGTCAATTCCTGCAACATCAGCAAACGTCACTCTTTTGGATTTGTCGGTAATCAGACGCGCTTTGCTTTTTCCAAAGGCCATGGCCTTTCCGCCGCCGGCCTGCATCTGGCGCATAAAAAATATCCAGATTCCGATAAGAAGAATCATCGGAGCCCAGGAAATCAGAATAGTCAGCCAGGGAGATTCTTCTTCCGGTTTGGCGGTAATTTTGACGCCTTTTTCCCTGAATTGTCCGACAAGTTTGTCATCCTTGGGTGCAAACGTTTTAAAAAGATCGCCGTTACTCAGTTTACCTGTAATACTGTCACCCTGAATGGTAACTTCGCTTATTTCTCCTTTATCCAGGTGAGCTATTAATTCGCTGTAAATGATGTCCTTGGTCCCTGCTTTGGGCTGATTATATAGCTGCCATACGAGCAGAAAAACAAGCAACATCGTAAGGACGAGGGCTATATTTTTTTGAAACTGATTCAATATATTTCTCCTTCAATATTAATTATTTTTTTCTTTATAATAATATTAAATTTTACTCAATTAATTTCTAACGGCTAAAATTTTGCCTTATGATTACGTACTGTTTAATCTTCGGATTTCAAGTTTCAGAATATTGGTTGTTTGCGGATTTATTTTCACCCGTTCGTTTAAATGCATGGTTTCTATGCATATTACCGATAACTTATCAACAAATAATAAAATTTCATCTCTCCGGGAAGGGGGTATTTTGTGATCAATAAAATATTTTTTTAATTTCTGCCGCCCTGTCATACCCAGCGGCTGAAACCAGTCTCCTGCCCTTCTATTACGTACAGTAACCGGCAGATGTACTTTATCCAAATCCAGATAAATGACATCCCTTTTTCCAAATTCCAAGTTTCGTTTTTTAATGATTCTGCTCTTCACGACAAGATTTCTTCCTTGAATATAAGTCGATCCGGGAATAACCAAAGCGTGCTTGAATATAACCGGCCCGGAAGAAGTTTTCTGTTTTTCCAGGATTAAATGATCATATTCGCGTCTGGCTTCAAGTTTCATGGGAAGAATGACCTTCCTTCCCGAGGCACTTTTTTTCATGAGATCATCCAGCGATACAACATGAGCAAACGATATCCCGTTATTTTCCGGACTTAACTCCTCCAGAATTGTTTTGAATAATCTCCAGCGAATGGCGACCGGCATTTTTTTAACTGAATTTACATTTAATAAAACGCCGGTTTCACCTTTTTGAATTGCCGGTGATTGCAACATTTTGGCGGTATGCTGTTTGATAAACTCATCTTCATTACGCAGGATTTCGGCCATCTGCGCCAGATTTTCTTCAATCCTGGAATTATAATTTTCCTTCAGATAAGGAATCAATTGCATTCTTATTTTGTTGCGCAGATATATATTATCCTTATTGGTCTTATCGACACGGTACGAAATCCCCGCTTCGTCTAAAAACGAAATGATCTCCTGTCTGGATATTTCCATTAATGGACGGATGATTCTCCCATCCCGCTTGGGTAAAAAGCCTTTAAGACCTTCCAACCCGCTGCCACGAAGGAGATTCACTAAAACAGTTTCCGCCTGATCATTCATATTATGACCTATTGCAATCTTTTGTGCTCTATTCTCTTTGGCTACTTTATCCAAAAAATCATATCTCTCACGTCGATAGAAATCTTCCGGTGAAATACCCTTTTTTTCGATTTTTTTATCCATATATCCGGGGAAAAAATGCAAATCCATTTTTTGGGCCAGATCACGTGAAAATTTTTCATCCGCATCTGATTCTCTCCCCCGCAATCTATGATTGAAATGAGCAACGATCAGTTTTAAATTCATTTTTCTGGCTATTGTGAAAAGAACCGTCAGTAAAGCGGTGGAATCCGGTCCGCCGGAAAGCGCAACCACGACGCTTTCTCCTTTTTTCAGCAGACTGTATTTTTCGATGGTTTGTTGAACTTTTTTAACCATAGCGTATTCAACGAATTTCTTTAATGAAACAGCGAGTTTATTTCCAAAATATCTTCGCAATAATAGTCTGCTTTCTTGTTCAGCAAATCTTCCCTGTTTCCCAATCCGTTCAAATACGCACAGCTCAATATTCCTGAATTTTTAGCAGCCATTATATCATTAACACCGTCCCCGATCATTAAAGTATTTGCCCGGGACGAAACATACTTATTCAATAAGTATTCAATGACCCGTTTATCCGGTTTTGAAAAAGACAGGGAATCAATTCCAATGATTTCGGTAAAATACTTATCAATCTTTAGACCTTCAGCTATTTTGACTGTAAATTTTTGGCGTTTATTGGTCAAAATAATCTTGGTCTTTTTTTTAAAATTTTTTAGTATTTCTTCCACATGAGGATAGAGCACCGCATTATCCAAAAGATGTTTATCATAGTAATCCGTGAATATTTTCATCGCTTCTTCCCGAAATCTGAAATTATCCCGTCCCAGCACTCGTTCCATTAATTTAGTGATGCCATCACCGACAAAACTAATGATTTCCTTTTTAGGCTTTTGTTCGAGATGAAGCGCCTTTAAAGTAAAATTAATACCATGAGCAAGATCATCTCCCGTGGACACAAGCGTGCCATCAAAATCAAATATCATCAAATCTATTTTTTTCATAACGTCACCGTATTTCCTTATAACCAAGAGTGTCAACAAACACAAGTTTGATTCTTGGTGAATTGCCAATTCCGTAAGCAAATAGCCTAAATACCCTAAATATAGGGGCACTACAGGATCACTATAAGCGCGTCGGAATAGGTACGTTGAACGATGCCCGCAACGCGGAGGGTATCTTGGATACCCGTGGTTAAAGAGGCTCGCCGAAAACGAATGAAATGACGTTTAAGGCGTTAGCCGAATTTACCCCGCAACGCGGAGGGTATCTTGGATACCCGTGGTTAAAGAGGCTCGCCGAAAACGAATGAAATGACGTTTAAGGCGTTAGCCGAATTTACCCCGCAACGCGGAGGGTATCTTGGATACCCGTGGTTAAAGAGGCTCGCCGAAAACGAATGAAATGACGTTTAAGGCGTTAGCCGAATTTACCCCGCAACGCGGAGGGTATCTTGGATACCCGTGGTTAAAGAGGCTCGCCGAAAACGAATGAAATGATGTTTAAGGCGTTAGCCGAATTTATCCCGCAACGCGGAGGGTATTTTAGATACCCGTGGTTAAAGAGGCTCGCCGAAAACGAATGAAATGACGTTTAAGGCGT
>CAYNWA010000026.1:28675-49538 GCA_964400795.1 uncultured Smithella sp.
CGTTAGCCGAATTTACCCCGCAACGCGGAGGGTATCTTGGATACCCGTGGTTAAAAAATGTTTGACTAAGTTCCATGGTAGTGCTAAAAGTATTCCCAACCGCTTGGATCTCGTTACTCGACTGAGACGGTAGCATAAATGTCGAATCAAGGTCTTCCTCTATGCGGAAGGCCTTTTTTAATGAGCCTTGATTTTCCGAAACGTAGTGCACAGAAAATCTTAGAGCGAATTATCCCAGGAGCGTAGCGACGTGGGATTTGAGTCCCAAATTTAGGGAGCATAGCGACATAGAATTGTCTATGAAGAGACGACATTTTAATAATTTTGCCATAATCGGCGCCGGTATGGTGGGAACAGCCATCGGCTTTTTGTTAAAAAAAGCCGGCTATAAAGTTACCGTTGTCTGCGATAAATCCCCGGCCGCTCTCAAAAGAGCTCTTCCCTATACCGGCGATAATGTTTCCTCGAAAACGCGGGACATTGGGCGTCTGGCCGATTACATTTTAATCACCACTCCCGATGATGCTATTGAATCCGCCTGTGAGGACATTGCATTCTCAACCGACATCAAAGGCAAACTTGTTTTTCACATGAGCGGCGCGGGTGGACTTGACCTTCTGGCATCCGCAAAGAAAGCAGGAGCCTCCGTTGCCAGCATTCATCCGTTGCAGAGCTTTTCTTCCATCGACCAGGCCATAGAAAACATACCCGGCAGCTATTTCGGGGTAACAGCGGATAAGACAGCACTTTCTCACGCGAAAAATATCACTTCTAAACTGGGCGGCATTCCCATGGTCATTTCCGATAACCAGAAACCGCTATATCACGCCGCGGCTTGTTTCGCGTCCAATTATCTGGTATCATTAATGAATATCGTGGAATCCATCTACCTGTCCATAGGAATCAAAGAAAAAGACGCGAAAAAAGCCTATCTTCCTCTTGTTCATGGAAGTTTGAGAAACATTGAAAAATCGGGTTCCGTTCTGTCACTTACCGGCCCCATTGCCCGCGGTGATTACGGAACCATTAAAAAACATATAACGGCGATCAATAAAAATCTTCCCCAATATGCCTCGCTCTATTCTTCTCTGGGTTTAATAACGGTGGAAGTCGCCAAACAAAAAGGAACCCTCAACGCGGAGCAGGCAAAAAAAATCAAAGCCCTTTTGAAAGGAGAACCATCATGAGCACACAAAGTAAAATAACGCGGAAAACAACGGCAGACATCAAAAAAATGAAAGGCAACGGGGAAAAAATCTCCATGCTCACTGCTTATGATTACGCGATGGCTTTGATACTGGATGAGTGTAATATCGACATGATTCTCGTCGGCGATTCTCTGGGAAATGTTGTTCTGGGTTATGAGACAACTCTGCCCGTCACCATGGAGGATATGCTGCATCATACGAAAGCCGTCTCGCGCGGCGTTCATAGCTCGTTGATTGTTGCCGACATGCCTTTCTTATCTTATCAGGTATCCGAACAGGCCGCTGTTCAGAATGCCGGAAGATTCTTACAGGAAGCCAACGCCCAGGCTGTAAAACTGGAAGGAGGAAGAGACGTCGCTGAAACAGTGAAAAAAATTACCTCAGCGGGAATCCCGGTCATGGCGCACCTGGGCCTTACGCCCCAATCCATCCACCAACTCGGCGGCTATAAAGTTCAGGGAAAGAAAGAAGATGCCGCGCGAAAGATTATTGAAGATGCCAAAATTCTGGAAGAAGCCGGCGCCTTTTCAGTTGTTCTGGAATGCGTTCCGGAAGGACTTGCCGCGGAAGTAACCGGTTGCCTTTCCATTCCGACTATCGGTATCGGCGCCGGAGTTCATTGCGACGGACAGGTTCTTGTCATCAATGATTTACTGGGCATGTCTGACCGTTTTACGCCAAAGTTTGTGAAAAAATATGCCAACCTGAATTCCGAAATCAAGAAGGCCGTGAAAAATTATATCGGGGAAGTCAAAAGCAGCAACTTCCCCGATAGTGAACACAGTTTCAAATAATTAAGGATATTCCTTATTTTTCATTGTCACATGGCGCTTTAAACAATCCCCTTTCGGTATGCTCAGGGGATAATTTCCAATTCCGATTGATCGGAATTGGATAATTCGACTAGAAACCTTCATTGCACTATGCTTATGAAGGTTTAGTCTCATTACGACCTGCAAGCTTCAGTGCACCTATAGTGCCCTTTAGGGTATTCGCTTCTGAAGCTTGGGTCTCACTAATATACTACGATTTTAGCCTGTTCCCTTAATTTCTTTAAAATATCATTAAACGCTTCCATCTTCTTGCGCTGTTCCAGATGCGCAGAAATCTTGCCCTTCACTTCGTCCAAAGTAACTTTTTTCGCCGGTTTTTTATCCAATACCTGAATGACATGATAACCATATTCCGTTGTCACGACCGGTCCGATTGCACTTTTTTCCTGTGTAAAAGCAGCCTTTTCAAATTCTTTCACCATTTGCCCTCTTCTGATGTAACTTAAATCCCCGCCAACTTCCTTGCTAGGACAATCAGAATTCTTACGGGCAATATCCGCAAAATCGCCACCGCTGAGCAGTTGCTTGCGCAAATTTTCTATTTTCCCTTTTTTCTCGGCTTTTATTTTCTCCGTGTCATCCTTACCGACCGTTACGAGAATATGTCGCACGTGGACACTTTCAGGCTCAGAAAAGAGTTTGTCTTTATTATCGTTATAAAATTTATTGATTTCTTTTTGAGTGGGTTTTGCCTTTTGGCCCATTTCCATATTTCTGAATTTATCTATTTTAACGGCCAGGATGATATCGTTCTGTGTTATTCTATTTTCCTTGAAAAAATCTTCAATCTTTTTATTGGGGGGAAGACTGGTTTTTATACTCTCCATTGCTTTTGCAACTTCCTCATTCGTGGCCTGTATTTTTCTTTTTTCAATTTCATTGGATAAAAGCGTTCTTGCTATAAACACGTCTATTAATTGTTTTCTCAGGTTGGCCTTGAATTCCTTTTGTTTGTCAGAAGGTATCTTACTTTTGATAAGATTAAATTTTTCATTCAGTGTATTTTCCAATTCAGTTTTTTTCAAAACTTTCCCATCAACACTGACAGCGATGTCACCTTTTGGAATGTCTTCTGTTTTGACATCAGGCGTACTATCCGCTGGAAGACTGGAAACGGAACTCTGAACATTGCTGGCATCAGCACGTTTAGACTCTTCTTTCCCTTTATCCGAACATCCTGAAACCATTACAAAAACAAACAAAAGTAAAATGATTGGCCAACTCTTGGTAATTTGAGTTTTCATGAATCTCCTCCCAAAAATATTTAAAAAGTTTTTTAATGTTTTGATTTTATATGTAAAATATCCATGCCCGTCAAGATAAATTTCTTCTTAATTTTAGGCTTTTAATGATCATCAGGTTATCGCCCGCAGGCAGCGCAAAATGTCCTTTTGTTCAAACAGTGCGGGGGTTGCACGCTGATTATATTTGAGTTCTGAAATATTCGTCATGGATAAAATCTGCTCCAAGGCCCGAAACATATTGATTTGAGGGTAAATTTCTCTGGTAAAACAATGAACCAGTTTGAGAGTTTTAAAACCGTCAAACCAGTCGTTGAATTGCTTTGCCAGCAATTTCTCATCTTTTGCCACGCGACGCATTTTAGGCCAAACCAGATGGAATTTGTTCTCTTCGAGAAATGACTTTAGCCGGGGATGAATGATTTCCGCTTCTTTGAGAATTTCACGCTCATTTCCAAGCAACATATCATGAATAAGCTGCAGCCATTGAGACAATATTAAGAATATACGCGGATCATACAAATAATATTCCTTTTCACAGATACCTGAAAGAAACCGCCCTATTCTCTTACCGGTTCCAAACGGAACTCTTGTTGACAAACGGGCTGAAGGGTAAACACATGTTTCTTTTGTATAATTAATTTTACCGACTTTAGCCAGTTTGTTCAGAAAATAAAAATCTTCTCCGGCTCGCTGCCTGTTCATCCCTCTGACTTCCAGGTACGCATCGGCTGAAACAGAAATCGTTGATCCTATCGAATGAAAAGCCCAGGGAGACTTCGCGTATTTCAATCCCAAAACCCAGTAACGTAAAAATATTTCATAACAGCAGATGGCCGCCTGCTCATTTTCCCGTTCGGGCATTTGGTGTTCATAAGCCACAATGGCGGTTTTCACCAACGGGGACAGAACTTTCTTGATGACCGGAAGATAATTATTCTGAACCAGGGTATCAGCATCGAGACTGATGATCACATTGCCCGGATTGTTATTTTTTTTCAAAAGACGCAGCGCCGTATCCATTCCGATTTTCCGCGCCATGCCCACGCCTCCCGTATCTCGTGGCATTTCTAATCCTTTGGATGACGCATTGATATATCCAAGATTCATTTTCGAACCGGATATCATATTAAGAAGAGGATATATTTCCTTTTCCCGCTTAAACATTTCCAAAGATTTTTTTCCTACAAGGGCATCAAGGATCCCGATGGTCTTCACATTATTTTCTATGTCCGAAGCCGGTGAATGTTCCTTATTGTTTACAACGCAAATGACCAGCGTGTTTTCCAGTGAAGACGGTGGATTTTTTGCCAGAGACGCCAGGGTGGAAAAAAGCATTTCCTTTTCCGCGTAAGCCGGTATGACAACCGTTTGAGAAATATCATCGCTTTCATTCGCGATTAATTTCCATTTTTCGCCCACGGAATAATTTATCAAATATTCATTCAGCAATGAATCTTTTTTCATTTTATGATTTTAGAAACCTTTTCTTTCAATGAGGAATAGTCGTCACCGTCAATCCAGTGAATAACCACGCCATTTCTTTCCATACGCCGAAACCACGTTTCCTGTCTTTTTGCAAATTGATGAATCGCTGTATTCAGCTTCTTTTTCATTTCTTCAAACGTGATTTTCTTTTGTAAATATTGTGCAATAAAGCGGTATTCCAGTCCGAAACTCTCCAGTTTTGACCAACCCAATCCCGCAGAATGCAGATTCACAACTTCTTCTACCATGCCCTGTCCGAGTCTTTCTTCCAGTCTTTTGGTAATGCGCTGTCTGAGCAGTTTTCTTTCACATCTGATGCCGAAGACCGCCGCTTCCATTTCAGGCTTTTGGTGTCTGCTTGTATTTTTAGCGCTTCGCGCCATTTCAATTTCTATGGCCCTGATTAATCTTTCGGTATCATCAAGATCCGTTCTATTATGTAATTGAGGTTTTAGTGCAAAAAGAATTTTTTGCAGTTCATCTTTCGTTTTTCCGCGGAAGTGGTCTCTTCTTTCTTCGTTGATTGGCGCTGCGGGCATATCATACTCACAAAGGACGGATTCCAGATAAAGTCCCGTCCCCCCCACAAGAACAGGCAGCTTATTCCTTACATGCAGATCATGGAATATTTCGTAAAACATTTTCTGAAATTCAAACACATTAAATTCATTGACTGGATCCACAACATCAATCAGATGATACGGAACCTTCCGGCCGTTTACGATATAGTCATTCAAATCTTTACCGGTTCCGATATTCATATGCCTGTACACCTGACGGGAATCAGCAGAAATTATTTCTCCATTCAATTCACAGGCAAGCCGTGTCGCAAGGCGAGTTTTTCCGGATGCAGTAGGTCCAAGAATGACGATAAGATTTTTTTCCATATTTATCTTGATATTATCCTTCTTTGAATGTAGAAAAAACGGCAACTATCGGGCATCCATAATGACAAAGAGACTGGATTTAGGAAAAGAAGCGATATTCCCGCTGATTTTAAAAATGAGCTGGCCGTCCATTATAGCCATGACCGCCATGTCTCTTTATAATTTTATCGATACCTTCTGGCTGGCTCGTTTTAGTTCACAGGCTTTGGCTGCGCTAACTATCTGCTTTCCCATTCAATTAATTGCCGCCGCTATCGGTATCGGAACAGGCGTTGGAGCAGGCTCTTTTTCCGCAAGAATGTTAGGCGCCGGCAAACACCTTGAAGCAAAACAAGCGGCCGGTCAGACATTTTTCCTTTCTCTGTTTTTCGGGTTGGTAAGCATTATCGTTGTTTTATTTTACGGAGACGCCATGCTTATTTTCTTTGGCGCTTCCGACGAAATATTACCCCTGTGTCATGATTACCTTTATCTTATTGTTTACAGTTCGCCTTTTCTGTATTTCGCGATGATGACGGCCATCATGCTTCGTGTTGAAGGCAGGCCTCTTTTATCCATGTATATTGTTATAACAGCTTTAATCTCCAGCGCCATTATAGATCCTTTTTTAATTTTTGGGATTGGCCCTTTCCCGCGAATGGGAATTAAAGGAGCCGCCATGGCCACGATTATCGCCCAGTTGATTATGTTTATATTTTCCCTGATTTTTTTGCAATTGAAATCATCAAATTTCGAGTTTAAATTGCAATACACCATGCCCAATATTCAGATCCTCAAAGAAATTTATTCGACAGGATTACCTTCCATGGTGATAAATTTTATCATCAGTATTGTTTTAATAGTCTACAATCATGTCCTTGCAAATTTCGGCTTTCAGGCAATCGCGGCTTTCGGAATATGTTTCCGCGTCACCGGTCTGGCCACCATGGTACTGTTCGGCATTGGAGCAGGTGTAATGCCGATTGTTGGATACAATTTAGGCGCAAGACTTTTTCATAGATTACGAGAATCTGTTTGGGTTGCACTAAAAGTATCACTTTGCTTTGCTGTTGTTTCTGTAATCTTTTTAGAAATATTTTCTTCTTCGATCGTTGAACTTTTTTCCAACGACAGTGTTTTAACTGAAATTGCCATACCCGCTTTACGCATTCATGTCGCGGCGCTTATTTTTTCCGCTCCCATCATCATTTATGTCAATATGTTTATCGGGTTGGGCAAAGGCACGCTTGCGATGGTCATCCTTTTTATTCGTGACGTTATCGTCTTCATTCCTTTGTTGCTTATTTTGCCATTCTTTTTTGGAATCACCGGAGCGTGGGTGGCATTACCTTTGGCGAGCATAATGGAATTGCTGCTGGTTGTTTACCTGGCAAATAAAGAGCTGAAGAAAATTGAAAGCAGTTAATTTTCTTTTATTCTGTCTTCTCAAGAGTAACGAATGAACACGCCTGCCGCCAGCAGCGGGGTATCCAAAGCAACTTCGCCCCAAGAGGCGGGGAATTGACCCACATTGATCCCGCTCGGCCTATAGTGACCCCATGGCGCTTCTATCGTACCCTTTAGGGTATGCAGAGTATTTAGGTTATTCGCTTCTGAAACTTGGGTCTCACTAAAAAAGCCCCGTTTATTAAAAAAACGGGGCTTTTTGAAGTTAAAATAATTTCTAATTAATTGCGCGTATTATAGTGGCTGAACATTTATTGCACTTGGACCTTTGTTCCCCTGTTCAATATCGAAACGGATTTTTTGACCCTCATAAAGAGTCTTAAAGCCTGTTCCATTGATAGCACTATAATGAACAAAAACATCACCGCCTTCTTCGCTTTCAATAAAACCAAAGCCCTTTTTTTCATTGAACCACTTCACTTTTCCTTCTGCCAAAGTTATAACCCTCCTTATTAAATATTCGCCTCCTGCAATGAATATTTTACAGGAAACAAAAAAAACCGCACTAATTCTTCTTCAACAATGAAGAATTAAATGCGGTTATTTTCTTTTTTATAAAATTTAACACTTACAATTCCTAACAAAAAGTCGCCTCAATTTTATTCACAAAAAGAAATGTCACAAGGGCGAACTTTCCAAGTTATCTTTTAATTATCATCGTTATTTTATAAAATCAAGTTTTTTTTCATAATTTAATTATGTTTTTTTTACTATAAACCTGCGCAAAATACGCGTAAGTTCTTTTTCTTTACCCCAAAAAAAATGATCCGCGCCTTGAATGATTTCAACGGGTAAATTTATTTTTGCAGCCTCAGACATCAAAACATCCAGCGTACAAAATTCATCGACATCTCCGCAGACAACAAAATCGATCCTGCTTTTTAATTTATTCCATTCAAATTCAAAATAATCAACCGGAGGGGAAACGCAGATACTGCAAAAAAATGGACTGGCGATTTGTGGAAGAATCTTTGAACCCACCCAAGCGCCAAAAGAATAACCGGCAAAAAATATTTTCTTCAGCCCCAGTTGTTTCAAATATTCACTGACGGCCAAAATATCTTCCTGCTCGCCCTTTCCTTCATCGTAACTCCCCGTGCTTCCGCCCACTCCGCGAAAATTAAATCTTAACGTGGAAATATTTTCTGCGGCAAACGCCTCCTGGATGCCTTCAACAACATTATTGTGCATTGAGCCACCCATCAGGGAATGCGGATGACAGATGACCACGCCTTTTTCCTTTGATATATTTGAGAATAGTCCTTCAATAATTAAAGAACCATTATTGATATATATTTTTTCTTCCCGCATCATTCATCCAAAAAAAATACACGTAGGGCGCGATCCCCGAACGCGCCGTTTGTTTAATCGGATTGTTCGGGCATTGTAACCCTATAGTGCCCCTATAGTGACCTTTAGGTTATTTAGGGTATTTAGGTTAGAACAATCCCTACATTAAATGGATCCGGCCCTGTGACAGGCGCAAAAACTTTGGTCACCATATTTATTCAGGGGCGGTTCCACTTTTTCGCAAATTTCAGCTTTATAAGAACAGCGGTTTTGGAAAGAACATCCCTGACCGTTTTTCTCACTGGCCTCTCCTTTTATTTTATTGACTTTTTCTTTCCGGCGCGGATCGCAAACGGGTACGGCAGAAAGCAACATTCGCGTATAGGGGTGCAGCGGCCGGGAATATATATCATGATTTAATGCGAGTTCGACAATCTTCCCCAGATACATCACGGCAACGCGATCGGAAATATACCGGATGACATTGAGATCATGAGAAACAAACAAATAGGTCAGATTAAAATCCTTTTTCAAATCCCGAAGCAGATTTAATATCTGCGCCTGAATGGAAACATCCAGTGACGAAACCGGTTCATCGGCAATAATTAATTCCGGGTTCAACACAAGCGCGCGCGCGATCCCGATGCGCTGACGCTGGCCGCCGCTGAATTCATGCGGATAACGACCGGCCTGTTCCTTTTTCAACCCCACCTTAGACATTATTTCCAATGCCGTTTGAGTACGGGATGTCTTATCTCCGATCCCGTGAATGGTCAGCGGCTCTTTGATCGCGTTGACGGCTGATTTTCGCGGATTCAAAGAAGAATAAGTATCCTGAAAAATAATCTGAACACGGCGGCGATACAACTTCAAATCTTCTTTATTGTAAGACAAAATATCTTCGCCTTTAAACGTCAGATACCCTGAGGAAGGTTTCTCCAGCCGGATAATCAGTCTTGCCAGGGTTGATTTGCCGCAGCCGGATTCTCCCACCAGCCCCAGCGTTTCACCTTTGAAAATTGTCAGGTCAATATGATCAACGGCATGAATAATTCTTTTCTGAGGGTTGAAAAAACCGCTGCTTAAAGAATATTTTTTCGTCAGCCCCCGAATTTCAAGCAATGAGTTCTGCATTATTTGCTCTGATTTAATGTGATTTTTCTAAAACCACTTATAATATGTCATTCCGAGAAGCGCGAGCGACGAGGAATCTAAAAAGATATCTCCCTCTGGTCGATATGACAACTTTCACTGACATAATACTAACTATTTTCCCCTCTATCGTATTGCCAGCACGAAACAAAATGATCCGGCTCAATTTCCGAAAGCAAAGGCATTCCGTCATGACACGCTTCATCCGCATAAGCACACCTGTCATAAAAACGGCAGCCCGGAGAAACATTATACAAATCAGGAACCGATCCCGGAATCGTTTTGAGAGCGTCCCCCTTTTCAATGGAATCAAAACATCGTGCGGGGATTGATTCCATCAAACCCCGCGTGTAAGGATGCAGCGGATGGTCAAAAAGCGCTTCTACGGCGGCATACTCCACTATTTTTCCCGCATACATGACGGCAACCTTTTCGGCGGCCTGGGCAATAACGCCCAAATCATGTGTAATTAGAACAACGGCCATATTACTTTTCTGTTTCAGACCGTAAATCAATTCCAGAATCTGCGCCTGAATCGTTACATCCAAAGCCGTGGTCGGCTCATCTGCCAGAAGCAGCTTCGGATGACAGGACATGGCCATGGCGATCATCACGCGCTGACGCATACCTCCGCTGAGATTATGGGGGTAATCCCGCACCCGTTTCTGCGGATCGGGAATTCCCACTTCGCGCAGCAGATTAACGCTTACCTCCATCGCCTGCTTCTTTGAAAGATTCTGATGCAAACGAATCGCTTCGGCAATTTGTTCGCCGACGCGAAAAACCGGATTGAGCGACGTCATTGGCTCCTGAAAAATCATGGAAATATCCCTGCCGCGACGCTCGCGCATCTCGTCTTCCGATAATTTCAGCAGGTCATTGCCGGAAAATAATATTTCTCCGTTGATAATTTTGCCGTTGGAAGGAATAAGACGCATAATGGAAAGGGAGAGCATTGTTTTGCCGCAGCCGGATTCACCAACCACCCCGAGTGTTTCACCGGAATGTATTGCCAAAGAAACACCGTCAACGGCTTTAATTCTCCCCCGGTCAGTATCAAACACTGTCATCAGGTCGTTTACTTTTAGAATGGGCGGCATAAAATATCGTTTATTTGCGAACGCGATTGCGCAGAAATTCCACGAGCAGGCGAACAGGAACGCCCGATGCACCCTTGGGAATATAAGGTTTGTCTTTGTCAACCCGGGCCGGGCCGGCAATATCCAGATGCACCCATGGATAATTTCCGACAAACTTGCTTAAAAACGCGGCAGCGGTAATGGTACCCGCAGAACGACTTCCGGCATTTTTATAATCAGCGATATCGCTCTTGATCTGTTCATGATAATGTTCCCAAAGTGGCAATTCCCATACAAGTTCGCCGGTATTCTTGGATGCTTTTTCAATTTCTCTTTTCAGTTTATCATCGGTTCCCAGCATACCGCTCACATCATCGCCCAGAGCGACCACACAGGCTCCGGTCAGTGTCGCCACGTCAATGACGGCTTGAGGTTTGAACTCGGAAGCATAGGCCAAAGCATCGGCCAGCAACAACCGTCCTTCCGCATCCGTACTCAAAATTTCTATGGTCTTGCCCGAATACGATTTTAAAATATCGCCCGGTTTAAAAGCCGAACCGCTGGGCATGTTTTCCGACGCCGGAATCAACGCAACCACATTCAATGGAATTTGCATATCCGCAACGGCCATCATCACTCCCATGACGGCAGCACCGCCGGACATATCCGTTTTCATCTCATCCATCTTATCAGAAGGCTTGATGGAAATTCCACCGCTGTCAAATGTCAGTCCTTTGCCCACCAGAACAATCGGTGACGCGTTTTTCTTGCCGCCTGCATATTCCAGAATGATAAATTTAGGCTCCTCCATGCTTCCGGAAGCCACGGCAAGAAGAGCGTTCATGTTCAGTTCCTTCATTTTGTCCCGATCCAGAACTCTGCAAGTTACATTTTTCCTTTTAGCAATCTCTCTCGCTTTTTGCGCCATGATGGAAGGCGTCATTTCATTGGACGGAGCAGAAACCATATCGCGCGCCAGATACACGGCATCACTGATGACCTTTGCTTTTTTAACAGCCGATTCAATCAAGGAATAATCTTTCGCATCGGCAATAATATTTAATTCATTCATTTCTTTTAAATCTTCACGGCCAACGGTTTTATAGGGCGTGTATTGATAAAGCCCCAGTAACGCTCCTTCAACCGCTGCCTCGACAATCTGCTCTTTTTTACCGGGAAGAAGATTCAAATGGATAGACGTTGCCGCTTCTTTGATATTCAAGCTCCGCAGTTGCCGCATGACCGAGGCAAAAGCTGCACGAAGTTTTTCCAGATTAAATTCTTTTTGTTTGCCCAAACCGAGGAGGACAATTCTTTTCGCCGGAATTGTTCCCCGGGTGTAGACGACTGATGTCTGAGAAGGCTTTGCTTCGAAATCGCCACTGCCGATTAATTCGCTGATTAATCCGTTGCTGAGTTTATCAATCTCCAGTGCTAATCCTATCAATTTTTTGTTGTCTTCAAACAGCGTTAGAATAATCGCCTGGCTTTTTGCATCCGCGAGCATGCCTTTTTTGACAAAAATTTTCACCTCAAGACCTCCTCATAACATTTCTATGTTTTATTGAATGGAGCCGGACGATAACACATAAATGAAAAAAGTCAAATATTTCAGCAAATCTAATTCAAAAGAATCATTGATGTGCAAATTTACTTTTATACACAGGACTGACATCTGTTGGAAAATGTCAGATGTCAGCCTTATATTCTCTCATGACGGCATTCGTTCTTTACTGCTGAATGGGCGGGAGAAACCCCACACCCACCTTCGTATCCAGTTGGACGGCAAAATCATCATAGAACGTTCCGGGCCCGGCATAGCTGGAAGTGATCAGAGCGATTGAATCGGATCCTCCGTCAATAAAATTCTGATAAGTCGTGCCGGGCGGAGATACCAGTGCACCTGTTTTAATGACGGCCTGATAAAAATCGCTGGAAGCCTCTGCCGAAACATAGGATGCAACGTTTCCCTGACTGTCTGCCGTTGTATCCAAGGTGCCATTAATTACAGCAGGAATAACGGAAATATTACTGATGGTGAACGCGCTGTTAATGAGCGATGAGGAATGGAAAACCATATTGCCCGCCGAACTTGATTCGCTCCAAGGCAACTGATAGGTAACAACATATGTGCCGTCGGATGTGTAAGTCGGGCTTGTGTAAGATCCTATCGTATAGTAAACGGACTCACCCGTACCCAAACCGGAAACGGTTATTGAAGCAGTAAACGATGTTCCTGCCGTCAGGGGATTGGTCAGGGGAATAGTTGCAGTACCCGGTGTTACACGCGGCCTTATTTTCCATTCTCGTATTGTACCACCCCACCAATTTGTACATTCTAACCTTGGAAGCTGGGTAGAACTATTAAAATCGCGAACATATGTATCTGTCCCTAAAGTTGGAATATTATTGTTTGTAGTATCTCCTATTTTATACCTAGCAGCACCTGTTAAATTTGTTCTGTGTATTGTTAAAGAAGATTGATAGGACACACCTGAAATTAGGGCAAACCCTGATTTCTGGTATTGCGCATATGCATCATAGTTATTTAACGACCAAAGTTTATAACTATGACGGATACCACTATCACCATAGTCCCATTCACCTCCACCATTATCCCAATAAGAAATCGAGGAAATATCCAGAAATTCCCATGGACCAAAGGATTCAACTCTACTCAATGTTGGTGTGCTTGTTTTATCCCATCCATAACCCAGTGTCCATGACGTGTATGGTGACACCTGATTAGAACCCGGGGTAATATAATGCCACTTAATCAGAGTGAAATAATCATTTGCCGCCGTGCGGTCCGTATAATCATCAGGCGGCCAATAGGCCGAGTTCTCGCTGGTATAATGAATATTGCCGATACGGGTATTATCCGCCTGAACGGTATTACCTGTTCCGGCCGTTGTATAATCATTACTGTAATAAACCATGATATAGTTGGATTTCGTCGCAGCCTGGGCAGCCGTCGTTGTACCATAAGAACTGCCATCCCCGCCGACAATATAAAGATTTTCACCGCTGGCAAAACCGCCTCCTGTCACATTCGCGAGCATCATCTTTCCGACACCGGCACTGGTTCCTGATGCACCCCAATCTGTGGACATAACCGGTGTTCCGACAATGCGCGCTGTTTTCGTGCCGTCTGTATTCATGATCGTGTCGCCATATTTGAAGTGCTTCCCGCTGGTATCCACCCGGCCCGATGCAAAGGGCAGTTCATAGCCTTCAATGACCCGCACCATCAATGAAACCCATGGATTGAGCCTCAGGTCTGCACCGGTCAAACCGTTCGTGAGACCATCCCCCGGCTGGATAATGCGATAGGCAAGCAACTTAAAATTGCCTTGGCTGGTTGCCGGACCGTTGCGCTGCCAAAGAACGATGACCGGCTCAGAATACCGGGCTCTTTGCCACGCTGTCCATAAAAGGTTGTTCCAAATTGTTTCCTCTCCGGAGTAGCTGGTCATCGGTCTTAATTCACTGGGAATGCCATCACTGATGGGATCCGCCCCCAATGATTCCAAACACGATCCTCCGATTGTAGAACCCCATGCTGAACATATAGGACCCACAATACAGCATTGTGTTTGTCTCTGTCTGATAATTGACACGCCATAACCATAAGCATCTTCTGTTGACTCGGTTGTTCCTTCATTGCTGCGCAATCTGAACCCGATACCGTTTGAAAAATATTTTTTGTTGCTGTTATCGATTTTAACCTGGACATCATAGCTGAGTGTGCCGCCGGCATCGTTAAATGACTGAGCCAAATTCGTTTCTGTCGTGGTCCAATCCCAGGCAGTAACAGCCCAGGTACCGGGAGAAGGCATAATCCGCAGCGCCGTCAGGAATGACTTGATCACACTGGCCACCCAGCCGGCTAACCCACCTGAGGTGATCGCGGTCGGATCCACCACGGAAGTCACCTGCAGTGTACCGCCGCTCACAGAATGCCCTCCGATGCTCTTGTCGGCGTCCGTGACAAACTGTTGCATATCTTTATCCAGATTTTGTGCTTTTGTCCATTCGCCGCTCGACAAGCCAATTGGTGTATTATAAATAACATTCCGTTCGAAACCGCTTGGAGATCGCCCGGTGGAATACACCTGCATGAACTTCGCCAGAATGATTTTGGTAGTACTGGGCGCCTGGAAATCATGCCAGACCTTTCGGGGATCAGCCAGTGTAATGTTATAAAGGGTATTGCCGACCCGCTTTTTATAATTAAAAACAAGACCCGACGTTATGCCGGAAGGCGACGGGTGCATCGTGAAAGTACCGTTATACTCTGGAAAAGTGCTGGCGCCTTCCGAGTTAATATTCATGTCGCTACCGCTTGTAATCGTGCTTGTGCCGTTATTGGAATAAACAAAAGGCTGAACATCCAAGTCGGACATTGTTGGAGCAGCGGGAGATACGCCATTAAACGTCAACGTTGTATCTCCGGCCGATACGGCACCGGTTGAGGTATAATCATGATAGGTGTAGCCGCCCGAAGAAGAACCGATTCTTATATGGCCTGAAGACAATGAACTGAATTGCGACGGTACCTCACCGGATGCTTCAAAAATTAACGCACTGTCTTCGTATTTTGTCTTAAAACTGTAAGGATAAAATTTTAGTGTAAATGAACTGCCGTCGGCCAATTGATACGTCTTGCCATGCATATCCGAAATAGCGGTCTCTTTTTCCGCGTCTGTTTCGGCTTCACGGTACTGCAACTGCGCATAGATAAATCCCGATTCAGCCAGATAATAAGCTTTTCTTCCCTGATCCGTGTAGACCTGGTTCATGGATGAAGCGGCAAACATGGGCAACATGGCCGCGGCAAGGGCCGCCATAATCACCATGGTTAAGATTAAACCGATTAAAAGGCTTCCGCCTTGTTTGAAAATACCGGAACTGATGGTAACCTTTCTGCGCAGAACTGAAAATGCGGCAGCGGTAATAATCAAAGACACAAGCAGCACAAGGGGAATCGCCACAGGCACGTACATAATACAAAAAGCTAGAGCTACAAAGGGCGCAAGCAGACAGCGAACAATGAACATTACGCCTGAGCGTTCACGAATCAAATCAGCCACAGCAGGCGAATGTTGGTAATATTGTTTTACAAACCATACGCCTCCCGGCCAGTGGACAAGCTGTTTATCGCGAAAATCCCTTAAAATCTGAACCATAGGATGACTTGGATCTCCGTAAGCGGCGGTCGCTATGAAGCAACCAACTCCCCAACCATCGGCAGTCGGCGGAACGACCGTCGGTATCGTCGTGCCTCCGAGATTGCCGTTGTTGCGGGGAGCAATAATTTCCTTAGATGTATTCGCAGAGGAGGATACCGAGGACAAGGTTCCACCTCCGGGTAGATTGATCAATAAATCCACCTTGACGCCGGTAAGGCTTTGATCGTTCCCCACGGACCATGTTGAGCTGGATGTGTTCTGATTATAATAGGTGATATTGAAACTGCTGACATTATCCAACAGGACATCACCATTCGCCAGAGATGTTGAACTGCCGGAGGCTATCTTGACGGACGTGCCATCCAATCCGATTGTCCGGACACAATCCGTTGCACTGAGGCAGTTATTGACCCCGTTGATGGCAATACTCGTAGCAGTGGAGTCGGAGTCAATATTTATCATTTCCCTGATTTCTCTGTTGATGCGGGACATGGCCATCTGGTATTTCTGAGTTGTCTCCGCATTTTGTTTCGTCATCACATATCCATTGACAGCCTGAACAATAGCCATTCCACCGGTGGCCGCAAGAAGACCGACCAGCACAAGGGTGACGATGATTTCTATAAGCGTGAATCCTTTATGCGATTGTAATCTTCTGCCGGCTTTTGTATGAGAAAGATTTTTTTGCAATTTTTTTAATAAACTGATTTTAAAATATTTTTTTGTCAGCATAATCTTACTCCGTAAAAAGTTGGGTGGCTGATAACCCCTGATAGGTTATGGTGACTTTGAGAATTTTGCTGTCGCTGTCATCGACCTCCTGGGGAGGTGTGCCTGTAAAGGAAATTCTTTTTTTAGTTACCGCATATGGATGCGAGCTGTCGGAATATTTATTTGCGGTATCAACATTAGCTTCAAAATTACTCATGGCCGTTTCCGGCGTCTGGCTATTGAGTAAAGCGTAAGACATCTGGTATTTATAATCGGAATACATCCGTTCCATGATGGTATTTAAATAAGCCCCGTCCTTCGCATTGATGACGGGATTGGCGCTCTTCACAACAGTGGAGTTCATGAAAGCTACCAACATCGCGCCAAGAATGCCGGCAACAACGAGCGATACGACAACTTCGATCAAGGTAAAGCCGCTGCTGTCTTTCATTTTTTCAATCTTTATAAAACGCATGGTATTCCTCCAGTCATGTCTCACGGAATAAAGCCTGTATTTTTGGTAATGGTCACATTACCGGCATTCGTAACGAGGTTGACATTTGAGGTTTCTGGATTTCCCGATCCATCAATCGGGCTCCCAAAGCCGTTGAACGTAATCATCTGAGGTGCGGAGGTGATCGTTAACGACGACTTTTTGCCTCCGGACCCCATATCAACCGTAGTAGTTTCTTCGCCAAGAATATGAACGGGTGTCGTCGGAGCACTGGCGTCAAAAAGAAAATATGTTGTCGCAGATGTGAAATTGATACCGCATGCTTTATAGGAATTCATCGCCCGTGACTGCGCCAACCGGACGTGATTCTTGACAACTTCCAGTTGAGAAATCCGATCATAATCTGTGGTACCTGTCATCCGTACAATGATAACTGCGGTAACAATTCCTATGAGAATCAGAACGGATATAACTTCAATCATGGTAAAACCATGCTGATTTTTAAAATTTTTCATGGTTAAATTCATCCGCGCACCTCCGAAAGCATTGTTTCCGGATGATAGTGGTCAATAGCCATCTTTAGTAACAGCGCTAAAGCCAATCCGGTCAGGGAAAAAACTGAGATAAAAAAAACAGCTGTCATGGTTTTGATATACAAAGTGCCAATGCCCAGGTCTAAGATAATCATAACCGCATAGAGCAACGTTCCGATACGAACGATACGAACCGCGGATTCTCCCTTTTTGTAAAGATAGATCCCTATGATCGTAAGTTCTGCCGCAATCAAAATTCCGAAGAAAGGCTGAAATGAAAGCCAGCTATTATTTTGCATGATCGACGGCAACGGAAAACCGATCATCATGATTAAACCCATGATGAAATAGAAAAACCCCGTCAGAAAATAATAAAAAGCGCAATCTGTTTTTGTTAAGGCATTTCGAAATCCAAAGTTCAGGAAAGTGGGGAATAAAGTTTTAAACGAAAGGGATTGTACAATTTCTTTTCCTTCAAGCAGCTTTGCCATTAATTTAGATGTAAAGTTATCTGGAACTTGCTTTGGCGGGGTATTTTCCATGATTTCGGTTAAATCATGGAATTGTTGCCAATTTGTATTTTCTTCTTTGTTGAACATTATTTTCATATCTCCTTTAATTTCAACGACACTGGATTCACCCTGAAGGGCACTATAGGGGCACTCCGCCCGCCTACGCGGGAATGACAAAACAGAGGGTCTCGTAAAATTTTCCCTTATATCTATATATACAATCTCAACTGCTGAAAGTCACATTTTTTGCATCATTTCTTTCAGTTTTTCCAGTCCCCGATAAACGCGCATTTTGACGGCGCTTTGAGAAAATCCGGTGATTTCGGAAATTTCTTCAAAAGAAAGCTTTTGATAAAAACGCATAACCAGCATCTCGCGGAGTTCCGGCGACAATTTTCGCAAGCAACTTTCCAATTGCCTCTCCCTTTGCTTATTTAATTCATCCGCATCATCAACGTTGTTCGAAAATGCTTTTTGCGCCTCAAAAGAACTTCTTTCAGGCGATACATCATTTATACGAAAATCGATTTTACGGTTTGTTTGTTTGAGATGATTTCGAATAATGTTCAAGCTGATTGTATAGATCCAGGTGTAAAAACGTCGTTTTGTATCAAAACGCGACAATTCCCTGAAAGAGCGTAAAAACGTTTCCTGCGCCAGATCCTCGGCATCAGCCGCATGATTCGTCATCCGGTAAGCCAGATTATAAATGGGGGATTTATATTCTTCAACAAGCAACGCATAGGCCTGCCTGTCTCCTTTTAAAACCCTAACCACAATTTCGGCTTCGGTTTTTTGATCCATTCGCACCCGGCAACAGGATAATCATTAAAATGACCGTATTTATTTCGTGTAGGGATTGATCCCCGATCAATCCGCATCTCCATCAATTTCCTGTAGGGATTGATCCCCGATCAATCCGCGTTGGTATGTTGAAAAATCATGTTTAACAAATGGATTGTAATAACGGCGCGTTCGGGGAACGCGCCCTACCTTAAAATGTACTTCATAATATTACCCGAATAATTTAATATCAAGTAATTTCAAATATTACGGTAAAATTATTTTGGACAAATCAAATAAAAAATAGTACGTTCAACTCATAAAAAAGGATATCTCATGAGTACTGAATTAAATGTCAGCATCATCATACCCGCCTATAATGAAGAAGAAATTATTGCTGATGTAATCGGCCATGTTCGTGTGACCATGGATCAACTAAATCGGTCTTATGAAATTCTGGTCATTGATGACGGCTCAAAAGATGAAACGGCCACAAGAGCAATAAACACCGGCGCTCGAGTGATTTCTCATCCTTATAATCTCGGCAATGGCGCAGCCGTCAAAACAGGAATCCGTCAGGCTAAAGGCAAAATTTTGGTAATGATGGATGGCGACGGCCAGCATAATCCGGAATATATTCCTCAGCTCCTGGATAAAATCAGTCAGTATGATATGGTTGTCGGAGCGCGCAGTGGCGATTCGGACTCGCGTTTTCACAGAAACGTGGCAAATAAGTTCTACAATATTTTTGCATCCTACATCTGCAAAAGAAAAATACAGGATTTAACCTCCGGTTTCCGGGCAATCAAGGCTGATATTGCCCGTCAGTTTGTTGCGCTATTGCCCAACACCTTTTCCTATCCGACAACGATTACCATGGCAATTCTCCGGTCAGGATTCAGCCTTTTATATCTACCCATTAAGGCAAACCGTTGCGCCGGAAAGAGCAAGATAAAATTGCTTAGGGATGGTTCCAGATTTTTTTTGATCATCATTAAAATTGCCACCCTTTTTTCGCCTATGCGTGTTTTTCTTCCGGTAAGCTTTGCCATTTTCCTTATCGGATTGGGTTACGGCCTTTATAAAATATTCTTTTTAGATGTGCGCTATGGTCCCACATCGGCCATGCTTATCACCATGTCCGTTTTAATTTTCATGGTGGGACTCGTTTCAGAACAAATCGCTCAAATCCATTATGATCGAAGCGAAAAAAGAGATTAAATACAATCATCGGGAATAATCACTTCGCAACTCTCTGACTAATCCTTAACGCATGGCATCCCATGTCCATTAAAAATTTCTTGACAATTATTCTGTATATGTTATGAGTAGTATAACTACTCAATAAGGATTAGGTATGACAGATCTTTTTGCGGGACTTATATCCTCAAAAACAAGAATCAGCCTGCTGGTGCGCTTCTTTTTTAATCCCGGCACCAAGGCGTATCTCCGTGAACTTTCAAAAGATCTCCGTGTGTCTTCCAACGCCGTCCGCGAAGAGCTCAATCAGCTTACGAAAACAAAACTTCTCACGTCTGAAAAGGAGGGACGCAACGTTTATTACACGGCCAATAACAATCATCCCCTTTTCCCGGAACTTAAATCAATGGTCACAAAAGTCATGGGATTGGATCATGTTATTGAAAGCATTCTTACAAGATTGGGAGATTTGGAAAAAGCTTATATCATTGATGATTACGCCGAAGGCAAGGATACTGGAATCATTGATCTGGTCCTGGTGGGCAACATCGATCAATACCATTTGAATGACTTGAGCAGAAAGACTGAGCGCTATATAAAACGTAAAATTCGCTCTCTGGTTCTGTCCAGGGAAGAATTTAAATCTTTCGAAACTAGGCTTGAAAACCGCCCATCTTTTTTGGTGTGGCAACGGCAGAGGAAGAAATCACGGGTATGACCCCCAGGGCAATCCCGATCGTTATCGGGACTGGACCCTAATTCCGCCCCAAGGGACGGTGTATTATACCCTCCGCTGTGTGGGATTGTTCGACTTACAAATTTCAATGCGCTACGCTTTTGAAATTTGAGTCTCA
>CAYNWA010000027.1:0-7867 GCA_964400795.1 uncultured Smithella sp.
TTATACGGAAAAACCTGCCATAAAAAGATATCTGCCGGTTCTTTTTTCTTTTATTTTGGCGTTGATGAGTAAACCGATGGTTGTCACGCTTCCCGTTATAATGATTTTATTGGATTACTGGCCTTTGTCCCGATTCCAAATCGGGATTGATTCTAAAAAAGCCAGCGTCATTTTAGGACAGGTAAAGGAAAAATTTCTTTTTTTTGCATTGTCGGCCATTTTTTCCGCGATCACAATTTACGCGCAGAACAAATCCGATATCACAGAGATGCAACACCCTCTGCCTTCAAGAATGATCAATGCTATTATTTCTTTTGTCACTTATTTGAGGAAAACGTTCTGGCCCGGGGATTTAATCGTCTGTTATGATTTTTTTGATCAAGTTTATTTATGGCAGATTATCACGTACTCCCTACTCATTATATTGATCAGCATCGTTGCCATGCTTTTTGTCAGACGTCTGCCCGCTCTGTTCGTCGGATGGTGGTGGTACTTCATTACCCTATTGCCTGTTATTGGAATGATTCCAAGAGGATTCAATAACATGGCCGACCGTTTCACTTATTTGCCTTTAATAGGTATTTTTATTATGCTGGCTTGGGGAATACCGGATTGGATTAAAAATCGAACCAAAGCGAATCGTTATTTACTATCCGCGACGCTGGTATTCTTGTCCATGATGGTATTTTTATCGTGGAAGCAATGCGGTTACTGGAAAAACAGCATGGAGCTTTACCGTCACGCATTCAAGGTGGAAAATGATAATTATCGCGCCAATCACGGTTTTGGCCTTGCCCTCTCCGAAAAAGGGCACAGCGAAGAAGCCATCAAATATTTTAACAGGGCTATCGGCAAAGCGCCTTATTTCGCTTATGCTTTCAATAGCAGGGGTGTTGCCTATACAAAACTTGACCAGTATCAAAAAGCGCTCAATGATTTCAATGAAGCCATTAAATTGAAAGATAGTTATGAAGGCGCTTATAACAATAGAGGACTTGTGTACTTTAATATGGGTCAGCATCAGAAAGCAGTTGAGGATTTAAGCACAGCGATCCGCCTGAAACCTGATGATGTTAAAGCATATTTAAACAGGGCAAAAGTGTATTTTAAACTGGGTCAATACGAACTGGCGGCACAAGACTATAACGAAGCCATGCGCCTGAATAATCATCGTTTACCACGTGAATAAAAAAGCAATGCAAAGAGAATCATCCATCAAGAAAAAATTATTTTTCACCATTATTATGTTGCTTATCCTCACCAGCTTTGTCGCCTTTGGTCGTGTAGCGGGTAATGATTTTATTAACTTTGACGACAACAAGTATATCACAGAAAACATTCATACCCAGTCCGGATTTAATCAAGAAAATATAAAATGGATGCTGACATCCGTCGTCGTGGGAAACTGGCATCCGCTGACCATGCTTTCCCATATGTTGGACTGGCGCTTGTTCGGAAACAACGCCTCCGGCCATCATGTTATCAGTCTGCTTTTGCATATCGGCGCTGTTGTATTTTTGTTTCTTTTTTTAAGTAAAACGACCCGTAACCTCTGGCCGTCGGCTTTTGCCGCGGCTTTATTCGCCCTGCATCCGCTGAGAGTGGAATCAGTGGCCTGGCTAGCCGAACGTAAAGATGTCCTGAGCATGTTTTTCGGAACGGCTTGTCTTTATGCTTACGCCTTCTACATCGAAAAAAATTCAATCTCCAGATACCTGCTATGTCTGATTTTATTTATCCTGGCTTTGATGTCTAAACCCATGCTGATTACCCTGCCTTTTGCATTGATGCTGCTGGATTACTGGCCGCTTGGACGCTGGCAAAAAGCCTTGAATATGCCAGCAGAAAAGAAAACCAACGCGACAGGAAAGCTTATTTACGAAAAGATTCCTTTTATTGTATTCGCAACCGCCTCCGCTATCATGACTTTCTTTACGCATACCAAAGGTAGTTTTGTCACCTCATTAGTTCCTGCTCCATTTCTCACGCGCTTAGCCAATGCCGCCGCTTCTTACGCGGTTTATTTAAAAAATATTTTCTGGCCGACGAATTTGGTCGTATATTATCCTTACGATTTCTCACGCCCTTTATGGGAAATTACAGTCTCCACAATTATTCTCTTATCCGTCACTGTTGTTGTTCTTTATTCCATCAAAAAGTTTCCTTTTTTATTTGTCGGCTGGTTCTGGTATTTGGGAACTCTCTTACCGGTCATCGGCCTGGTACAGGTGGGCACGCAGGCGATGGCCGATCGTTATACCTATCTTCCTTCCATCGGTATTACGTTTATGATTGCATGGGGAGTTCCGTTATTTTTTTCACGGGGGAAAAACCGTACGCCTGTTTTATTCCCGCTGGAGATAGCGGTGCTTATCATGCTGACCGTGTTAACCTGGCGGCAATGCGGCTATTGGAAAAACAGTTTGACGTTGTTCAGCCGTGCGTTGCAATTAACAAAAAATAATTATGTCGCGCATAATCACTTTGCCTCGGCTTTGTTGAAAGCAAAATCTTTTGATAAAGCGATTGACCATTATAATGAAGCGATCCGTATTAACCCTGTTTACGCCCATGCTTACTATAACAGAGGGATTGCTTATTATACATCGGGACAAAAAATGCGCGCCCTCGATGATTTTATATCAGCAAGGGATTTGATTCCGAAAATCATTGATTATGCATCCGTTTTCAGTAATATAGGGGTCATTTATACGGATTTGGGACAATATCAACCGGCCATTGATCATTTTAATGAAGCAATACGCCTTGATCCCTATTCCGGTGCGACATTAAATAACAGAGCATACGCATATTTTAAAACTGACAATATATTAGAGGCCTGCAGGGACGCCAGGAAAGCCTGCGAGATGGGCAACTGCAAAGTATTAAGATATCTTGACTCCCGGAGATTATGCCACTGAAACTTTGTTGCGTTAAATAGAAACTTTGTAAACTATTTTAAAAAAGGACTATCTAAAAAATGATGATGAAGAAATATACTTATCTCATTATTATATTTTTAATTATTGCGTCCTATGCATCCTTCGGCAGGATTGCCCTTAACGACTTCATCAATTTGGATGACAACACATATATTACCGAAAACAGCTTCATTCAAGAAGGATTTACCTGCGCAAATATCAGTTGGGCGTTTGTAAACCGGGACTCCACGATGTGGCAGCCCATGACCTGGATTTCTCTGATGGCCGACTGGAAAATTTTCGGAGCAAATCCTTCCGGCTATCATATCGTTAACCTGCTTTTCCATATTGGAGCCATGATTTTCCTGTTTTTGTTTTTAGCGAGGACAACAAATAGCCTATGGGCATCGGCTTTTGCGGTTGCTTTTTTCGCCCTGCATCCACTCAGGGTAGAGTCGGTGGCCTGGGCAGCAGAGCGAAAGGATGTTTTAAGCATGTTCTTCGGCATGGGGTGCTTGTATGTTTATGCATTATATGTTGAGAATTTAAAACCTTCGCGTTATTTTATCTGTCTGATTTTATTTGCGCTCGCTTTGATGTCCAAATCCATGCTGATCACCCTGCCTTTTATTATGCTTTTGCTGGATTACTGGCCTTTAAAACGCTTTGAAATGTTTCCTGCCAACAATGGATTTGAAGTGCCGGGCAGACTTTTACGGGAGAAAGTCCCCTTTTTCATTTTGAGCATCGTATCGGGTATTCTTACGATCTGGGCTCAATATGGGAATAGTTCGAAGGATCTTGCCTTTCCCCTGCGTGTGATCAACGCGGCTGTTTCTTATGTTTCTTATTTAGGGAAAACGTTTCTGCCGGTTGATCTGGCTGTTTATTATCCTTTTGTATATTCTTTCCCATTGTGGCAGATTGTAGGCTCCATTTTTATTTTAATCGGGTTAACGATCGTTGCTTTTCATTACGTTGAAAAACTGCCTTTTTTATTTGTAGGCTGGCTTTGGTACCTCGGAACCCTTCTTCCCGTCAGCGGGCTGATTCCCGTCAGCACACCCATGTCCGACCACTATACCTATCTGCCATCCATCGGTATCGCTTTGATGATGGCCTGGGGAATTCCCGCACTGATGAAGAGCGAAAACATTTGTAAGAAAATTCTGTTCCCGGCGGCAATAGCAATTTTGTTCATGTTGGCGGTGTTAACCTCGCATCAATGTGGTTACTGGAAAAACAATATTACTCTCTTTAACCATGCTTTGCGGATAACAAAGGATAACTTCTTGGCGCACAATAATCTTGCTGTTGCCCTGGCTAAACAAGGCAAAAATCATGAAGCTATCAAGCATTATAATAAGGCAATTGTCATCAAGCCGAATATCGATTTTCTCTACTTTAACAGAGGCACCGCTTACTCCTCGACAGGGCAATACCAGCTTGCTATTGAGGATTACAACAAATCAATAAGCTTGAAACCGCAAAATGTCATAACCTATAATTGTCGAGGCATTGCTTATGCCGGCATTCATCAATATCAAAAAGCCATAAAAGACTTCAATACGGCCATAAGTATGGACAAGAAATATTCTGCCGCATATAATAATAGAGGTCTTTCTTACTTTAATTTGGGCAAAAAAGATCTTGGCTGTCAGGACGCGCAACAAGCATGCGAACTGGGAAATTGCAGAGCGCTTGAATTAGCTAAAAACAAAGATTTATGCCGTTAAATATTCTCATTAAACAGGAATTGCGCAACAATTTTTCAAAAGAAAAACCGGAAAATGACGAATAAGAAATATCTTTTTATTATCATTATATTTTTAATTGTCTCGTCCTTAGCCGCCTTCGGACGAATCGCGGAAAATGATTTTATAAGCATTGACGATCGGGGATACATAACAAAAAATCTTAATATCCAGTCAGGAATTAATCCGGAAAGTATCCAATGGGCATTCACGACATCCTATTTTACGTATTGGCATCCTGTGACCTGGCTATCCCACATGCTGGACTGGCAATTATGGGGGTCCAATCCCTCCGGTCACCATGTTATCAGCCTGTTCCTGCATATCGGCGCTGTGATATTGCTGTTCCTCTTTCTATATAAAACAACAAATAATATATGGCCATCCGCATTTGCTGCTGCTTTTTTTGCGCTTCATCCACTGAGAGTGGAATCCGTGGCCTGGGCGTCGGAACGTAAAGACGTTTTAAGCATGCTGTTTGGATTAGCAAGCATCTACGCATATGCCTTCTATGCGGAGAAACCTCAGCTATCCAAATATATTTTATGTCTAGTATTATTCGCTTTAGCGTTGATGTCCAAGCCCACCATGGTCACGCTGCCTTTTATCTTGATGCTTCTTGATTACTGGCCTCTGAAAAGATGGCAAAAGGCATTGCATCAATCACAAATCAACAGGTGGATTTCAGCCGGTCAACTTATCCGGGAAAAACTCCCCTTTATTGTATTAAGCATCGCTTCATCCATCATCACATTCAGGGGACAACATGCAGCAGAAGCGGTTGCCCCGTTTCCCCTCGCTCTCCGGACTGCCAACGCCATTGAATCCTATTTAGTTTATCTGGGGAAAATTTTCTGGCCGGTGAATCTGGCTGTATTCTATCCGTATAACTTTAGCCTGCCGTTATGGAAAGTTGTCATTTCCGGATTTATCCTGATGGCCATTACCATCACTGTTATTTACTACATGAAAAAAACACCCTTTTTATTTGTCGGCTGGTTCTGGTATCTGGGAACGTTTATTCCCTTAATCGGACTGGTACAGGCTGGAGGACACGCCATAACGGACCGTCACACTTACCTGCCTTCTGCAGGTATTGCCATCGTTCTGGCCTGGGGATTTTCTTCTCTGATTAAAAGCAAAAATATCCACAAAAAAATCCTATTCTTCGGGGGAATGGCCGTTATAATCATTTTAACCATATTAACATGGCGCCAATGCGGTTACTGGAAAAATGGAATCACCCTTTTCAGTCACACATTGATGGTGACAAAAAATAATGACCGGATTCATGCCAATTGCGGACTGACCTTTTTTGAAAAAGGTAAAATCAACCAGGCTGTTTATCATTTTAATAAAGCCATTCGTATCGCTCCGTATTGTCATGACTACTACATGAGCCGGGCACATGCCTATGTCAAGGCGGGTAACTATCAAAAAGCGATCGATGATTTGAATATGACCATTAGATTAAAACCGGATTACGCCGAGGCATATTATGAAAGAGGCACGCTTTGCGGCAAATTGATGGGCCGGTATCAATCCGCGATCGAGGATTTCAACAGGGCAATACATTTGAACCCGAATTTCATAAGAGCCTATAATAATAGAGGCATTGTGTATGGTGAACTGGGACAATATCAGGATGCAATCGATGATTATAACAAGGCCATAAAACTCGAAACTCATTACGCAGACGCATACAATAACAGGGCAAATATTTATTTTAAACTGGAGAAAATAAAATCCGGGTGCATGGATGCTAAAAAGGCATGCGATCTTGGAATTTGCAAATCGCTGGATGCGGCTAGAAATAAAAAATTATGCGACTGAGCGTCAGCCTTTCTTCAAAACTGACAAATCAATCATTGATGTTCAGGAGTGCCGTCCCCTTTTTTGGTGTCTTTAGCCGGAGTAGCAAATAAATCAAACAGCGACTTGAAGGATGAAAGACCGGCCATGGCCTGCGGGTTCATTTTCGAAAAATTCTCGCCGTATTCCAGCCACTTTTTAAACTGATCATCAGCCATATTCCGGTACATCAAATAATTTTTGATTGTTTGCTCCAGATATTTTTCAAAAAAGTCCGTTAATACGTTTTCTCCGTATTGAATAATCAAATAAAGCAACGGCGGCGGAAGAAGATATTTCTTCTTACGCGCCTCTTCCAGAACGATTTGCGTCAGAATGGCTGAAGTCACGTCTTCGCCGGTTTTTGCGTCTGCCACCTTGATCTTGCGCCCCCCCTTGACTACATTCGTAACGTAATCCAGCGTAACATATATACTTTTTTCAGTGTCATACAGCCTTCTGTTGTTATATTTCTTAAGTAAAAGAGTATTATCTTCCATATTCATATCCCTTTAAGTTTTGTTGGTTCTTATTTACAAAATTTTATCATTTATTGCAACATAAATAATGGCTTATAGTCATTTTCATGAGTATATATCATCATAAGTTATTGTTATTACTAATATATAGTAAAATAAAGGCTAAAATAAAATTTTATTGCATTGCAACATTTTTCTATTGACAAATAAAAAATGGTGATTATAATACCGATGAAATCAAAAAAAATGAAAGGAGAGTTTTTATGGATAGCAAAGATAAGACCAAGCAAATGATTGATTATCATAAGGCGGCCTTTGAGACATATTACAATTCCGTACAGATGCTTCAAGATCAAACAACCAAGGCTCTGGATAATATGCTCAAACAGTCTCCCTGGATTCCGGCGCAGACGAAATCATTCATCAACGAATGGATTAGCATTTACAAAAAAGTCACTGCCGATTTTAAAGAGTCCGTTGATCAAAACTATGCCAAGATGGAAGAGTTCCTGAATTCAACATCCGAAACGGCCAGTCCAAAAAGCAAAAAATAGAAAAAAAATTAAACAAAAAATAATTTAATGGAGGAAAGAAATATGGATCCCAAACAAATCGCTAAACAGATGGTTGATTTTAACAAAACAGCTTTTGACAATTCATTTGAGGCTATGTCCGCACTTCAGGACCAGGCTGAAAAAATGTTCATCGCCTCGATGGAGCAGACTTCTTTGTTCCCCGCCGAAGGGAAAAAACTCATCAACGAATGGATAAAAACCTATAAAAAAGGCCGTGAGGATTTCAAAGCCGCCGCTGATGAAAATTTTAAAAAAGTAGAAGCATATTTTTCAGCAAAATAAGAAAA
>CAYNWA010000027.1:7877-44185 GCA_964400795.1 uncultured Smithella sp.
AGCAATTAAAAAGGCAGTTGCAAAAAAAAGCAACTGCCTTTTTAATTTTGTGTCTATTCCAGAAGGTCAGCCATGTAACCAATCATTTCTTTTGTCATTCCAGGATAGATTCCAATCCAAAAAGTATTTTCGACAATTCTATCGGTATTTTTTAGTTTACCGATCACTCTGAATCCGGTTTTCCTTTTTCGCATTTCATCGAAACAGGGATGTCGCAGAATGTTTCCGGCAAAAAGCATCCGGGTCTGCACGCCGTTTTCTTCCAGGTGATTGACGACGTCACTTCTCTTGATGCCATTTTTGACGGTTAAAAGAAAACCAAACCAACTGGGATCGGAATTTTTCGAAGGTTCGGGAAGAATATATTTATCGTTTAAATGAGATATCTTTTCTTTTAGAAGATTCCAGTTCTTTTTTCGTTTTTCAATAAATGCAGGTAGTTTTTCCAGTTGCGCGCAGCCAATCGCCGCTTGCATATCCGTCACTTTCAGATTGTATCCGAAATGGGAATAAACGTATTTATGATCATACCCGAGCGGCAGTTCACCGAATTTTCTTGTGAATCTTTTCCCACAGGTATTATCCTTTCCCGACGGGCAGAAACAATCCCTTCCCCAGTCTCTAAGCGACAGGATAATTCTCGATAAATCGGCTTCATTGGTGTAGACAGCCCCGCCTTCGCCCATGGTCATGTGATGCGGTGGGTAAAAACTTGATGTTCCGATATGCCCAAACGTTCCGGTATAGCGCCATTGATTTTTGTATTTGTATCTCGACCCCAGCGAATCGCAATTATCTTCAATCAGCCACAATTTGTTTTCTTCGCAAAACGCTTTCACCTTTTCGATATCGAAGGGATTGCCCAGCGTGTGCGCCAGCATCAATGCTTTTGTTTTCTTGCTGAGCGCTTTATCCAGCAAATTCACATCCACATTGTATTCGGGGATGGTAACATCAACAAAAACGGGAACCGCACCGTACTGCAAAATGGGCGTTACCGTTGTGGGGAAACCCGCCGCGACCGTGATAACTTCATCGCCCCTTTTTATTTTTCTGTCTTTCAATTTATCGCTGGTAAGGGCCATAAAGGCAAGCAGATTGGCGGAGGAACCGGAATTGACCAGATACGCATGCTTCATTTTCAAAAACGATGCAAATTTCTTTTCAAATTCATCGGCAAACCTTCCGGTGGTCAGCCAGAAATCCAGGGAAGCATCCACCAGATTAACCAGTTCCTTCTCGTCAAAAACTCTGCCCGCATAAGGAATCCTATCTCCTGATTTAAATTTCTTTGATTTTGCCTTGTCGCAAAGATTTTCCCGATAATATTCTTTGACAAGACTTAAGATTTTTCGTCTATCCATAATAGCTCTCGATCTGCGCTGCCGTGATTTTAAGCAGATTTTCCTTTTCCAGATAGGCCTTGTACCATTCCACCGTTTTCCGAACCGCCGTCTGACTGTTCCATCTTGGTTTCCACAAGAGCAGTTTCCGCGCTCGGGACGAATCCAGTTTCAGATAACCGGCTTCGTGCGGCGCGCGGGGATCTTTCCGGATGACATATCCGGCTTCACCGCCCCAGCATGTGCAGAACGCGTTCATGACATCCCGCACCGATTGGGCGTCTTTTTCTTTTGGCCCGAAATTCCAGCCCCGGGAAAATTTTCCCGGCGATTTCCAGAGCGACTCGGCCAGCATCAGATAACCCGCCAGCGGTTCCAGAACATGCTGCCAGGGCCGGGTTGAATCGGGATTGCGAACGATGATTTTTTCCTTCTTCATCATACCGCGGATGCAATCGGGAATCAGTCGGTCGGCCGCGAAATCCCCGCCGCCGATGACATTGCCGGCCCGGGCTGTCGCTATGCCGATTTTTGCACCACTATTAAAAAACGATTTCCGGTAAGCGTCCGTCACCAGTTCCGAACAGGCTTTGGAATTGGAGTAGGGATCGAAACCGCCCATTGGCTCATTTTCTTTATAGGCTATCTCAGGATTTTCCCTGTTCTCATAACACTTGTCCGTCGTTATATTAACAATTGCCTTTAAATTTTTATTCTTCCGGCATGCCTCCAGCAGATTAATAGTCCCCATCACATTTGTTTCATAGGTCGCAACCGGATCTTTATAAGATTCGAGCACCAATGGTTGCGCGGCCAGATGAAAGACAATTTCCGCGTTCCTGACATTCTTTTTCAGGAGATTCAAATCCCGCACATCGCCATGAACGGATTTGATTTTCGATTTCAGTTTCAGAAGCTCAAAAAGATTCGGATGCGTCGGAGGCTCCAGCGCATACCCGGTGACATGGACTCCCATTTTCCAAAGCCAGAAGGAAAGCCACGACCCTTTAAAACCGGTGTGTCCTGTTATAAAAACTTTTTTCCCCTTCCAGAATCTAGTGGAAACATTTCTCATGATTTCCAGACCTTCCACGGCGCCCTGCCTTTTTCCCAGAGGTCATTCAGATATTTGGCGTCTTTAACCGTATCCATGCACTGCCAGAAACCTTCGTGTTTAAAAACGCGCAGTCCTTTATCTTTGGTCAGATCTCTCATCGGTTCCTGCTCTAAAAAACAATCGCCGTGTTTCTTCAAATATTTGAAAAAAGATTTGTTAAAGACAAAAAAACCGCCGTTGATAAATCCTTCTTTGACCTGTTGTTTTTCAGAAAATTTTTCAACGATGTCTTCCTTGATATAGAGTTCGCCGAAACGGGAGTCGGGATGTACGCCTGTTACCGTAGCGATTTTTTTATGTGCTATGTGAAACTCACAGAGCTTTCTGATATCGATGTCGGCAACGCCATCGCCGTACGTGAGCATAAAATCATCGGAGTCGATATACTTCTCCACACATAAGAGACGGCCGCCGGTCATAGTTTCCTGTCCTGTATCGGCCAAGGTTACCTTAAAATCATCAAATTTGTTTCGTTTATTCACGAGTGTGGAACATTTCCTCCCGAACGTCATCGTAATATCGTTATTAAAAGCTTCGTAATTGAGAAAATATTCTTTGATCATTTCGCCTTTATAACCGAGACAGATAATAAAATCATTAAATCCGAAGTACATATACGACTTCATGATGTGCCAGAGAATGGGACGACTACCGACCAGAACCATCGGCTTGGGACGGTACTCGGTTTCCTCTCGCATTCTCATTCCCATGCCGCCTGCCAGAATGATCACTTTCATAATATTTCCTTACCTTAATGTTTAGTATTCATTTCTAATTTAAAACGGACTTTTAACAACGAAGCGTTTACATTACATACACGAATATCGGAAAAACTACAATTCCTATCACACAAACGACCGGTGAAATTCAACAGATAATATATGTTTTTCTCCGGAAAGCCGAATGAACAGAAGATGGATAAAAAGATTTGACAGGAAAATCCATCTTTCCTATACTTCACAAAATATCTTTTCAAAGAAATCTGAATAAATATTGAAATGATTAATTCTATACCAATCAGCAAGTGTAGAGTCTGCGGGAACAATTTTTTCGATAAACCGTTGTTGCGCTATGAAAACATGCCCAAGGCAGCTCAATGTATGCCGGATGCCGAATCGCTCAAAGACGACAGAGGCGTTGATCTGGAAGTTTGTCAGTGCTCCGGATGCGGGTTGGTGCAACTGAGCAATGCTCCCGTTCCCTATTACAGAGAGGTTATCCGCGCTTCCGCCGTATCGGAAGAAATGAAAATTTTTCGTCAAAAACAGTTTAATGATTTTGTTCATCAATATTCACTCAAAAATAAAAAAATTATTGAAATCGGATGCGGAAGAGGAGAATTTCTTTCTATTATGCAGGAATTTGTAACCGAATCTTATGGACTGGAATTTTCGGAACAATCGGTCTCGGATTGCCAAAAAATGGGGTTGAAGGTCTTTCCCGGATTCGTTGAAAAAGATAATTACAAAATGAAGAACCATCCTTTTGATGCCTTTTTTATATTAAACTTCCTGGAACATCTTCCAGAACCTAATGCAACTCTCGGAGGAATATTCAACAACCTGACGGATGACGGCATTGGGCTCATCGAAGTGCCGAATTTCGATATGATCCTGCAAAAGAAACTTTTTTCCGAATTTATCGGCGATCACCTCTTTTATTTTACAAAAGAAACGCTTGGCTCAACGTTGTGGCTTAACGGCTTTGAAATACTCGAATGCAAAGTTCTTTGGTATGACTACATCATTTCCGCCGTTGTCAAAAAGAGACAAAAGACGGATTTATCAGACTTTCAAAACTATCAGATTAAACTCAAGAACGAGATAGATAAATATTTATTAGATTTTGAAAATAAGAGAGTCGCTGTATGGGGAGCTTCCCATCAGGCACTAGCCATTCTCTCCTTATTAAACTTATCAGGGAGAATTGAATACGTCATAGATTCTGCCGCTTTTAAACAGGGTAAATTTACACCGGCAACACACATTCCCATTGTTGCTCCCGACAAATTGAATTCGAATCCGGTGGACGCGATTATTGTTATGGCTGCCGGTTATTCCGACGAAGTCGCCGGAATTATCAGGCAGAAATTCGATAAAAAAATTAACATCTCTATATTGAGAGATTTTGGACTGGAAATTATTAAATCTTGAAAGCTCAAAAAAACGCAAATGATAACATCCTGAAGACAGATCTTGATCACATCCTCACTCATACCAAAGGATTATGGGAGGAATTACGGTGGAAAAAGATCTTCATGACCGGCGGGACCGGCTTTTTCGGCTGCTGGTTCCTGGAAAGTTTTGCCTGGGCGAATGAAAAATTAAAGCTAAATGCTTCAATACTTGTCCTGACGAGAGACATAAAAGCTTTCAGGAAGAAAGCGCCGCATCTGGCAAACAATCCTTCCATACATTTTCTTGTCGGCGATGTTCGCTCGTTTGATTTTCCCAAGGGCAAATTTGATTTCATCATTCATGCAGCCGCGGCACTAAATCCTCCAAGTAATGCAAAAGAAGCTTTGGACGTATTTGACATCACCGTCGAGGGAACACGCCGCGTTCTTCAATTCGCCGGTAAATGTAAAGCAAAAAAGTTCCTTCTGGTCAGTTCCGGAGCGGTTTACGGGAAACAGTCAACACAAACGGCTCGTATCAGTGAAAATTACTATGGTGCTCCCGACCCGGTTGATTGGCGCTCAGCCTACGCTGAGGCAAAGAGAGCGGCGGAATTACTTACCGTGCTTAAAGCCCACAACTACGGCTTTGAGGTAAAAATCCCCCGGTGTTTTGCCTTTGTCGGTCCCTATCAGAAACTTGACGGCCAGTGGGCAATCGGAAATTTTATCCGTGATGGTCTCCATGGTGGTCCGATCATTGTCAAAGGTGACGGCACACCCATCCGTTCATATATGTACGCCGCGGATTTAATGATTTTCTTATGGACAATTCTTTTCAGAGGAGAATCCGGCACCCCTTACAATGTCGGTTCGGAGAAAGGAATCAATATTCGTTCTCTTGCCCTACTGGTTTCTTCTGTTTTGAAGCTAAAAAAAGATATTGTCATTTCCAAAAAACCGGATATAAAGGCGGAAATCAATCGCTATGTTCCCTCAATAAAACGTGTGCAGAAAGAATTGAAATTGAAACAACAGATCACCTTGCGGGACGCGATCAAGAAGACAATGAACTATATAAAATTCAAGGAAGGGAGTAACAATAATGAACAGCATAACCATTGGCAAACGTAAAGTCGGGGACGGGTATCCCTGCTACATTATCGCGGAAATCGGCATCAATCATAACGGTGATGTGAATATTGCTAAAAAATTGATTGATATGGCGGCGTTTGCCGGTTGTGACGCGGTTAAATTTCAGAAACGCACAATTGATGTTGTATACACTCCCGAGGAATTGGCCAAACCCCGCGAAAACCCCTTTGGAAAAACAAACGGCGATTTGAAGTACGGATTGGAATTCGACTTAAAAGAATATAAAGAAATTGATAAATACTGCAAATCAAAAAAAATTGCTTGGTTTGCTTCCTGCTGGGACGAAGATTCTGTTGATTTCATCGACCAGTTCAATGTTCCCTGCTACAAGATAGCGTCGGCAAGCTTGACCGATGACGGACTCCTAAAATATACAAGAAAAAAGGGGAAACCGATTATCCTGTCCTGCGGTATGAGTACGATTGATCAGGTGGACCATGCCGTAAAAGTTCTGGGTAAGAAAGATTTGATTATTCTTCACACGTGCAGCACTTATCCGTCCGATTATAAAGAACTTAATCTAAAAGTAATTCCGACCATAAGAGAACGATATAAAGTTCCCGTGGGATACTCAGGACACGAAACCGGCATTCCTTCGTCCAGCGCCGCTGTCGCTCTGGGAGCCTGTGTTGTGGAAAGACATATTACTCTTGAGCGTTCCATGTGGGGCTCCGACCAGGCAGCATCCCTCGGACCCAGCGGTGTCATAAAATTAGTAAGAGACATCAGGCTGGTGGAAATGTCCTTAGGCGATGGCGTCAAACAGGTTTATGAAAGCGAAAAACCCATCATCATCAAGCTACGGAGAAAAGGCCAGTAATGCTGAAAGATATCAAAGCGGTGGCCCTGGACGTTGACGGCGTCCTGACAGACGGAACGTTTGTCTGGGGAACCAACGGTGAAGAGTATAAACAATTTTCATTTACGGATGTGATGGGTATTTCGCAAGCGTCAAAAGCGGGAATTATCTTCGCGCTCATTTCCGGCGAAGACAATGTTTTGGTTGACCGGTTCGCGGAGAAAATGAAGATTGTCAACGTTTACAAAGGAATCAAAGATAAAGCGTCGGCTTTAACCTCGTTTGCAGAAAAAAACAAACTGGACTTGAACCAAATCTGTTTTATGGGCGACGATGTAAATGATCTTGGCGCGCTGCAACTGGCCGGCTTCTCTGCCGCCCCGGCAAACGCTCACGAGAGCGTAAAACACATCGTCAAACTTGTAACTGTAAAATCTGGCGGAAACGGTGCCGTCAGAGAATTGATTGATTTAATTCTGGAAAAGAAAGCATCATCAAAATGAAATTATCTGATTATGTAATGCAGTTTATTGCCCGTCAGGGCGTTGGGCACATATTTTACCTGCCCGGCGGTGGAGCCATGCACCTGGTTGACTCTTTGGGAAAGCTTGAGAACGTGGAAAGTGTGTGCTGTCTGCATGAACAGGCCGTTGCCATTGCCGCTCAATCGTATGCCATGCATACCAATCATCTTGGTGTCGGTCTGGTAACCACCGGGCCAGGCGGAACCAATGCCATCACGGGAGTATGCGCCGCCTGGATTGATTCGGTCCCGTGTTTATTTATCTCCGGGCAGGTCAAGCGATCAGACATGATGACAGGAAAGGGAATCCGGCAGTTGGGCATCCAGGAAGCGGATATCGTCACCCTGGTCAGTTCCATAACAAAATATGCGATTACAGTCACAGAACCCTCTTCAATCAGGTATCATTTGGAAAAAGCCCTGTATCTGGCAAAAAACGGTAGGCCGGGTCCAGTGTGGCTTGATATTCCTCTGGATGTCCAGGGAAGTATCATTGATGAAACCGCACTGGACGGTTTTAATCCGACAGAAATCAAAGAAAAAAAACCGGACAAGTCTTCCATAAAAAACGCTGTCAAAAAAATTATTAGGTTTTTGAATAATTCCGAACGGCCCGTGATTATCGCCGGTGACGGAATAAAGATTTCCAACTCGAAAGATTTGTTTCTGGATATCATTAAAAAACTGGATATTCCGGTCATTCCCACCTGGAAGGCCATGGACATGCTTCATGAAGAACATGAGTTATACGCGGGGAGAGGCGGAATCCTGGGCGAACGTTCCGCAAATTTCGCGGTGCAAAATTCCGACCTGCTTTTATGCATCGGTTCAAAAATGGATCTTACCCAGACCGGTTTCGATACTAAATCCTTTGCCCGCGCGGCAAAAAAGATAATTATTGATATCGACAAGAATGAAATAAAGAAACTTGATTTCAAAATTGATTTAAAAATTATCGCCGATGCCGGATTGGTCCTCAATGAAATCGCCGACCAGATAAATAACATTAAAACAAAAGACAGAAGTTTATGGAAAAACAAAATCAAGGAATGGCGGGGAAAATATCCGATAGTTTCCAAGGAATATTACACAACAACAGGGCTGATCAATCCATATATGCTGATTGACGTGTTATCAAAAGCAGCAACCAGCGACGATATCATTCATCCCTGCTGTGCCGGTACCGCCGCCGAGTACAATTTTCAGGCCTTCAAGATTAAAGAAAATCAGAAATTCATCACCAATCACGGTCTTGGTCCCATGGGTTTTGAATTGCCCAGCAGTATCGGAGCATGTCTGGCCAACAACAGAAAACGGACCATATGCGTGGCCGGCGACGGCGGCTTTCAATTAAACATTCAGGAACTGGAAACTCTGCGCCGGCTTGACTTGCCGGTGAAAATATTTATCATGAACAACAACGGCTATTCGTCAATCAGAACGATGCAGGAGACGCATTTCGGAGGACATTATGTCGGCAATGACCCTTCGTCGGGATTGACGTTGCCTGACATTATCAGGGTGGCGGAAGCATATCAATTAAAGGCTATCCGCATTAATGATGCGAGCGAACTGGAAGCTAAAATCGGGGAAGCGCTTGCTTTCCCGGGTCCGGTCATATGCGATGTTATGGTTATCCCCGGCTTTAAGGTTTCGCCGAAAGTTGCTTCGCAACGTAAAGAAGACGGCACAATGGTTTCCAAACCGCTGGAGGATCAGTGGCCGTTTCTGGACAGAGAGGAACTGGAATCCAATATGATGATTCCACTGGTTCCGGAATAACTCAAGGATATAAACGATGAAAGATTTATTTTCGGTCAAGGGTAAAGTCATTATTCTCACGGGAGGCAGTGGCTTTCTGGGCTCCCAATTCAAACGGCATTTGGTTTCCTGCGGCGCGAAAGTCGTGATCTTTGACAACCAGGCGAAAAACTCTGTTGATATTACAAACCCGAAAGATGTGAAAAAAGCCGTGGATAAAACATGGAAAGATTATAAGCGCATTGACGGCTTGGTCCATGTTGCCGCGATTAATGCCGTTCCGGGAAGCGAAACGTCTAAAAATTTCTGGAAACCCTACGACAAATATCCGCTGGAACTCTGGAAAAAAGAACTGGATATCAATCTTACCGCTGCCCATGTTGTCACGCAGGCCGTTGCGCCCGTTATGATGAAACAAAAAGACGGTTCCATTGTTTTTCTTGCTTCGGATCTGGCGGTTATGGCGCCCAATAACAGCATTTATCAGAAGGGAAACTTCAAAGACATCGCGTACGTTACGTCCAAAACCGGATTACTGGGACTGATGCGCTCGTGGGCATCCTATCTCGGCAAATATAACGTCCGGGTTAACGCCGCTGTCCCCGGAGGAATGTATAACGGTCAGGCTCAGGATTTTGTGAAAAAGAACAGCGCTTTAAATATGCTGGGACGCATGGCGAAAAAAGACGAATATAACGGCGTTATCCAGTTTCTATTATCCGACGCGTCTTCCTACATGACGGGCGCGTCACTCATTGTTGACGGCGGCAGGACGGCCTGGTAATGAAATTTTTAATTTGCGGCATCGGTTCCATCGGACAGCGTCACTACAAAAACCTCAGATCACTGGGTCATGAGGTTGCTTTGTTCAGGGCGGGCGGTGGCGCCAATGCTCCTTTTATCGAGAAATTTTTATCTGAAGAAAAATCGGCAGGTCGAGAAGTTAAAGCCTACTACAATTTTCAGGAAGCGGTTGAGGATTTCCGACCTGATGCTGTTTTTATAACGAATCCCAACAGCAGGCATTTGGAAACAGCCTTGCTTGCGGCAAAATCGGGACTCAATCTGTTCATTGAGAAACCTCTGTCGCATAACAGAAAAGGCCTCAAAAAACTGATAACGCTTGCTGAAAGAAAGAATCTGAAAATCATGATCGGTTATAATCTACGCTGGCATCCGTTGCTGATAAAAATGAAATCAATGGTTGCCGACGGCGAGATAGGCCAGCCAATTTGCGCCAATATCGAGATGGGTGAAAACATAGAAGACTGGCATCCTTGGGAGGATTACCGTCAGGCCTACGCCGCTTATAAAAACGGCGGAGGCGGCGCGGTGCTTTGTTTCAGCCACGACATCGATTATCTCTACTGGTTCTTCGGCATGCCGGAGAAAATCAAGGCTGTTGGCGGAAAGATAACCCCTCTAGGCGGCGATGCAGAGGATATGGTAAAAGCATTGCTGCAATATAAAAACAAGTTCATTATTTCTCTACATCTTGACTACTGGCAGAGACCACCCCGCAGATTTTTTGAAATTATCGGAACAAAAGGCAGGATAACATGGGACTATTACGCGAAAACCTTAACGGTGATTTCCAGAGACAATAATATTTCACCAGTCGTGCACCTCTTGCCCGATAATTTTGATAGAAACGATATGTTTATGGATGAGACCAAGGATTTTATTGATGCGATCTTAAACAAAAAAGAAATTGCTATTTCACTTCAGGAAGGCATAAATGTTCTGGAGATGTCTCTGAGCATTAAAAAGCAAATCGGATTTTAATGAGATGATGCTCTTTGATGCAAGAATAAAACACTTGTAAGAATTCTAATTCTTTAAATATATTTTGAAGTAATATTAATTCAAATCTTTTTGAAATTCTGTGTGCACGACTTAAAGGTAGGTTTTATGACAGATAAGCTTCGACAACATTACATAGACTTGTTGAAAGGTTCTTTAAGCTTCACCTTATGGTGGCCGGAACCGGCCATTCCTATGGAAATAGCAGCATCTGCCTTCCCTTCACCTATCAGACAAATTATGACGGCTATAGCACGATGCATGAAGCCATTGCGTGTTTCTTTGGGGTATAACCGAGGTGATATTACAAAAAAATATAGAGAAGAAGGGCGGCCGTATTTTTCTGCATATGCTGATACTATGATCGGACGCAAAAGATTAGATAATATACAATTTTGTGTTGAAGAAGTAATAAAAGAAAAAGTGCCTGGAGATTTTATTGAAACAGGTGTTTGGCGGGGGGGGGCATGCATTTTTATGCGAGGGCTTTTAGAAGTGTATAATGAAAGAAATCGTAAAGTTTATGCCGCCGACTCATTTCAGGGATTGCCAAAACCTGACGAAGAAAAATATTCATCCGATAAGGGAGCTGTCTTTCATAAAAATAGACTTATGGCCGTATCCCTTGAACAAGTTAAGGAAAATTTTGCAAGATATAACCTTTTAGATGACCAGGTTGTTTTCTTACAAGGTTGGTTCAAAGACACTTTGCCCAAAGCGCCAATTGACAAACTGGCAATCTTAAGACTAGATGGTGACATGTATGGTTCAACAATCGAAGCGTTGGAAAATTTATATCCTAAACTGTCTGTCGGCGGATACTGTATTATTGATGATTATGGGGCACTTGAGGGGTGCCATAATGCAGTTGATGATTATCGCAAGAAAGAAAATATCATCGATATGATTCATATTGTTGACTGGTCTGGTGTGTACTGGAAAAAGAACTCTCAATAAAAAGGACTGAACTTAATGGATTATAAAAAAGAAATTTCAACATATCTGGATGATGTGCTGGAAAGAAAAGAATTTAGTATCGACAGAATCAAACGAGAAATTAAAGACTCAAAACACGTTTGTGCTTTTGGTTTAGGTATTGTTTCATACCCCATTATTGCTGCAATAAGAAAACTTACTGATATCAAGATAAATTTCTCATCAGATAATGATCAAGCGAAATGGGGTAAAACTTTTCATAATGATTTAAAATGTATTTCTCCGAAGGAACTGGATAAATACAAAGATGATATAGCCATTCTGATAACCACGCAGCACTACAAGAAGATATATCGGCAGCTATTGGATAACGGATTTAAAAAAATATTTGCCGTCACAGAATACAGACTTTTGAACGACGCCTATTTTAAAAACAAAAAGAATCTTCAAAAGATAAAGGATAACGTGCTTAAGGTTATGGATGTTCTGGAAGATGAACGATCCAAAGAAATCACGTTTACTCTGATAAAAAACTGGTTCGACTTTGATGTTGACAAAATCGGCTATGAAGAAATTTTTACCAATGATCAGTATTATCCTCCGGGCATCGTTAACCTAACCGATCATGAATCTTTTATTGATGTGGGGGCATACAATGGCGACACTCTATTTAATTTTCTCAAGAGAGTTCAAAACAAATTTGATCTGATTCATGCCTTTGAGTTAGATAAAAAGAACTTCAACGAAATGAAGTCATCTGTCGAAAAACTGGATGCAAATTTGAAAAACAGAATAAAATTATATAATTTAGGCCTGCTTGACAGAGAAAAGGATGTCTATTATGAGAGCGGCGGCTCTGGCTCTGAAAGTACTTTTATCAATGTTATAAACAAAGCAAGTGAATGCGGGAAAACAATTAAGCTTTCCGATGTTTTGCAAAACGAAAAGGTTACCTTTATTAAGATGGATATTGAAGGTTCCGAAGTAAAGGCATTATCAGGCGCCGAAGAAATAATCAAAAAACAAAAACCCAAACTGGCTATTTGCGTGTATCATAAACCGGAACACCTCTGGGAGATTCCTTTATACATTAAGAAAATCGTGCCTGAATACAAGATATTTATCCGGCATCATACGCCTCTGGAATATGAAACAGTCTGCTATGCCTTGATTTAACGATAAAATAAAAATTTGAAAAAGAATAATTATGGTCACAGAAAAAGATATTGAACAGCAAAAAAGAGCAAAATTAAAGAGGGAAAAGCCTGATGTCTTCGAAAAAGTCATCAGAATCGAAGAACGATTTAAGCAAGGGATACCTACGCCGATCATTGATATCGCCTACAGTTATGCATGCAATCTCAAATGTAAGCATTGTACGGCTTCAAGATTCAAAAAGGTCGGGCGGAAACTTACACCAAACGATTTATTAAATATCAGTAATCAGGCACATGAACTCGGTTTCTGCCAATTTTGTATTTCCGGTGGAGAACCGCTGATTTTTAAAGATCTTGATGAGGTCATTCTGGCTCTGCAGCCGGACAAGTTTCATCTGACCATGAGCACCAACGGTCATTTTATGACGCTCGACAAAGCAAAACATCTGAAACAACTGGGTCTCGACAAGGTCAAAATAAGCCTGGATGATTTTGATGAAAAAATTCACGATATCAATCGCAACGACATTGGCGCCTATCGGAAAGCCATTGACGCCATGATGAATGCCAGGGAAGCAGGGTTGAGCGTGGTTATTCAGACCGTTGTCACCCATCAGAACTGTCAGACAGACCGTTTGTTTCAAATGGCTGAATTTGCCAAAGAGCATGGGTTTACGATTGATGTTTTGATCGCCCGGTGCACCGGTGAATGGGAAGGCAAGCATGAAGTACTCATCAATGAAGAAGACGCGGAATTTCTGAGGAAAGCGCATGACACGCATCCGGTCTTACATCGTGACACGTTCGCCTCTTACGGTATGGATAAGGGTTGTGGCGCGGTGACCGCGTGTCTGCATGTCACCCAGTATGGCGATGTTTTGCCCTGCGTATATATCCATATCGGAATCGGTAATATCTTCGAGGAAAGCCTCAAAACGATCATGGATCGAGGCATGAGCATCAAGCATTTCAGAAATTACAACCCGAAGTGTCTGTCTGGAGAAGACCGACACTTTATTGAAAACTACATGACTAAGTTTTATGGTAAAAATTTACCCGTTCCGTACACGGATATTTTTAACAAAGAGGATTTCATTTGATTAAATGAATCTTCTTTATATGGAGAGCCAAAAATGCAAAAGCTTATTAGCATCGTAACGCCATGCTTCAATGAAGAGGAAAACGTCAGGGATGTTTATCAACAGGTTAAAGATGTTTTTGTGCAGATGCCCGATTATCGATACGAGCACATCTTTATTGATAATTCTTCAACCGATAAAACCGCCTCAATATTGAAAGAAATCGCCAAGAATGACTTCAATGTCAAGGTCATTATCAATTCCAGAAATTTTGGGGTTATGAATGGTTATTACGCATTATTACAATCCAAAGGTGATGCCGTGATTCAAGTCGTTGCAGATCTTCAAGACCCACCATCCATGATAAAAGAGTTAATAAAAAAATGGGCGGATGGATATAAAATCGTTCTAGCTGTGAAAAATAAAAGCGAAGAATCACCTATTATGTTTGCTATTAGACAATTGTATTACAAAATTTATAATAAAGTTTCAAATATTCAAATCATTACAAACTTCTGCGGATTCGGCCTTTATGATAAGGCAATCATCGACATTTTAAAAAAGATTGATGATCCCTATCCTGATTTAAGAAGTCTAATAGGCGAAATAGGCTTTGAAAAGGCTATTCTTAATTACAAACAAAGAATAAGACAAAAAGGCAAAACAAAAAATAATTTCTACAACTTATATGATCAGGCCATGCTGGGAATCACCAGAGATTCCATTATTCCGCTGCGTCTTGCCAGTTTTATTGGTTTTTCTGTCGCCGCTGTTAATCTCTTAGTGGCCACGGGTTATTTCATTTACAAACTGCTCTACTGGCAGAGTTTTCAGCTGGGTATCGCTCCTCTCGTCATCGGTATATTTTTCTTCGGCGGTGTGCAGTTATTTTTTCTGGGTGTTATTGGCGAATATATCGGAGCGATTTTCACACAGGTCAAAAAACGTCCGCTGGTTATTGAAAAGGAACGAATTAATTTTGATTAATTAAATGGTGCCTGCCTTTGAGAATATCATGGAAACAACTGTGGTCGAATCATCAGGTAAAAATACGCTTCTTCATTATCGGCGTCTGGAACACGATTTTCGGCTATCTGGTTTATATCAGCCTTGATTATATCTTTGCGCTGTTTTTCCAAAAACGTTACATGGCGTACATGTCGGCTGCTGTTCTTGCCAATATTATCGCTACCATCAGCGCTTTTCTCTTTCACAAATACATCACCTTCAAGTCAACGGTCAAAGGCAGAGGCATCATTATTGAATTTTTTAAATTTTATTCCACATACGCAGCAACAATTATCCTGGGATTTGCCTTGCTTCCTTTTTTCGTCGAGGTTCTCAAGATAGATCCCAAAATTGCCGGTGCGCTTTTAATTCCCATTGTGGCTATTGTCAGTTATTTCGGACATTCGAGATTTTCATTCGTAAAAAAATGAAGCTTCACATCAATAATATTGATCTGAGCCAAAGGAAAATCACTGTAATATTTATGTTAATAAATATTAAACATGAATGTTTTATTTTAAAAACTTCACTAAAAAATGTCCAAGGCTATTCCGCAACAAAACAAGTTATACAAATGAACTCTAATTTTATTAAAGAACACATACATCCTTCGGAAAAGGTAATTATATTATCACATAACAGCTGCACTTACTTTTCTAAGATACCGAATATTTCAGCTTTCAATCCCGGCCTTTCTGAATTATATTTAAAATCGGATTATGAAAGGCTCAGAAAAATTATGGAGGAATCTGATGTGAAAATCTTTGCCGATAGAACCAAGGAAACAAATTATGTTACAGATATTTTAACAAATCTGGAGATAATAGATTCCAACGGTCATATTTTTCTTTTAAAAAAGAATTTTAAATAATTAATGGATATCAAAGAATTCAAAGTCACTGTCAGAAATGATGAAAAAAGAAATCACCCGTGGGAATATGCGCGTTGCAAGGTAATCTTTGATATTTTAAAACCATATATAAATAATTTCTCTAAAGACTTACATGTCCTTGATATAGGATGTGGAGATTTATTTTCCCTTAATCAATTCTGCAAAGAGTTCGGTATATATCGTCCCGTTGCTGTTGCTATAGACACTGCATTTGATGATCAGGTAATTTCGTCCTTAAGGAAAAAATATCAGGATTTACCTGTTCGTTTATATAAAGACTTTCAAGAGGTAAAATTAAATCAGGGCCAGGCCAGCATTGTATTTTTATTGGACGTCGTTGAACATATTGAAAATAATCATGATTTTCTCGAATTATTATTACAGCAATCGTATATTGATAAAAACACCATTTTTATAATAACAGTCCCCGCATTTAACACTCTCTTTTCTAAACATGATCAATGGCTTGGACATTACCGCAGATACTCACAAAAAGAATTAAAAAGAACTGTCGAAGACGTCGGTTTGCAATATGTTAAGGGTGGTTATTTTTTCTTTACGTTACTATTGGTGAGATTCATACAGAAATACTTAGACATTTTATGGAGAAAAAAGGATAAAGAGGTCAAGGGGATTGGGGATTGGCATCATGGTAAAATATTTTCTTTATTTTATGAAAAATTTTTATTGGGCGATTACCATGCTGCAAAATTATTTCGTTCCATGGGAATCAACGTGCCCGGACTTTCAACGTATATAGTATGCAAACCACAATAATAATACCTTGCTATAATGAAGAAAAACGTTTACCTGCCAACGTTTTTTCATCTTTCGCCAGAAAAAATAAAGACATCCGATTTTTATTTATCAATAATGGGAGTACAGACCGCACGATCGAAGTATTAAGAAAATTAATGGCTCAAGACGAACATTTTTTAATACTCGATCTGCAGAATAATGAAGGTAAAGCAGAGGCTGTAAGACAGGGAATGTTGTATGCACTGGAGAATGTAAATTCTGAATACGTCGGTTTTTGGGATGCCGATTTAGCCACACCATTGAATGAAATAGACAGATTTTTTGACTGTTTTCGAACAAACAATTGTAAAATGGTTATGGGTTGTCGATTGATGAGATTGGGTTCCAATGTAAAGAGGAAAAATACCAGACATTATCTGGGACGTATCTTTGCCACAGTCGCCTCAGTTGTACTAAAGCTGAAGGTATATGATACACAATGTGGCGCAAAATTGTTTAAGACTAATATTGTTTTACCACTTTTTGATAAACCATTTATCAGTCGTTGGCTCTTCGATGTGGAATTATTGGCACGCTATATAAAAACCTTTGGATTAGAAGATGCCAACAAAAATATATACGAATATCCTCTGGCATCATGGGAAGATGTTGCCGGTTCATCCATAAAAATTATTGATTTTTTCAAAGCTCCAATTGAATTATGGAAAATTAAAAGAAAATATTTAAATAATTAGAAGCATCTTAAACGCTATTCTTAAGATGCTGCAAATACTCCTATACCTCACTGACAAAAAGCAGGATACCCCGTAAACATTTTTCTTTCTGGATATCTCCGTAAAAAAATAAAATTACTTAATTTTCTATGTCTTTGGCGGTTTCGGAGGACTGACCAAGCCTTCGCCCGATAGCACGACAACGCCTTCCTGATTGGTGCAGGTGGTTTTCAGCCGGACGCGGTTTTTCTCTGTGTTCAATTCCAGAACTTCCACCCGTCCCGTAATGGTATCGCCTATGCGAACGGGCGCCAGAAAGCTCAGATTCTGATTCAGGTAGATCGTTCCCGGACCGGGCAGCTGATTGGCGATAATGGCGGAAATAAATCCTGCAGTGAGCATGCCGTGCGCGATGCGCGTTTTGAAAAAAGTGTTTTTGGCGTATTCTTCATTGACATGGGCAGGATTGAAATCGCCGGTGATACCGGCGTATAAATAAATGTCCGTTTCCGTAACTGTTTTGGCGAATTCCGCCACATCCCCGACTTTGAGTTGATCAATGCTCTTCCCGGTAATCATAAAAATTCCCTCCTCATTGATTTGACATTGTTGAACAATGCTCTGTTTTAAGAAAAGACCATCTTCAATTCAAAGGATAACGAGGCGGCAAGGAGGAGGATCCGCAGGCGTATTAATAATACGTCGAGGAATCCGACGACGCAGCCAACAAAGTTAGCCGAAGAATTCAAGATGGTCTTAGAACCAGCATTTATGGCTCCAAATATTATCCTTCAAATCCTTGATATCTTCCTGAAGCATCATGTACATGCTGGCGTTGCTGATGGCCAGCCCTCCCTGATAGGCCAGAGCCGTTACCAGCATGATTTCATCTTCTGTAAATTCCCTGGACCAGCTGCTGTAAATAATGAGCGCGCCAATAATTTTATCCTGAGATTTTATCGGAACATACAACATGGAAACAATGCCTTCCGCTTCTTTTTCCTTTTTGTACTGAATGCCAGGATCCGTTAAAACATCTTTGATGTAAATCGTTTCTCCTTTGAGAGCCCGGGCGATGTTTTTATCCGCTGCCACCGGTCCCTTGTTAAGATACTTATCACTCAGACCGAAACTGGCCACCAATTTTAAAGTGAGCGTTTCTTCATCCAGAAGCCTTACTGAAGCAGCCTTTAGATGCAGTTCATCCACCAATTCCTGGGTCAATGCCTGGATAATTTTTTTCACATCAAGACTTGAAGACATACTCGCAGACAGATCAAGAAATTTTTTTGACAAGCCACGTAGTTTCTTTATTAAATTGGCATTTTGAATGGCAAATCCCCCCTGTTCGGCCAGGATGGAAAGAAACTCTATTTCGTCTTTGGTAAATTCACGAATCCCTTTGGTATATAGGCTCAAAATCCCCAGCATTTTCTTTCGAAACACAATGGGCACGGAGATGATTGAACCGATGCCTTCTTCTTTTTTGGCTTTATGATTCATCAGTCGCTTATCCGTTGTTGCGTCACGAAAATACATATATCCATCTTTAAGCAATTGAGGACTAATCTTAATGGCATGAGCAGTTCCTGCATGGATGTATTTATCAGAAAGCCCGCATTGCGCGGCAGCTTGATTACTGATGAAGCCTTTCTTATCCTCATCTCTCAGAAAAATTACCGCTGCCTTGGCTTTCAACGCTTCCACGGCTGCCGACACAATTAAATGCGGTATTTTAGCCAAATCTTCTGTTTCACTGACTTCTCGAGTGAGTTTACTCAAAACCCAGAAAAAACTTCCTTTTGTTGCCATACCTGTTCTCCCTTGTCCTATGTTTTAAACACTGTTAATGCTTACAATCAGGTTTCTCTTGCTGCTGAACCCTTTTTCACGGTTTTTGCTATCTTCTTTTTGATCATGGTTTTACGCTCTTTTACTGCCCGCGCGGAAATTCTTTCAGGTTCAGCAACGATGTCTTCCTGGTCTCTGGCCTTGAGCCACTGGACAATCTTCGGTGCAAACAGTTTCTGGAATTTAGAACTCACGTATATGCCGATATGTCCGGTTTCCAGACGCACATCTTCGGCATCATTGCTGCCTACCGCCTTGGTCAATTGCTCACAGGCTTCCGGCGGCACCAGATGGTCATACTCACCAAAGAAATTCAAAAGGGGCATGGTTAATTTTTTCAAGTCCACTCGTGTTCCGCCTAGGCACATTTTGCTCTGAATCAAAAGATTTTTCTGATAACAGTCTTCCACAAACTGGCGGAATGTTTCCCCGGGAACATCGGGGCTGTCAAAAATCCAGCGTTCCATCCGCACAAAATTTTCAACAAAATCCTTATTATCCATGTTTTCCATAAACCCGACGTATTTATCAATCATCAGGCGCGCGGGATTCAGCAGAAGAAATCCAAAATTCATCAGATCGCCGGGAATATTGCCGTATGTTTTAATTAACCCATCCACATCGATATCTCTCATCCACACATGCAAAAGACCCTTGTCCGTGTTAAAGCTCGACGGGGTAACCGTCGTCACCAGATTCTTTATTTTATCCGGATGCAGGGCGGAATACATGACGCAGAAACTTCCGCCCATGCATATTCCCATCAGATTGATTTTCGGAACATTATGTTTTTCGCGGATGAAATCGACGATGTTGTTCATATAACCGTTGACATGATCGTTAATGGTTAAAAAACGATCCTTGCGCTTCGGATAACCCCAGTCAATCATGTAAAGATCGATGCCGCCTTCCAAAAATGTTTTAACAACACTTCTGTCCGGCTGTAAATCGAGCATCGTTTCCCGGTTAATCAGCGCGTAAACGACCAATAAAGGCACTTTCAATTTATTTTCCGCGTTTTCATTGCGGAAGTAATGTTTGACCTTTACTCTGTCTTCTTCATACACAATTTCATAAGGAGTCGAGGCAAGATCGGTGTTCAGTTGTCCCTGAAGAACTTCGGAAGCTTTGGAAACACGCTGCTGCGCTTTTTCCGCATCTTCGGCCATCTTTTCCAGAATCAGATCCAGTGGAATTTTTGTTGAACCCATGAAAAAGTATCCCTTCTTTAAATCTGTGGCAATCTCCTGTGAGGTTTATCAGTGAAATTCACTTCCCGACATCGACAGTGTTGGCAGAAATCCCCAGCATTTTTTCCAGTTTTTTTACTCTTTTTTTCAACAGATGAAACTCTTTATACAAATCGTCAATGTCTTTGGTCGTAACGACAGGAAGCATCTGCAGATAATCCTGCATCGTTTCATTTCTTGCCATCATGAAATTCTCAAAATGTTTGAGGACACGGTGCAACGTTTCCGTATAATCGACCGATTTGAAAAGGTTCATGTAGTGGCCTTCGAGAATTTTCAGCCACATGGCGTAATTTTCTTTTGTCGCCGTGGGAATGTTCCCCTCTTCCGCCATTTCCTTGAGTTTTTCCTGGAAAACCTTAAAAGACTTTTCCATCGGCAAATAGAGGATGGAAAGAAATTCGGCCAGAGTCGTTTCAAAAATATTGTGCTTGTTGAGCAGTTCATTGAAACGTTCCTGATAAAAACGGGTCAGTCCCAGAGGAGGAACTTTAAAGTACTGTTGTATCTCTTTTTCATAAACTTCGCTTAAGGCTTTGAAGATTTCCTGATCCAGATTTTCAAATTTGTATGCTTCCGTTCGTTTGCCGATTTTGCCGGCTTTTTCCAGCAAATGGTTTTGTATCTGCATGGCTGCGTCAAAGCCGGACTTGGCCATTTTTAGAAAAATCTCCGGCAGAGCGCTCAAGGCATTCGTCGCCGCCGATTCGGATTCCGGCTGCTTCATCATTCTGGAAAATGATTTGAGCAGATTCAAATGAGTATCAAGCTGCTGTGAAAAGCGATTTTGCAGTGCGGATTGTGTGTTTAACGCCGTCTGTGAACCGGACGGCATCGCCCTGGCCATGTTCAACCACATATCCGACACCATCTGCAGCCACGGGAAAACGGAAGATTCGTTAAATTGACTCTTTTGGTCTTCTTCGGTCATTGTGCACTCCGCTTAAAAAAACTATTGAAGGAAACAGCAATTAAATGTTAAAAAAAGAATAATGATTCAAATTTTAAACTAATGGAATAATTACATGGATGTTGGTTTCGCCAGCAGCAATTTCATGACGAAACCCTTTAAATCTTCTATTATTTTTAATATATAAGGACATATTTGTCAACTTAATTTACCTTGCATACCATATTGACAGTATGTTTCATCACGGGTATAAGTTCCGGCACAAGCGCCGGAATTATAATTGCGCCTCACGGGGCCGGATATTTTCACTAAAATTTGATTCTTACAAATAAAATCCATAAAGAGGTTAATCTATGATGAATGGAAAAATTTCAAAAATCACGCCTGATGAACTGCTCAGTGTAATAGATTTTTCTCCTGCCGATAATCTGGAAGATTTGGACACCACAATTGCCTGGAAAAGTAAATTAGTCGGCCAGCAAATAAGAGGCTTATTCAACTATCAGCAAATGCTCAATACGATTAAAAAGGACCTATGGCTTTTTGGACCCATGGCGATAGCCGCTTCCTGGCAAAGTGCCGTGCTTGATTCGATGCTGCGACATGTTAAGGCGAGTGCCCGTCTGGCCGTCGGCGCTTCCAGAAATCCCGATGCGATTGCCGATCTGAACGGCTGGATATACAAAAGCTATTCCCGTCTTCTTTACACGTTAACCGGTTTTTTCATTAAAGATGGAAAATTCAACAGAGAAAAAGCCAATATGATTTGTACAACGCAAAAGGGCAAAGAATATTTGAAAAACTATATGGATGAGTTCGCCCAGTTGGAACAGCAATACAACAATTTAGGGCTTTCACGCCTGAAGGCAATGAAGGAGCTTTTAAAATGTTTGCTGGTTCTCATCACGGAAAAACCTTTTGCAGATAAGCCGCTTCCCTTTGCCAAGACGAATCCCGACGGGACAATGAAGACCACTTTCGAGGAATATCTCGCTGAAAACCGCATCCGCCTCGAGAATCTCTACGACGCCAACGCTTTTGACATCAAGGAATATTCCGAAAGAGCTACCCAAGGGAAAATAGGTTGTTCTCATTATGAATATGTCGAAGGATCTCTCAATCACAGGGTAAGACTGCGTTATTATCCTCTGCCGGAAGGAACAGAACGCAACGGGAAAATCATCTATATGGTAACTCCGCTCATCAATAAACCGGAACTTTTCGACCTTGCTTCAGGAAAATCGGTGGTCGAGGCCATGCTTAAGAAAGGTTATATTATTTACATGGTGGATCACGGAGACCCCGGCTGGGAAGAAACAGAACTGGGACTGGACTTTTACGGAAAAACCATTCCTGATTTTTATCTGGACATCATTAAGATGAGGCATCCGCAGGACGAAATCTATATCATGGCTTATTGCATGGGCGGCACGTTGATCCTGCCCTATCTGGCCAGACGGGCGGAAGAACTTCTGGCAGCGGGGAAACCGATGGATATCAAGAAAATTGCCTTGATGGCTTCTCCGATGAAGTTTGATGATGAGGACAGCGGACACCATCCGATTCGTTCCCTCATCCGCCGCGATTATGATCCTTACCTGATGAAAGAGCTTTTTGGCTCGGTGAACATTCCTCCGCAGGTCATCGAAGCGGGAATGAATGAAATCCAACCGGGGGTTCAGCACACGGTTGTCCTTGGGTTCTACGGACGCGCGGAAATTAAAGAATCCATTGCCGATGCGGCGCCATTTCTATACTGGTTGACTCACGGAACCAAATTCCCTGTCAGCGCCCATGTTCAGTGGATTCAGAATATCTTTATCGGTAATCAGGTTTATGAGGAAAAATATCGCCTTCCCTCCTCCAATCCCAAGTATGACGGCAAGCCGGTTAACATGTCTATCCTGAAAAAAGCGGGACTCAGAATCTTTGATTACAAAGGATCCCGTGATCCCATTGCGCCGGCAGGTTCCTGCGTGGCAGGAGAAACGTGGGGATGCGTGGATACAGGCAATGTTAAATTTACCTGTGGCGGACTGAATCGCGTCATTGAAAAAAATATCGGACATATTTTCGTTGTCAGCCGCAAACTTCTGGCTGAATATTTAGCATTAGTCGAAGATTTTTATGAGGATAGTTCGATCAATAAACCTATCATGACAGATATAAAAAATACAGAACCTCAAAAAGCTCCGGGTAACGTTGTAGATATTAAAAAGGTTCAGACCAAGATATAAAAAGATAATATTTAAAAAAAATCGCCAATGAATGCCACGGCATGGCACCTGTCCTCACGCGAGGGAGTTCATGCGCATTGAAATCGCGGAAAGTATTGTCATTGCAGGAGCGTCCGGCTCCTCGCGGAGGTTATCCCCTGTTCAATAAAACAACTTTTAATCATCAAAGACAGATTCTTTTTGTTTCCATTGTTCTGGTTGCTATGACCGTTGCCGTTTACTGGCAGGTAAACAAATTCGATTTTGTTAATTTTGATGATAATATTTACGTTTCTGAAAACAGTGTTGTTCAATCCGGTCTGACACCACAAGGTTTTCTCTGGTCTTTAAGTTCAAAATATTTCGGCTTATGGAATCCCCTTGTTTGGTTGTCGTTCATGGTGGATTACGAGTTTTACAGCCTAAACGCCGGCGGTTATCATGTTACCAACCTTATCCTGCATATCCTCAGCACGCTGCTGCTCTTCCGGCTTTTTCACCGCATGACTCATGCAATATGGAAAAGCGCCTTTGTCGCCGCTTTTTTCGCCCTGCATCCTCTGCATGTGGAATCGGTGGCCTGGATAGCAGAACGGAAGGATGTCTTAAGCGCTTTTTTCTGGGTGCTGACCCTGTATTTTTATGTCTATTACACCGAAAAACCGGTTCTGAAAAGATACCTGCTGGTTCTTTTTGCTTTTATGATGGCTTTGATGAGCAAGCCCATGGTGATCACCCTGCCGGTGATTATGATTTTATTGGATTACTGGCCGTTAAAACGCTTTGAACCGGAAAAAGGCAATTGGCTGTTATGGCAGGTGAAAGAAAAAATCCCTTTCTTTGTATTATCCCTGATCCTTGTCATGATCACTTTCTATACTCCGGACAAAAAGGACACCATCAGCATTGCTTTTATTTCCCGTCTGGCCAATGCTCCGGTTGCCTTTGTTACTTATCTGATAAAAACATTCTGGCCGGTTAATCTGGCCATATTTTACCCGTTTCCGGACGTCACTCCATCCTGGCAGGTTGCAGGAGCATCCTTACTGGTTATTCTAATCACAGCCGCTGTTATTGTCATGGCAAAAAGTCATCCTTATTTATTTACCGGATGGTTCTGGTATGGAATAATAATTTTTCCTGTCATCGGCATTCTTCAAATAGGGGATTTTGCAATGGCCGACCGTTATCATTATCTTTCATCCATAGGGATTGCTGTCGGACTTGCCTGGGGCATGCCTTTTTTATTCCGCCACGAAAACCTGAACAAAATAATATTATTTCCAGCCGCCATAGCGTTTATGATTTTTCTTTCTTTTTTGACGTGGCAACAATGCTCTTCCTGGAAAAACAGCATCACGCTCTTCAGCCATGCGTTACAGGTCACCAAAAACAACTATATGGCGCATCTTAACCTCGCTTCTGCCCTGTTGGAAAGGGGAGAAACACAGAAGGCTTTATATCATTATGACAAAACCATCCGCATAAATAATTATCACGCGGCCAATTACAACAAAGGGGTTATTTACTTTCGCCTCGGACAATATCAAAAAGCTATGATGAATTTCCATGAAGCGATACGCGTCAAACCGGATTATGCCGAGGCGTACTATAATCTTGGAATTATTTATCATACTCTTGGCCAGCACGAAGTTGCATTGAAAAACTTTAATGAAGCTATTCGAATTATGCCCAACCATGCCGGTGCATACAACAACAGAGCTTTTATTTATTTGACCATGAAGAACAATATTTCAGGATGCAGCAACGCTTTAAAAGCATGCCAACTGGGAAATTGCAAAACGCTGATATGGGCTAAAGGCAAAGGTATGTGCAATTAAAATGAACAAGGAATTGCGCCCCAAGGGGCGGGGAATTAGACCCACATTTATCCCGCTCGGCCTATAGTGACCTTTAGGTTATTCGCCTCGGGGATAATTCGACCATCAAATTTCAGTGCACTTCGTTTCTGAAATTTGGGTCTTATTAAAGTTTGTTTCTTTTAGTCATATCATTATATATACGGCAAATAAAACACGTTATGCTAAATGAAAAAAACATCAACGAAAGCCACAAAAAGATTATTATTTATATTCTTCTCGCCGTCGTTACGCTTGCCGTTTATTGGCAGGTGCATCAATTCGACTTCGTCAACATTGATGATAACGTGTATGTCACAAACAATTTAAACATCAAATCGGGACTTTCTTTAGATGGCCTCCGTTGGGCTTTCAGCACGACTTATGCCGATTTCTGGCATCCTCTGACCTGGCTTTCTCTGATGCTCGATTACCAGCTTTTCGGTCTGAACGCTGGCGGTTATCATGTCACCAACCTCTTCCTGCATATCCTCAGTACGCTCCTGCTCTTCTGGCTCTTTCACCGCATGACCAATCAAGTCTGGCCCAGCGCTTTTCTCGCCGCCTTCTTCGCGCTTCATCCTCTGCATGTAGAATCGGTGGCCTGGATATCGGAAAGAAAAGATGTCTTAAGCGCTTTCTTCTGGATGCTGACGTTATGCTGCTATGTCTATTATACGGAGAGACCCCTGATCAAAAGATATCTGCTGGTTCTTTTTTCCTTTATTCTGGCATTAATGAGCAAGCCCATGGTGGTCACGTTGCCGTTGATTATGATGTTGATGGATTACTGGCCGCTGAGACGGTTTGAATCGCAAAAGGGCAATGTGTTTTTGTGGCAGATCAAGGAAAAATGGCCTCTTGTTATTTTATCAATATTTTTTTCATTGATAACAATCCATATCCAGCCCGAACTGCTCATTAAAGGTTGGCCGTTGCCTCTGAAATCCCGAATCATTAATGCTCTTCATTCTTTTGTAATATATTTGGAAAAAACATTCTGGCCTCAGGATCTCACCGTCTGCTACCCTTTTTTAGTTCAAGCTTCCTTTTGGCAGATATTGGGGGCAGTGTCGTTGATTCTTCTTATCAGCATTGCCACAATTTTAAAAAGGAAAAGCCTGCCTTATCTATTTACCGGATGGTTCTGGTATGTACTGGTTCTTTTACCGGTCATGGGAATTATTCCTGTAGGCAGTAATGCAATGGCTGATCGCTTTACCTACTTACCTTCCATAGGACTTTCCATCATGCTGGCCTGGGGCGTACCACACCTATTCAAAAATAAAAGTTTGCGCAAAAAGTTTTTATTTTTAGGAGCTGGAGCGATACTTATTATATTTTCAGTTATAACCTGGAAGCAATGTGGATATTGGAAAAACAGTTTAACTCTCTTTGGTAATGCTTTACGAGTAGATAGTCACAGTTATCACGCACTCATCAATCTCGCATCTTATAAGGCAGAAAAAAGTGATTTCAAAGAAGCTGTTTATTATTATCATAAAGCCATCCAAATAAAACCCGATCAAGCTGATGCTTTCAATAACAGAGCAGTTGTTTATGCTAAGATGGGACAGTTACAATCAGCCATTGATGATTTTAACAGAGCAATGCATTTGCAACCCCATAATCCTGATATCTACACCAACAGGGCGAATCTATATTTGAATCATGGCGACATTGCATCAGGATGTAACGATGCAAAAAAAGCCTGTGAACTGGGAAGTTGTAAAACATTGATCTGGGCTCAAGACAGGGATTTGTGCCGCTGATTCATTTTAGCTTTTTTAGATATGCTTGACTTTATTTAAAAAACAGATATTCCTGAAAATCAAAAAATAATCACGCCGGCATTTCAACCGGCGATGCAATCGGACAATGTTTAAAAAACCAAATATCAATGAAAGCAAAAAGAAGATAATCGTTTATATCGCGCTGATGGCCGTCACCATGATTGTTTATGGACAGGTCATTCAATATGACTTTGTCAATTTCGATGATTACGCCTACATCCTGGAAAACAAATATGTCAGATCAGGCGCCATACCGGACGGATTTCGCTGGGCATTGACTACAAAATATTTCGGTTTATGGAATCCGCTGGTTTGGATTTCCTTCATGGTCGATTATCAGCTCTACGGTTCGAATGCCGGCGGTTATCATGTTACCAACCTTATCCTCCATATCCTCAGCACGTTCCTGCTCTTCTGGTTTCTTAACCGCATGACCAATCAAGTCTGGCCCAGTGCCTTTGTTGCCGCTTTGTTCGCCCTGCATCCCCTGCATGTGGAATCGGTAGCCTGGATATCGGAAAGAAAGGATGTTCTGAGCGCTCTCTTCTGGATGTTGACGTTGTGTTTCTATGTCTGTTATACGGAAAAGCCTGTTGTAAAAAGATACCTGCTGGTTCTATTTTCCTTTATTTTGGCGTTGATGAGCAAGCCCATGGTGATTACGTTGCCGGTAATGATGATTTTGCTGGATTACTGGCCGCTTTCCCGGTTCCCGTCTCATAAATCAAATTTGTTTTTATGGCAGTTGAAGGAAAAATTACCTTTTTTTATTTTGTCTGTGGTAACTGTGCTCATTAATCTTTACCCTTCAGACAGTTCATTTGTCGGGAAAAATATTCCCCTGAGTATCCGTCTGGCCAATGCTCCTGTATCGATAATGACTTATGTGGGAAAGACTTTCTGGCCTCATGATATGGCTGTTTTCTATCCTTTCCCTCATCATATCCCCCTCTGGCAGGTTTTGGGAGCGTCAATGCTGATTATCATGATCAGTATTGCCGTTATTGCAATGGTAAAACGCCTGCCATATCTCTTTGTCGGCTGGTTCTGGTATATCATCACTCTTATACCCGTTATTAAATTGGTCCCGGTAGGCAATGATGCCATGGCGGACCGTTACCATTATCTACCTTCCATCGGCCTTGCCGTCATGCTGGCGTGGGGAATTCCGCATCTAATCAAAAACAAGAAATTTTTATCCACAGCGTCCATAACAGCCATTATTTTACTTACTGTTATAGCCAGGCAGCAATGCGGATATTGGAAAGACAGCCTTCATCTTTTTATTCATACTTTACAGGTGACAACAGAAAATTACGTGGCACATGCCAATCTCGCCACGGCTCTGGCGGAAAAAGGCAACTTTAATAAGGCCATTTATCATTATAATAAAGCCATACGCATGGATCCTTCCGCTCCACTCAATTATGGCCACAGAGGGAAAGCTTTCGCCGAACTGGACAAACATGACCTGGCAATTGCCGATTTTAACAAAGCCATTGCTCTGGCTCCATATTACGTCGATGCATATTACAACCGAGGCACATCTTACGCTAAAACCGGACAATACCGGCTCGCCATTGATGATTTCAATAAAGCAATTTACATGCAACCTGATTATGCCAATGTTTATAACAACAGGGGTATTGCGCTGGATAAACTCGGCTTATACCAGCAAGCCATCAATGACTTTAATGAGGTGATCCGCCTCAAGCCCAATCATGTCCATGCCTGGAACAACAGAGCGTTATCTTATCTGAATCTGGGGAATACCGTATCCGGTTGTTTGAACGCAAAAAAAGCCTGCGAACTTGGACAATGCAAGGCATTAAACAGCGCAAAAAACAGAAAGCTCTGTAATTGATTTGATTTTTTGCCCTGACGAATAACGTGGACTGCATCGGAGTACTGTGTCCGTTAAAAAATGTAATGAATAAAAAATTTTTTTATTTAATTCTTGTATTGTTAATTGTCTTTACCTGCACGGCTTTCAGCCGGATTACGGGTAACGATTTTATCAACTGCGATGACGATCAGTACATTACCGAAAACTATCATATTCAATCCGGCATTAATCCGGAAAGCATCAAATGGGCATTTACGACAACACATTTCAGCTACTGGCACCCTGTAACATGGCTGTCTCACATGCTGGATTGGAACTTATTCGGGGCACAAGCTTCCGGCCATCATCTTGTCAGTCTGCTTTTGCACATCGGCGCTGTGATCTTTTTGTTTCTTTTTTTGAATAAGACGACAAGAAGCTTCTGGCCTTCGGCTTTTGCCGCCGCTTTTTTTGCTTTACATCCCCTGCGTGTGGAATCGGTAGCCTGGGCGGCAGAACGAAAAGATGTCTTGAGCATGTTTTTCGGAATGTCTTGTCTTTACGCTTACGCCTTCTATGCCGACAATTTCAAAAAATCCGTATACCTTCTGTGTCTGGCATTATTCTCTCTGGCGCTGATGACCAAACAAACAATGGTCACACTGCCCTTTATAATGCTGCTCCTGGATTACTGGCCACTGCAACGCTGGCAGCCAATATTAACGAAAAATGAAACGAGGGTGGATGTTGCGAAACGATTGATATGGGAAAAAATCCCTTTTATTTTATTAACCATCGTCGCCAGTATCATTATCTTCTGGGCTCAGAATAAAGGCGGCAGACTCGCTTCAATAGAGGAGGTATCAATTGCCACGCGCATTTTAAATGCAATCGTTTCTTATGTAACGTATCTTGTAAATATTTTCTGGCCATTCAATCTGTCTGTATTTTATCCTTACGAAATGTCCCTGCCTTTGTGGCAAGTTGTAATTGCTCTTGTTCTTCTTACATTCATTACCTTCGCCGCTCTTCATTACCTGCGTAAACTGCCTTTTTTATCCGTTGGCTGGTTTTGGTATCTGGGGGCGATGATTCCCTTAATTGGTCTGATCCAGGCCGGCGCGCAGGCAATGGCCGATCGCCATACTTATCTCCCATCAATAGGAATCGCTATCATGATTTCATGGGGAATTTCATCTATGATTAAAAACAAAAATATTCAAAAAATATTTTTATTCCCGGCGGGCATAGCAATTCTTATCTTCTTGTCAGTCTTAACCTGGAGACAATGCGGCTATTGGAAAAATAGCATAACTCTTTTCAGTCATACTTTGCGAGTTACGGAAAACAACTATCTGGCTCATAGCAACCTCGCCAGAGCTCTGCTGGATGAGGGGAAAAACGATGAAGCTATTCATCATTTTCAGGAGGCCATTCACATACAATCAAACTCCGCCATCCCCTATAACATGATTGGAGACGCATACACAAAACTGGGCCGGTATCAACTGGCTATCAAAAATTATAATCAGGCCATCAGTCTTGATCCCGCATACGCCAATGCATATAATAATCGTGGCACCGCTTATTCAGGTCTTAATGAGAGGGAACAAGCCATAGAAGATCACAGCAGGGCTATCCACCTGAAACATGATTACACCGAAGCCTATTACAATCGAGGAGTGGTTTATGTCTTGTCAGAACAATATCAAAATGCCATTCAAGACTTCAACGAAACTATTCGTCTTAATCCTCATTTTATTCCCGCATATTTTAACAGAGGCATGGCATACTCAAAAACAGGCCAATATCAACTGGCCATCGCAGACTATGAAAAAATTATTCGGTTAAAACCGGATTATGCCGATGCTTATAATAACAGGGCCGCTGTCTATTTAAATCTGGGGAACCATGAACTCGGCTGTCGTGATGCGCGAAAAGCCTGCGAACTGGGTATATGTAAAGTGTTAGAGATAGCGAAAAGCAACGCTGATTGTAATTAATAAAGCATTTTTCATAAAATATTTTTTCATTTGTGATATCTTCTGACGACCGCGGTAATCACGCCGGCAATACGCAAATCGGCACGTGGTATGATTGTCGAGTATTTTGAATTGGCCGCCTCCAGCGTTACGATTTGCCCGTTTTTGAAAAAAAACTTCATGGTCCAGTCGCCATCCACTTCCGCCAGAACGATATCGCCGTTTTTCGGTTCTCTGTTGCTTTCCACAACAACCAGGTCTTTTTCCATGATTCCCGCGTCAATCATGGAATCGCCGGTAACGGAAAGCAAAAATGATTTTTCCGGATTTTTAACCAGATATTCATCAAAGGAGACAATACCTCTAAGGTCCTGTTCCGCAGATGTTGGCAATCCCGCGCAGACTTCTCCGGCAAGTTTTAAGGCACGGGGATTTCGTGTTAGAGATAAAAATCCCTTGGTGTCTTTTTGTAAAATTCCTGCATCGAGTAATTTTTTCACCCAGAAATGAACAACGCTTTTGGAACGTACTCCAATAATTTCAGCCATTTCCGAATAAGAAGGCATTCTTCCGTTCTCAAGGAAAAACTCGGTTATTTTTTTCTCCACATCCTGTAAAGTTATCTTGACTTTCATGGAATATATGATATAGAACGATCGTTCTATTGTCAAGAGTTTTATTTTCACAAATATACATTTTTAGCTTCGGAGGCACTTTGAACGAAAAACTGATTACATTTCTGGCAACGGGATTCGGCTCCGGATTATCACCCGTAGCTCCGGGAACGGCTGGCACGCTTGCCGGCGTTTTGATTTGCCTGCTCTGTTTACCCATGCCTTGGATTTTGCGCCTACTTTTTGTTCTTGTTCTGCTTGCGCTTTCTATTTATGTTTCAGGACAGGCGGAAAAATTTTATGAAAAAAAAGACGACCCGCGCATTGTCATTGATGAAATTATCGGATTCCAGATAACAATGCTGCCGGTGGGGATAAATATTTTAAGCATCTGCGCCGGATTTGTACTATTCAGAATTTTTGATATAGTGAAGCCGTTTCCGATAAAAAATCTGCAAAGACTACCCGCCGGTTGGGGAGTCGTAATGGATGACATCGCCGCTGGAATTTATGCGGGCACGATTTTATGGTTGTTAGTATATTTGTTTAAATTATAATTATTTTTTATCAGCTTTGCAAAATGTTCCAGAGGCAAGGCGCACAGCGCAATCCGGCATGCTCCGGATAAACTCCGCATATGCAAAGACCGGCGAATGCCGGTGGTATTTTCCAAAGCTGAAGGAGTATCACGTGAAGATTGGAATCCTGACAATCGGCAACGAGTTAATGAACGGACGCATTTCGGACACAAACGCCTCTTTCATCGCGCGCGAAGCGAATCAGCGGGGCTGGAGCGTGGAAGCGATCATGTCCGTGGGTGACGATTTCGTCGCTATCAAAAACCGTCTCGACTATCTGCTTTCCATGACCGACGCCGTAATCTGTTCGGGCGGTTTAGGACCGACAGCCGATGATATCACCACCGAGGCAATAGCCGCAGCTTTCGGCCTTCCTTTATTCACCGATGAAAACGTTCTGAATTATATTAGGGACATTTTTACAAAATTCAATTTCCGCTGGTCGGAGAATAATGCCAAACAGGCTATGTTTCCTCAAGGCGCCAAAGTCTTACCTAACGCGAGAGGCACGGCGCCTGGATTTTATCTTTCTGTTAACGGGAAAATAATTTTTGTTATTCCCGGAGTGCCCGCTGAAGCAAAATTAATGATAACCAACGGAGTGTTTCCGGTCCTGCACCAGCTTTTTCCACAAGATGATCTCTATATCGTCAAACAAACCATCAGAACCTTCGGGCTTTCCGAAGCGGCCGTTGACGACCGGGTTAAGGATATTGACTTTAAATCGCTGGGCGTGAGTATCGGCTTTTATCCCGTTTTTCCCGAAAACCATATCGTCCTGATAGCACAAAACAAAAATCAGGAACAAGCGCGAAAAAATCTGCAAAAAGCACAGGATGAGGTATCGGCGCATGTGCAGGATTATATCTTCGCTTACGGAGACCAAACACTCGAAGAAGTGATTGCCGGCCTCTTAACAGAAAAGAAACTGACCATCGCTGTGGCGGAGAGCTGCACGGGAGGAATGATTACCAGTCGTCTCACCGATGTTTCCGGTAGTTCAAACTATCTGGAACGTGGATTGGTAACTTACAGCAACGCCGCCAAAATCAGCATGCTGGGTGTACCTGCTGAAATCATCGAAAAATACGGAGCGGTGAGTGAAGAAACGGCAAAAATGATGGCCGAAGGCGTACGCAAACTCGCCGGAACCGATTTGGGATTAGCCTCCACCGGCATTGCCGGACCGACCGGTGGCAGCAAGGAAAAACCTGTCGGCACCGTTTACCTGGCACTAGCGGACTCGAGGCAAACGATTTGCCGCCACTATGCCTACCGCTGGGATCGTAAAATGAATAAGGCAGTTTTTACCGAAGCGGCGCTGTTCTTGCTAAAAAATTTCTTACAGGGAAAGGTTTAGATCATGGCCGATTCCGAAAAAAATATCCGCGCCTTTCTGGCCATTGAGCCGCCGGAAGATATTCTTAATGAAATCTCCCGCCTGCAGGAAAAATTGAAACGGGAAATCAGCGGCAGGCTTAGCTGGACAAGGCCGCAGGGCCAGCACCTGACGTTAAAATTTTTCGGCGATATTTCCAAAGAGGATATCACCACCATTAGTGCCGCTGTACAGAAGCGGGTGGTTGCTGAGCAGAAACTGAATTTAAAAATTGAAAAGATGGGCGTTTTCCCGGATGCCAAAAGGCCTCGTGTGCTGTGGTGCGGCATCACCTGCGATGTAGAAAGACTTATCAATCTTCAGAAGAAACTCGATGGCGATTTCGCGGCAATCGGCTTTCCGGCGGAAGACCGGTCTTTCAAGGCGCATCTGACGCTGGCGCGGATTAAAGACCCTCGCGATATCACGGGCATGAGCGAAGCGCTGAAAAAATACGACTCGTTTAAAGCCGGAGAATTTACCGCCGATAAATTGTTTCTGTTTCAGAGCACCCTCTCTCCGCAGGGCGCTGTTTACACACAACTGGCAGAGTTTGCTTTAGGCAGGTGATATTCGAACTGTTGCATTTTGTGCAATAGTTCAAAAAAGGCAGGTGGACAACGTAAGATGATCAACAGTATTATTTTATCAAAAGATTATAGCGTCTGGCTAAGCGAAATCAAGTCGCGGATAGCTGCCTCGCGTATTCATGCCGCCAGATCTCTCAATAAAGAGCTGATTAAATTATACTGGGATATTGGTAAAAGCATTGTCGAAAGTCAGTCAAAACATAAATGGGGACAGAGTATTGTTGCGCAGTTGTCACACGACCTTGTCGGTGAATATGAGAATTTCAGGGGGTTTTCACCGGATAATCTGTGGCGGATGAGAATGTTTTATCTTGCGTATAAGGATCAGCCAAAACTGGCACAGCTTGTGCCAGAAATTCCCTGGGGGCACAACGTGCTCATCATGCAGAAAGTTAAAGACATAAAAGCCAAAGAATATTATCTACGCGCTTCCGCGGATATGGGCTGGTCGAGAAACGTGCTTCTTAATCAAATCAAAGCTGGCGCATATGAATTAAGTTCGAAGAAAAAACAGCATAATTTCGAAAAAGCCCTGCCCGTGCATCTGGCCGAACAGGCGGACGAATCGTTAAAAAGCGTTTACAATTTGGATTTTCTGGGAATTACCCGACCGGTTCTGGAACGGGAATTGGAAAAAAGAATTGTAGAAAAGATAAAAAATTTCATTCTTGAACTTGGCGCAGGATTTTCTTTTATCGGCAATCAATACCGGATTGAATTAGACGGAGATGAATATTTTATTGATCTTTTATTTTTCAATCGTAAATTAAAATGTCTTGTGGCAATAGAACTGAAAACAGGAGATTTCAAACCCGAATATGCGGGCAAGATGGATTTTTATTTGCATTTGTTGAACGACAAAGTAAGACTCAATGGTGAAAATCTTTCCATCGGCATTATTCTTTGCGCGCAGAAGAAAAATATTATTGTAGAATATGCCTTAAGAAGCACTAAAAATCCGGTGGGCGTAGCCGAATATAAACTAACCAGAAAACTGCCTGCCGATTTGAAAAAGTATTTACCATCTGAAAAAGATCTGATCGCTCAGGTAAGCGAAGAAATGAAGGAGAAATAGATTAGGTTTTCTCCGCAGGGCGCTGTTTACACCAAACTGGCAGAGTTTGCTTTAGGCGGATGAAGCGTAAAACTGGATACCGTCCTTCGCCGGTATGACGCAAAATTGAAGAAACAAATATAAATAAATTATAAAAATAAAAGGATGAAGGAGGGCATTGTATTATGGCAGACATGGATAGATCAAAGGCCGTTGATTTGGCGATTACTCAGATAGAAAAACAGTTCGGCAAGGGCTCGATTATGAAGCTGGGCGGCGCGGAAAAAGTGGATGTTCCGGCCATTTCCACCGGCTCGCTGAGTCTCGATATAGCGTTGGGAACCATGGGTGTCCCGCGGGGACGTGTGGTGGAGATTTACGGGCCGGAATCCGGCGGCAAGACGACGTTGGCGTTGCATATCGTCGCCGAGGCTCAAAAGAAAAACGGCATTGCAGCCTACATCGACGCCGAACACGCTCTGGATGTCGGCTACGCCCAGAAAATCGGCGTGAACACCGATGACCTGCTCATCTCCCAGCCGGATACAGGCGAGCAGGCCTTAGAAATTGCAGAGACACTTGTACGCAGCGGCGCGCTGGATGTTCTGGTGGTGGACTCCGTTGCCGCGCTGGTTCCCAAGGCGGAACTGGAAGGCGATATGGGCGACGCCCAGATGGGTTTGCAGGCAAGGCTCATGTCGCAGGCGCTACGCAAACTCACCGGTAGCATCAGCAAATCCAAAACCACCGTAATTTTTATCAATCAGCTCCGCATGAAAATCGGCGTTTTCTTCGGTAATCCCGAAACGACCACCGGCGGCAACGCACTGAAATTCTATTCGTCCCAGCGTCTGGATATCCGCAAGATGACGTCCATCAAAAACGGCCAGGATGTTATCGGCTTTAGAACCAAAGTCAAAGTGGTCAAAAACAAGATGGCCCCGCCTTTTCGGGAAGCGGAATTCGACATCATCTTTGGCGAAGGCATCTCCAGAGAGGGCGATGTGCTCGATCTGGCGGCGGAAAACGGCATCATTGAAAAGAGCGGCGCGTGGTATTCCTACAAGGGCGACCGCATCGGTCAGGGACGGGATAACTCCAGAATTTTCCTTAAAGAAAATCCCGATATCATGACGCAGGTGGAAAACGAAGTCCGCGTCAAACTGGGCGCCCTGCCCAAAGAACAGGAAGAAGATAAGTGAAAGTTCTCGATTTGGAGGCCGCCAAGCAAAAGGCTTTTCGTCTTT
>CAYNWA010000027.1:44195-49047 GCA_964400795.1 uncultured Smithella sp.
GCTGCGGGAAAAAGGTTTTCCCGCAGTTGTCGTTAAAGAAACACTGGAAAAACTTCACGATTTGAAGTATCTCAATGACGCGTCTTTTGCCAATCAGTGGGCACGCAATCTGATTGTGAATAAAGTCTGGGGAAACAAAAAGGTAATCGCCAGCTTGCGCGAAAAAGGCATTTCAGCCGAGTTGATCAATTCATCCATTGAAAAGGCGCGCGAAGAGTTGCCGGAAGAAACGGCAATTGAAATTTTAATCAAAAAAAAGGCGGCTAAAAGAAAAACGACTGCTTTGGATTTTAAGGAAAAACAAAAAATATTTCAGGCCCTGATGGGACGGGGTTTCCCGCCGGGTCTGATTCTAAATAAACTGGGAAGGATAAAAAAGGAAGATATTGATGGCCAAGACTGGGAATGAAATCAGGGAAAGTTTTTTAAAATATTTCGAAAGCAAGGGACACACCATTGTGGCGAGTTCGTCGCTGATTCCCAAGGATGACCCCACACTGCTTTTCACCAACGCGGGCATGGTGCAGTTCAAAAATGCGTTCCTGGGGTTGGAAAATAGAGGCTATACCAAAGCGGCATCTTCACAGAAATGCGCGCGTGCCGGCGGCAAGCACAACGATCTGGAAAATGTTGGCGTCACTGCCCGTCATCACACCTTTTTCGAAATGCTCGGCAATTTTTCCTTTGGCGATTATTTCAAGGAAGAAGCCATTGCCTGGGCGTGGGAATATCTGATCGACGTGGTCAACCTTCCCAAAGAAAAACTCTGGATTACGATTTTTAAGGACGACGACGAGGCGTTTGAAATCTGGAACAAAAAGATGAACGTTCCCGCAGAGCGTATCGTGCGCATGGACGAGAAAAGTAATTTCTGGATGATGGGCGAAACCGGCCCCTGCGGACCCTGCTCCGAAATCCTCTTTGACCAGGGCGAAGGCACCGGCTGCGGCCGTCCCGAATGCGATGTGCACTGCGACTGCGACCGCCATCTGGAAATCTGGAATCTCGTGTTTACGCAATTCGACCGCGACGAAAGCGGAAAGTTAACCCCGCTGGCCAAGCCCAGCATCGATACCGGCATGGGGCTGGAGCGTCTTACTGCTGTCGTTCAGGGGAAGAAAAGCAACTACGAGACGGATCTCTTCACCCCAATTATCCGATTCGTGGAGAAAATCTCCGGCAAGACTTACGGACAAAATGCGGACAATGATATTTCTGTCCGGGTTATTGCCGATCACAGCCGCGCGATCACTTTTTTAATCGGCGACGGCATCACGCCCAGCAATGAAGGCCGTGGTTATGTATTGAGAAGAATTCTTCGTCGAGCCGCCCGCCACGGCAAAATGTTGGGCATCAACAAACCCTTTCTGAACGAATGCGCCCAGGTCGTCATTGACATGATGAGAGGCGTTTATCCCGATCTGGTGGAAAAAGCCTCTTACATCACCAAAATGATTTTGAATGAAGAACAGCGTTTCATGGAAACGCTCGACTCGGGTCTGCGCATCCTGAATGAAGAAACGGAAGCTCTGAAGAAAACCGGCATATCGGTTCTTCCCGGCACGTTGGTTTTCAAACTCTACGACACCTACGGCTTCCCGACGGACCTGACGGCGGATATCGTCAAACGCGACGGTTTTACACTGGACAATGAAGGCTTCGAGAAAGAAATGGAGCAGCAGCGAGAACGCGCGCGCGGCGCCTGGAAAGGCAGCGGCGAAGAAGCGATTGCCGATTGTTACCTCAAAGCTTCAAGCTCGGGAATCATCAGCGAGTTCTGCGGTTATGGAGGAGTTATCAAAAAACGATCGAAAGTTGCCGCTATCTTTATCGATGGAGAATCGGTTCAAAGCGCGGAGGAAGGTCAAAGCGCAGAAATCGTTTTTGCGGCTACACCGTTTTACGGTGAATCCGGTGGACAAACCGGCGATACCGGTTATCTCGAAGGCGCTAAATTTAATTTCACCGTCCTGGACACAAAAAAGCCGGTGGATAAATTTATCATTCACAAAGGCATTGTGCAGAGCGGAAAAGTAAAAATCGGCGACTCGGCGCAGTTGATTGTTGATGAAGAAAAACGTCACGCTACTGCTTCCAATCATTCCGGCACGCACATTCTGCAGGCGGCGCTTAAAGCCGTCCTGGGAGATCACATCAAACAATCCGGCTCGCAGGTCAATGCTGAAGGATTGCGATTCGACTTCACCCATTTTTCCAAAATCAGCGATATCGAAATGAGACGGATTGAAGAAATCGCCAATGATATGATTCGTAAAAATGTGGATGTGAAGACGGAAATCTGTTCACTTGAAGACGCACTCAAAACCGGTGCCACAGCGGTTTTTGATGAAAAATACGGAGCGACCGTGCGCATTGTAAAGATGGGAGAGATGAGCATGGAGCTTTGCGGCGGCACGCATGTCAAGCGCACCGGCGACATCGGACTTTTGAAGGTTCTTCATGAATCGGCCATTGCCGCGGGCGTGCGCAGAATCGAGGCAATAACAGGGAAAGAAGCGTTCGCCTACTTGCAGATAGTAGAAGAAGAGTTAAAAAGCACGGCCGGATTATTCAAGGTCGGCTCTTTTGAAGTTTGTGAACGCGCCGAAAAAATTCTGAAAGAAAAACGTGAACTGGAAAAAGAAATTGAAAACCTCAAAGGGAAACTTGCCGCCAAGGATTCCAGCGATTTGATCAGTCAGTCCAAAGACATCGGCAGCGTTAAAATGCTGGCGACGGAAGTCAGCGTCGCCGATGTCAAGACGCTACGCGACTTCGGAGACAAGCTGCGCGACAAGCTGGGCTCCGGTATCATCCTACTGGGCAGCAAAGCCGGCGATAAAGTCATGCTCTTGTGCATGGTGACCAAGGATTTAACCGGCAAATATCACGCCGGAAACATCATCAAGGAGCTGGCGCCGATTGTTGGCGGCAGCGGCGGCGGCCGTCCGGATATGGCTCAGGCCGGCGGCTCCCAGCCGGAGAATCTGGATAAAGTATTTCCGGCACTGGAAAAGTTGCTAGCTAAGTAGCACAAATATGGATAGCCTTCATATAACTTTGTTGGAAGCTGCGGCGACTCCTCGACGTATCTCCGATATACAACTGCGGTTCCTCCTCGCTTCCGCCGCGTTCTACTTTGGCTATCGAATTTGTAAACAAGAATTATGTAAATATATTTTTGTCATTCTTGCGAAGGCGGGCCATGATGCCCTTTAGGGTGAATCCAGTGCTGTTTTTCGACGTTTTATAAAAGCTATCAAATTGTAAAAAAATATTCTCTGTTTTCAAGATGTAATTAAAATGCAAATCTCTGTCATTCTTGCCCATCCTGATCATGAAAGCTTCAATCACGCCATTACGCAGACGGCGATGAAAGCGCTGAAAGCAAACGGGCACAAAGTCTTTTTTCATGATCTCTATCAGGAGAAATTTGATCCTCTGCTTCCCGCGTCAGAAATAACCGATGACGCCAGGCTGCCGGCCAAAATAAAAAAACATTGTGAAGAAATCGCGGCAGCGGATGGAATAATAATCGTTCATCCTAACTGGTGGGGACAGCCTCCAGCCATCCTGAAAGGCTGGGTTGATCGTGTGATTCGTCCCGGCGTTGCCTACGAATTTCTGGAAGGTGATTCCGGCGAAGGCGTTCCGAGTGGATTGCTCAAAGCAAAAGTAGCGCTGGTTTACAACACGTCCAATACGGAATCGAAAAGAGAGAAAAATGTTTTCGGCGATCCGCTGGAGACCATCTGGAAGAATTGCATCTTCGGCCTTTGCGGCGTCATCAATTTTCATCGCCGGACGTTTAATGTCATCGTCACCAGCACGGAAAAGCAACGTAAAATCTGGCTGAACTATATCCAAAAGGACATTAATTTATTTTTCACTGATAAAAGAACAAAAGGAGTTCAATATGGCAGAGCGAAAAAAAAGCACGGTTAAAAGCGATCAACCTCTTTTCAGAAAAACGGCAATCGTCACCGGTGCCAGTTCAGGGATCGGACGCGCGACTGCGATGACATTGGCACAGGCCGGTGCGGCCGTTGTTGTTTTCGCCCGTCGCGAAGAGAAACTGATAAAACTTGCTTCCGATATTCAGAAAAAAGGCGGTAAGGTCTTTGCCATGGCCGGCGATGCAAGCCAGCCCTCTGATATAGACAGATTGCTGGAGAAAACACTGAACTGGATGGAAGGCGGCCGTAAATACGATATCGTCGTGGTTAATGCCGGCCGTGGACTGGCTGGCGGTACACTGGCAAGCGATAATTATCAGTGGGAAGAAGTCTATCATACCAATGTTCTCGGTGCGGCCTATCTGATGCGATCCGCAGCTAAATATTTCGTCGAACGCAAAAAAGGAGATATCGTGGCTGTCGGTTCTGTAGTGGGAAGAAACATCTCGCCCTTCAGCGCGTTTTACGGCTCCAGCAAGTTCGCTATCGGCGCGATTGCGGAAGGATTGCGTCAGGAAGTCTGCCAGTACGGAATACGCGTATCTCTGGTCATGCCCGGCATCGTAAAAAGTGAATTTCAGAAAGTCGCCGGTTACAATGAAGAGAATTTCTACAAAGGCATTGCCCATATGGGCAAGCTGCTTAAGCCACAGGCGATAGCCGACGGTATCTGCTGGCTGCTTACCCAGCCGCCTAGCGTAAATGTGAGCGAGATGATGATAAGGCCAACGGGCCAAAATTACCCCTGACGACTTTGGAAAATGGCCACATGCTGCGTTGCGCTGCATCCTTCGTCATTGCGGGTGTAATGGCAAAAAATGTGTGCTGTTTTTCATTTTTTTAGATAAAAGAACCAGTTAAAAAATGCTTTACGTTTTAATGAAGAAAGCCCTCGA
>CAYNWA010000028.1:0-47684 GCA_964400795.1 uncultured Smithella sp.
ACGGACGGAGGTGAGTTTGTGAGTTTTCTTTCTGTATCAGACCTGCATATTGACCTGGGTGAATTTTATTTGAATGGCGTTTCTTTCCATCTCGATAAGGGAGATTATCTCACCATCATCGGACCGACCGGGGCAGGGAAAACAATCCTCCTGGAAAGCCTTATTGGTTTCTGGACACCCGATCAGGGCAATATTTATCTCGAAAACCGGGATATTACCACGGAGCTGCCGGAAAAGCGCAACATCGGGATTGTTTATCAGGACTATGCCCTTTTGTCCCATTTTACCGTTTATAAGAACATTGAATACGGTTTGAAGAAAAAGAATCCCAACGGAATGAAGGAAAAAATTCACGACATCGCGTCCGCCCTGTACATTGAGCATCTGCTTCACAGAAAACCGGCAACATTGTCAGGCGGGGAACAGCAGCGTGTGGCTCTGGCGCGCGCCCTGGTTGTGGAGCCCAAAATGCTCCTTATGGACGAACCCTTTTCCGCGCTTGATCCGCAGACCAGACGGGATACCCGGTCGCTTCTTAAAAAGGCCATTAAGGAGCGGAAGACAACAGTCATGCACGTAACCCATGATTTGTGCGATGCGTGGACACTGGCCAACAAAGTTGCCGTCATCCGGGACGGTCATCTTCTGCAGATCGGTTCTATTGAAGAAGTTTTTAAACGTCCCCAAACACCTTTTGTTGCCGCCTTTGTGGGGGCAACCCTGATGGAAGGGACTGTTATTGATCATGATAAAGGTCTTTCCGTTGTTAATGTAGACGGTTTTACCGTGAAGACACTCGATCCGGCTGAAATAGGAGCAAAAGTAAAACTTGCCGTACGTCCGGAAGACATTATCGTCGGCACTCAGCCTTCTCCAAACACATCCGCTCAGAACAACATTGAAGCGACGCTCGCACATATCATGTATGAGGGCAAAACATCGTTGCTGTCCCTTAATGCGGGCGAAACATCCTTTGATGTTCTCGTGACCAATCATTCACTCGAACGGCTTGGCCTGACGACCGGAGATACGGTCTATGCCATGATTAAGAGCAGTAACGTACGAATTGTTCATTCTCACGTCAATTAGCTGTTGGTCATTCCGATGGTTAATTGACGTGATTTCCCATTCTAATGAAGGATAAGGTATCATTTGACCGGAAAGTTTCAGTGTGCCTATAGTGACTCCATGGTGCCCTTTAGGTATTTAGGTTCTACGCTTCTGAAACTTGGGACTCACTATCAGCTTGGCCATGATCCCCATTCACTACGTTCAGGGGATACCACGGATATCTTCAATCCTCCGCTAGCGCGGGATAGTTCGTCCAACAAATTTCAGTGCACTACGATTCTGAAATTTGGGACTCACTAATTCCACCAACGCTTCGCGCTTCATTCTATTCGCGCTTAGCGGGTGTCATTATTTCCTGCCAGATGCCGAGGGTGGCGAGTTCTTTGCAAATCATGCAGCCTCTATATGCCACCGAGACTTTGTGGTCGGGACTGAAAAGGTGATCAAGTTTTTTCCGGGCGCTGCCGGACAGCCGGTCTCTGTAGGTTTCCACGGCATCAAGAACGCCCATTTTCCGGATGCGTTGGAGAAACGGTTTCCCAGCCAAAAATTTATCGAGTGTATTTTCTTTCATCTTTCCAACCTCAGCCAGATCGAAAGCCGGGTTTTCCCGGAAGGGCAGGCAGTAATGCCAGGTTTTGTCAATAAACGGACTGCGGCCGCAATGGGCAAACAGCGAAAGACGGTTCATGATTTCCCGATTCGGCATACAGGCAAACTCGTTTTCACTGATATTCAAGCGGCCGGTGACGTCTCTCATAAAATAGGGGAAGAACGCTCCGAGATCTGTCTTGTCGCTGCCGGCAAGAGACAGGGAAGGGCACTCTGCCAGTTCATTTTCACCGGCTCCCAGCGGGGCGAGGGGAGTGACTCTCTGAATAACATCAGGATAGTTCTGCTTGAGGATTTTATCCGTGTTATCCTTTTTGAACAGGGTGACCAGGGTCACGGGAAAAATTTTGTTGCCGGGTCTGTCCTTTTGGTCAAGCAGATGATCCAGCGCCTTGCACTTTCCATCGATAAGATTTTCCTGATATTCGGCAATGCTCAGGCCGAAAATGATCGTTTGATTAACGCTGCGGGAGATTCTTTCCAGAAAGGCTTCGGCAAAATCCGTCTTTTCCAGAATTTTACCATTGGTTGGCACCGTGATACTTCTGATTTTTTCTTTTTTTGACAAGGCGGACAACACATCAACTACATCCATGCCGTTGTCTTTCCAGATGGTGGGTTCTCCCCCGGTGACGAACTGAAATCCGATAGGATAGACGTTGGAAACGCGATCAATGTCTTCCAGGTAATGGAAAAAAGAATCCCGATCAAGGTGGTGCATTTGTTCTCCGGGAACACGCAGGCAGACACGGCAGCGTTTATTGCAGGCATCGGTCAGTTGAAGAGCTGGGTAGATGGAATCTTTCATGTTGAGCGCCTTCTTAGAGTATAGCTAGCGGTTGAAATTATTGTGAAACTCCCATTCCAAAAGCGCAGCGTAGCGGAATGGGTAAGTTGAACAATCCTGCGCAGCAGAGGGTATAATATCCCGCAGCTCGCTGCGCAATTAGGGTCCAGGACTTGCCCTGGGGTTCATACCTGTGATTGATTTTTTGCATTTTGAAGTATAAAAGTCGCAAACGTGTGTGTCAAGAAAATATTGCCCATAATATATGAAAGCGCAGAAAATTTAATTCATATTGACGATTATGAAGCGCACTCATCGAACGAATTCACTGTTTTGGAGAATACATCTTGCTATAAAGATTTTGATTCGTTAGTATTTTAAGCAAGGTTTTAATCGGGAAAGCCGAATGCAAAGTTGAAATATAATTTTGAGAATAAACTATGAAAATATTTATAAGTGAACCTGTGCTTAGCCTATTTGCTGCATTGGATCTTCAGTCCGGCGGCTTGGCAACCAAAGACGAATTGCACTCCTTAATCAGCAAATTGCATCCTGTATCCTGCGATAAAGAATTGATTCGTTTGGGACCAATAGGCGACGGAGGATATCTTGTGCCTGATGATCTGACAGGGATTGAAGCATGTTTTTCGCCCGGTGTCGGTTTTTCTTCAACCTTTGAGAAGGATTGCGCGGACAGAGGGATGAAGGTTTTTCTGGCGGATGGTTCTGTAGATAGCGCGAAATCGTATCACGAGCTTTTTGTTTTTATAAAAAAATATGTCGGCATGGTCACCGATAATAATTTTACAACGATTGATGATTGGGTAAAGTCATCAATTCCTGATTCCCAAGGTGATTTATTGCTGCAAATGGATATAGAGGGTTCTGAATATGAAGTTTTATTGGCCGCTTCTGATGACCTGCTGAAACGTTTCAGAATTATTGTCATTGAGTTTCATACCCTAGACGGACTTTGCAGTAAACCATTTTTTAAGATTGCATCGCAGGTGTTTGAAAAACTTTTGCAAACGCATACGTGTGTACACAATCATCCGAATAATTATTCTGATGTGATAAAATTCAAGGGTCTGGAGATTCCTTCCGTCATGGAATTTACTTTTCTGCGCAATGATCGGATAAGCAATTCATCTTTTGCCAAAACATTTCCGCATCCTTTAGATGCCGATAATGCGGAAAACAAACCATCTCTTCCATTGCCCGTGTGCTGGTATAGAGAGGAATAATGTTGAGTAATGGATCAGAGCAAGTACTACGAAGGCTATCGTTGTAAAGAAACTTGATTTTTTGATACCCATGGATTGCGGCGTGATAATTCATTTTCAAAACATGGGACTCACGAAAAAAGGGAGCGCAACTGCGCTCCCTTTTTGAAAGGAGGGATGGGGACTTTGGCTTATTGACACATACCCATTCCCAAACCGGGCCACATGCCGGCGCTATGAGCCTGTCCGAAATTACCATGGTTTCTCATAGCACCGCCTTGCCCGAAACCGAGGCCTTTTCTCCCAACCGTACTAGGCCTGTGTTTACACTATCTGGCTCTTCCTTCTCGTGGCCTTCTGTCGTGTTTCGAGTAATAACCGGTATTCTTCTGGGTTTTTACCTTGTTCCGGACAACGGTTTTCTTGACAGATTTATAAACGCCGTATCTTTGTTTTGCCCAGTGTCTGTTTTTTTGCCAGGTGCTCCAGTTGCGCTGAATGTTCTGATGAGAGCTCCGCTGAGGTTCCCACCGGTTTCCCTGCCACGTGTGACTTCTGTAATTATGTCTCCAATTCGCAGGAATGTTTCTGTGAAATGACGGGGCATGGGGATAATAAGCCCAACCTCTGTCATGATAGCGTGAACGGTACCAGCGATTGTTCCATGGTCGCCACCACCAGCCGGCGTGGAAAAAAATGTCCTCTCGAATATCAGTCACGGCATAAACATCCGTGTCCGGTATGACCACCAGTTGAGGCGGCGCCGGGAATAAAATCGGCAGCGGCAAGGGAATGTTGACATGAACCCTTACATCGGCCATCGCCGAAGCCGGCATCAATACAACCAGAGTTAAGAGTAACGTTTTACAAATCAACTTTTTCATTTTATTTTCTCCTTTTTCAAATAATATTGTTGCGTCAACAATATTTTCTGCGCTTCAATGGCTCATTTGTTTCATTACGGTAAATAGAGGCAATTTCCCGGACCTCTGACGTTCCTGTCTCTTTTACCACCACGCGGACCGAAGCCGGCTTTTTTACCCCAGCCGCGGGCCGTCAATTTTTCTTTCTGCTCTTTGGTCAATAACGTGTTGACTTCAAAACGATACGCGGTTCTTTTGTCTTCCAGTTGATCACGCAAAGCCCGTACCTCTTTTTGCTTGGCGATGACCTTGTTCCTGTCGGGATCGGTTTTCAGCCACAACTGGCGCAATTCAACGGACTTGCTGCGAATCTTTTCCCGCAGCGGATCTGTTGCCTTGAAATGTTCTGTCTGCAGAGTTTCGAGTTTTGCCTTCTGATCGTCGGTCAGGTTTAATTGTTCCATGGCGATGCCGCGGCAGTGTCCGCCTTTTTTACCCGGACCCGGTCCCCAGGCAAACGCCTGAGATGTTAGAAGCAGGCCCATGACTATGGCCATCAATGTTAACGTTATTTTTTTCATAATCATTCTCCTTTTGTATTAATTTTGCTGATCAGTTAATCGGTTATAGAGCAAAGCCTGTGCCATTTAATGTAAGGCTTTGTAATAATTGAAGAAGATGAATACAGTGGTGATTTTTAAGTTGCTTTTTGTGAATAGTGGATGGATAATAGGTACCCAATTCAGGTATCCAGATGGGTAATTGGTATCCAAATAATTATAGAACAGGAAAAACAATGCAGGGAAAAAAGAAAAAAGTCCGTTGGTATTTTTCGATTTGGGTGGCGGTCATTGCGGTTGCTGTTTTGATCGCGATTTTGGGCATGATGATTTTCATGCAGTATCAGCAGAGCCAGACGCAGGCGCAGACCCTTTTTATCGAAAAAGGCGCAACACTGATCCGTTCTTTTGAAGCCGGGTTGCGCAACCGCGCGGATGACAAAAAGGATGTTTTTTATCTCCAGAAGTTGCTGATGGAAACCGCCGATCAGCCGGACATTGATTACATTATCGTGGCGGACAATGAAGGAAAGATTCTGGCGGACAGCGATCCGTCGATGATGGATCAGCAATATGGAAAGGATCTGGATACAAAAAAGATTGCCCACAACGGTGAGATTCGCTGGCGGCAGGCAGCCAATCCTGGAGGCGCCGGAACGTTTGAAGTTTACCGCGGATTATTTCCACGGGGACAAGCGGAAGCGGCAGATCGTCAGAGTGCACGGATCATTTTTGTCGGGTTTAACATGCATAAAATAGAAAAGGCATCTCGTGAAGATGTTTACCGGACAATTGTCAGGGCGGTTATTCTGATTATGATCGGCGCTCTGGCCATTGTTTCCCTGTTTCTGCTGCAGACGTACCGGCTGACGCGCGCGTCGCTTTCACGGGTCAGAGTTTTTTCCGAAGCGCTGGTGAGGCATATGCCCATTGGATTGCTGGCGATAGATCAGAACAACCGGATTATTGCCAGCAATGAACACGTCCGTGATTTGTTTAACAGCGATGCTTCGGAAATTCAGGGGCAGGATGTTTCCCGGATTCTACCGGAGGCGTTTGTCCGGTTGCTGAAGAAGGTGAATACTCAAACCGGCCTGATTGACGAGGATGTTTTACTGCAATCCGGAAAAAACGGGGAACAGATCTGGGAAGTTGTGGCAGCTGCTTTTGCCGATCAAGATGTTCCCGAAGGAAAAATTCTTCTGGCACGTAACGTAACAGCGGTCAGGGGGCTGGAAAAGGAAGTGGCGCGAAGCCGTCATCTGAATGCCATCGGATCACTGGCAGCGGGCGTGGCGCATGAAATCAGAAATCCGTTGAGTTCCATTAAGGGTTTTGCCGTCTATTTCAAACAACGGTTGTCCGGTAATGCCGATGACGAACAGACGGCGGATATTATGATCGCGGAAACCGAACGGCTAAATCGCGTTATCAGCCAGCTCATCGAGTTTGCCCGTCCGCTGACGTTGAAGAAAGAAAAAACGGTTCTGACCGATCTGGTGCGGTCAACCCTGAAACTGGTTGAATCCGAGGCGCTGAAAAATAATGTACAGATTGATGTACGCGCGCCGGAGAATCTGCCGGAGGTGGAGATTGATCCGGATAAAATCAAACAGGTGCTTTTGAATATTTTCCTGAACGCGCTGGCGGCCATGTCCGGGGGTGGCCGTTTGTCCATGGAGCTTTCACAAACACAGGACGCTCTGGAAGCGGAGATTACGGATACTGGCACGGGAATTGACGAAAAAGATATGCCTCGGATTTACGATCCTTATTTTACGTCCAAACCGGCGGGAACGGGTTTAGGGCTGGCAGTGGTGCAGAAAATCATGGAAGCACACGGCGGATTTTTACAAATCGAAAGTAAGACGGGAACCGGTACGACGGTGATTCTACGGTTTACCGTTCCTGCAAACGAGAGGATGAAGAATGAAAAACAAACTTGATATTTTAATTACGGATGATGATCTTGCCCATCGCGTGATGCTGAAAAAACTTCTAAGCGGGTGGGGATACAACGTGATCGAAGCGGATGACGGTGCAGTCGCGGTGGAAGAAGTCCGCAAGCGGTCTTTTGATTTGATTCTGATGGACATTCGTATGATGAACGTATCGGGCCTTAAAGCACTCGAACAGATCAAACAGATTAATTCGTCCATCCCGGTGATTATCATGACGGCTTACGCGTCGGTGGAAACGGCTGTCCAAGCCCTGAAGAAAGGGGCATACGATTATCTGACCAAGCCGCTGGATTTTGACGAGTTGCAAATGGCTATTGTCCGGGCGACCGAGCACAGCCGGTTGAAAAAGGAAAATGAATATCTGAAGGAGAAACTGGAAGAAAAATTCGACCGGCGCAACATCATTGGCCAGAGCGCTTCGATGATTAAGCTGCTGGACGTTGTTGAGCAGGTGGCCGCCACTCAGGCGACCGTGCTGATTACCGGCGAATCCGGTACCGGCAAGGAAATCATCGCCAACGCGATTCATTTCAACAGCAACCGGAAGAATGCGCCGTTTATTAAAATTAACTGCGCCGCGCTCACCGAGACGCTTCTCGAATCGGAACTGTTCGGCCATGAGAAGGGCGCTTTTACCGGCGCGGACAAGCGCAGGGAAGGGAAGTTCGTTCAGGCCGACGGCGGGAGTATTTTTCTCGACGAGGTCAGTGAAATGTCGCCGGCCATGCAGGTCAAGCTACTGCGCGTGTTGCAGGAGCGGGAACTGACGCGTGTGGGCGGGCGGGATGTGATTAAAATCGATGTGCGTATGATCGCCGCGTCCAATAAGGATTTGAAAAAAGAAATTCGCGAAGGACGTTTTCGTGAAGATCTTTTTTACCGCCTGAACGTGGTGACGATTGCCGTCCCGCCTTTGAGAGAGCGTTCCGAGGATATTCCGCTCATGGCGCAAACTTTTTTAAAGACGTTTGCTGAAAGCAATTCCAAAATTATCAAAGGATTTACGCCGCAGGCAATGAAAGAGCTTGTGAGTTATCCCTGGCCGGGGAATGTTCGGGAGTTAATGAACACGGTGGAGCGGGCGGTTGTCCTTTCCCGCACGGATACCGTCGATGAGCATGATCTGATTTTTACAATGGCCGATCAGGCGGCGTTTCATGATGAGTCGTCACAAAGCCGGAAGAATCCATCAGCGAATGGCGGAAATCTGTCGCTGGAAGAAGTAGAAAAGCAAAAAATCCTGGAGGAGCTGGAAAACTGTCGGGGGAACAAGAGCGAAGCTGCCCGCCGCCTGGGCATCACGCGCAAAACCCTACGAAAGAAACTGGAGAAATATGAATCCGGTTAAAACGAAAATATTTTCAAGTTATTTTTGTCAGAAAGGATCAATGTCGATTCTGAGGATAATGATCGACAAGTTCAGCAACAGTATGCTGCGTCGGGATTGAAATTGAGAACCCAAAATGACAGGCGGAGCAAAATTATTTCAGGAAGATGCATTATGTTTGCGCAACAGATCGGCAAATTGATCCGGGGCAATAGGTTTGCTGAAATAAAAGCCCTGCATTTCGTCGCAGATTTTCTCCCGCAGGAATTTATCCTGTTCCGGCGTTTCCACGCCTTCGGCGACAACACTAAGACTCAGCGTCTTGCCCATGGCAATGATCGCTTCAATAATCGCTTTGTCGTCGGAATCCTGCGGAAGGTTGCGAATGAACGACCTGTCCACCTTGAGGGTGTCGATCGGAAGATGTTTAATTTGGGATAAGGAGGAATAACCGGTGCCAAAATCGTCAAGGGCGAGTCGCACGCCCATACTTTTTATTCTGGTGAGCACTTCTATAAGGCGGGCAGGCTTAAACATGATCATGCTCTCCGTGATTTCCAGTTCCAGAAGATTCGGCGCCATGCCGGACTCATCCAGCGCGGTTTTGACATCTTCTGTTATTTTCTCATCCATGAGTTGACGAATCGATAAATTGACCGCCACGCGTACAGCCGGCAGACCCTGGCGCTGCCAGGCGACATTCTGGGCGCAGGCGGTTTTCAATACCCACCGGCCGATGGGCACGATCATTCCTGTTTCTTCAGCGACCGGAATAAATTGCGTCGGTGTGATGGATCCCAGTTGGGGGCTTTTCCAGCGCAGCAGGGCTTCCACACCCGTGATTGAACCGGATTTAAAATCCATCTTGGCTTGATAGTCCAGATACAGTTCATTGCGCTCCAGCGCCTTCCGCAGGTTTGTCTCGATGGAGAATCGTTCATAGGAAAGCGATTGAATGTTCTGGGAATAAAACTGGAAGTTATTTTTCCCCTCCTCCTTGGCAAAGTACATGGCCATATCGGCTTTCTTCATCAGGGTTTGCTCGTCTTCCCCATCCCTGGGGAACACGCTGATGCCGATGCTGGATGTGACGCGGCATTCTTCACCAAGCAGAACCATCGGTTTCATGACGGTGCTGAGTATCTTCTGGGCGACGACGGTGACATTGGCCAAATCGGTTACTTCTTCGATCAGGATGATGAATTCATCGCCTCCCAGACGGCCGACAGTATCTTCTTTTTCTTTTGGACGTCCGACAACATCGACTGCCCGCAGGGTTTGCCGGAAGCGTTTGGCCATCTCTTTCAATAGTTTGTCGCCTGCATCATGTCCCATGGTATCATTGATAATTTTGAACCGGTCAAGGTCAATAAAAAGAAGCGCAAGCTGCCGCTTGTTGCGCCTTGCAGACTTGATGGCCTGATTCAGCAGATGGCTGAACATCATGCGGTTGGGCAGTTGAGTCAGGGTATCATGCGTTGCCAGAAATTGGATCTGTGCTTCGGCGCGCTTACGCTCGGTGACGTCCCTGCTTTCGCCCAGGATGGATAATGGTTTCCCCTGATTGTCCTGAATAAAACTTAAAGTGGTATCGAGCCATATCAGACGACCGTTCTTACAGCGAAACTCCACTTCCAATGAGCGCTGATAACCTGGAGGTGGCGGTGTGATTTCAGCTTTGGCCATTTCAGTTGAAAACATCTCCGTCGCTTTCCGAAAAGATTCTGCCGTAAGAAGTTTATCCAGAGGGATCTCCTTAATCTCAGCAAAAGTGTAGCCGGTTGCTTTTTCCGAAGACGGGCTGAAATATTGAAACCTTAAATTCAGATCAAAGAGCCACACCTGGTCTGTCATATGGTCTGCCAGCAACCGGTATTGCTCTTCGGCGCGCTTGCGCTCGGTAATATCCCGGCTCACGCCCAGAATACCGGTGGTTTGCTGTTTTTTATCTCTGACCAAGGAAAACTTGGTTTCCGTCCATACGGTGTTTCCGTCTTTTTGGTTAACTTCCAATTGAAGCGTCCGCTCCTGAGAATCTTTACCCCCCGCTTTTTCCAGATCCATCAACTCGGACAACACCTTCATGGCCGTATCCCGCGATGAGGGCGCAAAGAAATCAGACAACGCTTGGTTCATTGCTTCTTCCGGTTCATACCCCCTCAGGATTTTTACAGAAGGGCTGATATACGTATATTTCATATTCATGTCCACGACGAAGATGACGTCTTTGATGTTGTCTGTGAGCCGTTCAATGGTGGTAAAAGCCTTGGAAATGCTTGCTCTGAGGTTGGTAATATATCCGCCGATTACGGCAAACCACGGCAAAATAAAAGCGAGAACCACAATGTTGAATATATCCACGCTCTTGTTCAGAAATTCAGGATGAGTTTTGTAGAGAGCAAAAATAACGGCGGAATAATTAACCCAGGCAAATATCGACAAAAGGAGGAACTGCAGGAATCTCAATCTGAAAAACCCGAACACCAGCACAACCATATACACCAGAAGAACCCCGCTTCGGGCTTCATAGGCATAATACACAACCACCATTATCCAGAAGGTGGCTATCAACATCTGGAGAAGCGTGAGACTCGGATCCTTGAATCGTTTATTGAATCCGGTTCTGAATATTATGTAAAGAAAAATGTTGACGCAAAAACTTGCTGAAACACCGGCAATCAGAATTGCTAAAGGCACTCTTGTCAGTCCCAGTGAATAACCGACAAAGCAGATAGCGCTCCACATCAGGTACGCGCCAAAGGCGATGAGAAAACGTTTAATTCTTAAAGTCTGATTGTAATCATCTTTAGGAAAAATATTGAACATATATGTCGCTTTTAATTATTACACCAAAATCTCCTTAAATGATTTTAAGAAAATATACTTAAAAAATTTTATTAAGTAAATACTTTATTTTTCCAAGGGAGCTTGTTTTGTAACCCGGGAACCTTAATACAGACTTTTCCGGCAGGCTATGCAGGGAGAAACTTTAGCGTATTTTGAGGATGGAATTCAGGCATGCTTAATTATCCCACGTCGCTTTGCTCCTGGGATAATTCGACCAACGACTCAAACTTCATCCCGACTTATCGGGATTCGTTTTTGTCGGGTCTCATTAACGTCATGGCTTCCTGATATATTTCGATAAAGCAGCCGATGATGGCCAGGAAAAACAAACCCAGCATGAATTTCGGGGCAGTGCCCATCAACGCATCCAGAAGATAACCTAACCAGAGAAACAGAAGAGAGGTGATCACCAGCGCAAACCCCCAAGCCGATAACATAATGATTACACGAAAAGAATTGGAACTTATAAAGCTTGTTTTGTGGGTGACTACTGACATGATTTATTTCCTCCTTTTTTATCTATTGAACCTGGTTCACTGAATAATCATGCCAACCGCTATGGCTCCAGACAATATCGTTTGTTCGTTAGTTATAAAATAATCATCATGTCATGATTTTTCAAGAAAGCCGTCTGGTAAGTTTAGCTATGCTTTTCATATTTGGGTTTCACTAATTCCATGCTTGCCAAAAATGATTTGTAATGATAATCGATTAAAAAGATGATGGGGAGACAGATCGCTTGATTACAGATAAGATAATTCAGGGAATGAAATCTTCCATAGAGAAATTGGAAAGGCAGAAGAAAAAGAATTCTCGAATCTTCAAGTATGGTTTTATCATCATATTATCTGTTTTCCTGTTGTTTGTTGTATTTTTGGTTTATTTCTTCGTGAAATATGGTCCGATTGTACTCAGCTTATATGAACAGAGGTATATTTATAAAAAAGTCATAACGGCCTCTGTTGATTCCAGTTTCCCGATCACGGCCTCTATAAATCAGGTATCCCAAATTTCCATTCAGAAAGACTTTCAGTATTCGGTTCCCGTCAAAACAGTGGTCAGGGTGCCGATTAATCAGACGTTTAATGTGACTCTTGATAAACCGTTAAATATTCCCATTGATCATGTGTTTCATGTGGATGAGAAAATTGATGTCAAAACGCAGTTTCCATTTGAAACCAAAGTTGCCATAAAAATACTCGGGGTCAATACGGATGTGCCTGTGAAAGGTGTCATTCCTTTAAACATGGTCATTCCTGTAAAACATGATTTTCATATTAAGGATATCCTGACCGTTAAACCTCAGGAAACGATGGCTTTACCCATTAATTCTATCTTGGATGTTCCGATTGATTTTACCTTGAAGGGAAATGTGCCTGTGGATGGAACAATTCCCGTGGTGTTAAAAGATAAATTCAATGCCGAAGTCATGTTGAAAGACAGGATTCCGGTCACACTGGAATTCGGGTCTTTCTTTGCTAATAAAAAATTTATAAAAAACGAAAAACTTGAGGAAAATGTTTCCGTTGATCCAGAGAAAAACGTAAAGCCTTAACGATGATAACGGAAAGTCTGCTTAGAACATAAAAAATAGTTCAGACCCTTATTCATTCTATCTATAATCCGTTGTAAAAAATCACAACGCTGTCATCGCCGCCGCCTGCTACGCTCGCCGTTATCGAAAGTTGATTTTGGGCTGTCACATTTCCACGAACTTCCGCATCAAGGAACATGAGCGCCCAGGTGAAGATGTCGTCGGTCGAAGGAATGTCGAAACCGTGTTCCACGCCGGAGAGCGCAACCAGTTCGCGGGTCCCGTTTAGTCGAGACATCCCCTGCTCAACCATGTTGATCGGAGCTACCGTATCCGCTGTTCCGCTGATGCCGAGGAAAGGAAGATTGACGTCGTCGAGTCCCTCCTGGTTGCGTCCGAATGCGGGTAAAATGGGCTGCCCGAAATAGGGAACATAACCAACCGCTGCTTTGATCCGCGTGTCGTGAGTGACCTGTTCCCAGGACTCTCCGATATCGAAGTATGACATTGTAAGGCCGGCGCCGCCCAACAACATCATGGTCTCGCTGCCCATGCTTGCTCCGAATCCTCCGATTTGTGTGGCATCCAGATGATTTTGCCATTGCGGGTGTTGAAGAACAAGGGTGAGTGCTTCGGATATTGCAAGTGGCCGCAATGTCTGCAACGCTGTGAAGTTTTTCTGATTTACCACCAATTCAATGATATCACTGAGGTGTTCGATATTGAGGTCGGAAAAGCGGAAGTCTCCGTGAAAAGGCGCGACGACGACGTAACCGTAACTCACAAAAGCGGCCAGCGCCGTAAAGTATGCGGAGGATGAGATTGGGCTGTCGCCGAAGCCGTGCGAAAACGCAACAACCGGATAACGCGCTGAAGCATCCGCAAAAATTGGTGGATCCGATCCGATCTGCATATGCGGCACAACGTCGCCGGTGGGCAACATATAGTCGGGACGAGGGTTATTTGCCGCAGTAGGATAGCATACGATGACCGCAAACTCAACCTCCTCTCCGGCAAAGGAACCATAAAGATCAGAGTCCAATGGCGCGGTCACTCTCGCTATCAGTGAATTGTTAGGATCAGTCAGCAGGGCTGTCACATAGCCGTCTGTTCCTTCCCAAAAGTCTTTCGCCTCTTCCTCGTCTGAAATCTGGCTGAAATCCTGGGCAACGTTGGTGCAGGCGACGACATAGGGTCCGGGTAGCGATAAAGGTTGCACGACGTCCGTCGGCGCAGGGGTATCCGTTGCATTGCTGCTGTCGTCACTGCCGCCACCACCGCTGCATCCGGCGAATGCCAATGCAATTCCTAACAAGACCGACAACAGTAATATCCGCATAAAATCGTTCATGACCGCACTTCCTGATAAATCTTTATAGCATATGTTCATTGTGAGTTCACCCGTTTTTTTTGTTTTTGCGCCGTTACTGCACACCGTTTGTAACATTTGAGTTTCACTAAAAATTTGACGCTCATTATCATTGACATACGCATGAATTCTTTATATATTCCCTAAACTAGAAAAACATGTAAAATCAAAGCTATGGCGATAAGGAATGCGGAGAAACTCCGATATTTTCAGACCTGATCCCATTATTCTCATTAATCGTAAATTATTTGGAGGCAATGCATGACACTGAATCTGTTGACATTGAAGTTTGCTGGAAAATCATCAAGCCTTGAAGCTCCATTTCTGAAGGATTACTTTCAGGTGTCACTTCCCCAGGTTCGTATATCCGCGTTTTTAGCAGCATTTGTATATGCGGCCTTCGGCTATCTGGATGCGATACTCATGCCCGAACAGAGGTTCACAATGTGGATTATCCGTTTTGTTGTTATTTTTCCTGTATTTTTAGGCACGTTTTTTCTATCGTTTTCACGAGTCTTTGAACGATATATGCAGCCTATTCTGGCAGGTAATATCATAATGGCGGGAGGTGGCATCGTTTGTATGATTGTTATTGCCCCGGCACCAATCAATTATTATTATTATGCTGGTCTACTGCTTGTTTTCATGTGGGGTTACACCTTTGTTCGCCTTAGGTTTCTTTGGGCGTCATTGGCCGGTTGGGTGCTGGTGGCTTTGTACGAAATTGCCGCCCTCTGGATAAGTCCTACGCCTCATTATGTTCTGATCAGCAATAACTTCTTTTTCATCACCGCGAATGTCATTGGAATGATGGCTTGTTGTTCCATTGAGTTTTATGCCCGGCGTGATTTTTTTATGGCGCACCAACTAAAGATTGAACGGGAAAATGTTAAAAAGATTGATCAGGAAATGGAAGAACGTCTGCAAAAGCAGACGGAAGAACATCAGATTGTGAACCGGACTCTGGAACAGGAAATCGCCGGACATAAGAAGGCTGTAGCCGAAAAGAAGGCGTCACTCGAAGAATTACAGAAGCGTGAGAAACTCTATCGGGCATTGGTGGAAAATGCAAACGATATGGTCTTGCGAACAAACATTGAAGGGTATTTTACTTTTGTTAATGCGTCTGCCGTTCGCATTACAGGGTATGAAGAAAATGAGCTTATCGGTAAACGTTATTCGGTATTGATTCATCCTGATTTACGTGATTCAGCCGATAAATTTTTCAAACATCAGTATGTGACGGGCATTCAAAACACCTATTCGGAATATCCCGTTATTACGAAGGATGGCCGGGATCTCTGGCTTGGACAAAATACGCAGTTGTTTTTTGAAAATGGCGAAGTCATAGGATTTCAGGCGGTGTCCCGCGATATCACCGAACACAAGCGTCGGGGAAAAGCGGACGGTTGATGAGCAAAAGGTTCCACATTAAGTCGAACGGTACGTTAAGCGTTTTGCGTCCCATCAATAATGTGGCTGTGTTTGTGCGTGCGGCCACGGAGTACGGTATTCATACTAGAGACATTCTTGCCGGTAGCGGTATTGAAATAAGCGACTTGGAAGATCCGCATCGGATTATTACGACCGCACAGGAAATAATGATCGGCCGTGGACGATCATAAAGGCATCGACCGTATGAAAGAGCCGGTGAGCTTGGATGTTTTTCGCGTTTATTATTAAGTTTTTTTTCAGAAGGCCCCGCAGCTTGTCGCAGGGAGATTCACTTTTCACTTAGTCTTAACATCGGTTATCTTTTCCAAAGGATGAACTGAGAGGTTGAGACATCATAACGGAAACCGCAACCAGATTTAGGGATAAACAAAATGAAAGAAGTCTTTGCGAAAAGCACAATCGCCGGCATCGAATTGAAAAATAAAATATTTCGCTCGGCAACATTTGAAGGTCTTTCCGATCAGGATGGAAGGCCAACGAATAAACTGTCCGATCTTTATTTAAAACTGGCGAAAGGGGAGGTCGGAGCAATCATAACAGGGCTGATTGGTGTTCAACGAAAGGGACGGACGAATTCCCGAATGTGTATGCTGGACAGGGATGATGTTCTTGATGATTATCAACAAATTAATGCCAAACTTAAAGAATATGACGTACCGGTTATCGCCCAGCTTGCGCATGGAGGCGGGCAATGCGATAAAGTTGCATCCGGCGGCTTTAACCTTGCGCCATCAAGAAAATTTTATGCTTTGACCAATAAATTTTCACAGGTTCTCTCGGAAGAAAATATCATCGAAATCATCAATCATTTCATCGTGGCAATCGAGAGAGCGAAAAAAGCCGGTTTCGCAGGAGTACAGCTCCATGCGGCTCATGGATATCTTCTTTCTGAATTTTTGTCAGCCGGATTGAACCGACGAAAAGACAAATGGGGTGGTTCAACCGAAAACAGGTTCAGAATCATCTCGGAAATAATGAAAGGGGCAAGGGAGCGTGTCGGCAACTATCCGATACTGGCCAAGTTCAGTTCCTACGATTATTTGAAGAATGGTATCAGCACGGATGAAGGAGTGCGTATCGCGGTTATGTTTCAGAACGCCGGAATCGACGCGCTGGAAGTATCGAGCGGAGCGAATGACGGACTGAACACGATCAGGTCCCCTCAAATACCGTCGGACTCTTTAATAGCCAACATGCTTCCCGTAAAAATCAAATCGGATATCGTGAAGAGCATACTGAAAAAAGCAATGCCTTTTTACGTAAAACGATATGACCCGATTTATAATTACAATGTTCCTACTGCTGAAAAAATCAAACAGAAAACAGACATGCCGGTTATTGTTGTCGGAGGAATCAGAAACATGAACGACATCAATGCGATCATCAACGAGAATAAAGCTGATTATGTTTCCATGTGCAGGCCTTTTATCATTGAACCAAACCTGGTAAAAAAATTCAAAGAAGGCAAACAGGACCATTCCAGATGCATCGACTGCTGTTACTGTATGTTCGGTTTAATGAATCATTCTCTCAGATGTTACTACGGGAAACTGCCTGGATGAGGATTCCGTATTCCGGGGTCGGTTATTACAATGGATTATATTAATGCGAGATGTAACTTTTCATGGAGGACACAATGGAATATCAATACTTGAAAACACGACGTGAAAACGCCACGTTCTGGGTTGAAATCCACAACCCTCCGGTGAATTTCCTGACGATGGCGATGCTTGAAGAATTGTTTGAGATTGTCAAACAGGCAGCGAAAGATGATTCGATCAGGGTTTTCATTCTGACCGGCGGCATTGAAGACATTTACATCATGCATTTCTCGATTCCCGAACTGCTTACCTTATCGACGGATAATAAAAAAGTACTTCTCAATCTTTTTGTAAAATCTAGAATAACAGGCGCTGTTTTAAAATACGTGACCACTCACACCAACTGGCTGATGGATTGTTTTGGCTGGTACGAAACACTGATGCTGAAAATAGCCAAAATGATAAGCGGCTATTCGTCAAGCTTGTATCTGTGGCTTATAATGCACAGGATGTATATGGCAATTGAAAGGCTCAATAAAATAACCATCGCTGCCATTAACGGCAATTGCAACGGTGGCGGGACCGAACTTTCCGCCTGTTTCGATTTTCGCTTTATAGTAGGTGATCAGGGTTTTACGCTTGGACAACCGGAAGTTTTGATAAATATTGTTCCCGGCGGCGGTTCAACACAGCGCCTGCCGCGGCTGATCGGCAAGGCCAAGGCTCTGGAGTTAATGCTGCGGGGCAATCAGTTGGATGCTCAGGAAGCTCAGCGTCTGGGGCTGATCACCGGGTTCTTCGATAAAGCAGAATTTAAAAACCGTGTGCAGGAATTTGCCGATTTGATGAGCAAACGTCCGATGACAGCTGTGGACGCGATTAAGAAATGCGTTCATGACGGTATGGAGACGACATTAAGACATGGACTGAGTATCGAGATGGAACAAAGCATTCGCTGTCTGGATACAGAAGATACGATCAACGCCATGCAGGCCTATATCCGTTACCTTGATGAACATGTTAATTCAATTGATCGTAAAAAGATGACCACTGAAGAACTTAATAAGGTTGTACAGGAAACCGTGAAGCATATGGAAGAAGGCAAACTCTATAAATTTAAACATTGATAGGAGAAGAATGATGAAAAACGCGGTAGTGACTGGAGCAGGTTCCGGATTGGGTAGGAAATTGTGTCTTAAACTGGCCGAAAGGAAATTCAGGATTCTTCTGGTGGATGTTAACATGGCGGGAGCACAGGAAACTCTGGACATGGTGCGCAAAGCCGGAGATGACGGCGAGATTTATCAGTGCGATGTAACAAAAAAAGAAGCCGTTGAACAAATGGCACGTTATGCTTTCGACAAATTCAAGAGGGTGGACCTTCTCATCAATAACGCCGGTGTAACCTGTGCCGGGTTTACCGGCGATGTTCCCATCAAGGATTGGGAATGGTGCATTAATATCGATATGTGGGGAATGATTTACGGTTGCCATTATTTCATTCCTCTTATGAAAGCACAGGGTGGAGGAGGTTACATTATCAATGTTGCCTCCCTGGCCGGAATTGAATGTCTGCCGCAAATAGGTCCGTATAATGTTGCCAAGGCCGCTGTGATTGCTTTATCAGAAACAATTAAGACAGAACTCGCGCCATACAACATTGGTGTCTCTGTGGTCTGCCCCTCATTTTTTCAAACCAATCTTCTCAAATCCATGCGCTATCAGGATGCTTTCCAGAAAGAAATTTGCGAAACGGCTTTTCAGCATGGCCGTTTGAGCGCTGCCGATATAGCAACGGCGGTCATGAAAGCGATGGATAAGAAAAAACTCTATGTTCTTCCCGGATTGAATGCCAAAATTTTCTGGTTCGAAAAACGTTTTTCACCGGAGTTGTTTTACCGTTTTATGGCCTTTACCATGAAGAATAAATTCGGCGAGAAACTTTTTCTCTGGATGGCAAAACACGGCTTGACCTGAGATGCAGTATAAGGATAGAGGATTTCCAAGATTTAAACGTTCGTGATGAAACAAGGAGAGGGAGACATGATATATTTTGATGATTTGTTAAAAGTTGACAATATTGATGACGCGGTATCTCAGATAGCGAAAGACTTCCGTGAAAAATATCAGTTTCCCAGGGTTCGTCAACTGGGTGTTGTAGTGGCGGATGTAGAAGAGGCCGCCGCGGAACTTGAGGACAAAGGTATAGGACCTTTCTTCATTGCATCCGATACACTCGATTTTTGGCACGAACGTGGAAAGAAGAAAACATTCAGCGGCAAGCTTGGAATGGCCATTTACAAAGGATACGAGGTGGAACTTCTAGAGCCGGGCATCGGGTCCGAATTTTATAAATCATGCGTGGATGAAAAATGCCGGATGGTCGTGCAGCATCTGGGATTTCTGGTCAAAGATGTTGATTTTTATAGGAAGGAACTGGAGAAGGCCGGTTGTGCGACCTGGGTGAGAGGACAAATAAAATCCTTTCCGATCGTAACGGATTTTGCTTATATGGATACGATTCAGCAGGCCGGCATTATTCTGGAATTCATCGATATGAGATTTCTTGGTTTTCACATTACAGTTCCGGGAGCAATCTATCACAGCCTCGGAAAACTGGAAAAATTAACCGGTATAAGATGTCTTAAATTTTGAAAGGAGTAAAAATGGCACCTCGTATTCCTTATCCGGAAATGGAAAGTTTATCCCCGGAAGTTCGGGCCGCAGTTGAATCATTTCCCATGAATGTTTTTCGCATGGCGGCCAACGCGCCAGCCAGCTTAAAAGGGCTTATGGAACTGGCTCAATCGGTTTTGTTTTACAACGAGTTCGATCCCCGCAAGAGGGAAATCGCCGTTTTGAGAGTTGCACATGTCACACATGCCATTTATGAATGGACGCATCATATTGCAGTGGCCAAACATTATCATGTGAGGGATAAAGAGATAGAAATCATTTGCACTGAGGATCCGGTTAAATCTCTTGACAATGAGGACAATCTGTTGTGCCGTGTGGCGGATGAAATCAGCCGGGATGTAAAACTAAGCGATGAAGCCCTGACACAGATTCTGGAACGCTATGGAACACGGGGAGCGACTGAACTTATCCTCTGTGTAAGCTATTTCAATTTTTTAAGCCGTTTTCTGGAATCCACGCGGGTGGAACTGGAGCACACATAACCGCTTTACTGAATGTCAGTGATGTACTATTAGGAGATTCAGGAGTCAATGATGACCAAAGTTGCCCTGATAAAGTGCAGCGATTATGACAACGATCTTCTGATTCAATCCATAAAAGACGGCCTTGTCCGGATTGGGTTCGATTTTACGCAATTTAAAAACGCGCGAGTCGGTTTGAAACCGAATCTGCTGATGGCAGCCAAACCCGAGAAAGCAGTTACCACCCATCCTTTATTCTTCAAAGCAGTCGCGAAAATTGTCAGCGAATACGGCGGCACACCTGTCCTTACCGAATGCAATGGATTCGGTTCTTACAAGGCGGTGTTGAAAAGTGCAGGCTATTCGGAAGTTATCAAAGAGCTGGACATGCAGGTAGGTGAGATGGATGGAACGGCGGAGCTTTATTATCCGCAGGCAAATTTGATGAAAAGAATCGAAATATCGAAAGCATTCTTCGATGTGGATATGATCATCAGCCTGCCGAAATTCAAGGCCCACGGCTTTACCTATATGTCCGGTGCGGTAAAAAATCTTTTCGGCACCATTCCCGGATTAAGAAAAGCGCGCATGCATATGCGTTTCCCGGACCCTGTGAATTTTTCCGAATGGCTGCTGGATTTAAACGGTGCGCTCTTGAACAGTTTCGAAAAACCAAAAAAAATAATTCACATTATGGATGCCATCATTGGACTGGAGGGAGAAGGTCCGGGACCGTCCGGAACTCCCAAAAAAATCGGTGCGATTATCATGGGGAGTGATCCGGTTGCGGTTGATTACACAGCGGCCGGCGTTGCCGGTATTGATTACAAAAAATGTCCCACCATTATGTTGGGCTTCAAAAGAGATTTTGCAATATCCTCACCGGAGGAAGTATCGATTATCGGGCAAAGCATTGACGAACTAAGGGTGACGGATTTCCAGCCGACAAAGTCCAGTATTTCATCGCACGTTCTGCGCGGATGGCTGGTTGGTCCTACGGTGAAAAATCTCTTTGTGGAAAAACCGTGGCCGAGTGCGGAAAAATGTACACTCTGTTATAAATGTAAAACCGTCTGTCCGGGAGGAGCCATTTTCAATGCAAAGGGAAACAAGAAAATACCTCGTTATGATTATAAAAAATGTATACGCTGTTATTGTTGTATTGAATTTTGTCCGGAAGCGGCAATTTCTCTGAAAAAAGGGAAATTGCAATGGCTGCTGGGTATCTGAAGTGCTTGTTTCTTTAATTACCTTTTCTGATATAATCAATTTGTAAAATACTTTTATATATTTGATGAAATAAAGGAGAAGCATATGTTCGATTATATGATGACCAGGGAACAAATTAAAATTCGAGACGAGGCGCGTGATTTTGTCAAATGGGTGCCGCGCCAGATAATTCTGGATATGGATACGGATAAAATCAAGTTTCCTAAGGAATTATTGCAGGAGGCTGCTCGGCGTAATCTGATGGGGTGCCGTTATCCGAAAAAATGGGGCGGTAGAGATATGGATTGGGTGACCACCTGCATGTTGATGGAGGAGATAGGGACGCTGGGGTATGAAATAGCCTGTGTTTTCGGCGTCGGTGCCGAACTGGTTTGCGATGCCATTATTCAGCACGGCACAGATGAACAGAAAGAAAAATATGTGAAGCCTCTTTTGGAAGGTAAACTATTCGCGGCGGAATGTCTGACGGAGCCGCGCGGCGGGTCTGATTTTTTCGGTGCCACTACCAAAGCTGAAGATATGGGCGACCATTATCTTTTAAACGGCCAGAAGAGATTTATTGTCGGCGCCGAAGGAGCGGATTTCTTTCTGGTATACGCGAAAACCAGCCCTGAAGCCAAGCCTCAGGAATCGATAACCTGCTTTATTATGGATAGAACAGAAGGTGTTGAAGTCAAGTATCTATATGGCCTGATGGGGTGTCGCGGCGGAGGAACAGGACGCCTAATTTTCCGCAATGTAAAAGTTCCCAAGGAGAATGTTGTGGGAAAAGTGAATGGAGCCTATGCTGTTTTCAACACGATGATGATACCGGAACGTTTAGGAACAGCGGCCATGACGATCGGTGCGGCGCGTCCCGCCCTGGATATTGCCACTCATTATACTTCCAGACGCAAAGCTTTTGGTCAGATCATCGCACAGTTCGAGGGAGTCAGCTTCCAGGTTGCGGAGGCGGCGATGCTTCTGGATGCGGCACGTGCCATGGCCTATGTTACGGCAAAAGCGGTGGATGCCGGAGCGGATATGTACAGGATAAGACGGATGGTGTCGCAGAGTAAAAAATTCATCACGGAGTCCTGTCAGAAGGTTGTCCATAATTCCATGCAGGTAATGGGCGGCATTGCCTATACCAACGTTTTTCCGATTGAGCGCATTTATCGCGATATCCGCCTGGCCTCGATCTGGACGGGAACCAGTGAAGTCATGTCCATGATTACTGCTCATGAATGGTATCGGGAATATTTTATGCAAAAAGCGAAGCAGAGCACCCGTGATTTCGAACAGGATGCACAGGAAGCTAACGAGGAAGAAAAAATCTATGATGACGATGATATGTGGAAGAAAGGTTGGTAGATTTTATAAATGAAGCATTTCAAATTAAAAATAATTATTATTTCAAGTTTGGTTTTATTTGCCTCACAGAATCATGCTTGGCATAACAACACTCATCTGGCGATTGCCAAAGCCGCGGGATTTACTATGTGGCATCACTGCGCGGACCGGATATTGCCAAAATCAAGGCCGGCAGCATCGAATTCTATAATCACTGGTTTAACAATACCAACGAGGTTGAAGTAACGCCGCAGATGGTCCTGGATCAGGTCGAACACTATAATAAGAATGAGGCTAATGATGCGGAAGGACATCTTCTCGGAGCGATCATTGCTTCATTGCGTGCCTACGAAAAAGATCTTCGGTCTGATAAATACGCCCTGTATCATCTTGTTTATTGCGCTCATTATATAAGCGATCTGTCCATGCCCCTGCATAACATTGCCTTCGATGATTTCAATAGGGAACATCATGACGCCAATGACGGCATCGTAGAGGAAGATATTTTAGAAAAGAAGAAAGAAATTGAAAGACAAATGTACACAATAACGTTGAGAAAAGAATATTTTGAAGATGATTTGGCTCGTCATATAGCGCGGATTGCAAATTTGAGCCGTAAACTCGGCTGCAAGCTTCGCACAGAAAAAAGGAACATGAGCAGGCAGGAAGCGTATGTTCAACTGGGACATAGCGCTTCGCTTTTAAAAGCGGTATTAAAACGATACAATAAAACAAACCTGATATTTCGTTGACATATAAAACTGTTCTATTATACTGCGCGGTATGCAGTGAATCTATTCAATACTGGTTTAAGTATTCTCCCCCCAAACTGCTTGTATTGAAAAAGTCTTTTCTCAAAAGGAAACTGATTGGCGCAAAATTATAAATATAGCGTGGAAATTCTGCCGGATGTATTCAGCATCAGGCTTCCGTTACCGGGCAGAAAACCCGGCCCTGTCAATGTGTATCTTTTTAAAGGGGATAACAATATTTCTTTGATTGACACGGGAACGAAACAAACGGCCGGTATTCTCAAGAAAGCATTGAAAGAACATGGCCTGGCATTTTCCGACATCAATCAAATCCTAATCACTCATGGTCACGGGGATCACTTTGGTGCCGCAAAAATGATAGCAAAAGACGGAAGCGCTCACGTGATTGCGCATGCGGAGGATAGGGCATTAATTGAAAAAGGACATGATATTTTAACAAAAAAATATAAACAATTTTTAAAGCTCATGAATATTCCTCAATCTGTAGGAATGATGCTGAGATTACTCTTTGTTTTTTTTAAAAGGATGGCGGATAATTGCAATGTTCATCATGTGATACGAGAAGGCGATGAAATAACCATTGGCCGGTACCGGGCAAAAATTATAGAAACGCCCGGTCATTCTAAAGGATCGGTTTGCGTCTATCTGGAAAAAGACAAGATACTTTTTTGCGGGGACACGATTATAGAACATATAACGCCCAATGCGTTTATAATGATGGATGAAAAAGAAATCCTGCCCGTGCGGTTGAGTCAGGATGAGTTTTATAAATCCCTTGCGAGGATAAAAGAACTTGCTCCATTAAGGATATACTCGGCTCATGGCAAAGCAATTTTCGGTGTTGATGAAATTGTTGCCGGATACGAGAAAGCTTTTGCTGAAAGAAAAGAAAATGTTTTATCGTTCGTGCGCTCCGGAGAAAAAAATGTGTATAGAATAGCTCGGCTGCTTTTTCCGGAAATCGGCGGCTTGAAACTGCCCCTGGAAATATTTCTTTCAATTTCAGAGGTTTACACTACCATTCAGATTCTTCAAAAAGAGAAGAAAGTCTCTCTGGTTATTAGAAAGGGCCTGTTAGAAGTGCATGAAACCGTTCAATAAACGGTCATAAAAATTTAAAAAATATTGTATTGACATAAATTTTTCAGTTTAGTATAAATTAAAGCTATAAATAATTAATAAATGAGTCAAATTAAAGAATTTATTAAAAATATCGTGCGAAAGGAGAGTGTCATGAAAAAGTTTGGATTGTTTCTAGTTATTATGATGTTAATGGCTGTTGTCACGGCAGCTCAAGCAGCCGAGGTCAGGGCTGGTGGATTGCCAGCACTGAGTGCGGATGATAGTAAGGAAGTGAGTACCGTCAACCTGTCAAGAGAAGGCGAAGTAAGGGCCGGTGGTTTCCCGACAATGAATAAATATGATTGTATCGATGATTGTCCATGTCCGCCATTCTGTCCTCCGCCTCCTCCCCCTCCTCCTCCGCCTCCTCCCCCTGAAAAGGTATGTCCTGAATGTCCGGCATGTCCACCTCCGCCTCCAGTAGTTGTGGCTCCCAAACCTACAATTATTGAAAAAGGAAGACAGACTCTTGATGTTAAGTTTGATTTCGATAAGGCAGTTGTTAAGAATGTTTTCCAGAAAGACATCGATGATTTGGCTGAGGTCATGAAGGATTATCCCGATCTGAACGTTGTCATTGAAGGACATACCGATAGCGTGGGCAGCAATGCTTACAACCAGAAACTCTCCCAGGAACGCGCTAATGCTGTCAAGAAATATATGGTGGAAAAAAACGGTATTGATGCCAGCCGAATTACACCAAAAGGTTTCGGCGAAGAACAGCCTATTGCTTCCAATGCCACCAAAGAAGGACGTGCGAAGAACCGTCGTGTTGAAGCAGCTGTTGATTATGTCATTGAGAAATAAGATTATATTTACAAAAACAAGATACAAAAAGCCCCGCCTTCACAGCGGGGTTTTTTTTATTAATATTTCTTCGATAGCCAGATAAGATTTATTGTTTCCAGCGACATTTTATAAAAAGTTTTATTATAGGATTACATGAAAAACTTTAGCAATTTTTCCAGTCCCGCATAGGCAAAGTAGCAGGCAAATAGAACTAGGAAAACAGCACAACCAACCATGAGGCCACGGTAAAGACGATCATTTAAGAAATGTCTGCCCCGGGCTACCGCGGTAGAAATAAAAGTATACCAGCTTAAGTCCGCCAGAATATGGCCCGCAAAGAAGAAAATGATTCCCCATAAGCCGAATTGCCATGAATATAAAATATACCCTAGTCCGATGGTCGCCCACCAGATGATCCAGTACGGATTGGCCACGCTCATTAATATTCCATTGATGACGGGATGATTTTTTGTCGATTGATCTTCTTCCCAGGAAATATTTAATGAAGGCAACGAACGGAACATATTAACGGCCATCCACAGCAGAATAAACGCTCCGGCAATTGCCGTGGCCACAAAGACAACCGGCATTTGAAAAAACGGCGCCAGTCCCAGCAAAAGAGCGGTGATAAGTGCCAGTTCCAGAACGGCGTGTCCGGCAATTAGCAGAGGGCCGGTGATGAAGCCGCGACGCGGACTCTCACTGATGGTTATGGTTAAAAGAGGCCCGGGCATCATTGCACCGGAAAATGCGATGATGAAAGATGAAGCAAAAATAGTTACTAAATTTGTCAGCATAATTGATTGAATTTGCGCGTTGCCGCGAAATTTGTTCGGTTTGATTTATTATATTTTAATTAAACATGACAAATATTTTCTGTCAAGGCTATGCTACTCCAAGATAAGAGATAGTGTATAATGATTAATATTATTGAATTGACTAACATAAAAATATAATTTAAAAGTCACCCGTTTCTGAGGTTATGAACGGCAGGGAGAAATTCAGTATGCCTTTTTTCGAGCATGACAATGCAAAAATTTATTTTGAAGATCGGGGTGGCGGCGATCCCATCATAGCCGTGCACGGACTGATTGAAAACACGACTTATTGGAAAAATATTGCCGAAGAGATTTGTGCAGGACACCGTTTTATTTCCATGGATATGCGAGGACATGGGCAGACGGTGGTTCATGGTGAACCCTGTGGTTTTGATGTCGATACGGTGGGTGATGATATTGAGATTCTGGCTGATCATTTGAAAATTGAACGGTTTCATCTTTTAACGCATTCCACGGGTGGATTTGCCGGTGTTCGTTACGCCATGCGCAATTCAGGAAGATTGGCCGGATTGATTCTGACCGATACAGGATCGGCCACTTCCGTTTTGCCCGGCAATCCCGAAGCCATACGGTCTTTTCACGGCAAACTTGCCCATTTTTTCGAAAAATATGACTGGGAACAGGTCATCGCAAATTTATGGGTCAACCCCGTGCCTTTCTTTATCGGCATCGTAGAATCACCGAAAGCAAAGGAACTTATGAAATCAGCTTATGAAATAATTCGTCTGGGTGACCGCCCGACCATTGCCAAATTTGTTCGATCATTCTACACGGATCCTGATCCAAAAGTGGAGGGATTGCGTTCGATACGCTGCCCGGCGCTGATCATTTATGGAGAGAAGGATATCCTTTTTATTGAGTCCAGCAAACTTATGGCCAGGGAAATTCCAGGGGCTTGTATCATAGAATATCCCGGTGTGGGCCATATGACAGCCCTGGAAGAGCCGGGTCGTCTGGCAAGAGATATCATTGATTTTGTGAGTCTTCACAAAATCTGATATCCGGGTAACCATTTATAAGATGAAAGCATGGATGGTCTATGCGAGAAAACGCGTTAAATATTATCGGAAGTTTTGTTGACGAGCTATTTCTCGTGCCCGGAAGGATCATTGCCTATTTTCAGGCGCAACGCGATGTGGATTGGCAGGAATATACGCGCGAGGTAGCTTTTTATCATGAACAGGGGTATGCGGATAAACCGGACACTTTTTTCGTGATGCCTGAAGAAACGCCGGAATATCGTATCGAAAAGCAAACCAACTATCATCATGGTTTCTATCAGGAAATATCTTTTAACAGTTCATTCGAGCCACGCAATCCTTTCGTGCGCCGCCGATACAAGAGTTACGATGAAAACAAAATCGGTTATCTGATTCGCTGGACGCATGGCGATAAGCCGCGTAAGACGGTTTTGTGCGTGCATGGTTTCATGATGGGTTCTCCGAAAGAAGCGGAGCGTATGTTTAAAATTTACAAGCTTTTTTCAACGGGACTTGATGTCGCCCTTTGCATCCTTCCTCTTCACTGGAAACGAATAGCAGGCCCTCGCTCGGCCAGACGTGTTTATTTGACGTTGGGGGACGTGGCGTTTACTAATGAATGCGTTGCTCACAGCGTTTATGATCTTAACAGCTGTTTCCTAATCCTCAATCAACTGGGCATTCAGGATATTGGTATCGTCGGCGCCAGTCTGGGGGGATATATTGCCGGCATCTATGCCTGTCTGACCAGCAGACCGAAATTTATTGCCATGATGGTTCCAGCGTTGAGCTTTCTTTATCCGATATCAGCGGATATTTTTTATAGGCGGTCTCCGTTCGATCCGGAATGGAAATCTAACGCGCGCCGAGCTGCTGAATTTCATTCACCGTTAAATCTTAAACCGAAAATGTCCATGGATAATGTCCTCGTAGTGGCATCGCAAGGCGATAAACTCTGCCCATTCGTGCTGGTGGAAAAATTACGACAACAGTGGAATTTGTACCACTGTCATTATCGTACCGGCGGGCATTGGCTGGTATTTGATAAATTGCGCGGCCGGGTTTGGTATGGTCTCCTTCGGGAAAAAGGATTTATCGCGTGATAAATCCTTATCTGAATTTGCCGGGAACAAAGGTGAATAGAAACATTCCGATAAGTCTTTTGAATGTAAAAATCTGGGGATTTTTTACGATGAGCAACATCATCCGTAAAATCCTTCTTGGATTCATATAAAAGCGCTTGTAGGCATTTTGAAAAATCGTTTGCAACTCGTTATCCGACATCGCGGATATATTGATGCTATCCTTGCAGTAATTCGCCTTTTTTGTGTCCGATAAATTATCTCTGCTTTTCTGAAAATTATCAACCATCCTGGCCAGTTCCGTTCCTGCAAATGGTTTCGGATTAAAAAAGAGGGCCCGGTGTAAATTGGATCTCACTGCAAAATCCACAGTGGCTGATCCTTCCTCGAATGTTTCCGTCGGAAAGCCGATCATAAAGTAACCGGACGAATAAATACCGGCGTTAACAGAAGCCTCCATCACGGCGGAGGCCTTTTTAAGATCAAGGTTTTTGTGAATCAATTTTTGCAACCGTGGAGAGGATGTCTCGATGGCGAAGTGCACCGAAACGGTGCCTGCCTGTTTATAAAGCAACATGTCCTCCGGTTCAAGCATGTCGGTTCGCAACGCGTTGGGAAAGTGCAGCCGGGCATCTTTAATCTTTTCTCGTATGCCTGTCATTATTTCAAGCATTCTTTGGCGATCCAGATTAAAACAGTCGTCGAGTATTTCAAATTCTTTGAATCCGTGCCGGAAGCGAAGCTCTGCCATTTCCGCGAGAACCGATTCGGCGGAACGTTTGCGAAACACCTTGCCCATGGTTTGATGACAATACGCACACTTGAAAGGACAACCACGGGAGGTGACCATTGACATATAGGGTCTGCAACCGACGCCGGGCATGGAACGCATGCCGGCGTAGAGACTATGATCGAGCAACTCCCAGGCGGGAAAGGGAAGGGCATTGAGTTCATCTTCGCTAAGATAACGACCTTCGTTTATTTTAATATTACCGTTCACCCGTGATGCTGTGCCGGGAATGGAATCCGTGGGACGCTTTTGATTCACAGCGTCGATCAGGTCGGGAAATACCAGTTCCCCTTCACCCATCACCACAAAGTCGGCTCCATAGGTCTTTATGGATTCCTCGGGATTGGCCGAAGGCCAGGGACCGCCGAACGTCACCGGAACCTCAGGCAGAATCTCACGAATGATGGCCATGATTCTTTTCGTTTGTTCCAGCTCGGTGATGATGATGCTGAGCCCGATGAAGTCAGGTATCCATTCCCGGAGAGTGCGTTGCAGCAGATGAAGGTCTTTGTGGTCGATGCCACAGTCGTGAATCCGTGGTTCGTGTCCCGTCTGTTTCAGCGAAGCGCCCACATACATCAAACCCATCGGCTGGGTTATGGATTCTTCAAACCAGAAATCATCAAAGAATCTCGGTTTGATTAAAAGTATTTTCGACATAAACATCCAAATTATCTATGGTTCACGCGGTGATCCGTTTCTGCGGTAGTATTTTAAACGTGAACAGTTTTAAAATTCTAAAGATGGAAAAAAGATCCGGACGGCGGATAAACAATTTCAACAATCTCAATATTCTGTTGGGATTCAAATAAAATCGACGATAAGCGTTTCGAAAAATCGATTGAAGTTCACGATCCGTCATGGCGGAAATATTCAAAGCGGTAGTGAAATAATTCACATATCGCGGATCCAAGGTGTAATTTCTTTCTTTAAGAATGTCCTCAGACATGGCGGCCAGTTGGGTCCCGGCGAGCGGTGTCGGATTAAAAAAGAAAGCACGGTGCAGGATCGAATGGGCAGCAAAATTGACTGTTGCAGAAGCTTCTGCATACGATTCTGTTGGAAAACCCATCATAAAATATCCGAGGCAGTAAATATCAGCTTTGACCGCCGCGTTCATGACCTCGACCGCCTTGTCAATGTTGAGATTCTTTTTAATCAGCTTCTGTAGTCGCGGGCTTGATGTCTCTATGGCAAAACACAAAGACGTGGTTCCCGCTTGCTTGAAAAGCATCATGTCCTCCGGTTCCAGTATGTCGGCCCGGAGGGCGTTCGGAAAATGCAGTTTAACATCACCGAGCCTGTCTCGTATTCCGGTAAGAATGGCGATCATTCTATGACGGTCCAGATTGAAACAGTCATCAATAATTTCAAATTCTTTGAACCCGTGCCGGAAACGGAGTTCCTCCAGTTCGTCAAGAACAGACTGTGACGATTTTCTTCTGAACAGCTTGCCCATTGTCTGATGGCAATAAATGCAATTGAACGGACAACCCCGGGATGTGATGACGGTCATGTGAGGCCTGTTGCCGGCGCAGGCAAATGAAGGCATGTTGGCGTAAAGGTTGTGATCCAGCAGTTCCCACGCGGGAAAAGGAAGGGTGTTTAATTCATCTTCGGTAAGATAACGCCCTTCATTTATTTTTATTTTGCCGTTAACCAGCGTGGCTGTGCCAGGGATGGTTTCTGCGGGGAGATCTTTATTCAAAGTATCTATTAGCTCGGGAAATACCAATTCGCCCTCACCGATAACAACAAAATCGGCTCCGAATTTTTTTATCGCTTCCTCGGGATTGGCGGAAGGCCACGTGCCGCCAAACGTTACAGGAACATGAGGCAGGATGTTCCGAATGATCCTCATGATATTATTTACGAGTTCAATCTCTGTTACAATAATACTGATACCGATGAAATCCGGTTTCCAATCCATCAGGGTGCGTTGAAGGATATGAAGATCTTTATAATCGATAGCGCAGTCGTGAATCCTGGTTTCATGGCCCGCTTTCTTGAGTGTGGCGCCAATGTACATGAGGCCTAGGGGATGCGTTATCCCTTGGTGAAAAAAGCCGGAAATAAACCTTGATTTAATCAAAAGCACCTTAGACATTTGAAGAGACAACCCTTTGTATGGATGATTTGGTCGTGTTTTGCTTCCAGGGAATAAGCTTCATGATGAACAAGAATGCATAAAAAGGAAGCGAAAGCCTTTTCGGATGATAAATAGCCAGACGCAGTATCCTTTTCGGAGAAAAATAGAAACGTCTGTAGGCGCTGCGAAAGATTTTCTGAAGGTTATGGTCCGACATGGCGGAAAGATTCAGCGAGTTGGTGAAGTAAGTAATGTTTGGTGGTTCGATAATTTGATTTCGATTTTTCAGAATATCAAAGGCCATCCGTGCCAGTTCGCTTCCCTGAAGAGGCGTGACGAACATAAATGTTGCACAATGCAGGTTGGAACGAACGGCATACTCGACAGTAACAGAAGCTTCCTCAAGGGATTCCGTCGGGAATCCAATCATAAAATATCCCGTGGAATAAATTCCGGCTTTGACGGAAGCGTTAATCACCCGGGTTGCTTTTTCGATGTTGAGATTTTTGTTAATTACTTTTTGCAGCCGCGGACTGGCCGTTTCTATCGCGAAGCAGGCAGAGACTGTTCCTGCATTTTTGAAAACCGTCATGTCTTCAGGTTCCAGCATGTCCGAGCGAAGGCCGTTGGGAAAATGTATTTTAATATCGCCAAGTTTATTTTTGATACCGGTCAGTATGGCGCACATCCTTTCACGATCGAGATTGAAACAATCATCTGCTATCTCAAATTCCTTAAATCCATGCCGGAAGCGGAGCTCTTCCATTTCCGCGAGAACCGATTCGGCGGAACGTTTGCGAAATACCTTGCCCATGGTCTGATGACAGTAAATACATTTAAACGGACAGCCGCGCGACGTGACGATGGTCATGTAGGGTCGGAACCCGACACAGGAAAATGAAGGCATTTTCGCGTAGAGATAATGATCGAGCAACTCCCAGGCGGGAAAGGGAAGGGCGTCCAGTTCCTCTTCGGTAAGATAACGCCCCTCGTTGATTCTGATGTTACCGTTCACCCGTGATGCTGTGCCGGGAATGGAATCCGTGGGACGCTTTTGATTCACAGCGTCGATCAGGTCGGGAAATACCAGTTCCCCTTCACCCATCACCACAAAGTCGGCTCCATAGGTCTTTATGGATTCCTCGGGATTGGCCGAAGGCCAGGGACCGCCGAACGTCACCGGAACCTCAGGCAGAATCTCACGAATGATGGCCATGATTCTTTTCGTTTGTTCCAGCTCGGTGATGATGATGCTGAGCCCGATGAAGTCCGGTCTCCAATCGGTCATGGTGCGCCGCAGGATATCCAGATCTTTATAGTCGCTGCCGCAGTCGTGAATCCTGGTTTCATGACCCGCTTCCTTGAGCGTGGCGCCAATATACATCAGGCCCATCGGCTGGGTAATAGCAAGAAGATCGGGAATAAGAAATCTCGGTTTGATTAATAGAATCTTGGACATTAATAGCGAATCCTTCTCAAAGCATAGTCCTTGAATGAGTGAATTAAATTGGTAAAAGTATTTTTCGATATGAAGTATATTAATAAATATTTCTCGTGTCAAAGAAAGATTTGTTTATGGATATAATGAAAAACCCCGCCGCAAGTAGCGGGGTATCCAAAGGTACTTGCGTCCCAAGAGGCGGGAAATTAGACCCGCATTTATCCCACTCGGCCTATAGTGACCTTTAGGTTATTCGCCTCGGGGATATCCCTATGTGCTTCGCATACAGGACAATTCAACTTACACATTTCAGTACACTTCGTTTCTGAAATGTGAGTTTCATTGATTCCCAATCCCGATAATTCGGGGTTGGATAATTCGACTAACAAACTTTAATGCGCTACGCTTTTAAAGTATGAGTCTCATTACGACCATCAAATTTCAGTGCACCTATAGTGCCCTTTAGGGTATTCGTTTCTGAAATTTGGGTCTCATTAAAAAATTATCATATTTAAAATAAATATGAAGCAGGATAGTTTAACCTGTTTCAATATATGATTCTTGACAAATCTTCTTTGTAATATATCGGATTTTTATAATCAGGATAGATATAAAAAGATTGAACCTTGTCTTTTGGCAAAAGCAAAACACTGGATAAGTCTTCATAAACAAGTATCCACTCTGTAAAAATTAGGATATCCGCAGGAGAATATTTCCTTTTAGACAAAATCAGCACATCCGTTTTATATTTTTTTATGATTTCCTGAACATCTCCTTTATTTTCAGAAAACTGTATTGCGGAGTAATATATGTGATCGGGATATACTTCTTCATATCTTCCATCGATGAGAACTTTACACTGGGGATATAATTTCCAGAACGCGTAGCTTCCCCAGCCGAATGTCGTGGCCACATTCCCCTCCATATTATTTTGTTTGATGAATTCTAATGAGCCCACAGGATAAACTGCCGGATCGACAAAAACACTGCCGGATAATCGGGGTATCAAAAAAATAAATATGACCGTCAGCAAAATATATCCGAAACTGTATTTTAGGACAGCCCATGCTTTATGGAGTTTTTCCGATAAATGATTTTCGATGATTTTCCGTAAAGGTTCGAATAATTTTACGTATTGATGGTAAAAAAGCGGCGGTATGGCCAATAAAAAGAACGCAGTGTGTCTTTGACGTTTAATGCTTAAATATAATAATAATACAACCAGAATAATTCTGACCCAGTCCAGAGAGGCCTTTTGCAGATAAAGTTTGATTCCCACGAGTATCGTCAATAAGGTGAAAATAAAAAATCCGCTGTATACGTGTATTTTATAACCTTTAATAATATGAAAAGGCCCGTTTAAACTGATGGGGGCCCATTCAAGGATACCGGGTCTGGTCATTAACGACGCATCAATAATGTAATTCCAGAATTTTAATCCGTAGGGGTTGATCAGTGTTACAGGTATAATTAAGGCTAATACGCCAAAGTATTTGAGATATTTCTTACGATTCAAAAATTCACCGATAGCGTAAATGGTCACCAAACCGATACCGGCAAGAAAACCGCCATGCGTATTTACCCAGCATAGCATGGTGACTGGAAACACCCAGATGACTTTTTTGTTTCCTTGGCATCTTAATTTTTCCAACAGGTATATCCACAAGGTAAAAAACAAGTAGGTCAACATCTGACATCGTAAGAGATTGGCGATCCCGGGAAGAAGGGAAAATCCCAGAAAAATAAAATAAAAAATTCCCACGGTATCTTGATTTGTTTGTCTTTTTATTATTTTGATGAATAGTATAAAAATTGCCAAAAGGATAAATGCTTTAAGGGCAAACAGCCCCCATTCTCCAAAATGATTTATCAGAAAATAGAAAACAACTCCGGAACCCCATTCATGATCGACCCATAAATCTTTTGTGGGAACATAGGAGTAGATATCATGCTTTAACACTTGGCCGGTTTGGAAAAAAATTGAGCCGACAGCCAGCCGCGCCCATAAATCCAGATCCGGTATATTCGTGGTAAAGGTTAAAATACAAATGATGACTGTTATAGATATGTAGAAAAGACTTTTTTTCATTGAGTCACCCATCGAATTTATTTGGATAAAAGATCATTTTCCCGGTCATGTAGATAATGATGATCAACCAGGCCAAAGCATTTAACCCGAAGATAAAATAAAGAAAAGCTATCAGTCTGGACTTGAAAAAGAAATGAACTCTGTTTTGACCATTTTCCAGTTGAATGGCTTTATAAGCCAGGTTTGCTTTATAAACCGGAATTTCTTTTCCGTTGACGGTTGCCCTCCAGAGGGGATGCCAGATGTCACTGTAGAGAAGCCATGCCGCTTCCAAGTTGCCGGTGTCGGTTGTCAGTTCCAGATTGTTCGCGTCAAATCGTTCGATCTTGTAAGGAAGATGCAGGCGTTTGCTGGAAGCGAGATATTTTTCCGATTCGTCTGCAGAAGTAACCGAATCTATTTTTTTCGTTTTTTCAGGATCGGATAAAAAGATAATATCTCCTTTATAGCGGTTGCTGGTGATTGACGAGGCGATGGTTTCATCGGAGGAGATGATATCGGCTTCGGAGAAGAATTGAATCTTGTCCTCGGTGGCTCCGGATATTTTCAAGGCCGCGGGATGACCCTGTGGAAACTCCAGCCTGAATCCAAACAACAAGGCATGGGGCTTGACCGAAAAATCGTTAATAGGTTGTCCCCAGTAAGCCCTTAAGTAAGCATCAAAAGGGAGAAGCCAAAAATCATTCCGGAATTGATTGCCGATTTCATCCTTGAAAACGAAAGCGTTATTTGTTGAATACGATACGCCGGGTTCTTTTATTGGCAGGATTTTCAGAAGTTCTGCTCTGGGGTTATTATTCCAGAAAGAAAAATCCCTTCTTGAAGCGAATGGCGTAGGATGGAAATCGATAATTTTCGATAATTTCTTGCTAAGAGGAATTGTCTTTAATTTGATTTCGGAAAGTTTGGATCCATATATGTCAGCGCAATGCGCAACAGATAATAACATAGCCAGCAGCAGCAGAAATTTTTTCTGATGGACAAAAGAGATAACGGCAAATAAAATAAAAGCGGCTAACGCAAAAAGAGTAGTATGACCAAGGAGAGTGATGAATATATTTTCATTAAAGATGGTTGTGAAAAATGGTAGAGTTTCTCTGCCTGCGGGAGCCATATTTTTAAGAAGATTAACGCATAACTCGCTATTATGAGACAAGATCCACAAAAATAATGAAATGCCCAGCATGAATAAAGAAGATAATATTAATAATATTTTGACTGTCAGGGTATTCTTCCAGCGGGATTTGTTGAAAAAGACCGCGTCAAATCCAAAGCCTGCCAGAAAACAAAGAAAAATTTTTATGATGGGCGAAACCAGTGCCAGATGACGGAAGTATTTCATCATTGGCCAGCCATAATAGAAGAAAACGCTTATCGATGTTCCCTTGCTGAAAAGAAGCATGATAACGATAATAAGAAAAAAATGTATATTTTGTCTATTTGAGTTCGATATTAATCCCATTAAAATAAAAGGAACACAGAGAATCCCTATATATAAATTGTAGTCGAGAAAAGGAGATATGCCTAAAATCACTTCCAGCCATGCTCTCCATGAAAATATTTTTCCATACGTTAAAAAACTATTCAGGGTTGAAGTTCCATCAGCGTTTCTCTGAAGGTTATAGTTGACAACCTGATCCATGCCCATCGTCATGATAAATTGCAGTGCCGCTAAGGAAAGGATAATCAGCACGGTGGTGATGACAAAAGCCCAGCCGAATTTGAGTTCTTTTATTTTCTTTTTTGAATCTTCGAAGTTCAGAGTCAGATAGAAAAGGAAATACAGAAATATCACCAGCGACGTGACGGGTAGAAAGTAGGGAAGATTGCCCAGACACTGCATGAATAAAAGATTTCCCGCAAGAAAATAATACCGCCATTTGCCGCTGTCCAGAAAGGTATGGATGAAATAAAGAATCAGCGGAATGGCGTAGTAGATGTGAAAATTCCACCAGGGCTGAAGCATCCAGATACAGGAGCCCATGATGGAGAGGGTGACGAAAAAAACGGTTAAGGGCGATGCAAAAAACCGTCTTCCCAGAAGCCAGACGCCTGTGAGGAGCAGCAGTTCATCAAGAAAGATTCCCAGGTAGAAAATCGGCAGGAAATTGACATCTTTGAATAAACTCCCGGATAAAAATAATACGTTCTGGAAAATGCCATTCGGGGTAACATAGCCCAACATGGCCATGGACCCGTGCGTCATGTAAGGCGACCATTGAGGAATTTCACCGTGATTTACAATATGATTGAGAAAGCCGTATTGTAAAGAAAAATACTGAAAGCCATCATGTCCTCCGACAATTGATCGTGTGTTTATGAGATGAAGAAAGATTCCGGCTTCGATAAGAACAATCAGCAGAAAAAGAGCGCTTTCAAAAAGCCTTGACTCATGCCAGGCATTATCTGATGAGAAATATTTGTTCTGCAAATCATTCATAATGGGAATAACCCTTCAATCGGCTTTATGATAATTTATTGCATATTTATGGGGATTAAGAACCATTTTCCCGGTCATGTAGATAATGATGATCAACCAGGCCAAAGCATTTAACCCGAAGATAAAATAAAGAAAAGCTATCAGTCTGGACTTGAAAAAGAAATGAACTCTGTTTTGACCATTTTCCAGTTGAATGGCTTTATAAGCCAGGTTTGCTTTATAAACCGGAATTTCTTTTCCGTTAACGGTTGCCCTCCAGAGAGGATGCCAGACATCACTGTAAAAAAGCCATGTCGATGCCAGACTGCCGGTGTCTGTGGTAATCTCCAGATGGTTTGCATCAAAGCGCTCTACTTTATACGGAAGATGCAGTCGCTTACTGGAGGAAAGATAGTCCCCGGATAAATTGACGGAATGAGTCGAACCTGTTTCTTTCTGTTTTTCAGGACGGGATAAAAAAATCAGGTCGCCTTTATAATTGCCGTTGGTGATGAGGGAGGCGATGGTTTCATCGGAGGAGATGATATCGGCTCCGGAAAAGAACTGAATCTTGTCTTCGGTTGCACCGGAGATTTTCAAGGCGGCGCGATGACCCTGCGGAAATTCCAGCCTGGAATTGTAAACGAGTCCGGCAGGTTTGACGGATAAGTCATGAAGGGGCTGTCCCCAGTAGGCGCGCATGTATTGATCCAATGGCAAAAGCCAATGATCCGTGCGAAAAGAATTACCAAGTTCATCAAAAAAAATAAAAGCGTAAGTGGACCAGTTGAAAAAGGCGGCATATTGTATCGGTAAAATATTCAAAAGTTCGACCCTGGAGTTGCTATTGGGTAGTAACATATCTCTTCTAAAGGCGAACGCTGCGGATTGAAATTCAGTGATTTTATATAATTTGTCGGTGACACGCGCTGTCTTGAAACCGATTTCAGAAAACTTGAATCCGTAAATATCAGCGCCGTGTATCGCCAACAAGAAGATGACCAGCGGGAAGAAATATTTTTTACGGTTGATTAGGAATAAAACAGCAAAAAATACAGATGCAATCATAGCAAATAGGGCCGTTTTATTCAGCAATGCCACCAAGACAGCCTTATTGAGTAACATTCTGTAAAAGGTGTGTTTAGCCGGAACCATGCCGGCAAGCATATTCACAGTAAACACGTCATGATGTGACAGAAACAGCAGGATTAAGAAAACTCCAAACATCATGAAAGCAATAACCGCTAAAGAAATTTTTATTATTCGCGGATTATCCGAGCGGGATTTATTGAAAAAGACCGCGTCAAATCCGAAACCGGCCATAAAGCAGAGAAAAATTTTGATAACCGGAGCGACATACGCCAGATGGCGGAAGTATGTCATCATCGGCCACGAATAATAGAAGAACACACTTACGAACGTTCCCATGGCGAAAAGTAGCAAAATGACAACCGTAAGAGAAAAATGAACGTTTTGTCTGTTGGAATTGAAAAGTAATCCCAATAGAATAAAAGGAACGCAGAAGATGCCTATATACAATGTGTAATCGAGAAAAGGCGACATTCCCAGAATAAGTTCCAGCCATGCGCTTAAGCTCAAACTTCCGCCGTAAGATAGAAATCCATCCAGGGTCGTGGAGCCGTCCGGGTTTCTTGAAGGATTATAATTGGCAATCTGACCTGTGCCGAAATTCATGACATGATACAGGGCCACAAAGGAAATGATAATGAGCGTTGTTGAAATGATAAAAGACCAGCCGAATTTTAGTTCTTTGAATTTCTTTTTTGAATCTTCAAAATTCAGGGACAGATAAAAAAGAAAATACAAAAATATCACCAGAGATGTAACCGGCAGAAAGTAGGGAAGGTTGCCCAGACACTGAATAAATAATAAGTTACCCGCAAGAAAATAAAACCGCCACTCTCCGCTGTCCAGAAAAGCATGGATAAGGTAGATAATGAGCGGAATGGCGTAGTAGATGTGAAAATTCCACCAGGGCTGAAGCATCCAGATACAGGAGCCCATGATGGAGAGGGTGACGAAAAAAACGGTTAAGGGCGATGCAAAAAACCGTCTTCCCAGAAGCCAGACGCCTGTGAGGAGCAGCAGTTCATCAAGAAAGATTCCCAGGTAGAAAATCGGCAGGAAATTGACATTTTTGAATAAACTCCCGGATAAAAATAATACGTTCTGAAAAAGACCCGCCTGGATTGTATGCCACCACGTGGCCACGGTTCCATGCGTCATGAAAGGAATCCAAAGCGGGATCTCACCGCAATTTATGACGTTGTTGAGAAAACTGTATTGCAGGGCGAAATATTGAAATCCATCCTGTCCGCCGACAATCAATCTTTTATGTATAAGATAAAAAAAGATTCCTGCCTCAATCAGAATAATCAACAGGAAGAGGATCCTTTCAACTTTCTTTGAACCTTGCCGATCTCTCATGCAGTCTGATCACCTTAAACAGCAAATTATTCCGGAATTCTTCATCTCCAGCTGAATACTTCCCGGATAAACTGGAAGTAATAGGCGGCCCCCCATTTCCATATCTGCAGTTTACGTTCGCCGCCTATCCGGGGTGGTTCCGGGCCGGGTATTTCGGTTACCTTGAGCTTTCGCTTTGCCGCGCGCACGGAAAGCAACGGCTCCCAGCTGATGCGGGTGCTGAATAATCTTTCCGGCAGTTCGTAACTTTCATCTTTGTTTAAATCCAGATCATAAATCAGGTGTTTTTTGTAAGCCCTTAATATGACCATAACGTCAGTATAATGAGCGCCAAATAAAAAATTGACGGTTTTGGTAAACAGCCAGTTGCCGAATGCGGTAATGGCGTCATCATCTTCACTCTTTGCACCGGCCAGATAACGCGACGCGATAACCATGTCGTAACCTTCGTTCATTTTATTGATCAGTTCCGGTACAAGTTCCGGAAGAGAATTACCGTCAGGACTGAAGGTAACGATCATGTCTCCTTCGATATAAGGCAGAACTTCCATATACGCATAACGGAACCCCCTTTTTCGCTGGATGTAAACAAAATAGCCGTTGTCTTTGGCGTACTCTATCGTACCGTCTGTTGATCCGCCGTCCAGTATGATAATTTGGTCACACCATTCTTTTTTGATTTTAGGCATGATCACGCGCATGCCATCAATTTCATTCAGGGTGCAGACAAGCAGGGTTGTTTTCAATAAAATCCTCCGGTATTACGATATCGATTCAGCGCGCGATTTCCAGAATCGTATTTTTAATGTCTTTCATGCCTGCGTAATAAGCCTCTTCCAGACTGTTCGCCGCTGGTGTGGGTAAATCCGGACAGGCAATACGCTTTACGGGAGCTTTCAGATACATGAATCCTTTTTCCGCGACCATGGCTCCGATTTCCGCGGTGATGCCTCCGGTTTTCCATCCGTAGTCGGCGATGATCAAACGGCCTGTTTTGGCAACCGATTTTAGAATGATATCTTCATCAAGAGGCTTTAACGTTCGGGGATCAATGATTTCCGCTTCTATTCCCTGAGCGGACGCTTCCTTCGCGGCTTGAAAAGCTTCCACGACCAGATGAGAAACAGCAACAACTGTTACATCGCTTCCTTTTCTCCTGATTATCCCTTTCCCGATCGGTACAGTATAGGGTTCGGAAGGAACAAAACCTTTGTGATTGAAGTTAAAGCGATGATCTATTATTAAAACCGGATTTTTGTCGGCGATAGCCGCGAGCATCAGGCCTTTGGCGTCATAACAGGTTGACGGCATCACAAGTTTTAATCCCGGAACATGCATAAAAAGTCCCTGCAATGCCTGAGAATGCTGCGCGGCTGCTCCCCAGCCCCTTCCAATGCATGCCCACACCACCAGGGGAACATTTTTGGCGCCGCCGAACATAAACGACCATTTGGCGGCGTGATTGACCAGCTGGTCCATGGCCAGCAAAAGGAAATCAGGACGGTTATGAAAATAGACCGGACGCATTCCGGCCAGCGCGGCGCCTGTGGCGATGCCTGTTAAGGCACCTTCGGACAACGGCGTATCAAAAACTCTTTCGCGGCCGAATTCCAGATGAAGATTTTTTGTCGCACCGAACATGCCGTCCGGATCATCAACCCCCTGTCCCATGATGAAGACACGCTTGTCCTGACGCATGGCCTGCTGCAGCGCTTCACGGATAGCTTCATGATAGTCGAGAACACGTCCGCACTCATGACCTTCATGGAAGAAAATGGGTTCATTAATATTTTGTTTTGTTGCGCGACGATGCATTATTTTACTCATCAAAAAGATAAAAAGGAAGCGTTTCCGCAGCTGGACGCGGTGAATGCACGGCAAAATCAAACGCATCTTTGATCTGCTTTTCTATCTTTCTCTCCATTTTATTTATTTCATTTTGGATAATAATCTTGCTTTTCAGCAGTCGTTTCTGAAAAAAGGCCACAGGACATAATTTTTGCCAGTATTCGATTTCTTCAACGGTTCTATAACCCGGGGCATCCTGGGATTCACAACCCGCATGTCCTCTGATGCGGTACGTGCGGCATTCAATAAAAGAAGGTCCGTATCCTGCTCTGGCTCTGGTCACTGCTTTGTTGGCAGAATCATAGACCTGAAGCACGTCATTGCCGTTGACGATTTTTTTCAAAAGCAGTTCTGACGGCATGGCGTGAAAAATGTTTTTCCCCGCCTGACGGGCGGAGATATGAGAACACACCGAATATTGGTTGTTTTCCAGAATGAAAATCACCGGCAGTTTCTTCAGCACCGCGAAATTAACGCTTTCATAAAGAACGCCTTCATCCGCGGCGCCGTCGCCAAAGAAAATCACACTGACATTTTTCTTTTTTTGCATTTTAATGGCCAGTCCCATGCCGGTGCCGATGGGAATACCGCCCCCGACGATGGATGAACTGCCGCAATGTCCGACGCTGGTGTCCGCGAGATGCATGGAACCGCCTCTGCCTTTGGAGCAACCGGATTCCCGACCGTAAAGTTCCGCGATCAAAGCGCGAAGATTGCCGCCTTTTGCCAGATAATGACCGTGTCCCCGGTGATTGCTGTTGATGTAATCCGTTTTTTTGAGATTGGCGCAGACGCCGACAGCCACGGCTTCCTGACCGATGCAGAGATGAACGGGAGTCTGCATTTCGTTTTCGGGATAGCGCGATTCAATAGCCCGTTGAACCCCGCGTATCCGCATCATTTCAAACAATAGATTTTTTAAAACTTTTTCGGGAAGTTTCATCATCTTAATAGCGTTTTTCTATTCGGAGCCGTGATATTTTTTGATATCCTGAAATCCTTCACCCGTTTTCAGGTTGATTTCGTTTTTTAAGGCCACACGTTTTTTGTTCCAATCTCTTATTTGAATCGCCCGACGGCCGACTTCCGTTAGATTGTTGTCCAGCGCTCCCTGACGTATACCGCTTTCCAAATCCCATATTTGGGAATGAATATTGAAAATATCTTTCTGGTACACATTCCAGTCAATGGCAGGATGTCTTGTTTTCAGCTCTTTGATGCCTTCGCAGAACCATTGATATTCCTTTTTGCTTTCATCGGCTCCGATGCGTTCCGCTTTGAGCTTGGCGATGGCCCATCTGTCTATGATATCTCCGGCATCCCGTTCCATTAAATAAACCTCCAGCACATTGGGTCTTTCCCCGTAAATAGATTTTCACACTGCCTGTTGTAGGGAGCAAACGTGCATCGGGTATGGCAACGAGCAGGGGTTTTCCCGAAGACCATTTTTTTATGCCGGGGGCCTCCCCATATTTTCAGTATATTCCCCGGATCGGGATAATGACGTCCCAGGGAAAATTCTTTCTGATGTCTGGTGTCCGGACAAAAATAAATGTTGCCGTCGGCGCATAACTGAATGCACAAGGGCGCGGCGTAACATTTGCTGAAATCTTTGCGCGGTTTGAACTGTTCATCAAATTTATGCATGACCGTGAAGACCCTGAATTGATCGTCTTCCAGAAGATGACATTTGTCAAACTGTTCTAAAATGAGGTCAATGTTGTAATTCACCTTTCTTCGTATATTGCCCATCCCCTGATGGGAAAAATCAGCCGGTCTGGCGTGAAAATCCCGCACGCCGATTTCCTTGGCCAATTTACAGGCATCATAAATCTCATGCTGATTATAATCAAAAATCAAAAATTTATAGGCGATGTCACAGTTAGTTTTTGTTCGTTTCACTATTTTTACAAGTGCTGCCATATTGTTGACGGCCGTTTCAAAAAGATTTTCCTTCCTTCCTTTTTTGTAAGTTTTCGATGTTGCCGCGTCAATCGAAATACCGACCCATCGGCAGCGAATTAAAGAGTCTAGAAGCTTTTCATTAAATAATGTGCCGTTGGTGGCAAGACTGGCTTCCATGCCGAGCGAGGTTGTCAACTGAATTGCATCGGTAAGCCGGGTGTGTAGCGTCGGTTCACCACCACCGCCGAAGCAAATGGCCTTCACTCCCCATTTACCCAAGAAATTTACAAGATTTATCAGATGCTCATCGGGCATACGTCTATTTTTTAATTTTTTATCGGTCAGATAACCGTACGCGTTGCAATGATCACAGAGGAGATTGCATTGATGAATCGGATCCAGGCTGGCTTCCACGGGCGGCAGGAAATTATTCTGCACAACAGCCCTGTACCAGTCAGCATAGAGCAATCCTTTCCAGGAATTAAAGGAATTAAACTCGTTTTTTTTCGACCATTCTTTCAAATGTAAGCCTCTTTGGTGCAATCGATAAAATTCAGCAGCATCAGACGTCATTTTTCAACTTCATGATGGCAATTCCGAAATCATTTCCGGTTAAGGTGTCGTCTCCGATGGAAATTACTTTATCATAATTATCAGTCATCCAGGAATAAATATTACGGGCATAGTCAGCGCCAAAATATTTTGCTCCGTGTTCCATTGTATTCTTTTTTGTTAGAATCATAAACGAAGGACGATTTCGGGAGATGTCATTGATGATACGGGCTTCTCCTGTTGCCTCAACGAAATTGGGGGTGAATTCAAAATATCGCGATGGATTTTTTCTCCTCGAGAGATAATTAAGCATTATGCCGTCGGGCATCACGATGAAGGTGTCTTGCAAGGACATTGATTGATCAATCATCTCAAGCGTTTTTGTCAAGACGGGTCCGTAGTTAAAGAATTTTTCATCGTACGTTAAAAATCTGTCACGTCCTTTGGCAATCGGGTAGTTTTTCATATCATAGACATTTTTTGTAAAATTCAAATAGAAAAGTAGAGTAAGAACAATAAATAACCCCGCGAAACTTGCCACGACAGTTTTACTTCCCCACCGTGAAATGAACAGGGGAATATAGTGGAGAAATAAAACCAACATGGCCAACGTTGCGGGCATGGCCAGCGCGAATCCGTAATGATAAAAACGGACGTGTAAGATAATCTTTATCATCAATAATAATGAAAATAAGACAAACAAAGTAAAGGGGAGGTATTTTTCAATAAAGATTTTGTCTCCGCGTTTACGAATCAGATTAAACATCAGGTAACCAAGAAGAAACACGGCGAGGACAGGGAAGGGCCGTGCGATATCCAGCCAACTGATCGGGAAGAATAAAAAAAATACGAATAAAATAATCAAGGACGATATGATGACAACTACCCCGTATCCAAAATGTTTTTTGCTGAGGCGATTAAATAAATAGGCAATCAATCCGGCAAAAATAAAGAAAAGAAGGTAATTGAAGGTTTTTATAAGCGTGAGAGTTATATTTTGTACGGGGTTGTTTAATCCTGACATGCGTAAATAGTAGATGTTATTGGTCAGTTCTCCGATGAATATATTTTTATAAGAAGCAACGATGGCATTGAAAGCTTCAACCACGGGCATATGCAGGCTGAAATAGATAAAAAAAGCAATAACCGGCAATAGGGCATATAATGTAAAATGAAATAAATGTTTTTTAAAATGAAGAGGCTTTAATTGCCGGAAGATAAATATCAAACCAGCTAATAGTGATATGAAACCGGCAATGAAAATTTCAGCTTTTGTCAGAAAGATCAGTCCTGTAATCAGTCCGATGAGCGCAGCGAAAATCAGTTTTTGATTCACGAGGTATTTTCTCAATAGAGTGAGGGCCAGAAAAAACAGGAAGATACCATAGGTGATTTCATGAGAATAAGGACAGATGAAATTATAATTGGAAATGCCCACATATTGCGAGCAGGCAAAGATAACTAAAAAGCAAATTCCGGCTGTCGTGGCAATCAAATCACCAAAAGACGATTTGATCAGTGTATAAATCATTGCCGTGATGAATATCGTTATAACGATATTAAAATAGGCAAGGGTGGAGAGTCCCGTGCCAAATATTTGAAATAAGAGGGCATTAAAATAGTGTGCTAACGGGCCGTACAGGTGATTGATGTCGGCATATAAAACCTTTCCCTGAGTGATTTGCCAGGGAACATAAAGTTCTCTGCCGTAATCGATGAGCAGATCAGGCCATTTAAACCAGCTCAAATGAAGCATATAACTTCCGATTACAACAAGAATTGAAGGACCAATAAGTTTCCTTAACTTGTATAGTTGGTTGTGCATAAAAAACCCGGGAAAATTTTCGAAACATTAACCCAATAGTCTAATAATATCAACTCATAATTAGACAAGAAGGTAATCTTGCTGAATGACTGACCGTCATGGATGAAGAAATGAATAAAATGTTTGACCGATATCGTACTCGACTGACTAAGGCCTGCTTCGTTTTAATAGTGGGCGTTTGTCAGGGGTGAAGATCAGGTTGTAAAGATGAGTAACTCGGAGAAATTATAAAATCAACATTGTAGCAAAAATACTTTTTTTAAGTTTACCTGCAAACAAAAAGAATCTTTTTTATTCCAGAATTTCTAAACGTGCCCGTTTATGTGCTTTGGCGGATACGGCACTCAAAATGTTGTGGATAGCAGAGGCGATTCTGCCCTGCTTTCCCCGATTAACTTGCCCATATCTTCTTTGGTTACGCGTAATTCAATGACAGATAAAGGCGGATAAAAAATGACGTATGAGAGACATTATAGGCTGGAATAATTCTGAATACTCACTTACAAAAAGAATTCTTACCACCCCAAGACTATCAGAATGGAGGGCTGCCGAGATTATATGAGTGTGATCTCATAAAAAAGGTTGTATTTTTGTCATAGTTGACGATTTACCAATAATTTTTATTGATCTGACAGCCATTCCTTTGCCTGCTCTAAAGTATCGAACAGAACGAGTTCCCTGCCCAATAATCTCATGGTCGTGCCATTTACGCCTACCACTGCCGCCGCGATCACATAAGGCTTGTTGTTGGCTAGAAATTCCTTCATCGCATCATTCACCTCGGGACAGAACCAGGCGTCGGTCACGTCTGTAAGAGTGAACAATGATTTCTCAGGCTGATTTCTGATGATTTCTCTTGCGTTCGCAATGACTGCAAGCATATCTTCATCACTGCATTTAGACATATCGATGTAAAGAAACTTTTTCCCCTTATATTCGGTGAAATAGACGCGCTTCATACATTTACCTCCGACAAATTATTCCATGCAGTTTATTTAATATTTTTTACATTTTTTAGTCCACAAATTTCTTCAGTCATTTTTTAATGATCCCTGATCGATATTCTCGCTATGATGATTATTTGAGGATTATAGATAGAATCTATCGCATTTTTAATGATTTATCGAACTAAGATTTCTTGAGGGCAAAATTGAAAGAGTAAATGTATCTAATGTCAAGCAGGTATATTATTAACGACTTTATCTTTTTACCGTTCTGTGATTATGCAACGGAGAAAGACATGATTTTCGGGATTTCGCAATATAACAAATTTAAATTACATGTTGCGAAACACATAATGTTCGAAATATGAATGAACGAACGACTGAAATATCACTTGCTCAAAAGAGAAATATCCATAATAATATTCCCTTGTATGGAACGTTTTAGCAAATTAACTTTTGATCTGCATTAACCTGTGGCCAGACCCTCGATGCCGGCCGACTTGCCCCAGGGCGCCTCACCCAAACCGACTTTTTGCTTGCTGTTGCCGGTCATTTCATCCACGGCCAACCAGGCCTGGCAGGTTGGACACTGTCGCATACTCAACGATGCGTCGATCCGGGCATTATACAGATAACGGAATTTATCGACGGGACCTTCGAAATTACACTCTACGCACTTCATATCTTCTTTCTCCTTTGCTTCTGTTAATGAGTTCTATTTATTTCAAGCGGCCTTCTTTTTTATCGAACGTCGGTACGGGGGATTGCTGCATTTGTGGCTATCCTTGTCAAAATGTCTCATTATAGCCAAGTGCGTCTGGCAGTTGGGGCACTGCCTCATACTGAGCGATGCATCGATCCGGGCATTGTACAGATAAC
>CAYNWA010000029.1:0-7178 GCA_964400795.1 uncultured Smithella sp.
GAAAAGGAATTTAGGTCCTTTTGTTTTTTAATGAATCTTTTATAAAATTATTTTTAAAATATTTTTATATATCCCACATCTAAATTTTTATACTTTCCATCACATAAGAGATTGACTTTTCTTGCGAATTGAAGTATTTTTACCAAAAATTAACGACATTTAACAGTATTTCGAGTCAGGGGGAAATTATTCATGTTTAAACGGTCTGTTTTCGCTGTGATGTTTGTTCTTGCTTTAATGGCCTTGGTCAATCAACCGGTCGCAGCAGAATCAACCAAGGAAGACACCGCCCAGATAACGTTCCAAAAAACTGCCATTTCCAAGAAATACTTACCTGCATCGACCGTATATACTGTCAAAGAAGGAGATACTCTTTTAAAGATCATACAAAAAATTCCCGGCAGCTCACAATCAGATATTGCAACGAATTACCTGCGGATAAAAGAACTTAATCCTGATATACCCGATATTGAAGATCTGGAAGTCGGACAATCGATTTTAATTCCCGGAAAATCACTCACGCAGGCACAAGAAAATGATGTTGAAGAAATGACCGCATCTACGGCAAACGTTTCTTCTACCGCAAAAAAATACTATAAAATAAAACGAGGAGACACTTTATATAAAATAATCCGCCGTGAACTTAAGACAGCTGAAATCAACATCGCTCCAATGGTTCGGACCATTCAAGCCATCAATCCTAATACCATCAGAAATGTTAATAAAATTTATGCCGGCACAGTCATAAGACTGCCGGACAAAACGGTATTTGTCAAAACGCCGGAAGATATAGCGCCGGTCACAGAGGAGATGGCAACTGCAGGGGGTAAATCCCTGCAACCGGCAAAGATCATTGAAGTAAAAGAAAAGAAACGCATGCCTCCGGAAGCGCGTCTTGCCTTGTTGAAACAAATCATTGCTCAGATGAACGCTACCATGACGACAACAGGCAATTACTATCTTCCCATTCCCAAAGCCGGACAAGTGACGATTGATTGTTCCATCATTCCCGTGATTGAGTTTGCAAATGGTATGACCGTGTTTCTCGATTTGGAAAACCGTGCTCACACAAATTTAAAGAAAATGATCACCAATTATTGGAAAAATTTCAATTTAGTTAACATTGATAATAATGACGACATCTTTAATATTCTCAAAAAAGTTTTTACAACGACAAAAACTTACGATATTATCAGGAATGAAAATCCTTTGACAATCGGCACCCGGCCGAGAATGGAAATCATGGTTGATTGGTTGATTGTCAAACCTATTCCCGGACAACAATCAAAGTCCGTCGTGCAGGGATTACGCCCGATTTATGAAAACAACGTACTCCTACCCAAATCCATTAAAAATTATGCGCAAAAAAACGGATTTATGATTACTGAATTTTCCGAGGAATCCGGGATCGTCGGAAAACCCGAGGAGCTCTATTCTCTCCCGTCAATCCCGGTTTTTCCGACAACATCGGCGAAAGATTTTTCCTACGCGTTGGTTTCTTATTTAGGACTGAACGCTGAAAAGGACATTGAAATTCAATTATTTGATACTGTGAAAGATGGCTTTAATCTTTCCATAAAAGCAGACGTTCTGGTTAACAAGGATGACAGAAAATATGTTATCTACTCTCAATCTTTATCTCAGCAATTTACGAACGCATTAAAACAGGCCGGTAATGAGACAATCTTTGTCAGTGACGGTGATTCTCCCAAAAATACTATGGGGAACGTTTTGAGCGGGCTGGGTATTCCCTTTGTTTATGAAAACTTTGTATTTTCCGGACCTGAAAAAAACCAGGCGCCTTATGCTTTAAAATTCAACGGCACTAAAATTAACCAAGATTTATACGTTGTTGATTTCGACATGGATTCCGAATTACGCGGGCTATTACAAGAGGTATGGTCAGCTAAGATCGCCAGATATTGATCGGCCTGTAACAGTCATGCCATTTCATTTTCACGCTCTTGTACAAGGCTGAGAAGTTCTTTTCCGCTTAACGCTCATATAAACCATTATTATCGACGTTAATTTTTCGTAAAAAAATAATTGCCGTATACCTGTTTTGAAAATCAGTTTTAAAAGGATTTGCATGACGTACGGCAAGACGCTTTATTGAATGTAACTTTAGTGATTAATGGATATTTATGGCTAAGGCAATCGCTCTCTTCTCCGGAGGACTGGACAGTATACTGGCGGCAGAATTAATTCGCAGACAAAATACAGAAGTTCTTTGCGTAACGTTCATCACTCCATTTTTTAATGCCCAAAAGGCTCTGGCCGCTTCCCGGCAAATAAATCTTCCGCTGGAAATTAAAGATATCACATCAGAATATCTGAGGATGCTAAAATCTCCCCGTTACGGCTATGGAAGAAACATGAATCCATGCATAGATTGCCACACCCTCATGCTGAACATCGCAGGTCGAATCATGGAGGAAACCGGCAGCGACTTTATTTTTACGGGAGAAGTTCTAGGTCAGCGGCCGATGTCTCAGAATAAACAGTCCCTTTACGTTGTTGCTAAAAATTCCGGCTATCACGACTATATTTTACGCCCCTTGAGCGCCCGGTTGCTCGATCCGATTAAAGCGGAAAGAGAAAATATTATTGATCGTTCGCAACTCTTATCCATTCAGGGACGGGGGCGTAAAGATCAGATTAAGCTGGCCGCCGCTTTCGACGTAAAAGATTACGCCCCTCCTGCCGGAGGATGTTTGCTGACTGATCCGGTATTTTCACGCCGCCTGCGTGATCTTTTATCACATCATCAGAATCTTGATGTTCGCGATTACGAGTTGTTAAAATACGGACGCCACTTTCGCATTCATGATCATTGTAAAATCATTGTCGGCAGAAACAACGCGGATAATGACGCATTGAAAAAGTTGGCCACATCAAATGACTTAATTTTAAATATGGCCAATTTTCCCGGACCGCTTGTTTTAGTGCCCTGCGGCAATGAAAATGATAAAATGATTGCCTCCGCCTTATGTATCCGTTACAGCGATGCTCCGGATAATATTAAAGCCAATGTCCATTGTCTCTATAACAACGTGTCTGAAACAATTTTATCGGTAGCCTCGGCAAAAGAAGACTGTGAAAGATGGATTATTTAAAAAGCATAACCCATCTTTATGAAATGAAATGCTCGGGGCGTAAAAGATCATGAACCTCTTTTACAGGATTAAAAACAAAAAGAGGAAGTTTGACAAAAACGGTGTTCCAATAAGCCATGCCGCCATTCCAGAGACCCGGCATTTCCAAAGCTTTTACCCTCCTCCCCTTTTCGTTTTTAATACTGATCGTATATGAATTATTGTTTACATAATTGAACAGATCGAATTTCCTGCCTTGATGATTTTTGATACAGCATACCATATCAACCGGATTAAAATACCTGGCTTTTGACCAAATGACTCTTTGATCTTTTTTCCCTTTGTCGACATGAGCATTTTCAACAATTTGCAAAGTCATATGACCATCATTTTCCTCAACCCAGAAAGGACCTCCCCCGGGTTCTCGATTATTCCGGACAACGCCGCAGACACGGAAAGGACGATTTAATGCCTCGTATAGAATTTTTATTTTTTCTTTAAGCGATTGATTCATGAAATTTCGGGAGAAATGAATATTTAATCTCGATGCGCAAAAAGCTTGAATTTTTTCTATGTCAGCCGCATGAACCCGGGATGCTTCCGACCGGCGGATATTTTCAAATATCTCTTCTTGTAAACGCATGGCCAATCCCCCTATCATTTTTCGATACGGAACAATTTTTGCACCGAGAGTCTGCGGCGGAACATTGTCAATATTTCTTATAAATATAAAATCAGCGTTTAACCGGTTCAAATTTCCCAGCAACGATCCATGCCCCCCGGGGCGGAAAACCATTCTGCCGGTTTCATCTCGGAGCGGCTGATCATTTTGATCCGCCGCGAGCATATTCGTGGATGGAGATTGAATGGACAATGATATTTTATATTTTACAGATAATTTTTTTTCGCATTCACCTTTTACGGCGTTTATTTTTTTGATCATTTCTTTGTGATGTTCCTGCGAAATCGTAAAATGAACATTGCAAACATCATCCGAACTCCGGACATAATGCGCCGCCTCATACAAATGTTCCTCCAAAGCCGTATATGCCTTGTTTTCGCCATAAACGTGAAACGGGATCAATGCTTTAGGCAGCCATCCATATTTCAGTCCCTTTTCCGTCAAAATGTAATCCAAGATGCCATTGATATTTTTCTGCCGGATAAATTGAACGGCTCTTTTGTTTTGTCGAATAAGAAAGTAAAAAGGATATTTTTTGATATTGTTAAAAAAGGATTGCCGGAATCCCGCCGACCTTAAACCGCCTTCATTTCGCACGGAAAACCATTCTGCAAACATGCGGCTGGCGGCTCCCGATGCAGGGACAAATTTCATCAATGTATAATGTGGTGAATTTTTTTCATAAAAAGAAATCAGGTCTTTTCTTTGCGCAGACGTAACGGTCAAAATGCCGTCATGAACCGTACACGGCCTCATGAGATTTATAAATTTTGAACCTTGCTTATACAAATCAAGTTGTTGCCTTACATCTTTTAAATGTATTCCTGATTGCCTGATTTGCCGTATATCGTTTAAAGAAAATAATAACTGATTTTTATTTTTTAAGAGCTTCTTCATATGGGCATTTTATAACATCAATGGTAATCGTTGACAAGAAGAAACCATGAACACTCCCGGCTTCTCTACGCTCGGGTCCCCCTTTGTTACGCCCGCGGGATAATTCAACTTACAAATTTCAATGCGCGATGCTTTTGAAATTTGCGTTTCATTAATCCTGCTCCGCTTCGCTGCGGGGATAATTCGTCCATCAAATTTCAGTGTGCTGTGCTTCTGAAATTTGGGTCTCATTAATAATTTGACAAAACCTGTTCTCCTGAGTAAAAATAAAGGAAAATTATGGAATAAACAAAATTTGAACATATTATCTTCATTGTCCAAAATTCTTTCAGTGATCACAGTAATCACTTGCTGTGCAATGACCGTCGAAGCGCAAACAGGATGGCAGCAATCTTTCGGTTTAACGTCCGGACAAGAGCTGATCAAGTCTCTGAAAATAAAAGAATCTATTACCTTTTGCAATGAACCGGTGCCCTTGAACGAATGGGATGTTAGAGAGCGGCTGGAAAGAGAATTACTGGTCTCTCTCTCCAACAGTGACGATGTCATTTTATGGTTGAAACGCTCCCATCGTTACTTCCCCCACATTGAAAAAGTATTGAAAACGAAATCGCTGCCAGACGATTTGAAATATATTGTCATAACGGAAAGCCATCTAAAGCCTCGGGCCGCGTCCGGAAAAGGCGCTGTCGGTTTCTGGCAATTTATTGCCGGTACGGCGTCAAGATATGGCATGACCATCAACAAAGATATAGATGAACGCCGTAATTTTTTCACCTCCACGGAAACCGCGTTATCCTACTTAAAAGATCTTTACGATATTTTCGGCTCGTGGACACTGGCCGCCGCCGCTTACAATATGGGAGAAGACGGCTTAAAAACCGAAATGCTGATGCAAAAGATGAATGACTATTACAAACTTTATCTGAATCAGGAAACACAAAGATATATTTTTAAAATTCTGGCCGCCAAGATGATTTTGTCTCATCCTGCCAAATACGGATTTTATTTGACAGATGATGATCTTTACAAACCGGTAAATTTTGATCAAGTGGAAATAAACCTGACGAAGCCCGTTCCAATTTATCTCATTGCCCGGGCGGCCAATACGTATTTTAAAGTTATCAAAGACCTGAATCCTCATCTCATAAATTATTACATTCCCGCCGGCAGACATTATATTTTGATTCCGAAGGGATCCGTTTCAGGTTTTCAGGAACGGTATGAAAATCTTCTGAACGACTGGTTGCTTGAGAAAGATAAGGTCGTTTACACTGTTCAGAAGGGGGATAATTTGGAAAGCATCGCCAAACGTTTTAACGTATCGATCAATGCGATTATGAAGTGGAATAACCTTTCCGGGATAAGGGACATTACACCCGGGAAAAGACTCGATATTTTCACCGACACGGACTTTTTAAATTCCCCCGGACCATAGACCATCGCTTTTCCAACATGAAATAAACCTCTTTCATCACAAAATAATTCCAATGCTTAATTTCTTGACAAATCCCCGTTTTCTGATTTAATTCCCACACATTAAAGAATGGCCGAAAAGTGCATGGACATCACGGATAAAATTAAACTACTGAAAAAAGAGAAAAACGCGGTTATTCTCGCACACAATTATCAGTTTTCTGAAATTCAAGATATTGCTGATTTTGTCGGGGACTCTCTGGGACTGAGCATAGAGGCATCCAAGACAAACGCTTCGGTTATCGTTTTCTGTGGCGTTCATTTCATGGCGGAAACAGCCAAAATATTATCGCCGCAAAAAACCGTGTTACTTCCTGAAAAAAGCGCCGGTTGTCCGATGGCCGACATGATTGATCCCGAAGGATTAAAAGCTCTTCAGTCCCGGCATCCACAGGCGGTGACGATGTGTTATGTAAATTCACCTGCCTCGGTCAAAGCGCTTTGTGATTACTGTTGCACATCGGGCAACGCACTCAAAATGGCTCAGACTATTCTTCCCCGAAATAAAGAAATAATTTTTGTTCCTGATCAATATCTGGCCAGCTATGTTGCTGAAAAAGCCAATTGTGATTTTATAAAATGGGAAGGATACTGTCCCATTCACTCCGAAATTTTACCGGGACACATCATGCTGGCCAAGAAACTCCATCCGCAGGCCAAAGTCATCGTTCATCCGGAATGCAAACCGGACATCACAATTCTTGCTGATGTTGTAGCTTCCACGGAAGGAATGAGCAGATATGTCAGGAGTTCAGCGGAAAAAGATTTCATCATCGGCACTGAAACAGGCATCATTCACCGGCTTAAAAAAGAGAATCCGGATAAGCATTTTTATCCCGCCTCAGACAAAGCGGTCTGCCAGGACATGAAAAAGATTAATTTGGAAAAGGTTCTCTTCTCATTAGAAAATATGTCGTACGAAATAACGCTACCGGATGACATTATGGATAAAGCAAGTATTTCTATAAAAAGAATGCTGCAAACGATATAAACATACCGTCAGAATTGACCTATGATAACGATTTTTT
>CAYNWA010000029.1:7188-43145 GCA_964400795.1 uncultured Smithella sp.
GATGCCACTGCCTTCGACCGTCATGAGCGGCATATCAAGGCTATGGTCAAGATGTTTTTAAAAAATATCAAGGATTTTTCGGTGGTCAATGAAGTATATGCCGACTTTTTCCCGAAAGATCCTCCCGCGCGTTCAACGGTTGAAGTCAGTGTTTTGCCAAGGGGCGCCCTGATAGAAATAGATGCCATTGCGGCAAGAGAATAAAATGAACATCATGATAAAATATTTTAATATCAATCTCAGATACATAGCACGATTATAGAATTTAATTATCTTGACACAGGCCATCCCCTTCATATAAGCAATTGATATATTACAACTCTAATATGACTTCGAGGTTGATTTCTTATGTCAATCGAACGGCAAGCTATACGAAAAAAAAAGGGCGCCACAAATTCTTCCAAAAGCCTTTCCATCCTGTCTGAAGAAATCATCGCAAAAGCAGGCGTAGGAATATACATCGTTCAAAAAGGTAAATTTGTCTATCTCGGTAATTTATTCCAAAAAATCACCGGCTTCACAGAAAAAGATCTTATCGGGACAAATTCCCTCCAAAATATTTATCATGAAGACAAAGAAAGCGTCAGAAAACAGGCAATCAGATGTCTCAAAAAAGAAAGTTTTGAACCTTACGAATTCAGATTCGTCAAAAAAAATAAAGAGCTGAGATGGATTCTGGAGACCGTTACGCCGATTGTCTACAATAATGAACGGGCGGCGCTGGGAAGTTTTATGGATATTACCGAGCGCAAATTAACCGAAGATGCGCTTCGTCAAAGTGAAGAAAAATACAGAGCGATTATAGAAAATATAGAAGATGGCTACGTTGAAACAGATCTCAAAGGTAATTTTATATTTTTCAATGACGCGATCAGTAAAATGCACGGCTACAGGAATATTGAATTGCTCAGGTTGAATTATCGAGATATCATGGATAAAGAAAATGCCAAAAAAATATACGCAAGATACAATAAAGTATTTTCAACCGGCCAACCGGAAAAAGAATTTGAATATGAAATAATCACCAAAAACGGTCAAAGAAGAAATCTTGAAACATCCATCTCTCTGATAAAAAATCCGACGGGACGTGTTGTTGCGTTTCGCGGCATTGTCCGCGACAGAACGGATCATAAACAGGCTGTGGAAGCTCTACGCCTGAGCGAGGAAAAATATAGAACCATTCTGGAAAATATTGAAGAAGGTTTTTTTGAAGTCGACCTTGCCGGCAATTTTACCTTTTTCAATAATTCCTTGTGCCTGCTCATGGGTTATTCCAGAGAAGAACTGATGGGCATGAATTACCGGCAATATACGGACAAAGTGACGTCTAAAGAGGTCTTCCATACGTTTAATAATATTTATAAAACCGGAGTGCCCGCCAAGGAATTTGACTGGCTCATCGTAAGAAAGGATGGAACGAAAAGGTATGTCGAAGCGTCTATCTCTTTAAAGAAAAACTCATCCGGCAGGCCTTTGGGTTTTCAGGGATTTACGCATGATGTCACGGAACGTAAAATGGCCGAAGAAGCTCTGCGCCAGAGCGAAGAAAAATACAGAAGTATTCTGGAAAACATTCAGGAAGCCTACTTCGAAGTTGATCTGGTCGGGAATTTCACCTTTTTCAATGATTCATTATGCCGGTTGACAGGATGTTCCAGAGATGAATTGACGGGAGCGAACTATAAAAAATTCTCGGATGAAGAAAATTCAAAAAATGTTTTCCTCGCTTTTAATAAAATCTTCAAGACGGGTAAACCTACGGAAGGATTCGATTGGCGTATCTCAAGACGCGATGGCACAAAAAGATATATTGAAGCTTCCGTATCATTACAGAAAGATTCATCAGGAAACCCGATCGGGTTTAAAGGCGTTATTCGCGATATCACCGAGCGTAAGCGGATAGAGCAGGAACTGAATTATATGGCAACCCATGACGCCTTGACCGGCCTGCCGAACCGGTTAATGTTCAGTCAGTTGCTGAATCAGGCGATTCAGTCCGCCAAACGTAATAAGAGGCAGTTGGCTGTTTTTTTCATCGATCTGGACCGTTTCAAAATTATCAATGATACGCTGGGTCATGAAGCCGGAGATCTTCTTCTTCAGGAAATAGCGAAGAGATTCAGACAAGGACTGAGAGCCGTCGATGTTGTCGGCCGCCTCGGCGGTGACGAATTTGTCATTTTGATCGAGGAATTCAACGATTTGACCCAGGTGGCGAAGGTCGCCCATAAAATACTTTCGGCCGCCATGCAACCTATGGTCATCATGGGTGAAGAATGCCGCGTCACAGCCAGTATCGGCATCAGCACATATCCTCATGATGCTCAAGATGAACAAACGTTGATGAAAAACGCCGATATCGCCATGTATTTCGCCAAGGAAGAAGGCAAGAACAATTATCAATTCTATTCCAAAGATATCAAGACGCATTCCACTGAACGCATGACCATCGAAACCAATCTACGCCGTGCGCTGGAGCGCAATGAATTATTTCTGGATTATCAGGCACGGCTGGATTTCAAAACCAACGAAATCACCGGAGTGGAAGCTCTTCTTCGCTGGAATAATCCTTATCTGGGAGTGGTCACGCCAACACAGTTTATTCCTGTCGCGGAAGAAACGGGAATGATCATTCCCATCGGCAAATGGGTTCTGAAAGCATCCTGCGCTCAGAATATCGCCTGGCAAAAACAGGGTCTTCCCGCGGTGTGTATGGCGGTCAATTTATCGCTTCGTCAACTTATGGATGATAATTTACTGGACGATATAAAATCCGTATTAAGAGAAACGAAAATGCCGCCCAATCTTCTGGAACTGGAAATCACCGAAAGCATGGTCATGCACAACCCTGAGCGCCTTTTGACCTTCTTGAAAAAAATCAAGGAAATGGGAATCCGGCTTGCTATTGATGATTTTGGAACGGGCTATTCGTCACTTGCCCAAATCAAGCATTTTCCTGTTGATACATTGAAAGTTGACCGGTCTTTTATCCGCAATCTTCCCCAGGCTGCGGAAGACAAGGCCATCACCGAAGCGATCATTAATATGGGCAAGGTTCTCAGTCTCACGGTTGTCGCAGAAGGCGTTGAAACCTCTGAGCAGGAAAATTATCTCCGGGAGCAAGTCTGTGATGAAATGCAGGGGTTTTATTTCAGCAAACCTGTCTCGGCTGACGAATTCGCCGATTTACTGCGCAAGCACAATGGTGTCATAAAATAATCATTTCCCGGGAAGAAGACCTCGTCTCATATCAAACAGGAATATTTCCCCTCATTTACCGATTATTTTTATCTATCTCGGTTATAGCCTCTCTCGCCACATTTGAGAATAAGCTTTTGTCATTGATGTGTGCCCTCAAGAAATCTTTTGATTTCGCCCCCCCCATTTTACCCAAGACCGACGCACAGGCGCAGATAATTTCCTCGTGCTCTCTGCTGAGTTCAGTACTCATGAATTTTAAAAGACCTTTTCTTTCGCGTAGCAAATCAGACGCCATCGCGATAATTTCATTTTCCAGAAATTCTTTATTGGAGCCATCCTTAATTTTTCCCACAATTCTTAATAAAGCGGAGATAAATCCCGCTTCCTTTGCCGTTATATTTTTATTGTTAAGCTTTTCTTTCACATACGTTAAAATCTTCCCGGCTGATGCTTGTGAAACAGTCAATTCGTGTTCAAGTAAATTTACCGCCTGATTTCTTACCTTTTCTTCTCCATCACTTAAAGCGTCAATCAATGAGGTTTCGGCTTCTTTTTCATTTATTTTTACCATCGCAACCAGAGCTTTGGCCCTGATACTTGAATTGGAATGTCTTAAGTTTTTTTCAACCGACTTAACATCATCGCTGCGACCGACATTCGTGATCACGAGCAAAGCAAAATTCATCATGGCCAATGACTGATCGGGATCATCAAGTATTTTTAATGACCATTGTCTGGCAAGTTCACCTTTTTGAGACAAAAGGTCTATGGCATTTTTAAATACATTGGGTTCTTTGCCTTTATTCAATACCACGCTCAGGATATCTATGCACTTCGAGTTCAGTTGTATCAAAATCTCATTAATGTGAGCTTTTGAATCATTATCCGCATTAATAAACTCATCCGCAAACGCTTCCTCGTAACCGTCCAAGACAGCATCGGGCATGTGTAAAAAGAGATCCGACGCTTTAGAGACGCCCTGACTCCGTGACTCATAAACCCGTAACGTTTCCATAATGCTCTTCATGACAGCCCATTCCTTCAGCCTGATCAAATGGGGAATGACTCTCTTAAATATTGTCACCTGAGTTTGCATGTCCTCGTCCGTATCAGCGCTCATGGCTTTTTCGATGAACGTGTCAAATTCCGCGATAATATATTCGGCTATTTTTTTACTTTGAATGTCAAAGCGCATTTTTTCCGGAAGCATATCAACATCAACGATATCATTTTCATACAATCGTTCAAATAGACTGACAGCATCCGGCACGTTTTCTAAAACAATTCTTCGGGCGGTTATATTCAACACTTTGGCTAGGTATAAGTCTCTTTTTTTAGAGAATGATTCATCATCCTTGTCATCAGATTTTATATCTTTTTTATTTTCTTCATAGACTTCTAAAACAGCATGGGCAACCGGGATAACGGCATTTATGGGTAATGAATTAATCATCAAGTTTTCCATCTCATCGACTTCCAGCAGATGCGTGATGTGGTCCACGATAATGTCACAGTTAACAATCAGATCTCTGAGTAAATCAAAATTGTTGAGAGGCCTGATGATGTCTTCCACAATTTGCTTTTTTATCAATATCATTTTTTCAGCGGAAGCGGAACGGAACATCGGCACCATCTTTAGATCCTTAGCCAAACGACGCAGGATAATCGATACGCGCCAGGGCAACTTTCCACGGGAAAGCACGATGTCATTTTTAAATATTGTGGAGACTTCCGTTATATCCTGATCGGCAAGCGCCTTGGTCAGATACTCACCAAGCCTGGAAACATCCGCAGATTCAGCGATGGGCTCGCTCATAATGTCGATAAACGATTCAAAATGTTCAGGTGTAATATCTTTTTTTATGACAAAACTGTTGAGACTTTTTCTTTCGAAATAATCCTGAAGTTTGGGAATAAACAAATCAGACGTCACGGCATGAGTTAATTTTCTTATATTGAAAGGCTGCTCCAGAATCCCGCTGATATGGATATCAACTTTATCCTCATAATCGTGGCAGGTAAGCATAATTTCAGCGCAACTGCTCAGAGCGTTTTTAAACGCATCGTATAGGCCTTTTTTTACCTCCTGGGACACCGGATGATGGGCATCATAATAACCGCTTCGTGAAATTGCCTTAATAAGATCGATAACAAATTCGCATGTGGCTTTCGCTTTTGTTAATTCTTCCGGCGTAAAATCTTTTTTCTCATCCGTTTTATAACTCGTCTCAGCAATTGTTTTCATATTATCAACTCTTATATTTAATGTTTTTCAACAACAGCTTAAATCTGAACGACCTCCTTGAGACACCTGATCAATGATTTCACATATGCTTATTGATTTTAAAGAACCGTTTTCTTTTTGATTTATGTATTCTATACCATGTATTTTTATAAATACAAACAACAAATATCTAAATCATCTTGAGTTCATTCATGATTTTTCCTTCAGTTGACAAAATGCTTAAAGAAGTTATAAAAAACAACCGTAGAAACTTTAAGGATGAGAAAATGATTCTGAATCACGGGTATAAACCCCAGGGCAAGCCGGGAACCCTTATTCCGCCCCGAGGGGCGGGTATTATATCCATGCTGATGCAGGATAATTCGATCTGCAAGTGTCAGCGCACTGCGTTTCTGAAACTTGGATTTTATTACCCTCCGCTTATCGCGGGATCGTTTGACAAACAAATTTCAATGCATGTCTTTTTTGAAATTGGAGTCTCACAATAAATTAAAACAGGAGGGGCGTCTCTAACTTTCCCCTTCCCTGTTAAAAAATAGTTATGATTATTATTGGCGGACGAGCCCACAACCTTGATGAAACCCTATCGGTAAGCAAATTAGGATTGCCTTTCATCGAAATTTCTCTTGACAATCCGGCGATGGTTTCCGGATGGATTCCGCAGCTTCTGGAGATAAAGAGAAACTACGGGATAAGTTTTCTTGCGCATTACCCCAATGAGGATAATCCTTTCGACGTCGCAATACTGCGGGATAAATTTCTTCCCCGAATCAAAGCGCTGATGAAAATATCAAGACAACTCGACATCACCAAAGCGACGCTGCATTTCTGGATGGATAAACGCTGGGCGACGACGGATTTGATTCGCGGCAAGCTCGAAATACTGAAGCGCATTGTGGATTACGGTAACGATTCTGGAATAACCGTCTGTATCGAAAACTTAAGCGAACGTGCCGATAGTTTCGCGCCCGCATTCGAAGCCATTCCCGGCTTGAAAATGACACTGGATATCGGGCATGCCCAGCTTCTTGCCCGGCAAAATACATCGTTTCGATTTATTGAAGAGCACTTTCCCCGTATCGCGCACATTCACGCTCACGATAATCGCGGCGGAACAAGTGTCAAAGACGATCTGCATCTTGCCTTGGGCGAAGGCTCTGTAGATTATAAAGCGATTATCAAGGCGCTTGTCAGTAAAGATTATGCTTCCACGATGACCCTGGAAGTAAAAATCAAGGACATGCTGAAAACAAAACAGATTCTGGAAGATTGCATCCGTTAAGTTGTATCTCACTAATGGATTACATAACATACAACTGTTTAACTTTATTACTCTAGGCGAGCATCATTTCAAGAAGTTTGAGCGCCGCTTCTTTCGGGCCGGTCATTTCGCATCCCGGTATGCCCAGGCGCGTACGGATCTGACCGACGAAGATTCCTTTGCTGAAGAATGCTTCGAAATATTTCCGAGCAAGCTGATCGTAAAGCTCCCGGTACTGGGGCGGACCGAAAATATTGGCGAAATACGAGTGGACGATGCCTTTCGACGCGGTGGTCCCCTTGCTCATGACCGTGCCCTCCCTGAACACTGAAAACGCCTGTTCTGGCGTGGAGAAGCGTTCGAGTGCCGGATGGTCGTCGTCAATTTCCTCATAGTTGTTGGCGTAGAGAACGTATTCGATCCCGACCCCCATGTTGACCTCTTCGAGGGTTGAAACCGGCAGCACGATGCGCGCATTGGTTTTTCCCGGATTCATGATGATCGACCGGTCGATGTTCCTGAAGGCATATCCGGGTTTAATGTCGTCAAGTCGTATAAACGCCCCTGTTTCGGTCCCGTATCCGATTATATCGCCTTCTTTGGTAATGCTGATGGAGCCCATGTCGTCGGCGATAATCTGCAGTCCCCGCAGGTGCTCATCCCCGAGCATCCTGAAGGCCTCCAATGTCTCTGATTTACCTGCGCCCGAATCGCCCATCATGAGAATAGTTGCTTCGGTCCCGTTTTTCAAATAAATCTGGTAAAGCGCGCCGTGAAAAGGAAACCTTCCCTGCCTGATCATGATCGCGTTATGCAATGTGAGCATCATCTTCTTGAGATAGCCGAAGTAACCGAACTCGTTGCTTCCCGGACAGGCCCCGACCAGTATGTTGTTGGACTGGTCCTCGTGAAACACGGTCTTGTATTGTGCCAGGCCGTCAAGGGACCCGTCCTGAACGCCGAACAGGAAAAGAGCATCCGGTTTTTCGGTGAGATGCTTGTCCCCGGCGAGTTCGAACAGGTTGCAGAGCGAAAACCCCAGCTCCATGAAATTTTGGTGAAAGTAGACATGTATGAGCAGATTCCCGACCATGGCGGGATAGCAAAGCCACTCCTCCGGCCGTATTTTCACGACATCCATGGGATTCGTATCGATGCGAACGAACTGTCCGGTTCGCTTGTTCATGGGCGGATCGAAGATCAGTGTTGGATAGAATAATACCTGCCGAACCATCGGCACCGATCCGAGTTTGTCCGTGTAAAGACCGGGAAGATGAATATTTTCCCTGGTGCAGATGGCGGAAATCTTGGCCCCGGCAGACAGCTGCCGATATATGCGGGGATGCGACCCGGTAATATTTTCTTTGATATCCCGGTACGTGTCGCGGATCAGTTCGGTCAGACTCTGGATGCGCTTGTTGAAGACGCGGTACGGTCGTTTCTCGAAACTGTCGTCGAACGAGTCAATGATAATATAGCGTTCATGGGAGCGCCAGAAGTTGTATAGATATTCAACAAAATTTAATAGCGAATTTTTGTCTGAAAAGTACGGTTCGGATCCCTCGACCACCTTGGGAATAAGTTCAGCATCGATCTTTGCAAGGTTTTTAAACACCAGAGCCAATTTTTGGATAGTGTGTTTGTCAACGGTCGTCTTTCCGAATATATTCAGTAACAGTGAATTACGCGATTCGAGTTCCCTGATGCATTCTGTCAAAACCGAGAGGAACAGGTCGCTTTCCAAGAGTTCGTCGGAAGTTTCGCAGAGACGCCCCCCGGTTCGTATGATTATTTTATTCCCAATCATTGAATAATCAATGGCCATGGCTTCCCTCCTTTGCATTAATCGTTGTTGTGTATGGTAGCACCGCTTTTTTGACAAAATCAATTCTTTTTTAAAAGAGTCCTGGATTTCGCGGATGTTTCTTTGGACCAATGGACATTGGTAACGCCAGAATCGGATATTTTTACCAGATTTTGCTTTTTTGCTCGTTATTTGATTAAGCTTTTATACATTGCTTTCAGGGCACTGTCGGCATAATAATTCTGAAAACCGAAATGAAAACTTATCTGCGCCGGCCCCTGGTTGATAATATCGATATTGATGTTTTGATCCTTGAGAGCTGTTGCCGCTTCCGCAATGACGCCGGGATGATTTTTCATGCCGATACCCACGGGAGAAAGAATGGTAATATTGTAATTGAACTCCAGCGTGTCCGGCCTGAATTCTTTTTCAATTGTCTCTTTGATATCCTCCGCATATCCAACCATATCATTCTGATTTAAAAGAATGGCAACGTCGTCCCTGTCTGTCGGATAGTGATAAGTTTCGATGCCGTAATCCTTGATGACGCGCAGAAGGTCGTGAACAAAGCCGATCGTCTCCCCTGCACCGTCGCGTTCAATATAAAGATAGGCAATATTATCTTTGCGAGCGATGCCGACGACAACTTCTTTGGGAACACGCTCGGATACAATCAGCGTTCCTTCCGAAGCAAGATTGTTCGTGTTTCGGATTTGTATCGGAATATTTCTTTTTTTGCAGTTAACCATCGCGTCATAGTGAAATACATCAAAACCTTTTGACGAAAGCAGACGTATTTCTTTATAAGTCAAACGGGAAATAACTTTTGCTTCAGGAATAAGATGCGGGTCCACCTGGTAAATCCCATCCGTATCCGTCCAGTTTTCGTAAAGAGCCGCCTCGACGGCAAAGGCTATTTCTCCTCCCGTTAAATCAGAACCCCCTCGGGTAAAAACAGCCACATCTCCCTTAGCCGTCACACCGTAAAAACCGGGGATCACGGAAACACCTTCCACTTTGCTGAGCCTTTCTCTAATATTGCGATAACTAACCGGGATAACGCTAGCGTTGGAAAAATCTTCGGATACGACCAATCCCATATCTTCAGGCAAAACAAGCTCCGAAAGTATGCCCTGCTTGTTAAAATAACGGCAGATAATTTCAGCATTATATCTTTCACCGCGGGAAGCAAGAAAATCTATTCTCTTGCCTTCAGGAATCGGTCTTTTGAAGTCCTTTTCCAGCTTTTCAATAATATCTTTTCCTTCAATGCCCAAATCAGCAGCCAGTCTTTGAAATTTTCCGATAACATGTTGATAACTTTGCTGCGCGTCTATTTCTTTGCTTTGTGAACGAAAGTGCCTGCCCTCGGTGGCAATGTTTATCAAGTAATCGGTCAACTTTTCCTCGTCGGAAGAATCCCTGCCCGGGGCGGAGACAACCACATACTGCCTTTTCCTGTTTTGTGAAACAATATCCTTAACTTTATTGATCTGTGCGGCGTTGGCAACCGAAGTCCCGCCGAACTTGCATACAATCTGACTTTTCATAAAAATACTCCTGGCAGATAGAATTCATAAGAACTTCTTTTTCTGTGGGATGCATGTAGTATAGGGAAATCAGACCTGTCTGTCAATAAAGTCTTCGCCGCTCATCATGTGGGTGTTCTCGTCTATATTTGTCGGGCTCAAACCGTGTTTATTACACAATGAAAAAAAGGATATCTGAAAAAACCTTAAGCGCTATCTTACAAAAACTTATGTTCGCAGCCCAGGGGGGACTGGCCACATGTAAAAGTTCCTCACATTCTTGAATGCTTTACAACCACGTGATCTTTTAAGATAGCTTGAATTAATAAAATTTACTTAATTCCTTCCTGTTCCCCCAGGTTGATGGTTCCATCTTGCCTAAAACGTCCGGAATGTTCTGCCTGAGGATTCCCAGTTTATCGAAAATGATTTCGATTTTTTCGCCCGGATTTATCCACGAATCGTTGTCCAGTCCCGTGCAATCGGGAATGGTTCCCATTCCGATGACCGTTCCCGGCAATAGCGTGAAAACAGTTTTTAAATATTCAATGACTTTTCCCGGAGGGGCAGAATACTCGGAGGTGCTTCCCGTCCACTCCATCCTATTCCCGATTTTGACTTTCACACTCAAGGCGAGCGGATCGCCGACTTCATCAGGGGTGACCATAAAGGGACCCAGTCCATTACTGCAATCGAAATCCTTGCTTCTGGCCGGTCCCCCCAATCCCAGCATTTCTTTTAACTGAATATCGCGCGCCGACGAATCGTTAAAAATGGTATATCCGGCTATCGGTTTTGCTCCATTTCCTGTAATGATCGCCAGCTCCGGTTCAATATCCAGATAAGACGAATACGCCGGCCAATGAACGGCATCATTGTCTCCGATAATCGCATTATGGTTGCCCTTGTAATAGAGCATCTTTCCACGGGTTGCCTTTTGAACTGTGTTTCTAATAACCGGCGCAATCAGCGAACCGAAAGCGCCAAATGCATGTTTGATCAACGTCGCCGACGAATTCCCCAGATGACGCGGTGACAATCCAAAATCAATCAGCGCCCTTGGATGAGGGACCGGCGCAAGAATCTTTACATTTTCCAGCGGCGTTTTTTCCTTATCGCTCCAGGATGAAATGTATGCTTCCCCGTATTTTAGAAGTTCTCTTGCCGAGTTTTCACTTTCCGGCAGATTTTCCAGATAGGAATAAACATCCGTAAGTTCTTCATGTGTTGACCCGGATTTCTGCCGGAGTGTTTCGAAAGACACCGCGTATCCCTTGATAACAACGCCAAAAAGCGTCTTGCCGTTTAAACCACGCTGATAAGTCAATAACTTCATATAATATTTACCTTATTTATTAATATTTTACACGCTCTTTATAATAAACTTCTTTATAATCCAAAATGCGATGAGAACGATGGCCAGCGCTGTTCCGGATAAGGATAAAAACCACTTGATATTGGTCGCCAGCCCGGAAACAGCAACCAGTAACGGCGTTGCCCTGTTCAGATCGGCCAGAAAATAAAGATGCATCATATTTTCAAATACATCACAGAATGCGGCGACAAAAGGTGTCAGCATAATCCAGTTGAATCTTGGATTCACATGACTGATCTTAAATGCCCTGGCTATCAGCAGGCTTAAAAATATACCGTACAGCAACGGATGATAATGATCGAATTGAAAATGTTTATAATAAATCGCTATTTCTCCCGATGAAATCCATCCTGAGGCAATGGCCTTAAATTTTTCGCTGCACATGGTTGTTTGTAACGCAAGAGCGTTGAGCGTGCCCAGCGGATGAATAATGGAGCCGATGACAATTTGATTGGTAAAGTAGAGTATCGCCGCTATCGAGATAACAAGGTTGGAGTCGGATTTTTGACCGATGTAATTTTCCAGTCGTGAAAAAACTCCCATGATCACTCGCCCTGATATTATTCTTTAAAACCGGGAAATAAGCGTCAAAAGATATAACGGGAATAGTTTAATGTGTCAATCAGGAAGATCGTCACAGAACGTTTTTTATCCGGGACTCGCTTTAGTGTTTGTCATTACAGCAATCGTTATAAGTCTGAACTATTTTATTATACTCGTTAATCATGGATTCCGTAACAATTGACTTGGCCTGCTCTTCTTCCGCCATCCTGTTATACCAACGGCTCTTTTCATTGAAAGTGGCAATTCTGACATTCAATGCGTGGATTTTCCGGACATCATTATCAATATATTTTCTCTGCGTCGTGATAGCTTCCCGCTCCGTTTCCAGTTCCTGTTTTAAGCGGTCCAGCTGACCCTGAAGAGATTCAATCTCCGCTTTTTTCAATTCGATATCATGAAGAAGATTATCCGAGGGGGCTACACATATTTTCTTCGCCACAGGACGGGATTGCAGGCCGAATACCTGCACGGCAATATACGTGTCCGAATCTTTCATAGTTCCTTTTAATACCGCCGCGCCTATTTCACGCACTTCCGTCGAAAGAATGTTTTCCCTGTGATCGGGACTCTGCATCCATCCATCCACAATCTTCTGGTTGCTGATAAAATCACCGCTCCCGATATTTTCCGCAAGGATCCTGTAAGGATAACCAACCCGCTCAGCCAAATCCGATACCTGCTCACCCGTGGGAGAAACATGGTCGAAATACTGTTTCTCCAGCATATCCCTGGCCCGTGATTGGGCGATCGAAGCCAGAAGTCGATTTTCGTCAAGGGGAGGAAGCCCGTTTGCCGCCCGTGCGTTATTCGTCAGATCGATAATAGCGTTTCCGTTGATCACCTTTCGGGCAATAGCAGGCAGTTTTGATCGACCCGCGTATCCGCTATTAAGAGCGATATGATAACCCGCAATTTGGGGAGTATTAAAAAAATCGAACAGCGCGGTTCTATGGACGACAACAGCTAAAAAAAATCCAATAACAAGAGCGAGAAGAACGATAAAGTATTTCTTCCAGACATCAGAAACTGCGGGTTTATTCATGAACAGAATTTCCTTGAGGTTATTTCACCTGAGAGATTAATATTCAATGTCTGCTGACTTGGAAATCTCCTGAACGAATTCGACTTCACGCGGAACCTTGTAACTGGAAAGATATATTTTGCAATAACGGATAATCTCTTTTTCATCGGCGCTTTGTCCTTCCTTGAGAACAATAGACGCCTTGACTATTTCACCGCGCATCATGTCCTCTTTGCCTGATATACTCACGGCTTTCACCGCCGGATGCATTTTCAGCACCGTTTCCACTTCCCGCGGATAAACATTAAATCCGCTGGTGATAATCATTCTCTTCTTGAGTCCGGTCAGAAAAATGTACCCGTCCTCATCCATTCGTCCCAAATCCCCCGTATGGAGCCAGCCATTCCTGATAACGCTGGCTGTGGCCGCTTCGTTGTTATAATAGCCTTTCATGACATTATCACCCTTGACAATCAATTCGCCTATTACATTGCGGGGCACTTCCCGGCCATCATCATCAACAATTTTAATGTCCACGCCTTGTATGGGCAGGCCGATTGATCCCGGCTTTGTTATGATATCCGGTCTATTAAAAGAACAGACGGGAGACGCTTCCGTCAATCCATAGCCTTCCAGAAGCCTGATCCCGAATTTATTTTCAAAAACAGGGAGGAAATCCGCCGGCATCGGCGATCCGCCGGTAACACAAAGATTTAAAGAACGAACGTCATATTTGGACGCTTTTTCATAAAAAATCATTCCCATGAACAAGCGCGGCACGGCCGATATGTATGTGATCTTTTCTCTTTCTATCGCGCTAAAAAAACTTTCCATTGTAAATCGATCCATCATGACGATGGAACTGCCCGCCCGAATGATGAGAAGCATATTGGCTGTCGCGCCGAAAGCATGAAAAAGCGGAATCAGGGCAAGAGCAACATCATCCGGTGTTCTCTTGATAATGGATTGCGTCACATCGGCCTGTGAACACAAATTACCATGAGTGAGCACCGCCCCCAGAGGCCTGCCTGTCAGACCGGCGGTATAGATCATCACGGCGGGATCTTCCGTAGCGATTTCCTTATCTGCGATCGACGACGTATTCCGAGCCTCGCCGGATAAAAGCTCTCCATTTTGATTCAATGCATCGATGGCAATGACCTGATGACACGACCCCAGCTTGTCTTTAATTTCATTAAATTTCTTGATTTGTGATGCCTGAGTGATCAGAAGCTTCGAATCTGAATTATTCAGAAGATAAGTCAATTCCCATGGGGTGGATAAGGTATTGAGCGGAACGACGACCGCGCCGTTCTTCAGAACGCCGAAATAACTGTAAACGAATTCCGGGATATTGGGGAGCATCACCGTAACTTTATCTCCCCTGCCAACACCCGATTGATTCACCAAACCGGCAACGGCATTCACCGCCCTGTTCAATTGTCCATACGTAATTTTTTGCTTATCGCTGATTAAGGCGATACGCCCGGAATATTTCTGAACTGTCTCTTCCAGTAATTGACTAAGATTAATGGTCTGGTTCCCTCCCCTAAAATTGCCGGTGACTTAACATAGCAATGAATATTTTCATAGAAAATAAACCCTGATTTATTTTCTGTTTTACGATATCCACTAGATCAAAAGGCAACCCTACACTCCCTGCCATCATGAACAAATGTTTATTGATCCTTTGTATAATAACATTAATATACGAATTTTGCTTCTCCGCTATGATCCGCTTTTTCTTCTTATAAGCGCCTGATAAACATTCTCATTGAAACTGGTCACAATAACCCCGCCTATCGGCTCCCATCCTTCCTTGATTAAGTGATTCACATTATTTTCCAACTCCTTAACGGCGATTTCCGGTGTCCAGCCTTTTCCTGAAATGATCTTGTATTCCATAGTTCGTCTCCTTACTGTTAAGATAATACAACAAATGTGAATCCTGATGTTACATTATTTGTTCATACAGGCGATCCTGACCAAGCCCTCATTGATGGTCTCGGGCATTACTTTTTCCCCTGTTGCATTGGACAAATCCAAATCATTTATCACCCTTCCCTGACAATCATAATTTGATAATTTACTAACTTTGTGGGTTTTATTTTCACAATCCAACTCGTTTAACGCCACTTCTTCACTCAATCCCTCCCAACCACCGGTCGGCAGGTTATTTTTAATTCTCTCCTGAATTAACTTATTTTTCTCTTCACGGGATAATTTTACTTTGGTCCATACTTTTATAATCCGGGAACTTATTTTTTCTATAGATCTTTTATCATAATAATGAATCCCGACACTTGATTTCCCGAACAAAATCCATTTGTCACTGCGTTCCTTTTTTATGATCAATTCCGAATGACAAACAAACGGATATGAAATGACAAAACCGATGAATATTATTGCAATATAAAAAATTTTATTTTTCATACGTTTAATACACCTCGCATACATAAGTGAAAATATTAAATCATAATACAGAATACCAAACATCGACTGTTTTACAAGTTAAATCTTCTCCGGCTGCGCAATTTTCATACCTCATTACCCTTCGTTTTCCCATGTTGTACTTAATCCTTGTTCCTCCTTCCCTTTTTATTTTATCAATCTTCGTCATCCCGCCTTTAAATCTTTTTGCCATCCATACATGGCTTCCCAGGATTTACTATATCGAAAATCATCATGAACCAAATCATTCACGGCACTCGACATAAAAGATGCAAAAGTGTCCCGGGGAACGATCATATTGTAGGCATATTCTGCTTCGGGTGTGTCCAATACCTCTCCCTTAAATTTATATTTTGTTTTCAATATTTCCTGTAATTGATCAAGATCGAGCCTGCTGCGCGCCCGCACAAGCAGTTCATTGTCCTTACATGGCGATTTTTTCACGACCGAGTAAAAGCCTGTTTTAAGATAGAGCCACATTTTTTTTAATCTCCTGTTTCAGGTTTTATTTATTTTTAATATACTGGTTTAATATCCTCCAGCTTGTTCTTTCTAAGCCAGTTAAAAAGATTCGGCTGTGTCGTTCCATATTTTTTCGCGATATGAACCTGCGTGGAACCATTTTGAAGCAATGCGATAATTTCTCCCCTGTGTTTATCCAGTTTTGATTTGCCGGTACCTTTGGGTCTTCCCAAGAGTTTCCCTTTTGCCCTTGCCGCTTTTAACCCTTTAATGGTTCTTTTGCTGATAAGATCACGCTCAATACCCGCCGCTATGTTGAACACCATAGCCATAACTTTTGCTTGAATATTTCCGTTGAGCTCCAGCGCGTTTTTTACGTCATAGAGCGCTATCCCTTTTTCTTTTACCGCTGCCAATATTTCCATAATTTCAAGAAGGGAGCGTCCCAGACGCGAAAGCTCCGGAACAATCAACCGGTCACCCTCGCCAAGTTCATCTATGATGTTTTTAATTTTCCGCTCTTTCCAGCACTTTGCATCCGATGCGCTGTCTTCAAAAAATTGCACTTTCCCGAAATCTCTTACGCTGGCAAATCGCAAAATTTCTTTTTTACTCATCTGGATATCCTGTCCGATATCGGATATCCTCAAATAAGCAAACGTTTTATTTCTTGTTTTTAGGATGCTGTTTTCTTTATTCAAAATCTGCCTTTTTTTTCTTGGATATAAATATAAACGTCATTTTGTTATTTACTTATACTATTCATAATCATAAGTCAATAATTTTTATCTATATAATTATTGACAATAACGTTTATTTATATTTATATGTAAAATAATATATGTTACTAATAATAACAAATACTTATGAAGGCTATATGGTCATTGTTCAACATGATACGCTGAATATCTTATTGACATGAAAAAGAGCCTCTCTTATACTTTTTTTAAAAAATCAATGAAATTGTTGTACCGTTCGGGGGATTGATATGACCTCTATTATTCCAATCATTATGAAAATCGTCAGCATTGTTTTTCTTATCATTTTTATATTGTCGGTGGTCTTCCTCGTTTTCACATTTCGTAAGCCCAAAAAAGTATCCATGCTTTCATTGATTCTTCCGATCGTGATCAGCCTGATAACATTTACGGTATTTTCATTGTTTGTAAGCTATAAACCGTCCATCCTGGTTCTGGTTTTAATGGGTTCCGCCGGTTTGTGTATCGGGATCCTCTGGTCTCAATCAACCCGTGTCTATGTTGAACGCGGGACGGTTATGTCGCGGAATTCAATATGGTACCTGGTTGCCTGGGGAGCCGTTTTTGCCCTGACACAGTTGATATCCATTGTGACCCAGAGACCTCCATCCATTATCATGGCGCTCTTGATTATGAGCACGGCATCGATTATCGGAATGAATGGACGGATTATGCAGAGATATTTTTCAGCCCGATCCAATCCGAATACGTTTGGGGAATCTTTGCCAACATGCAGCCATTGCGGAGCAACCGTCGGAAGCGAAAGCGCCTTCTGCAATAAATGCGGGAACAAACTTTAACGGTGTCAAGGTTCAAGAACGATGATTGACATATCGTATATCACCAAGGCAAGAAAGACGATTCTGTGGACAGCCGTTTCCGCCGTCAGCTTTTTCGGCGTCATCGCTGTTATATCGCTGGTTGTTTCCTGGGGCGTCCTTGCGAAGCCCATGCAATATAAAGAAATCGTACCCGATATCCGCCTGAATCCCGGAGAAAGAAAGGTTTTTGAGTTCGAGTCGTTTTGTCTCGACAAAAGGAGAGGCGGACCCCGTTCAAACGATGCTTATAGTCTGATGAGCACGCCGGCCATTAAACTCAGACCTTACTTGCGGCAGATCTTTGACGAATACCTTTCGCACCCGTCGCGTTGGAAACAATCCGATGTCCAGCAGGCCGTCTGGTACACCGAAGGACATATACCGTGGGATTCTCTTTCTCCTGAACAACGGGATTTTATTAAAACCGCAACCGGCAAGGAAGACCCCGTTTCCGGTCATCCCGTCATCTTTCTTGGCCGCATGGCCTCGGCTTTCGGCGTTGTGGTCAAAACCAATCTAACCCTGGCCTTATTCGTATTTTGTCTGGTTGTTTTAGCGATGTCATCGCCCTGGGCGGTTATTGAACGCGGAATTTCATGGATGATCAGTCCCCGTCTTCTGCAAAAGCTTACTCAAAGCCGCGTCGGACAAATCATCATTACCGTGGCGGAAAATAAAGGACTCAACCGGGCACGCATTCACATTGATATTTTATTCACGCGATTGGTCTTCCGGATATTTTCGAGGAACCGCTGATGGGCTTTGCTGAAGTTTACAAATACATCCTTTCGTATTTCGGAATAGGTTTTCTGGGCATCGGCATTCTGCTTTCCATTGCCCTGGTTATTCCCGCCTGTTACTGGCTTTTCACCTCGGTCGCCATCAACAAAGGGACTGTGATCTTCAGGCGGATTCTTTTGATGCTTGTTATCATGTACATTTCATTTTCTTACTTACGCGCACCGTTCTTCTACGAAATCGGCGGATGGTGGAAAACGACTTTCTGGGCTGCGTTTGTCATCAGTTTCATTGTACCTGTGCTCAGGCTGGACATTGCACGCTCCGATCATCATAAAGATCGCGGCATTGCCTGGATGTCCGGCGCGTGGTGTCTTCTGCTCATCTTCAGCGAAGCCCTCCTGGTGTCCGGTATGCCTCATCAGGCGTTTGTCCTGTATCCGTTTATAATAATGACAGGCGTTCTTTGCGGGAGCATGATGGGAATCACGGTTGCCCAAACGGCAAAACGGAAAATTTCCGAATCAATCGAAGCCACAGGTGTCAAGTGATAAGCATGAAACATCGTCAGAAAACCATCATAACTTTCATCCTTGAGCGCTGGGCGTCGCACGCGCTCAACCTGTTTCTTTTCTTCATGGGTATTCTGGGCATATTTGTTTACGCTTTTGCCGACGGCAACGAGCCGATCAGCCTAAACGATGCGGTGGACGACGGACATATCAGAATTGTCCAGTCTAGAAGTACAGGTGGTTATTCCCGCTTTATGATGGAATTGGAAAACACAGGCAATCAGCCTTTATCCATCGATCCCTACGGAAGTGCGTTTGATCCTCCGAGTGGAGTGAGAACTCAGCGCGTCGGGATCGGCCTTCCCATCAAGATGGGCGACAGGAAAATGGATCTGCGCAGGAGTCTTTCCACCGACCCGTCTCAGGAAGCGCCTGTCGGTTCCCAAGCCGCACAGGATAGCTCGGGCAACATACCTGCCGCGGCCGGCGCTGCGGCGGCGGGAGCGGCTGCTGCCACGGCGGCAGCCGGAGCATTGCTTACCGGAATGTCTCAGGGCGTAAGACCACGGGAGGTTATCAGCGATATTACCGGACTGATACGTGGCGAATCCGATACCCTGCCGCCGGATACATCAGAGGCATCCGAATTCGATTACCAGATAGGCATGATCAAATCGTACCGCGATCAGGATATGACGGAACTGGATTATCAGAAACAGCGTCTGGAAGCGGCCAGAGCGCAGGGCGCCGATGATGTTGTCCGTGACGCCCAGGAGGCGATTGGAAGGCTATCCCGTCAGATCAGTACCTATGATAAGAATCTTGCCGAGCTTGGTCAAAAACCGCTGGAGCACACCCGGATGGAGCAGCGGTCTTTCGACTACACACGCGAAGATCTGGGTACTGCCGTAACGGAAGCCAGGCAGAAGCTCGAAGATTTCCGCGAAACGGGAAAATATATAGATTTGAGCAACCAGTTGGCTGATAATTTCGGAACAACCGAAGAAAAAGCGTGGTGCCGTGATTTCATTGAACGGCATGCCAAGCTCGGTCCCAACGGTTACGAGATTGATCCGGAAACGGCGCAGCAGATGTATGACGGTCTGAAGAAGCAGATGTACGAATCCGGCCAGATCCTCAAAGAAGCGGAATCCGAATATCAGACCGCCGTATCGGACGAGATAGGGAAGAAAACAGAAGTTGTCGAGCAAATCCGCGACAACGCGGCACGGGTCAACAGGGTTTTGGCAAAACTCGATCCGACAGGAGTCGGTTCAAAGATCGTGGATGTTCAGCAGGGCGTGTATGGAGCAATCGAAGGTTATGAACAAGGCGGTATTGCCGGAGCGGCTGAATCGGCCATGCTCACGGTTGCCGACAATTACTCTCAGGGATATGCGAGCGGCAATTACAACGCGCTGAAAGAAGCTTACGCCGAACAGGGAATATCCGATGAATCCATCGTCGAGCGTTTGGCGAAAGCCAATTTTGAAACGGCGAATGACAAATACAATGTTCTTGATCACATCGGCAAAGCCGTCCATCATACCATGGAGGGAGATTTAGGGGCCGCGTTTGATTCCGGGATGGACGCATCGGATGCACAATCTTCGCTTACAGAGGATTACGGTAAAACCAAGGATTGGATTAAAGGAGAGAAACCCGATGCGCCGGATAAAGATTGACCGTGTGCACATCTTGCCGGCAGGCCGGGCGTGTAAAAAATCGTCGAGGGACGATATCGACAGAACCGGTGCGGGCGGCGTGGGTATCGGTAAGCATGCGATAGAAAAATGAAATTTAAGCCATGAAACTCATGCGGGAGAAAATATTATGCAGGAAGCATTAAAGATTAATATTCAACAAATTATGGGATTCATCAAAGAAACGGGCTTGAAACCGTCTGCCTTATCACCATTCTATTCGGAAAAACCTGCCGTCAATGAGGATTTAAAGCTCAATTCCGCGTTCATCCCTCTGGTAAAGGTCGTTTGCGAACCGTCCGCCATGGTCAGTGGCAGGATCATATCGGCAGGAGGGGATGTGGTGACGCTCATCTACGCCGATAAAAGTGGTCGGCTGATTGTCCGGCACTGGGTCGACAAGGAGGGTTTTCATAATTTCCGGCAGTTACAGGAGAAGGAAATCGCCGCCGAAGCCTCTTTGCGGTTGATGCTTGACATTCCACCCTCCAGGCTGGACTTTGACACCGAACTAACCGAGGAATCGTTTTGTGCATTGCTTGGATTGATTGACGGTTGGAGGGAAAAAACGCTTTCATCCCTGATTGACCGCAAACCCGGCGGTAAATTTTCTTTTACTGCGGAGTATCTCTACACGGCATTTCGCCGAAGCATCGGAAGCTCTGATTTGCGCTGGCTGACGCCTTTGGTTAAAGAGCTTTATGCGGGGAATCTGGATGTTTCTGCTGCTGCATTCAAGGAAGGTCTTCAAAATATCTTTCCGAAATTCGCTCAAGCGGGCACACATGAAATTCAACTTTCGCCGCTTGGGGAAGAGCTTTGTTCAATGCTTGGCGCGCCCCTGGCGGCCATTAAATTGGCTGTTTACGGAATAAAAAACGGCGCGATTTTCGAAAAAAATATTATGGGTTTAAGGGGTATGGGCATTTATTGCACCGTGGAATCTGCCGGGGAAGACCATCATATCATTTCATTAAATAATTCCTCCGCTCCGATGATAGAACTCTATATCCATTCCGTGCTGGCGGAAGCCTTGAAAGCGAGCACGGAAGCCGAAGCACAACGATCTGTTAAGGATTCAGCGCAAACCGTTGCGGCATCTTCGGAACCCGTCGTGCCTAAAGATCAGGAACCATCAAAGAAATTTTGTGCGGAATGCGGCAAGCCGTTGAAACCGGGCGCAAAGTTTTGCGCCGGATGCGGGACAAAAATATAAGATCGATTCTTAACATTTTTACACGGGCATAATGCTCATACAAAAAAAGGAGGAATCGTTATGTTTTGTTCAAATTGTGGAGCAAAAATAGAAACCGGAGCCAAATTCTGTTCATCTTGCGGAACCGCGGTGGCAAAATCATCGACCGGACCCGCCAACCAAACGGTTTCTCCATTTGTGCAACAGCCGGCCACCACCAATCAACAGCATGTTTCGTTTCTAAAAAAACGCATGGGATGCCTGATCTCTCTCGGTGTTGTCGCCTTTCTTTTTTTGGCGCTGATAGTCCTGGCTATTTTGAATGGCGGAGAATTTAGCTTTTCCACTGCTAACATTTCAGAAGCCTATATGGCATCCAAAATTAACCCTCAGACATCGGAACCGGTGATTAAAACCGATGTGTTTCCCAAGAGAACAACAACCAGAATTTACGCCACGGCTCTTGCCAAAAATATTCCGGGTAAAACCAAGTTTTCAGCCATCTGGTATCATCTTCCGTCCGGCTCCAGTATTAGATCAGAAAATGATATTATCGCTGATAAGGATATGTGGCTGAATTTCAGCCTGACGAATCCGCGGGGATTTGTCATCGGAGATTACAAGGTTGAAATCCTCATCAATGACAAGGTCAAAGAAACGCTGACCTTTAAAGTTGAGTAATAAATAATAAGAATGGAAAATTCTTTTTTCTAAGTAAGGGGAGAGTTTTATGGGAAATGTCCAGAAAAAATGTTCTGCCTGCGGAGAGGTGCAGGAGGCGGATGCCGCCTTCTGCACCAATTGCGGACAACGTTTTCCACAAGATACGAATCAACAAAAATGCCCGTCCTGCGGGGCATCCAATGAGAGCGACGCCTCCTTTTGTATCCATTGCGGACAGTGCTTGACCAAAGAAAATGTCAATGAAAAAAAATGTCCGTCCTGCGGAGCATCCAATAAACCCGAAGACGCCTTTTGCAACGAGTGCGGAAAACGTTTGGATGGCACAAAATCGCACGTCTCCGATCAATCACCCATCGCAACACAGCTTCTGGCGTTAAGTAATGACTTCCTGTCTGTCCGGGAAACCGCTCCGGGGCGGTTTGAATTTTCTTCAGAAACAGGAACACGATCTCCGCTTCAGAAGGTAAAGATAAAATATGAAGCGGTGGCACAGCTGGAACCGCAAACGAAACAAATAACGTTATGGGAAAAAATGGTGGAAAGTTCCGCCGGAATGAATGCCGGCGTATTTACGGAAAAAACCGTTCAAAAGGGAATCGATGTCGGCAAGAACATTCATGGACAATTATTGTTCGGCGGCAAATACGGTTTTGAATACGGCAAACTCAAGGATGTTGTTAAAGCCATTGCCGCCGAAAACGGCTGGAATTATAAAACAGCCATTTTCAAGCCGGATATCCGTAAGGACAAAGCTTCCCGGGACTTCCGGAAAAATATGCTGTCCATGAAAGTTCTGATACCGGTTGCTGTTCTCTTTTTTATAGCGCTTCTCGGATCAGTCGCTTATGTATACTTTTCAGACCGTTCTAATGCGGGAAGTTCCGATCAAAATTCCGTAAACAGAGGTTTTGCTCAAACAGATGGAGAAAATACTCCAAGCCGGAAGATCATCAAAACTGATAAGAACACATACGATTCTGGTGAGCGGATCCGGGTAGAATATTTCAACGCGCCCGGACATTCCAGAGATTGGATATGCATTGTGCCGGAAGGTTCCCGCGATACGTATGCGGGGAATTATCAATACATCCCACAACGCGGTGATGGCGTTTTGACTTTTGCTTCTCCAAGCCCCGGAAAATATGAAGCACGGGCCTTCTACCGATATATCCCGGGCCGATACAGGATAACGGCGCGTTATAATTTTACCGTTGAAGATTAGTGTCAAACGGCGAAACCGTTGACGTAAACAGATGAATTCCTGATTTCAATTTTTGCCATCTGTTTTGAAAGCGCTTTATTTATCGAAAGTTGTTTTTATCCATTTTACGGCCGTATCCACAATGCGCCCATACGTTTCCGATTCCGTGATTTTCATGGACCCGGGGAGATGAAACGAGTGATCGCCGCCTTCAATAATATCCAATTTCCACGGCGTGGGCAGTTTGCGCAAAACATCTTGCAGTATTTTTATATCGCACAAACTATCCCTGGTACCAGCGAAAAAAAGCATCGGGATTTCAACCCGATATAAATGGGCATCTCTGATTTTCGAATGTTCTCCCGCGGGATGCAAAGGATAACCCAGAAATATTAAACCCTCCACAGGCAAACTGCCTCCGGTGACCATCTGAGAAGCGACTCTTCCGCCCATGGATTTACCCGCCGCGATGGCATGATTGACTTTAAAATCAATCTGCTCCTGAAAATATCGAAAGACTGCCGCCCAGGTTTCTTCCAGCTTCTTTTGACTATCCGGAGCCTTCTGTTTCTTTTCTTTATATGGGAAATTGAACCTCAACGCCGGATAACCCGCTTCAGCCATTCCATCGGCAAAAGCCGCAATCAGTTCATTTTCCATATCATTGCCGGCGCCATGCGCTGTCATCACACCGGCGCCGTACCTGCTCTTTTTATTTTCAGGTATGGTTAGAATGGCCGAAACAGATTCATCTTTTGCAATATGGATGGTTAATTTTCTTCGCTCCATAACAATTATCCACGGTTGGAATCATAATTAATTATTTTTTCTTTTAGCGGCTTTAGAAATGTTTCAGGAGGGATCTTGTTTTTCCCCGGTGTCTTTTGCTTCCCCCGCTTCCTGGTTCGCGTCTTCCTGTTTTGCTCTGGCCTTATTCAAGTCCTGAAGCAGTTCATTGGACTGATGTAATATTCGTGCCGCATCTGCTTCAAGTTTTCTCATCTTCTTATCCAGGGCGTCATCCGCCAATTCCGATTCTAAAATTTCATCATCTAATATTTCTTCCGTCATAGTCATTATTACCTTTCTTATTTGTCATTTCTGCGAGGACGGAATTGATCTCTTAATTCCTGTCACATTGAACATTGAACAATCTGTTCATTACAGCCGTCTCCACGTCTAATCTTCAATCTTTTTTATTTCAACTTCCCGTATGGTCTTCAAACCTTCAAATTCTTGCGACACCCAAACGGTTAAATCTTGTACCGTAACATTGCTGGAGCATACAAACAGCCGCGCTCCCCGGGGTATCCGCGTTTGATCTTGTTTATCCTTACAAATCTTCAAAGACCCGTTTTTAAACAGAATAATGTAATATTTCATTCTCCACTCCCCTTAAATCCGGGAACATTTAAATAGTAACGAGACTTAGTAAGTCCCAAATTTTAATGAGACTTGCTAAGAACGAGTGCAACGATATTCGAAGCACCAGCCGAATCATCCAACAGCCGTTGGCTATCGGAAACCGCCTCCAATTGCCCTACCGAATCACATATTATCAATAATCTCCGCCCGTTTCATTTCATATTCTTCATCAGTCAGGAGACCTTCATCATATAGTTTTTTCAACTCCCGCAATTTCCCTGAGGATTCACTATAAGGCTGGTCATGAACTACCGCTCCACCCCTTTGATTTAAAATTTTATGAGGGAAAGTCGCTTTCCTTTGATCAACGGGTTCCAATTCAAAAAAATATTCTTCTTTATAATCGTAAGCCCACGGCAAAGAAAAAATCGGGGCGGGGAAAAACAATCGGGGAATATTCAGAACATCCTTATGAATAGTAATTTTCTTGTCTGCGTACCCGTGCTTTCGGAGAGTAAATGTCTTGCCTGCATTCTCCGGGCCCGTCGCTTCTCTATCCCAATACATATAAGGTGTTACTCCCATTAATGCATCGCCTTCGTAAACATTTGCCCCTGACGGTAATGATTGAATATAAGTGGTACTTGCGCAACTTAATAACAAAAGCAGGGGTAACAAACATATTATCTTTTTCATATCATTTCCTCATGATCATTAAATAGACAAACCTTGATTTTATGATTTATCCTCCGGTATTTCCACCCGGCAAATATGCCCTTCCTGGCCAGCAAAGTGGACAGTTAAGATTTGAGTCGGTGCAGCGCTTTGCCTGCCCCGGCTATTGTTATTTGTTTCTACAAATATCATATAAAAAATTACATTTTTGCTCGCAAGCTTCTTTCATTCCAATGGTTGACGGACAATCAAATTTACACTTCTGTCTATCTATCATGCATTTTGCCTCGGTGCATGACTGACATAACATCGACATTACGAAAAGCAGCATCATTCCAATCACGGTAAAGATTCTTTTATTCATATGGATTCTTTTCAAGGTCTGAGTAATTCTGAATTATGCAAGCTGATAGCCTTTCTCTCTGAATAATTTAACGCAGGCATCAACCACAGCATCATCATAAAGAATACCTTTATTGTTCTGAATCTCCTCAAGCGCCTTTTCAATACCCAGGGCCTGGCGATAAGGACGATGGGAAGCCATCGCCTCAACGACATCGGCCACGGCAAGAATACGCGCTTCAATAATAATTTCATCGTTTCTTAATTTATGGGGATAGCCGGAACCGTCCAGCCGCTCATGATGCTGCTGAACAATCTGCGCCAGAGGCCAGGGCGATTCCACATGCTTCAGCATATCGTAGCCGCTCTGTGAATGTTGTTTAATAAGTAAATATTCAACGTTTGTCAGTTGAGTAGGTTTTGTTAATATTTCCGACGGTATGGATAACTTACCAATGTCATGGATGACTCCCGCCATCATGATGCCTTCAACTTTCTCTTTAGCCAATCCCATTTCTTCGGCAATGGCACAGGCCAGTTTTGCACTCCGCGACTGATGACCCGCCGTATAAGGGTCTCTGGATTCCAACGCAGACACCAAAACCTTCACCGTCGCACCAATGGCGTTTTAGAGGCGTTCGAGCGTGTGTTCCAGTTGTTCTTGTGCCCGCCTGCGTTCGGTAATATCCGTATGCACCCCGATAATCCCGATCGTTTTCCCTTTTTCATCCTTTATGGCATCGGCACGTAAAATGACGGGAATGACGCGACCGCTCTTCGAGAGCATCTCCGTCTCGCCGATCCATGATTTCCCGGTAAGAATTGTATCAAAAACCTCACGTCCAACATCTTTATTCGCGTACAGAACAGTCCCGCCGCCGGCAGCCCTTATTTCCTCCGGCGTGTATTCAAAAAGCTCCAGGATGGCTTTATTCATATAAAAATGATTCCGCTGCAAATCCTTGATACCGATGGCATCGCTGGAATCATCCATGGCTCTTTTAATCAAAAGAAGCTCCTCTTCCATCTTCTTACGCTCGGTGATATCGCGCATTTCAACCACGATGTGTTCAACAACATTATTGTGCGTCAGCGCTTTTCCGACGACGTCAAACGTCCGCCAGCTCCCATCCTTGTGTCGAAGACGAACTTCAGGTTGCTGAACAGGAGCGTTTATGTCATTAAACAACACATTGAACGCATTCATAACAGCATCAAAATCATCCGGGTGGATAATATCAGGCCTGCTTGTGCCTGTTATTTCGTCCGGCTTCAGCCCCAGATATTTCTCAAGCGCCGGATTCACATAAATGGCGAGGCCATCTCTATTTGTAAGAACAATAATATCAGAGGATTGCTCTGCAAGAATTCGAAACAGATTTTCGCTGTGGAGAATTTTCCCTTTTGCTTTCAGGCACTGCTTTACGTCATTTTGAGCTTCCGACTTACCATTACACATTTCAGCACTCCTTCTACCCGTTATGAAGCAATTCTTTTCCTGAAACTCTTTTATAGCAGCTTAAAGATGGGACAATTTATTACTTTTTAATAAAAAGAATACCTGAAAAATGTTTTAATTTCAATGAATTTTATAAGATGCGTCGGAATTGGAAACTAATGAAGCTCGCCTCCATGCAAAAGTTCGGTCGAGTCTTTTGGACTCGACCGTATATTCTGACAACTGATATGTAGAATAGACAGCCAAGTCAAAAAGACTTGGCTGAACTGGGTTCTTCTTTTTTCTTTCAGCCTTTAGTGACACCCGCTGAACGCGAGAGAAACGACGCGCGAAGCGTTGGTGGTAATGAGACTCCAATATGACAAGTGAAACGCAGTCAGATTGGTAAGCCGAACTATCCAATCCTCGACTCGTCGGGATTGGAAACTATCCCAGGCACATAGTGCCGTGGGACAGCCTTCAGCCTGCTCTTTTAACCTTGAACTTTGAACCTTGAACTTTGAACCTTGAACGTTGAACGGGTTTTATATCCCCTATCCACTATCCACTATCCCCCATCCCTAAACTGATAGCCTTTCTCTCTGAATAATTTAATGCAGGCATCAACCGCGCCAGCATCATAAAGGATCCCTTTGTTTTTCTCAATTTCTTCAATCGCAACGTCAATACCCAGAGACGGACGGTAAGGACGATGGGAAGCCATCGCCTCCACAACGTCAGCCACGGCCAGAATGCGTGCTTCCTGAAGAATTTCATCTCCTTTCAATTTTCTCGGATAACCGGTCCCATTCATTCGCTCATGATGCTGATAAACTATTTGCGCCAGCGGCCAGGGAGATTCCACATTCCTGAGCATCTCGAATCCGCTCCGGGAATGCTGTTTAATCAGGTCATATTCCAGAGTTGTCAACCTCGTTGGCTTGGATAATATCTCAGCGGGTACGGACAACTTACCAATATCATGTATAATGCCTGCCATGCGGATTCCCTCTATTCTTTCCTTATCCAATTCCATTTCTTCGGCAATGGTACAAGCCAGATCGGTAGCCCTGGACTGATGACCGGTTGTATAGGGGTCTCTTACTTCCAAAGCGGATACCAGAACCTGGACGGTTGTATGGATTGCCCTTCTGAGTTTTTCCAGGCTTTGTCTAAGGTTTTCTTCCGCCTGCCTGCGTTCGGTAATATCCTGAGAGGTACCCATGTAATGTGTCATTTTGCCCGCATCATCAAAAACCGGATTGCCGCGGGCTTCGATGATTTTTTGACGGTCACCGGACAGAACAATACGAAATTCATCATGTAACGTTTTTTGCCCGTCGAGGGCTTGTTTAAAACCACTATCGATCCGTTCGCGATCATCCGGATGAATCTTACCGAGAATATCGGCAAAAGAACGTGGTCCCGGTTCGGGATCGATTTCAAAGATGCGGTACATTTCATCCGACCAGAAATCTTTCCGGCCGGCAATATCGACTTCCCAGCTTCCGATATGAGTCTGTGTCTGGGCGGCCTTCAGATTCGCTTCGCTCTTGCGGAGTTTTTCTTCCGCCTGCTTACGTTCGGTAATGTCCCTGAATATGCCAATAAGATAATCCTCTTTGTCAAACGTCATTTCCGAACCACTTACATCCGCAAAAAAGACAGTCTGATCCTTTCTCAAGAGAGGAATGTTTTGTACAACAGGAACTTCCTTTGCGGTTATTCTAGCAAATTGCCGATACACATAGGGAATGCATTCTTTCGGGTGAATATCCGAGACATGCTTACTTAACAGCTCTTCTTTGGTATATCCCAGCATCTCACACATTTTTTCATTGGCAGAAAAAAAGTGTTTCCCACCGGCATGCGCTATGAGAATTCCGTCCGATGCTGAATGGAATATGGTTCTGAATCTTAATTCAGCCTCTTGAAGAGATACGACACGCTTCTCCAACTCTTTATTTAACGTCTTAATATCCCGCAGGTCTGTTTCACGCACAAAGGCATAAAAAACAAACGCCCACCACATCGGGAGCAGCGCGCCGATATAATCTTCAGAGACGTCCAACTGTTTGGTAATTCCGAGCCATTCAATGGCCAGACACGTGCCGTACAACAACATAAAAAACAACAGACACGCCAACAATAAACGGGTACTGAACAAAAAATGGGTACGTCTGAGTAATCCGGCGACAGCCGCCAAAACTGCCAGCACAATAATGACATCGAGAATGGCCACAAAATTAATCATGCCTTTCCCCTTGTTTCCCCGGGTAAAATCCAACACCATATCGCCAGCAGAATTGCGCTGGCTGCGTAGCAGAAATGTTCCAATAAATTGAGATACGGTTCCCAGAACAAACCTTCCAGGACAGTCGAAATCCAACCGATCGCGCTTACAAAAAAGCTGATAAAAATTAGTTTAAAAGAGGGAGTCTGCTTCAGTTGATGATAGTTCAGGAGGACAAAAATTAATAACGTCATCCCGATGACTATCATGATCAACTCGTTTTCATGGACCATGGGTTATCTCCTTGTCCAAAAGGTTCCATGTTTGTTGAATAGTGACCGTCTTATTACATCTTTTCCATATCTCAATAACTCTGTAATAGATGACGTATGATGCTTTGTTGGTGATTAAGTTGATTTGATAGGAACTTTCTACTTTCGAGTAACATTATAAAAAAACACTGTCCGGTCTGTCAAGCGAATCTTGTACGCATAACCTGCTATTGAGGGGGATTTTACTTTGAACTCTGAACTTATTTCTTGCAAGAACAGTGAAAAGAGAGAGGTGAAAGGCGAAGAGTGAATAGTGTCCTACGTCGCCTATAGTGCCCTCATGGTGCCCTTTGGGTATTTAGGATATTCGTTCCCGCGATAATCGTCCAGCAAATAGTTTCTGTCCCGCATTGCTTTGCATGCGGGATGATTCCATTTGCTCTTCAAGCTTCACTTGATTCGCTTTCAGAAAGTGTCATTAAATTTTGGGTCTTATTAATGGAAAAGCGGTCGGGGTCATAAAACATGAAAGCGGCGGCGCCTCCTCTAAATCCCGGAAGCGGAACACGGATTGTATTTCCCTCTTTTAAAAATCATGAATAGTGCTATAAGTATATTGAAAAATATTTTTGAATCGTAACGACTAAAGAGACAAAGGAGCTTTTTATGGAAGAATCGGTAACATATCAAATCGATTTGTATATGTATGAAAGCGTTCTGGAAGTTGTATTAACGGGCACTGCAAGGGATAAGGAATTTGAAAAGATGATGTTTGAACTGGACGCTATCCTGGAAGCCAATAACGCAAGGGAAGTCGTCATCGATATCCGTTCCTTTGAGGAACATATAGATTCTACAACCATTTATAATTTTACCAGGAAGCATGATTTCTTTATTCATGGGGTTAAAACCGCTGTGGTGGATCTTCAGGAAAAAACTTCTTTTGCAATTGCGTTAAAAAATGCCGGTGTACCTGTAGAAAGGTTTTCCGATATAGACCTTGCCAGAAAGTGGGTTACGTTCAATCCCATCAGAGATACGTGGCTAAAGGAATCCTGATATCAAGAAAGTTAACGTACTATTCCTTCCGAAACTGGGCTATCTGGCGTGAGATGGCCGCAAGGTTTCCTTCTTCATCCCATACTTCCCCGTCAGCCTCAAGGATTCCGCAGGTAATGTGACGGGTTCTCAGGCTGCATTTGAGCCGTTTGGTCCTGGGAAGTTTTCTGATATTGACGGAAAGCTCTATGGTTGGCACCCAGGCGGTCATTCCTTGTGTGACCATGACGGCGGGAGGCATGGAATCGATAATCAGAAAAAGAGAGAGAAGATCAATGGGACGGCCGTCGAAGAAACTGAAATATCCCTTGTGCAGCGATGTATCCGCCATTTTCCCGAACATCCATCCGGCACAGCCTGGATCGAGCCGCAGGTCCAGGTTGTGAAAAAGCGAATATTGGGGCATGATCGGCATCTGGATACATTCTTCTGCCGGGACAAGCTTCGGGGGTGATGTTTCATACCGGTCTACGCCGCAGCCATTAGTCTCTGCAACGAACGTACCGAGTGCCCGGATCTTTTCCTCTGCCTTTTGGATGAGTCTTGCTTCAAAACGGGTGAATTGCCGTGACCGGACGATTTCCGAAACATGGATTTCGACTTCTCCGGGAACACATCGGGACAAATAATTTGCGGTGACAATAGGTGTATTGTTCTTGTCGCTTTTCTGAAGCATGGCATTGGCGATCATCGCCATGAGATATCCTCCATTGGGATTGCCGTTGACAGACCAGTTGTCGGTTACCGTGCCAAGAAATCGTGAATTCCCCAGATCGGTAAGCTGTATGTCCTTATCAAATAGATTCATGAATATCCTCCACCCCCACCTAATCTCCCCCATCGAGGGTGAGAGATCTAAGCGGTGACTATGCAGCATGCTGCATAGAATTGCAATTTAAAATTAGCCTCTTATCCCCCTTTTTCAAAGAAAGACGTTAAGGTAACCGCCCCGCAAGCGGAGCGGAATCAGGGGGTATTGAACCAACGATCATTTTCCAGAGGGGGTCTCCGTCAAAAAGAACCCGACGGGATTCTTCAGGTATTTTTCGCTGGTTTCAGGTATTTGAGAATTTGGGGCAAGGCATCAACCGCCTGAGCGCGAATGGATAGATCGCACAAGGAAGTTAGTTCCGATGCCTTCCAGTTTATCTCAATCAGGCAGGCGCCGGAAGTTTTAGCGATTGCGGGCAGAGCTGCCGCCGGATAAACGACGCCGGAAGTGCCTACAACCAGCATCACATCGCAGGTTTTAGCGGCGTTTTTCGCCCCTGATAAATCCTGAACGGCTTCCCCGAAGCTGACAAAGTCGGGACGGGTCATTCCACTGCATTCGCACGGTCGAAAGGCCTTGATCAAGGCTTCCAGTGAAAATGTATCACTGCTCTTCAGCACCGGTTGGAGCATTTCCCATAAATCCCCCCGCTTCAGGCCCTGTTTCTTCCCGCAAACCATGCAGCAAAGCCGATACATGTTCCCGTGCAATTCGTAGACGGATTTGTTGCCGGCTTCGCGATGAAGGTTATCCACGTTCTGGGTAATGACAGCCGCAAGGTGTCCCATTTTTTCGAGTTGCGCCAACGCCAGGTGCGCCGGATTCGGCCGCGCTTTTTCCAGCCTGGAGAAAAAATCGCCCAAAATCTCATGCGCCTTATCCGGATATTTGGTCAGGACATTGAGAATTCCCTCTGATCCGTAACGATCCCACAATCCACCCGTATCCCGGTAGGTGGATATGCCACTGGCAGCGGAAATACCGGCGCCCGTAAACGCCACGCCTCTACATGCAGAAGAAATGATTTTAACCGCTTGTTTAATGGTATCCATTGCAGGTTAACACTAGCACAAATTTTTGAAAAAAATCGAGGAATATATGAAGAATCATGAAAGGTACGGATTCCACAAAGAACATTATCCGCTTTGGCATAAAAACGTCACTGATAACGATATCAACGTTCTTTTTTGATATCGGTCTGAATTTGCCGCCGCAGCTCGCCTTCCTTCGCAAGGGCTTCCAGATTACTTTCATCGACCCGCATAAATCTTTCACGCCAGTCTTGATTATCCCACTGGAAAGGAGTCTGCATTGTCGTGCGGGGCATCCAGGCGCGTTCCAGCAGGTCCAAGGCCATTCCCATGATGGAGTGTTGCATGGTCACATCCCAGGGTTTACCGCATGGATTCCCCAGCGGGAAATCGCTGAAAATAAATCGCGGAACGCCGCATTCTTCGACAATATCCCGTGCGTTGCCGATAATAACGGTGGATAGATCGTTTTCCTCGAGATACCGGGCAACCAAACTCACGGTCTGGTGGCATACCGGTCAAAGTGCTGACAAGATGACGGCATCAACTCCGTCCTCGCGGCACCACTGAAGAATCTGCGGGGCATAAAGATTCAATGTCTTGCTCTTGCTGTAATCCGTGGGAACGCCATAAAAGCGGGCCGATGCTGAGCCGACACGTCCCGAAGACACATACTCATTCAACTGGTTTATGGGCAAAAAGCTGTTCACATCCTTCGTGTGTGTTGCTTCCTTATCCCAGGATAGAATATCTGTAAAAAAGCTTTGCGGGATTGAATTGGACGGTTCGGCATATATCTCCCGCTGGATCAACATTTCCAACGACACCACTCCCGGAGGTTTTGGCTTTTCCGCCGTTGTGACCAACCCAACGCGTGATTCTGAAAGCGGCTTCTTCAGAGGCGCAAATGGAACATCATGATAATGCGGCCACTCATAGGGCTTGCTATACCCTTGAGCGGCATAAAATTCTCGGCTGCGATCGATATAGCTGATAAAAGAACGGTGTACGCGAAGTTGATACATTGGAATCCTCCTAAAAGTGTCAACGGCAATATCCCTTGCTCTGAAACCATTCTAATAATTTGCATAGTCCAAGATCACACGCTTTTCGGGCATCACGGCATCCCTGCTCTTTGTTGCCCTGAAGAAAATAAATAATACCACGATTGTTATAAGCATCGGCATAATCCGGCTTCAGGCGGATGGCTTCATTGTAATCCTGAATAGAGCTCTGCATCTGGCCAAGTTTATAGTACGCGCTCCCCCTGTTATAGTAGGCATTTGCAAAATCCGGTTTCAGGCGAATGGCTTTATTATAATCCTGAATAGCACGATCATACTGGAGGAGTTTTGAATTAGCAATCCCCCTATTGTACGAGGCGGTGGCCTCATTTGATTTTAATTTGGCAGCATGATTTAAACTGGAGCAAGAGACAAGCAAGGATAAAACAAGCAAAGTGCAAACGATAAATTTTACGCATATCGCTTTTTCCAAAAAACGAATGTGCGAACGTTCTTCCGGATTGAATGTACCACGACGCTGCGTTTTCAATAAACACCCCCGTCCACTTCTGTTAAGTCTGTGTCCCACGGCGTTTCACTCTTCGAACAATTTGACTTTCGCTTCGAAGCACCACAGGTGATAATTCAAGTCGAACCATCACCCTTATTTAATATGTTATTAATATTATATTTATATTTCAATGTTTTATTTTTCTCCCCCGTGTCAAGCCGCGGGGAGATTCACTTCAGGCTCAGGCTGACGCGATTCTTGCCGTTGCGTTTGGAATTGTACGTAGCATTTCAAAGGAACGTGTAAAGACGGTCATGGATCACAACTTCTGTCCTAACCTATGCTTGACTTTACAGACGGTGTCTAATCAAGTCATTTCTCGGTTATTGACTGTACCTACAACTATTCAGTCGTGAGCAGTTAACAGAATTGAGGATTACGGGTTGTAAGGTGCAGAGCTTTACATACGGATAATCCACGCAGTGGCGAGTCCGCGTAAGATAAATTTTTAAATCATTTATTAATTTCTTTTTCAATGAATTTCTCATTAAAGAAAATTGACATGATGGCAGGATAGACCAGGGCTAAAGCGATTACGGTGATGATGCCTGGAACGGTTTTGGATTTAGCGAAATATACCATTGCAAAAAACGTGGAGAAAATTAATAAGCTATAAACACAATAGAATATTGTGAACTCTTTCTTTTCTGGAATTTTAAATTGCTTTTTGGCGAACCAATAAAAAACAGATAGGCCTGTTATGAATGACGATGCCATTGCTGTTGGAACATTAAAGGTTTTGAATATGCTAATGCAAATTAAAGTGGAAAATAATGATATTAGATATGCCACCAAAGCAACTCTGATCATAGATGCCTCGTAATTTAACATTGTTTATATGGATCGGTGCTAACATTCTACAGTTGAAAACTTTAGGTTCATAGTTAGCATAAAATCGGATTTATGAAAACTGTGACTTACGGGTTGTAAGCTGGATTATTTACGAGGTCAATCTTTTTGTTTCTTTCAGGAAGTATCTTGCCGCTATCTACTAAAGTTGAGTTGTGGGCTGACATAAAAATTGAGACTTACTGGTTGAAAGAGAGTAACCTTACAGATTTTATGTTTTAACCCTTTTATTTGCCTTTAAGCCATTCTCTCGCTTTATTAATATCAGTAAAATACTTCATGAGTATTCCAGCATTTCTAGCCGTAGTCTCATGAAAGGATTCAAATTCCGAATGCTCCGGAATGTCCACAACGGCAGTCTTAATGCGAAGAAGCGGAGGATAATTTCTGACACGACTATATATATCTGTAATGGAGCGTTTTATTTTTAACGAACGGACATCTTCTAGTAACTTTTTAGGGTTCATAAGCTCTAAAATAGCTTGAACTTCATGTACTAATTTATCTATACAATGATCTGCCACTTCTCCTGTAATGATAATTTCAACAATATTATCATTCTCAGATGCCGAGATATTATACGTTGGTTTATTATCCATATTATTTTGAGATTAAATTACGTTTATGAAATCATTATTGTGAATAATAATTATGGCATTTCTCAAATTCTGTCAAGTAATATATCCCCCGATCGGGGGGGATTGGTTTTTTGAACAATTTATTATAGTCTTAATCAAAAAGAAAATATTTTAATTATGAAAAGTCAGGTGAATTCCAATTCAAAGTGCACCACGTTTTGCTAAAGAGAAGACCTCATGCGG
>CAYNWA010000030.1:0-28961 GCA_964400795.1 uncultured Smithella sp.
CGCAGAGAACAAGTGAAACGCAGCTCGATGCGTAAGTGGAATTATCCCCGAAGCGTAAGCGAATGGGGATTGAGACTCGTTGATAATGAGACCCGACGAAAACGAATTCCGACAAGTCGGGATGAAGTTTGAGACGCAGGTCGAATTACCCCTGAACGAAGTGAATGGGGGTGGGTACCTTTTGAAATGCGCAGCTCGTCCCTGTCACCTGAAGGTGACAGGGTAGTTCGCTCTAAGACTATAGTCAAGGCTCACTAAAACGTTAGGCGAATTATCCCCGAAGCGAAGGGGACTGAGACGCGCTATTATTAAAATGAATTAAAAAATAATAAGTTTTCACGAGGTTCATGTCGGGAACTTTAATGAAAGAAGGAGAAGATTATTGAAAGAAAAATTATTGCTATTGATCAAGATTCAGGAATGCGATTCTCAAATTGTTAAATTATCCGCGAAGAAAAAAACGCTGCCGGAACAAATAGAAAAATTGAATCGAGAATTCAGCCTATTTGAAGAGGAAATCAAAAAAAATAAAATAAAGTATGATGAACTAAAATTGCGTCACGTGGAAAATGAAAATAAAATTAAAAAGATAAACGAAAGTATTGTGAAGATAAAAGAAAGAATGCTGGAGGTTAAGAACAATAAAGAATATCAGGCCATGCTCAAAGAAATTGAAACGGCGGAGTCCTCCCGCGGCGATGTCGAAACAGCCATAATTTCCATATTGGATGAATTGGATAAGCTGACGGTTTCGGTTAAGCAAGATGAAGAAATTTTGAAACAGAACAAAAATAAATACGAACAGGAAAAGAAAGCGTTCGAGGATGATTTAAGCGCCGTGGATTCCGATATGATTGCGTGTGAACAAAAAAGAACCGCATTGCAGAAAGAGGTGCCCGCGGATCTTATGGCCAAATACGAAAAAATCAAGAAAAGAAATAAAGGGGTTGGCGTTACTTCGGTCTGGAAAGCAGTCTGTAATGGTTGTCATGTGAACATTCCACCGCAGCTTTATAATGAAATACAAAAATCGGAAGAAATGTTCAGCTGTCCCAATTGCAACCGGATATTATATTTTCAAGATATGGAAAAACCCGTTTAGATTCTATGTTTGGGAAAACCTATAAATTATTCAGCGATGGCGCCTGCCGCGGCAATCCCGGAATAGGCGGAGCGGGTGCTGTCATCACGGACGACGGCGGAAAAATTATCTGGGAAGGTAAGCAATATCTTGGACAATGCACCAATAACATCGCTGAATACAAGGCGCTCATCCTGGGATTAAAGGGGGCTTTGTCTCTGGGATACAAAAGTCTGCTCATCTGCATGGATTCGGAGCTTCTGGCCAAACAAATCAATGGTTCCTACCGAGTCAAAAACGAAAACCTTCAAATTTTAATGAAAGAAGTCCGCGCTCTGCTGAGTGCTTTTGAATCGGTACAGGTCAAACACGTACCCCGTCTTCATAATAGCCACGCCGATAGATTAGCCAATCTGGCGATTGACGAAAAATAAATTGATTTTATTAATGTAATGTTTAAGTCCACTTTTTCAGAGTTTGTCTCGTTACAGCCAGATTATCGCGATGGATGACTTCGTCGTAATCCTTGTGTCCCAGAACCTGTTTGATTTGAGTTGTTTTCAATCCCTTGATTTTGTTGATTTCATCTGAGCTGAAATTCACCAGTCCCTTGGCCAGAATTGTTCCTTCGCGGTCGACGCAAACGACAGGGTCTCCCAGATCAAAATATCCTTCAACTTCCACGATGCCTGAAGGAAGAAGGCTTTTCCCTTTTTCCAGCAAAGCTTTCCCGGCGCCGTCATCAATGACCAATTTGCCGCGGGGACGCAGCGTAAAAGCGATCCAGTATTTTTTGCTGTTCAGACGATCAGCCATGGGCAGAAATAGCGTGCCTGTTTCTTTGCCGGACATAATATCGATTAGAATATTTTCCTTTTTTCCCGGAGCGATAATGCAGGGTATGCCGATGGCGGTGACTTTCTTGGCCGCCTGAATTTTGCTTTTCATTCCTCCTGTTCCGGAGAATGATGTCTCTCCGGTGGCGGCAGATTCAATTTCTTCGGAAAATTCGCTGACAACTCTGATCAGTTTGGCTTTTTTCGATGCCGTAGGATTGCAATCATAAAGGCCGTCGGTACTGGTCAGGTTAATGAAGAGATCAGCTTCAATGATATTGGCGATCATCGCGGCGAGATTGTCGTTATCCCCGAATTTGATTTCGTCAACAGCGACAGAGTCATTTTCATTAATAATGGGAATGATTTCCCAATCCAACAAAGTGGAAAGCGTATTACGGATATTCAGATATCTCTGACGATCCGTTAAATCGGAAAGTGTTAGAAGGATTTGGGCGACGTAATGGCCGTTTTTTTCAAAGGCTTTGGAATAGACGCGCATCAGTCTCCCCTGTCCGATGGCTGCTGCCGCTTGTTTTTCAGGGATGCTTTTGAGTTTTTCCGTGATCTTCATCCGATGTTTTCCCGAAACAATCGCGCCGGAAGAAACCAGCACCACAGAATGTCCCTGATCAGCTAAAAGAGACATTTCCTGGACCAGTGAATCAATAATTTTAAGATCAAGACCATCATCTCCGGTTAAAACAGCCGAACCGACTTTGATGAGGACTTTTTTTACGTTCGTGAGTATTTCCTGACGAATATTTTTCATGGATTGACTTATTCCCGATTTAATTGTTTTATGATGATGTTTAATATTTCCTTTATGCCTTCGCCGGTTACGGCGGAAAAGGTATGTAACATTATCCTTTTTTTCTTAAATAGCGCAACCTGTTTTTTGGCGTTTTCTCTGACATCCGGAAGATCAATTTTATTCAGCGCAACGATTTGCGGTTTTTTTGCCAACTCGGGATTGTAATTATTGAGTTCCTTATTAATGGCGGTATAATTTGACCAGGCATTGGTGTTCGGCTCTGTGGAGATATCGATAATGTGCAGCAGCAGCGATGTTCTTTCCACGTGTTTTAGAAATTTGTCACCCATGCCCAGTCCCTCGTGGGCACCCGCTATCAGTCCGGGAATATCGGCAATCACAAAACTTCTGCTGTCTGAATATTTGACAACGCCCAGATGCGGTGTAAGAGTCGTGAAAGGATAATCAGCGATTTTTGGTTTTGCGGCCGACACACGGGAAATAAATGTGGATTTACCGGCGTTGGGAAAACCGATGATGCCGACATCAGCCAGCAGTTTCAATTCCAGTTTAAGCGTGAATTCTTCACCCTCCATTCCTTCCTGGGCGAAACGCGGAGTCTGATGAGTTGATGTGGTGAAGTGAGCATTGCCTTTGCCGCCGATACCTCCGTGCGCAACGATAAACGTCTGGCCATTTTCAGATAAATCGGCCAGTTCTTCTCCTGTTTCAAAATTTTTAATAATTGTTCCCACCGGCACCGGAACTATCAAATCTTCGGCGCTTTTGCCGGTGCGATGGTTGCCCGAACCATGGCCGCCGTTTTTAGCGGTCTGATGCTGCTTGTATTTTAAATCCAGCAGGGTGTGATGGCTCTCCGTGGCGCGAAAGATAACATCGCCGCCTTTGCCGCCGTCGCCGCCGTCCGGACCGCCTTTCGGAACGAACTTCTCCCGCCGGAAACTGACACAGCCGCTTCCACCGTGACCGGCCTTGACATAAATTTTCACTTCATCGACAAATTTCATGAATGTTGTCCGGGTAGATTTAAAACAAACTGTCTCGAAATTTCTATGTCACGATCCCGCATTCGCGGGATTGTTTCCAATAGCCTTCGGCTATTGGATAGTTCAACAATCAAGTTTTAGTGCACTTCGTTTCTGAAACTTGGGTTTCACTACGGCTTACGCTTTAGTGAGCCTTGACTATAGTCTTAGAGCGAACTATCCCGCCACCTTTAGGTGGCAGGGACGAGCTGCGTTCCACTTGCTCTCCCGCTGCACTTCGTTTCGAGGATAATTCGACTAACGTTTCGAGCATCACTTCGTTCGCTCTTAACGAGTCTCATTATCAGCGAGTGTCAATCCCCATTCGCTTCGCTGCGGGGATAATTCCACTTACGCATCGAGCTACGTTTCACTTGCTCTCCCGCTGCACTTCGTTTCGGGGATAATTCGACTAACGTTTCGAGCATCACTTCGTTCGCTCTTAACGAGTCTCATTATCTGCGAGTGTCATTAATCCCACTGCGCTACGCTTCGGGGATAATTCGGCCATCCAATTCCGCTGCGCTTCGCTTCCAGAATTGGGGCCTCATTAAAAAAGGCGCTTTGGTGTAAGCGCCTTTTGAAAATCAATATCTATAAGTGTAATTTCTTATGCTGCGTAAACGCTTACTTTCTTCCTCGTCTTGTCCAGTCTTTCATATTTTACCACACCGTCAATCAGGGAAAAAATGGTAAAATCTTTGCCCAATCCCACGTTATTACCCGGGTGAATTTTTGTTCCTACCTGCCGCACAATGATAGAGCCTGCGTTTATTTTTTCTCCGCCGAATACTTTGATTCCGCGTCTTTGTGAATTACTGTCTCTACCGTTGCGGGAGCTTCCCTGACCTTTCTTATGTGCCATGACTTCCTCCGCTTATATCGTAATCTTCGTTATTTTCATGCTGGTTAAATTCTGACGATGGCCGGTCTTTTTGTGAAAACCCTTGCGCCGTTTCATATGATAAACAGTCAGTTTCGGCCCTTTTTTCTGGCTGACGATCTGACCGACAACCTTGGCTCCCGTCACATAAGGTTTGCCCACCTTTATTTCTTTATCGTCGGAAATCATCAGAACTTCATCGAAAACAACTTCATCGCCTTTATTTCCGGCCAATTTTTCCACGGATAAAACATCACCCTCGGTTACTTTGTGTTGTTTCGCTCCTGTTTTTATTACTGCGTACATAATGTATCCTTCTTGAATATAGAATTAAGAATGGAACTTATAGACAAAATGTTTTCTTTTGTCAATAAAATTTAAGGGTTAACCGGAAATATTTTGTCCCAGATGTCCTTTAAAGCTAAATCCTTGTAATAATGAGACAAATATTAACGTTACCGAAAAGAAATTCTTAAAAAAAAGTTTGTACGAATACAAATGAAGGCTATTTTTACCAAAACGGATAATCCCTATAATTATTCTGATACAGGCTTGATTATAAAAAGGAATTGTGTCATTTTCTTAAAAAAATCCGGAGGTGCGTGATGAATATTAATGCTCCCGTCGTACTGATCAGTGGATGTTCAAGCGGCATTGGACGGGCACTGACCAGGGAATTCGCTTCCCGAAACTGGCAGGTATTTGCCACCGCGAGAAAGACCACGGCTATTGAGGATTTAAAAGCACCAAACGTGGAAACAGCCGCTTTGGACGTGACGGATGAAAAATCCATCGCGATATGCGTTGATTCAGTGATCGCTAAAGCCGGTCGCATCGATATGCTGATCAATAATGCCGGACTGCTTCTCATCGGACCTCTGGTTGAACTGGAAACCGCTGAATTGCGGCAACAGTTTGAAACCAACGTCCTTGGTTTGGCTGCGCTGACCCGGACTGTCGTGCCGCATATGATGAAAAAAAGAGCAGGAAAAATCGTTAATATCAGCAGCATTTCCGGAGTGCTGCCGACGCCGTTTGCGGGAGCATACTGCTCCACGAAAGCAGCAGTCACCGCCTATTCCTATTCGCTGCGCATGGAACTGGCTCCGTTCGGCATTCAGGTTATTACCGTGCAGCCAGGCGGCATTCAATCAAGTTTATCGGATAATGCCGATAAAAATCTGGAGCGTTTCAAAAACACGCCCTATGGCCCGATACAGGATGCTATTGTCGAACGGGCTCATGCCTCGCAGATCAACGCGACGCCGGCGGAAGTTTTCGCGAATAAACTTGTCGATAAACTCGCGCGTGAAAAATCACCGAATTTCATTCGTCTGGGAAAAGACTCTACGCTACTTCCATTGATCGCCAAACTTCCCATTGCGATAACCGACGCGTTGCTCAGTAAAAGATTCGGGTTGAATAAACTCAAGGAATTATGCAAATGATCAAAACTTTCCTGACACATCATGATCGGACTCATCCAGCGGGATCACTCTGCGGGGATCGGGATGGATGCCGGATCCAGCGCTTCCATTTTTTTCATGTGTGGTCAATGCATGTAATATATGCTGCGATTGGCTATCATTTAGCAAGGTTTCGTCAAAATGTCTTGAACCGTTAAGTTTGAAACCGGCCACCATACTCCGCATCTGTTCGGACTGAGAAGACATCTCCTGAGCCGCGCTGGCCGTTTCCTCCGCATTGGCCGCGTTCTGCTGCGTCAATAAATTCATCTGCTCCACTGCCTTGTTCACCTGGGTTATTCCCTGATCCTGCTGATCTGAAGCCGCTGCTATCTCCGCCACCACCTGACTGACCTTGTTGATCTTATCGGTAATCTCCTGGAAATTTTTCAAAACTTCAGTGTTGATGTTTACCCCGTTCTCCGAATTTCTCACCGATTCTTCTATCAGGGTGGAAGTATTCCTGGCGGCCTCTGCGCTACGCATCGCCAGATTCCTCACTTCTTCCGCCACCACCGCAAATCCCTTGCCTGCGTCTCCGGCACGGGCTGCCTCTACTGCTGCATTCAGCGCTAAAAGGTTGGTCTGGAATGCTATCTCGTCGATGGTTTTCACTATCCTGGCTGTGGCATCAGAGGACGATTTGATCTGGTTGATAGCCGACGACATCCGGTTCATGCTCTCTACTCCTTTTTGCGCGCTACTGCGAGCCTCTTTCGCCACGCCATTGGCTTCCCGGGCATTGAGTGCATTCTGCCTGGTCATGGATGACATCTCCTGAAGAGAGCTGGATACTTCTTCTAAAGAACTGGCCTGTTCACTCGTTCCCTGTGACAGCGACTGCCCGCCGGAACTCACCTGCATGCTCGCCGACCCTACCTGGTTCGCCCCGATGGCCACCTGCTGCAGGGCCTTGTCCAGATTCTCAACCGCCATATTGAGTGATTCTTTGATCTTGGCGTGGTCACCCTTATAATCACCATTGATCCGTGCCGTCATGTCCTTGTTGGCTACACGGACCAAGACATCTGAAGCCTCATCGATCGGCCGCATCATAGCATCCAGAGTTTTATTAACTCCCTTGACTATATCATGATAAGCGCCACGAAAAGCTTGTTCATTACCGCGCACATCCAGTCTGCCGTGCATGGCTGATGTGGTCAATATATTCATTTCACTGACCAGATTATTGAGGGTCTCTATCATCTTTCTCAGCGCCGGCCCGATCTCATCCCTGTCATCTGCTATGGCCGGCTCAACGTTCACATTGCCTTCTGATATCTGCTGCATGTTTGTTACAAAATTCTGCTGAAGGTGGTCGGAAAAGTTGTCCATTGCATTGGCCACCAAACCGACCTCGTCTTTTCGCTGATTCATATTCAAACGCATGGACAAATGTCCCTTCCCCATCTCTTTTATCACTTCCAGGATCTTGTTCAGTGGTCTGGAGAGAAAACGTGACAGATACAGGGCTATCGATACTCCAATTATCCCGCCCATGATCATCAACACCAAAAATATTTTTGCGAATATTCCGCTGAAAAAACCGGTTTTTTCGACAGACCTTACCGTCTCCGTGGCAATTACAGGCACGAGTTCAGACAGAACGCTGGTAGCTGCCTGCAGGCTATCCCGTGCGTCTAATCCGGCTTGATCAGCCGCCTTATTCCATTTCTGAAAATTGGCATCTTTTTCCGAAACTCCCGCTTCCACCAGCTTTTGTTTGTTTTTTAGAACGTCCATGGTCTCCGCATGTTTCGTTTTCCATAACTTGAATTTGATCACGAATTCACTCCAGAGTTTCTTTTCATTCTCTCCCTTGGGTAACTTCTCATACTCAGCCCAATTCTTTTCTAACCTGCCCCAGGAGTCGGTAACAGAGTTAAACAGATCTTTGCGAATTGCCTTATTATCGAACATGCTACTCAGAGCCAGACCGCGTTCACTCGCCGCGATAGAATGAATTTCTTTGTCAATACTCTTGAGATTCTTAACAGCGGGCAGTTCGACATTGTTAATTTGGTTAAGTTTGTTTCCTAAATCGGAAATTTTAAAAAGAGCGTAAACACCGATGGCTTCGCACATGGTCGTGATAAGAAATGCAACTATCATAAATTGGGTGGATATTTTGATTTTGTTAAACATGTATCATCTCCTTATTCATTGTTGATTACGCCCATAGCAACACTCTAAAAGGGATACAATTTTAAAAGAATGCCTTTTAGTGAGTTGAGAAGTCAAGGAAATATTTTATCAATAAATCCTTAAAATCCAGCATATTCTTTGTGTTAAGCTTTTTGAGAATTAAAGGAAGAAATGTTGTGGATATAATTTTCGGGGACAATTTTATGGTCAGGATAATATTGACATAACGAAGATGTTGTCTGAAATAAACCTGGGGAGCTCAAATAAATCATTATTTCCTTGACTTCAATAATCCGTCTTTTTATAAATCATAGTTAAATTGCTTCTGCTTCAAGAATACATCACGGTAGTGAGGCTGAATGAAATACGGCATTATTGCGAATCCTGTTTCCGGTAAGCGTTCCCTGGATAATAAACACAAAATCTTAAATGAAATAGCCGGCATTTTAAAAGACGTGACCATTGCCGGTCTCGATACAAAATCTCCCGAAGAATTCAGCCGCTGCGCACAGGAACTTTCGCAAAAAGTTGGAATATTGCTGGTCGCAGGTGGTGACGGAACGTTTTCTCTGGTCATGAACAGCGTTTCCAAAGATATCCCTTTGGGCTGTATTCCCTTCGGCTCGGGTGATGTATTACGTCATTCATTCGATTTGTCCCCATCTCCGAGGGAAATTGCCATCAGAATTCAGAAGGGCACTGAACACTTCATAGATGCCATCCTGTGTGACGGGAAAACAAAAGCGCTATTCGCCAGCATCGGCATTGAGGGCAGCATTCTGCTGGAAAGAATGAAGTACCTGGAAAATAATTTACATGGCTTTACGGCATACGGTCTGGCGACATTCAAAGTTCTATTTGACGGTTACATGAACACAGATTTGCGGGTTTTGATGGACAGCGGTGAAATCAAAACGTCGAACTCTCTGACCGCCGTGATTACAAAACTCCCCTATTACGGATACAGATTTAAAGTTGTGCCTCAGGCGCGGTATGATGACGGATATCTGCATATGCTGATTCTGAACGCAGGACCGATTGGAACACTTTATGCCCTGGCTACTGCCCTGTTGGGCGGGAACAGAATGGGGGAATATTATAAAGCAAGGGAAATTAATATCACCACATCGACGCAGCAGTTGCTTCAACGCAACGGCGATCCGGAAAAAGAAAAACGAACCGACTTCTCCTTTAAAATTTTGCCCAAAGAACTGAAACTGATTTTCTAGCGTGATGTTACAGTCATCGGTTTGCAGGATGTCATTTCGATACGCAGTGAGAAATCTTTATATCTTATTTAAGGTACAAGATATCTCCCGCTGGTCGATATGACAATATTATCCGTTCAGCCAAGTCTTTTTGACTTGGCTGTCAATAAAAGAATCGTTCAAGTCCAAAAGACATGACTGATCTTAAGGTGTATTTACAGATTGCAGATTAAATCTTCCATGCCGGCAATTCACCGAGTGCCGTTGATTCCTTCAGATAGATGATATTATGTAAAAAGACCAGACGTTGAATTTCCTTTAAATACCAATTCGCATTCATTCGTCTACCTTTGTTGGCAAAGCCTGCCCCGGCGGAAGCCGGGGGCATCGGTTGCTCAATGTGTATGTAGGGGCTGTTCCCCGAACAGCCCGCAATTTTCGGCGCGTTCAGGGGAACGCGCCCTACATTAGCCTTGTCTTGAGGATGCAATGTGTATGCGGAAACATAATTCCACATCTGCCGGATGACGTTTCTCAAGTTTGCTTCTACGGGCGGACAGCGCAAAAGAGATACCAGCTCCGGATAAATATCCTTGATTCCCTTGCCGCTTTTTCGGGAAGCAATCCAACCACCAATGTATTTGTATTCAGCTTCGTCTCTCGCCATCACAGAATATTGATGCTGTGTCCACAGTTGCTGCATGTTCATGGGCAGAGGTATTCTTCCCTGCTCGGTGTTTTTATATTTTCCAGCCAGGATTTTTAGTTGATTGGCGGGAAGATCAACAAATACATGCGGCCATTGTTGCGGTTGTGTTTTCAGCAATGCAGGTGAATGGTCTTGATAGCCTCTCAGATTCATTTCTGCTGCCAGCAATTTGTGGCGTTGGCTAAGCGCCCAGCCGAAACCGACCCAGCGCAATGTTTCCGGATGCCGCGAATATCCTTTTTTCTTATTTTTAATGATAGAAACAATCGCGTGCAGTTCGCGGTGTTCACCGAGTAAACTTTGCCGGTTTAGATAACCAGGGTTAACTTCCCAAATTCTCATGATGATTCATTGTACCGATTGTCATTCCCGTGCAGGCGGGAATCCATTTTCATCTACATGAACCAAGCAAAGGCTTGACCCCTTTTATGCCTTTAATCCTATCAACTATTTTTACCTTTGAGTATTTTTACGATACTCTGCGGGTGACATGCCTGTCCATTTTTTAAAGGCATGGTAAAAATTGGCCGCGTCACTGTAACCTAGGCGTACAGCTATATCTTCTATCGACAGGGATGTTGTCGTCAGCATATCAACAGCCTTCTTTTTAAGAATATCGGAAATAATATCCTGAAAGGTTGTACCTTCCTGAGCTAATTGACGCCTGAGCGTCCGTGTGGACATCCCCAGTCGACTGGCCATTTTCTCCATCGAGCCATGGCTTTCTTCATTGAATAATATTTCATTGTACACTTGATCCGTGACCGTTACATGTTTTTTCAAATGCATGGATAATTTGCGGCACTCTTCTTCATATATTTTTTTCGCCAGAGGATTTATTTTGTCGAGGGGCGTTTGCAGGATTTGCTTATCGAAAACGTACATGTGGTCAGGCGAGTTGAAAATCACCGGACAGTTAAAATATTTGCCGTATGCAGAACCGTGCGCGGGTTCTTTATACGCAAAATGCATTTCCTTTAAGGGAAAGGATATTCCCATGACATCCATGGCCATTCTATAGATGGCAACAAACTCCATTTCGCAGATGAATTGCCGCAGGGATTTTAGGTCGATGAGTTCCTTCATTTTGAGATAAGCCATGTTGCCTTCAATAAATAATTGATAATGAAAAAAAGTCGTTCCCAGGTCTGAATAGCGCATGAGGACCTTCATGGAATTCAAGAATGTATCAGCGAGCATCGCTGTAATACCCAGAACACCATGCGTGCCGATATGGATATGCAGGCCCAGTTTCAATCCGCATTCCGGATCGGATGTTGATTCGAAGATTTTTTTTACAATCCTTAATTCCTGATCCGGTTTTATATATTTATTCGGATTGTCCAAATCATCAACGGAAACCCCACTGCCATGAAGGATTGAGTCGGCGGAGATTCCTTTCGGAGATAGATTCTTAATGATCATCGAAATGACATAGATGGGCCTGTGTGTTGACAGATAATCAAGCGACTCGCAAACCGGTTTCATTTTAATCTCTCCACATCAAATTCAGTAGAATCAACTTTGTTATTGTTTGACTCGCTCTGATTTTTATACCTCGCGTTATACTGCGAGTGGCTTCATTCAGCCTCGAATAATATGATGTCCTAATTAAACAACTATATTTGACCTGTATGACCATTGTCAAGTTTTATGACATTTCATACTATCAGGTACACGAAAATACTAACTCAATGGATGGAGCCATTGGCAAAAAAAGAAAAGGAGAAAGATATTCATGCGTGATGTGTACATAATCGCGGTAGGCATGACAAGGTTCGGCAAGCACCTGGAGCTTACGGAAAAAGACCTCGTCGCCGATGCGTTTGGCAAGGTAATGAAGGATGCGCCTGACGTAAAAATCAGTGACATCCAATCGGTATATTTTTCAAATACGGCATGGGGCGCCATCAGAGCGCAGAATGCCATTAAAGGCCAGGTGGCGCTCCGGCCTTTGGGTATAGAGGGAGTTCCCATCACCAATGTCGAAAATGCCTGTGCCTGCGCCTCAACGGCGATGAATTGCGCCTATAAAGATGTTGCCTATGGTGTGTATGATTGTTCTTTAGCCATCGGCATGGAGAAGCTATATCACGAGGAAAAATCTCTAATTTTAATGGGCTTTATTTCAGGGATGGATACGTTGGATCTGGAAGCAAGCATGAATACATTGTTGGGCATGACGGAAGGACTGAAGCTGGATATTCCAAAGGATGATTTGGGGACTGTAGGGGGCACCAGAAGTCCATTTATGGATGTATACGCCAGTTGGGTCAGATGGCACATGGGGACCTATGGCACAACCCAGCACCAGCTTGCCGTTATCGCATCCAAGAACCACTTCCACAGTTCCATGAATTCCAATGCACAGTTCCAGAAAAATATGACGGTAGATGAAATTCTCAACGGTCGTCCGGTGGTCTGGCCTCTCACCGTGCCGATGTGTGCTCCGATCGGCGACGGAGCCGCCGCCGCTATCGTGTGTTCCAAGGACTTTTTGAAGAAACTGAAATCTGCCAGGCCGGTGAAGGTCCTGGCATCCGTGCTCGGTTCCGGAACCAATAGACACTATAATGATGTTGAACAGGATATCGCCATGAGACTTTCCAAACAGGCCTATGAGATTGCTGGTGTTGGCCCATCGGACATTGATGTCGCGGAAGTTCATGATGCCACTTCATATGGCGAGCTGCATCAATGTGAGATGATGGGATTTTGTCCGATTGGAGAGGGAGGGGCATTTGCGGAATCCGGTGCTACAAAGCTCGGAGGTAAGCTCCCTGTCAATACATCAGGAGGACTCATATCCCGCGGTCACCCCGTGGGTGCATCAGGGCTTGGCATGATCCACGAACTGGTCACGCAGCTCAGGCACGAAGCGGGGCCCAGACAGGTGGAAGGATGCAGGATCGCATTGGGTGAAAACGGCGGTGGGGTTCTGGCGTATGAAGAAGCCGCCATGACGGTCCATATTCTCGAGAGAATGAACGGGAAATTATAATTGCATATACATCGAAGGAGGTTCTAAAGATGGCGGGCCTAATCAGTGAAGTAAAGAAAAATCGTGCAGCGCTTATCAAAGAACTGGAATCAAATTACACCGAGACGGAAAAGGTGATTCTGCATCGCAGAAGCGTCCGCTGGTATAAACAGGAACAGGTGCCCGAGTTCATGATCAAACGGATTCTGGAAGCCGGCAGATTTGCGCCATCGGGCGGAAATGTCATGCCGTGGAAATTTATTGTAATAAGGGATCCGAAGATCATCGATAATATCACCAAAGACGCAGTCAGGGTAATGAGGCTCGTTAAAGCGCTCATCGACTACACTGAGCCCGGTAAAAGCTGGAAACTTCATCTGGCAAAGCTTTTTATCAGAATCGAGCCGCATTTTCTTCATCCGATTCCAACGGGCGCTAGTTTACTGATAGCGAATGGAAAGCTTGGCCTCTTCCACGGGGCGCCGACGATCATCCTGATATTCAAGGATGTACGGGGAGTGACGCCGGACCTGGACTGCGGCATAGCGGGACAGAACATGGCGCTGGCGGCACACAGCATGGGACTGGGCACCTGCTGGGTCAGTTTTTGCAAAATGGCATTTGAACGAATGTCAAAATGGAACAAATTCTTCAGCATCGAATACCCTTACAAATTTGTAACGAGCCTGGCAGTGGGATGGCCCATGGGCAAGCCTGATGGTCCCGTAGAGCGATCGTCCCGTCCTGTGGACTGGTATGAGAACGGAGACAAAACAGTCGTTGATGCCTGCAAGGGAGATTCCCATATAAGCTTTGGAGAAAGAATTACAATTCCCAACTATATCGATCCTCAACAAACGAAAGTTGGTGAAATGATCTTCGACTATGACAAATGCGATGGGTGCGGTTCTTGCGCGCGCATTTGTCCGGGAGCCTCGATCGAAATTAAGGATAGAAAGGCGAAAATGACGGACGTGGTCTATTGCATGGCCTGTGGTGATTGTATGGCGATATGTCCGAAAGACGCCATCCGGTTGAGGTCGAGCTACAAATTCTCCAAACATTATAAAACAATCGACCATGGTGAGCCCTTGTTGCCGAGGATGAAATATTAAAAGTATCATTGACACATAAAAAACGAAGAGGAGCACTTTATGACTACCGCGAAGAACTGGGCTGAACTGCTCGAAGAGCAGGCGGCCAAGCTTAAAGATAAAACATTTCTTTATGTCATTTATCAGGACCGTTCCATTTCCTACGCGGAAATGGATTTGAACGCAAATCGAATAGCGAACTTTCTTCTGAATGACGGGGCGGCACCCGGTGCGGGCATTGCCACCTTCATGAACAATTCACCGCAGTTTCTTGATATATTTTTCGGCATTCAGAAAATCGGGATGTACGTGAATACGGTGAACACCTCACTGCGTGGAGATCAGCTGGCGTACACCATCGACAACAGCGACACCAAATATCTCGTTGTGGACTATGACCTTTTGGATATCTTCCAGAAGATTGCAGACAAAACGCCCAAGGTTAATCGTATCATCGTCAATACACTGGAGGCACCTGCCGGGTTCAAGGTTCCCCAGGGCATGATCAACATGAAGGATGCTTACGCAGAATCCGTGCCGGCCACCAAGCCCTCTGTTATGTTCGATCCGAACAGCATTCTCATGCTGATGTATACATCAGGAACAACCGGTGTTCCCAAGGGAGTTGTCGGGAGATACAATAGAAACTTTATCGATCGACTGAGAAACACCGCTCCATTTATCCTTCCGTCTGATGCGGTATGCTATACTGCCCTGCAGCTCTTTCATGGCAATGCACTCTTCATTACCACCACATCAGCGATGATCGTAGGAGCCACGGTTGCGCTTTCGAAGCGATTTTCCGCAAGCCGGTTCTGGCAGGAAGTCGCGCAATCTAAGGCAAATACATTCAATACCATCGGCGCCATTATCCCCATTCTCATGAAACAGCCCCAGAACCCCTATGAGAAACAACACAAAGTGGAGAAGGTTCTCTCCGCAGGTTGTCCGGCCATTATGTGGGAGCCTTTCGAGAAAAGGTTCGGGGTGACACTCTGGGAAGCATACGCCGCCATAGACGGCACGGGAATTATCGCGAACTTTGGAGATGGGCCCAAAGGATCAATCGGAAAGCCATTGAACTCTGTTGTCAAACTCGTAAATGATCAAGGCGAGGAAGTGCCGAACGGCGTGCCGGGAGAGCTACTTTTCAAAGTGGACCCCAACAAGAAAGATTCCGTAGAATACTATAAGAACCAGAATGCGACCGGTGATAAGACTCGGGGCGAGTGGGAATATACCGGCGATCTCATGTACCGGGATGATCAGGGATTCCTTTACTTTGTGGGAAGAAATACGGACTCCATGCGCCGCAGGGGCGAGAATGTATCGGCATATGACGTGGAGCAGGCGATTCTTAAACACCCCTCCGTCCTCGAGGCTGCCGTGTACGCAGTCCCTTCGGAGATGACCGAGGACGAGATTATGGCATCGGTAAAAATTGTTGATGGAATGAAGCTCACCGGCCGGGAGATTTTTGATTTTCTTCAGGACAAACTCGCCAAGTTCGCCATTCCAAGATACATCCGGATTGTAGAAGATTTCCCACGTACTGAGACGTTCAGGATTAAAAAGGGCGAGTTGAAAACAACTGGCGTCACGACTGACACCTTTGATTCCGTAGTATAAGGTATGTAAAAGGCAATTAAAATTTAAAACAGGAGAGGGAGTTGCAAAGAATGAAAACTGATAATTCGAGTATGGAATTGATATCGCGTAAAGTCATTGCTCGTAATGTAATAGAAATGGCATGCGATTACGTTAAATTCAGCCATGAGGAGTCATGCGGCAGGTGTATACCGGGCCGGCTAGGTTCAAAGAGAATGTTGGAGATCTTAGAACGCATTAAGGATGGAGAAGGAGATACGGTTGATATTGCTACCCTGGAAAGACTTGGCGATTACATGAAAATAACATCACTTTGTCCTCATGGGCGATTGACAGGGTATGCGATGCTGACGATGATCGCCGCTTTCAGGGATGGATTTGAGCATCAGATTGATTCCAATCAAATATGAACAGGGAGGTGGGAATATGTCGATGATTTCGCTGACAATTGATGGGAATAAGGTACATGCAGAAAAAGACGCAACAATACTCGAAGCCGCCAGACTGGCAGATATAAAAATACCCACACTATGTTACCTGAAAGATATCCAGGCAATCAGTGTCTGCAGGATATGTGTGGTGGAGGTAGAAGGAGTCGATACGCTTCTGGCGGCATGCAGTACGCCGGTGGAAGAGGGTATGGTGGTATATACGCAATCGCCGAAGGCGCGGCGCTCGCGCCGTACAACCATGGAGTTAATCCTTTCGGATCATCCTTACAGGTGTCCCGTATGTGTGCGCGATAAACACTGCGAGCTGCAAGATCTGGTGAAAGAACTCGATCTGGACATGTACCATACGGTATACGCCCGCCCTGATTTTCCTTTTAACGGTGCCATGTCCAGTCATGCGGTGGATGATTCCAGCGATTTACTGGTTTTTGATCCCGCCAAATGCGTATTATGTCAACGCTGTGTAGCCGTGTGCAGGGAAGAGAGCGTCAACGCTCTCGTTATGAAGAAAAAAAGCTTCGAATCAGTGATTGGTCCTATTGACGCCACGAAGCTGGGGGATTCCAGATGTATAAGTTGCGGTCGGTGTGTGCTGGCCTGTCCGACAGGCGCGCTGACAACACATGACGAAATTAAAAATAAGATAATGACAACAAGGAGGAGATTTCAATGAGATGGATTTACAGATACCCTGTTTTAATTGAAGAACTCTGTATCGGATGTCAAAACTGTGTGAAACAATGTAGATTCGGAGCTCTGAGTTTTGTTGAAGGGAAACCAGAAATTGATGAATCTAAATGTCTGGGTTGTTTTAAATGTGCAATGAACTGCCCTAAATTGGCTCTTTTACCGACCTTTTTTGATGAACCAAAGCAGATCGTTTTTGATTACTCGGATGTGGATCCGGAAGCGATAAAGGCGTTGTGTGCCAAGGCAGACCTTGATCCGGACCGAGCCATGTGTATGTGTACCATGACGCCGGCGAAAGAAGTTGCCGCAGCCCTGATCAAAGGTGCGCGGACCCTTTATGACATTATGATCATGACCGGTGTGAAAACAGATTGCGGTATTTACTGTTCTGCCAGCCTGGACAGGTTACTTAAAGCTTTTTTTGGCGACGAATATAAATGTCCAAACAACGAAAAGTGGGGCTACCCGACAGATCCCTGTGTGAAAAATGTCAGCAAAGAGTTGGCGGCGAAGTATCCTGAATATTTCATCGAGGACGATCAGAAACATTGGAAAAATCTCGAGCTGCCTACCATATGCGAATTATTCTAACGGGAAAAAGGAGGTGAACTGTGCTGAACGAATCTATTAAAACCAGACCGATGATACCTGGTAATCTTATGTGTATAGTGCATCCCACAATGCGGGCTTATGACTTGCCTGAAATTAAATCGCTTTCCATCCGCGATCTTTTCCCGGAATTGCCGGAAGCGATCTTTCTCTACGGTGGTGATCTATCGGTCGTAAGAGAAAGGGCGGAAAGAGCGCTTGCCGGTGTGGATATGAGCATGATCAAGCCAAATCATACGGTGAACATTCTGTGCTCGGAACATGGATTCAATGTATTAGGCGGAGACGCTTATACCGAAATGATCAAGGCTACTAGAGACATTATTCAGGAGCGGACCGGCTGTCCGCATGTCCGCTTGAGGTATACAAGCGGTTTCTGCAAGAATGAATCACCTGCCGCTATCCTCAAGGAATACGGATTATATGAGCATTTTGAAGGACAGATCCTGGGAACCAGCCTCTTTCAGGAAGGAATTCCGCTCGAGACGGAAATTGGAACCCTTTATGTGGTGAAGGACGCATTTGATAGTGACTGGTTTATCCATACGCATTATGACGACCCGCGGGAACTATATTTTAATCGTCTTACAGCACGCATATACAAACCGTTTACCATGAGCTATGCCCGGATCGAGGCAAGAAGTTTATATCACATGAATTTCGGGCCTCGCAGCGCCAATATTGTTCCTCGCGTGATATTTGAAGCGTTGAAACCCAAACATGCCTTTACCATCGAACTTACAACTTCACCTACCGGCTTGCTGGATGTTTCAGCGGACAATGATATTAAGCGTCTGGAGCGCAAAGGAACCATTAACACGTTAAATAGTTACGGAAAACTATTATCCCTGATGAGCACCATAGAGGATGTGATTATGGTTCATGATTTTCCGCGTCCGATCTGGTATGGGCATTGCGGTGGTGTTGTGGCGGGCATTGTATATAAAAGCCATATGGATAATTTTGACCTTGATGTGGTTCCAAAAGTAACTGAAACGTTAAGTAATCCGGCCGTTAAAGCGGTGGTGATCAATCATACAAGCGGATATTACAACGCGACCCTGCCGCATTATTATCCCATTTTCATAGCGGATGAACTGGCTAAATTTTCACAAACGGATGATGTTCTTCCCTTCGTCAGGCTCTGTGACGGTCTTCCCGATGCGATGAATAAAGCTCGCGAAGCGGGAAAAACCGACAAAGTCATGGTCTTTGACGGAACCTACGGCCACATGAACCTCTCGGAATCAATGGCTGATTTTCTCATGTCAAAAGTGCAGACGGCCCGGGAGTTGAATGACAAGCGCCTTCCCAAGTGGCTTAAACAGCGTGGCATAGATCCATCCGAGTTCAATAATTCATAAAATAAAAATTGAAGGAGGATATTGGTAATGGCATTTAAAGATAAAGAAGAATTCTATAAACTGATTGGAATGATGGCTGAAAAAATCAATAATGACAAACCGCTCTATGATAAATTGGCCTCAGCCAATCTTAGATGTACAATGCAATTAACGAATATGGATTCGACCATCGTTACGGTTTCGGCAAAAAATGCAAAACTGGAATTTGAGTATGGAGAACCCATTATAAAACCTGAAGCAACCGTACTGGGAACCGATGAAATCTTTGCCAAATTCTGGCAGGGTAAAGTCAATTTGCTGACGGCAATGGCCACCGGAAAGCTTAAAGTCGGTGGCGCGGTTGCTTCCATAACCAAGCTTTTACCCCGGCTCAGCGGATGTTATCCCAAATGGATCGAAGTACTGAAAGAAGCCGGCCGGGAAGACCTTATCGTAAAATAAAATAGCAAACCATCAAAGGAATATTATGGTGGAATATGATTTGCTCCAAAAGACCGAGCTGCGCTTCGAGCAGATACATCTTCAAGGGGCCAATTTGAACGATGTCGCCGCTGCTGTTGCCGATGTGCTCGGTCTGGAGAGGCATGAGGTCCTGGTCATCGATGCCATCAACGACACACTAGCCATCGATCTGCTGCGCAAAACCATCGACGCGTATTCCCTGATCGGAAAAAAAGATGTGCTTTTTGAAACATTAAGCCGATTACCCAACGTTGTCATCACGGAGAAGACCACGATTCATTCAGAGGGTGTCCTGGGTTGGATTGCGATGGATGAAGCTCAAGCGAGAAGCGCTTTGCGGATTTCTGAAAACATGTACGAGGAAATCTGGAATAAGCTGGCTAAGCGGGCCATCATTTTCTCCACCGGGTTCGAGGTCATCAGCGGGCAGATTGAGGATACAAATCAACCGGCTATTGCCGAAGCACTGAAAGAGGAAGGTTATACGGTGGCACGGGGGCCGGCCTTGAAAGACGATCTGGATTATATTGCCGGAATGATCCGGGGAGCTATTGAACAGGACGGCTATGGTGTTGTTATCACGACCGGTGGGGTTGGTGCAGAGATCAAAGATCATTCGGTTGAAGCATTGAGCCTGCTCGATCCTGATGCCGCTACTCCCTATATTGCGAAGTTTGAGCAGGGTCGTGGCCGGCACGCCAAGGATGGCATCCGTATCGGAGTCGGAGAGCATGCAGGCTCAATGATTGTTGTTTTACCTGGGCCGAATGATGAGGTTAGGGCCAGCCTTCCCATTGTCATTGAAGGCCTTAAGCAGAGGATGGACAAACACAGTATGGCGGAAATGCTGGCGCGTAATTTGAGGGATATTCTGAGAGAAAAAATGCATCGTCATTATCATGCGGTCCATGTCCGACATTAAGATTCGCAAGGGGAGCATATTTGTCATGGATGTCAAAAAACATTTTTGCCAGGCCATTGACCAGACATTCTGGTTTGCGATCACAGCGACGCAGAAAGGTATATTTGCGGGAGCGGAGAAATTGCTCATAGCGGCGATGGAGATGCCGCTGAAGAACATATGGGTTGCTGCGGAAGGCGCTGAGCTTAGTGAAGGAAACATCGTTTTTCAAGCATTTGGAGATGCTGTTACGGTTGCCCTGGCCGAAGAGAGACTCCTGGGTCTGATCGGCAAACCATCAGGTGTGGCTACCGCCTCCCGTAATATGGTGGACGCAGCCAGGGGGCGCATCAAGGTTGTATGCGGCGCCTGGAAAAAAGTTTTCCCGGAAAACAAGGATGAGCTGAGAAAGTCGATCCTGGTGGGTGGCGCCGGCATTAGAATAACGGATGCTCCCTTTATGTATGTGGATAAAAATTTTGTCCGGATGGCTGGCGGAATCGGCAACGCAGTTGTACGAGCGGCCACACTGCCCGACCGGACAGTGGCTGTTCAGTTGAAAGGCGAATACGACGCCATCGCGGATGAAGCCATCGAAGCGGTGGAAGCCGGAGCGGGCATTGTCATGGTTGATACTGGAAAAGTTGACGATATCAAACAGGTTGTCAAGTGCTTGATTGACAAGGGCTATCGTGACGCTGTGAAAATAGGGTTTGGCGGAGCCGTTACCGTCAGCGAACTGGAGGCTGTAATTAAAGCGGGCGCGGATGTTGTAGATGTAGGAAGGGCCATTATTGACGCGCCGATCATTGATTTCCGTTTCGATGTCATAACAAATGCACATCCGCATTTGAGAGAACCCGGTGTTGACCGCTTCGTTGGCTCTTCGACGCATGAGTCATGCTCGCCTGAATAGCCGGCTCGCAGCCGCAGGGGTGTCATTTCGCGTGCAGAAGAAAAAAGAGGCTGTGCAAAGCTGCAAGGGTGACGCTGATAAAAGAAGCAGGCTATTTCAATGAAAGAAGAACCTTTAAAGCAGGTCGAGAAGAAATTAGACCAATTATTTGTCCTGTTGCAAAATATGAGAAAGGTCGTTGTGGCCTTTTCCGGCGGAGTAGACAGCACATTTTTAGCAGCGGCGGCAAAACGGGCGTTAGGAGATAATGCTGTAGCAGTTACTGCATGTTCCGCGACGTTTTCACAACATGAAAAAGATGACTCGGTCGAATTGGCCCGCCTTATCGGGATGCGACATCTGTTATTACCTACCAGTGAACTGAACAATCCGGATTTTACGGCCAACACGAAGGAACGTTGTTATTTTTGCAAAAAGGTACGTTTCGGGGCTTTGGTCAATTGGGCTGAAGATCATGGCTGTGACTGGGTGATTGAAGGATCTGTCGCTGATGATCTGAATGATTACCGTCCCGGCATGCGAGCCCTCGCGGAGATTGATCGGGCGAGAAGCCCATTGATGGAAGCAGGATTTACAAAAGAGGAGGTCAGGGCGTTGTCCGCCGAATGGGGGCTGCCGACGTGGAACAAGCCGGGCGCGGCCTGTCTGGTATCACGTTTATCCTACGGTCTGCCCGTAACCCCTGAGCGGTTGAGACAGGTAGAGAAGACCGAACAATTAATAAAAAAGTATTGTTCAGGTCATGTCAGAGTTCGCCATCACGGGGAGACTGCACGCATCGAGGTCGAAGCTGACTGCATGCCTGTTCTGATTGCGCCGTCTACCGCGCGTCTGATCGCAAAGGAATTTATGGACACAGGCTTTACTTATGTGACACTGGACCTTCTTGGCTATCGTATGGGCAGCATGAACAAGTCCCTGGAAAAAAGAGGTGATCAGAATGGATGAAGCAAAATTGCTGGAATTGCTGCAAAGAATAAAGACCAATGACATCAGCGTGCAGACCGCGTTGCAGGAAATGAAAAAATCGCCTTATGACGATCTGGGTTTTGCCAAGGTTGATATTCATCGTCATTTGCGGCAGGGATTCCCGGAGGTGATCTACTGCGAGGGCAAGACGGCGGAACAGATCGTGGGCATTTTTCAGCATCTGGCCGGTCATTGCGAAGGAAACATATTAGCCACACGCGCCAATAGAGACGTGTATGATGCTGTGGTTGCCGAAGTACCCGAGGCACAGTATCACGAACAGGCCCGCATCATTACCGTGACGCGAGGGGCGCAACCGCGTCGCGGACATATTCTGGTGGTCTGCGCCGGCACATCCGACCTGCCAGTGGCTGAAGAAGCGGCGCTGACGGCCGAGATCATGGGCAACCGCGTGGAACGCCTTTATGACACCGGCGTGGCGGGGATACATCGTTTGCTGAGCAATGGGAATAAACTTCTTGATGCCCGCGTCATTATCGTTGTTGCCGGCATGGACGGAGCATTGCCCAGTGTGGTCGGAGGACTGGTGGACAAGCCGGTCATCGGCGTACCCACCAGCGTGGGGTACGGCGCAAGCTTCGGCGGCGTATCCGCTCTTCTCGCGATGCTGAACAGCTGCGCCAGCGGCATCGGCGTGGTGAACATCGACAATGGATTCGGCGCCGGATACCTGGCTAACAGAATAAACCGCATGGGAGAGGATTGAGATATGAAGATTGCCTATTTTGATTGTTTTGCCGGTATCAGCGGCGATATGATTCTGGGTGCATTGGTGGATGTCGGGTTGGAATATGAACAATTGAAAGACGATCTGGCAAAGCTTCCTCTGGACGGTTATCAACTGGAGATCAATAAGGTTCAGAAACAGGGAATCGGGGGAACCAAAGTTAATGTTAAAGTCAGTGAGGGACATCACCACCGGCACTTAAGTGATATCCATCATATCATAATGAAAAGTTCATTGCCGGAGGAAGTGAAACAGAAAAGCATCGAGATATTTACCCGGCTGGCCGAGGTCGAAGCTAAAATTCATCAGACGGAAATCGAACATGTCCATTTTCATGAAGTGGGCGCGGTGGACGCGATCATCGATGTTGTGGGCGCGGTGTGCGGTCTCCAGCGGTTCGGGATTGAAAAAGTTTATGCCTCGTCCCTGAATACCGGAAGCGGGTGGGCAAAATCCGCCCACGGTCTCATCCCCGTGCCCGCGCCGGCCACGATGGCATTGCTGCAGAGTGTCCCGATCTACTCAAACGGTATCGAAAAGGAACTGGTGACTCCCACCGGAGCGGCCATCCTTACCGCGTACTGTCATGACTTCGGCCCCATGCCGCAGATGTTGGCGGAGCAAACCGGATACGGCGCAGGGAATCATGACCTGAACATTCCCAATCTGCTCCGGCTAACGCTGGGTCAGGCAGTGGAAGAGAAAGCGTGCGGCACGAAGCGCTTTGGTGGCGAGGGAGATATCCATCAGGGTCAGGCCTTGATGATGGAAGTCAATATCGATGACATGAACCCGGAGTTTTACGATCATCTCATGAACAAGTTGTTACAGGCAGGAGCGATGGATGTTTTTTATCAAAATATCCAGATGAAGAAAAACCGGCCCGCAAACATTCTATCCATTTTGATTCATCATCATCAGGCAGAGCAGTTTTGCCAGCTGGTTTTTGCGGAAACGACATCCATAGGCCTCCGGGTATATCCGGTAACAAAATACATGCAGCCCTATGAGATCATTAATGTGGAAACAAAGCTGGGTCCTGTAAAGGTAAAGATCGCCCGCAGCAAGCAGAAGGTCGTCAATATCGCCCCAGAATATGAAGACTGCCGCAACCTGGCCGATCAGCATCAACTACCGATAAAAGAAGTCTACGACCTGGCCAAATATGCCGCCTACCGGTTGTTGGATAAGTGAGCACTGATGATTCCGAAAAAATCAATAATACTATTTTATCATTCCGGGCTTGACTCAGAATCCGGAAAAATTGAACAGGTTCCTGCGTGCGCGGGTGTGACGATCCTGGCAACTTTTTACGGAATAATCAACATGGATGTATGACGTTGGTGGTATAAAAAATAAGGAGAAAATATTATGAGAAAAATTTTTGTATTTACTTTGTGTATGGGCATGCTTTGTATGGCCGGCGTAAATTTAACGCTTGTATGGGCAGCAGAGAATGGTTGGCAGAAGATCGGCGAATCGAATGGCATTGTGGGGTACACAAGGTTAACCAAAAACAGTGTTAATGAGGTGAAGGCTATCGGTATCGTGGATGCCCCGATTGCGGTTGTAGAAGCGGTCATTCGTGACGCATCCGTACAGCCAGAATACATGTATATGTGTAAGGAGGCATCCGTGATTAACACTCCTGATATGAAGAGTGATGGTGATACGCATTATTGTCATAATGTGACGGGGATGCCTTTTCCTGTGAGCAATCGTGATAACATAGTAAAGATGTCATGGTCTATCAACAAATCCACCGGTACATTATATTGCCGGTGTGTAGGACAAAAAACCACCTACATGCTGAAGCAAGGTGTCGTGCGTATGCCGTTGATGGTCCTTGATTATACTTTGGTACCCAAGGGTACGGACAAAACCGAAATAACTTATCAGGGCATGGCAGATCCGGGAGGTAGTGTCCCTTCGGCTTTAGTCAATATGTTTACCAAAAATATAGGCATCAAGACTATTGAGGGTATCAGAAAAACGGTGCTGAAAGATAAGTTTAAGAATGCCAAGGCAGTCGAGACCATTACACCACATATGTAAGGTTCCCCAAGTTCAGTCGAGTCCAAAAGACTTGGCTGAACAGAGTGGAAGCCGACAACGAAGCCAACAAAAATAGCGCTTTAATTTAGAATTGGTGCAGAATGGTTTTTGTTTTTACCACTCTGATTTGTCGGGATTCTTCAACGTCGGATTTCAGGATGTGTGTGATAATGTCAACAGGTCTCGCGGAGCCTTCCTGAAGAAAGGATAATGTCACCAGAACTACTTTGTTTTCTCTGTCCAAAATCAAGCTTTGTACAAAAGGTCGAATGTCCTTGCTCACGGTTTTTCCTTTAGTTTCCTTGGGAATGATGAAGGAAGATGACGCCAGAAAATTTTTGATATTTTCTTCAATAACCTGCAGACGGGATGAATCGGTCATAGGGGGAAGGTAAAGTGCATATTCAAATCCTTTTAATGCCTGCGCGATGGCTTTTTCCTGGGGAGCGAGTTTTCTGATGTCCAGAATTTTAATGCCATCGGGAAGAAAAGAATTCACTTCAGCCTTTAATAAATTCAGGTCAGCCGGATAGTTCTGCGCGGTAATATCCGTATGTTCCTGTCTGCTTTCCATGCCCACGGAGGTTGCAGTGGCAAAGGAAATCTTGGGATGTGGATGAAATCCGCAGGTGTAGGAAAGAACCAAGCTGCTGCGGCGCAAAGAGCGTAAAAGTGCCGCGGATAGTTCCAGATGAGACAGGAATCCGGCACGCCCGGTTTTGCTAAAGGTGAAACGATATTTTTGTTCGTTTCCGGAGGAAGATTCCGGGACCGGTGTTTCTGGAGGCCTGGTTTTTATTTCTTCTTTTGCAGCAAGAATATTTTGTGTTGCTGAAAAATCACAAACGCCACATTGCTGACAATTGGAAAACCGGCAATCCTCGGTTGCTTTTTGTTTGTCTGCCTTTTGTTTTTCACTGAGCAGGAATTCACGGTTTACGCCGCAGTCAATGTTGTCCCAGGGCAGGATTTCGTTAATTTCGCGTTCTCGCAGAAAATCACCCGGATTAATTTTCGTCTCGGCGATCGCTTCCTGCCATAGATCGAAACGCAGGATTTCAGACCAGCCGTCCATCCGGCATCCCTTGCGGAAAGCCGATTCCAGAAGTCTTCCCACTGTTTCATCGCCGCGCGAAAATATGCCTTCCAGGAAGCTCATCCGCGCATCGTGCCATTTGACGCTCAGATTTCGGTTTTTGATTCTTTTACGGATAAAATCCTGCCGTTCATAAGTTTCTTCAAGAGAAATCTGCTTTTCCCATTGAAAAGGAGTATGCGGTTTGGGAACAAAGGTGGAAAGGCTAATCGTGACCTGGCCGCGATTTTTTGCGGCCCTGAGAGCTTCATAACCCAGTTGAACAATTCCCTCCCAGTCTTCCTGAGTTTCGTAAGGCAGGCCGAGCATGAAATAAAGTTTTACCGATTTCCAACCGGCAGAAAATATTTTATCAATAGTAGAGAGTAAATCCCCGGTGGTGTTGCCCTTGTTGATGATGAGACGCATATTGTCTGTTCCCGCTTCCGGCGCGAGTGTGAAACTGGTTTTACGTATGCGTTTGATTTCCTCCATCAATGCAGTGTTGAGAGATTCTACACGCAGGGAAGGGAGGGCCAGCGCCACCCGCCTTTGATAATAACGATTCATCAGATTTTTTACCAATGGTTCGATGCAACTGTAATCGCCGGAACTGAGCGAGAGAAGCGATATTTCTTCGTGACCGGTTGCTGCGAGCATTTCTTCGGCCATCTCCATAAGCAGAGACATATTTCTTTCGCGGTAGGGACGCCAGATCATTCCCGCCTGGCAGAACCGGCAGCCGCGGGTACAGCCGCGAGCAATCTCCAACGTGATCCGGTCGTGAATCGTTTGCATGAGCGGAACAACCGGCTTTATCGGATGTTTCCATAAGTTCAGATCGGCAACCGTTCTTTTTTTGATGATGGTGTTTTTATGATGAACAGCTGGAACGTAGATGCCGGGAATTTTCGCCAACTCTTTTATCAGATTGTTTCGGGAAATGGATTTATTTTTGCCTTCGCGAATAATTGCTGTGATTTCGCCAACGACTTCTTCACCCTCGCCAATAACGAACGCATCGATAAAATTAACCAGCGGCGCCGGATTGAAACAGCAGGGACCTCCGGCAATAACCAGCGGATGTTCTTCATGACGATCTTTTCGTGCAAGAGGTATGCCTCCCAAATCCAGCATATTCAACATATTGGTATAGGAGAGTTCGTACTGCAGAGAGAAACCGATAATATCAAAATCTTTCAGAGGCGTTTGTTTCTCCAGTGAGGTTAAAAACATCTTTCCTTCGCGCAATTGTTTTTCCCGGTCCGTCCACGGCGCGAAACAACGTTCCGCCTCCACGTAGGGAATTTCATTTAGAATCGAATACAGAATCTGTAAACCCAAATGCGACATGCCGACTTCATAGGTGTCGGGGAAAGCCAGCAGAAAACGAACATCCGCTTTTTCTTTACGGATGACGTTAACCTCCATGCCGAGGTAACGGCTGGGTTTCTCAGCGCCGGATAAAAGTTCATCGATTTTGCCGTTGCTCATAATGATTTTTCCTTTTTCGGGCAAAGATCCTGATTCTATGCTTTATGATCGGATTTGGCTCGGGATCGGTATTTGTGAGGATTGCTCTTTATTTCTCTGAGTTTGGACAGTGCCATCTTCTGAGCAAAATTAGCGCTGGAAAGGTATTCCAGAGAATTATTTCTGAAAGTGCTGATTAACTCGTCACGGGTCGAATCTTCATTCTCTTTGTTCACGAAAGTTCTTTCCAGCGTATGTTCATAGGCCAGTTCCTCGCCCATGATGTCTTTTACCAGAACGTAATCTTCATTGCTGGTGAAGTACGATTCTTTCAAAGAAATTTTAGTCTGGAAGGAAATTTCGACTTTGACGGTATCAGCTGCGATGGAACGGGATAAATCAAAAATCTTTAAATCCAGCCCGTTGTTCAATTTTATTTCTTCAATTAGTTTCATTTGTTTTCATCTCAATTCATATGTTTATTGGACATTTCTTAACATTTTTAGGCTTGACCTGCAACGCTAATCCTTTTATAGATGACGCGTTGAAAAATTACGCATAGAAACCATCTTGTTTGAGTGATTACAGTAAATCATTAAAGAACATCAGGTAAGCAATCGATATGTCAAATTCCAATATATTCGTCCTTTGCCAGCCGGATGAGAGAAAATCCTGCGGTGCCTGTTGTGGCCTCTATAATTACGTGGACAGTTCGCGGTCTTCTCTGGAGAAGCGGCTGCGCGAGCGAACAAAACGTTTTCATCAGATTGTTAATAATCCCGGTGATGTCGAGAAATATTCCAAAGAAATACTGGCTATGGAGGATTTCAGAAAAAGATATGAAGTCATTCACTGCTGTGAATATCTTGGTTTCCTGGATAAGGATGAAAAAAAGGTCGGATGTCTTTTGCATCCCGAGCAAAATAAGGGATCTGATATGCGGGATGTTTCGTTCTACGGTCAGGAGCTTTGCGCCGGGCATCTGTGTCCCAGCCATTATTTTATTCCTCAATCTCAATCACAGATACTTATCAAAATAATTGACGATTGGTATCTCTATGGTCTGGTCCTGACGGATATTGATCTGGTCACCAAATATTTCCAACTCATTGCCGATAGAATCGGAACGGAGCTGAAACCGGAAGTATTCGAAAATGAAAATTTAAAGAACATCACGCTGGAATATTTTAACTGGAAACTTAACTGGCCGTTCCGGTCGCTGGAGACAAACCGTCTGGGAAAATATTATTTTGACGGTTCCCAATACATGATCAGCCATATTGACTACGAGAAATTCGGGAGAGAGATATCTCCGTTAAATTCTATTTTGCTGAGCCTTTGTTCTGCTTTTGAAAGCAGAGAGGAACTGGAAGCGGCGGAGAAGATGATCTGGTCAAATATTAAAAAATTTACTTCTGCATTTCATGAAAAATAATT
>CAYNWA010000030.1:28971-37313 GCA_964400795.1 uncultured Smithella sp.
TACTTCACACCCTAACAACAATTGTAACACAAATAAATTGAACGGTGAACAATAATCTATTTCATGACAAATAATTTTTTATTGACAACTTACAGTCACTTTGGATAATCTAAATAAACATCCTTACAAATGGATTTTAATTTGAAAGGTTTAAAAATGGATAAAACGTCCAAAGAAATTCTTTTTTCAAAGGAAACAATTCAAAAAAGAGTAAAAGAGCTTGCTGAGCAAATATCCGAAGATTATGCAGGAAAAGAATTGATTCTTATCGGCATTCTTAAAGGCGCGTTTATTTTTATGGCTGATTTAATCCGTGAAGTCAGTATTCCATGCCGCGTGGATTTTGCCAGATTGGCCAGTTATGGAACCGGTTCCGAAAGTTCCGGTAAGGTTGTCTTGACCAAAGATATCGAAACGTCCATAAAAGGAAAGGATGTTTTGATCGTGGAAGACATCCTTGACACGGGTTTGACAATGCAATATTTTGTTGAATGGATGAAGGAGAGAAATCCGAAATCCATCAAAATTTGTGTTTTTTTAGATAAGCGTAAAAGAAGAAAAGTTTCGTTTGAAGCGGATTACATAGGCTTTACCATTGAAGACGGTTTTGTCGTCGGTTATGGGTTGGATTTTAATGAGATGTACCGTTTTTCACCGGATATTTACGTGATTAATATCAATTAGATTTTAAAAAATCAGATTTCAGTTTTGGAAGCCATTTGATATAAGCAGTGACGAAAGAGGTTATAAATGATTATTCAATGCAGGCAATGCCGGACAAAATTTCGCTTTGATGATGCCAATATGAAGGGAAGCGGAATCTGGTTGCGTTGCAGCCGCTGCGGGCACGTTTATTTTCAGGAAAATCCCAATGCGAAAAAACCGGCTGCAGATTTTGTTCCGGAACCGGATGTTATGGCCTCCAAAGAAAATGTCGTGCCGGAAGAAAAAATATCCAAGCCCCCTGAAGCCATACCGTCCGTATTCCACAGAGATGAACAAGGCATGAAATCTCTGGAAAGAATCATGGATGCGAGAAAGCGCATTCGTGAAGAGATGGATTTAGATATAGAAAAACCTCAAGAAAAAATCTTTAGCGAAGATAATGAAAAAACAGAGGAGCCTAAAAAGGCTGAAAGAGCTGATGAAATTGAAATAACCGGGACGATTGAAAAAACCGAAAAGACAAAGAAGAAAAAAAAATCCTCCCCCAAAAGCATGGGAAGAGGATTCAAGACGTTTGTCTGGTCGGTTCTGGTAATATTAATCATTCCTTTGGTGATATATTTTTACATTTTGCCGCAATATGGCGAGCAACTTGTCGATAGTGGCCAGTTTCTTATTAAGAAGATTAACGAGTACCGAGGAGTCGAGGAGCCGGTTACAACAGGTGCTTTCATCAATCAAATGGTAAAACTTCAGGATGTGCGCTACCGCAGAATCAATAATTACATCCTGGGGCAGATTGGAGTTCTGGAAGGCCGTGCTGTGAATCGGGCTGATTTTCCCCTTGCCCGGATACAGGTAAAGGGTGAAATTGTGGATGCCTATTCCGTGGTGTTGGGTGAACGTGCCAGTTATGCGGGTAATATTCTGACCGATGAGCAATTAATCAACTTTTCTGAGGAAGAAATATTAATGGAACTTCTACGTCAGGAAGGTTTCAATAATTCCAATGACAAAATTATGCCCAATGGACAGATACCGTTCATGATTGTTTTCCCCTATGAACCGTCAGGTGTCATTAAAACCACAGTCATGACCATAGGGGCGGAACGTCTACTCTCCGAGTGACCCATATAACCATTCTCCAGAATCTTGCATCATTCACAGAAGGCTCTCTCTGAATGATTTCATCCAGTGGAAGGTAAATAATTGAGATACGAAGGAAACATATTCAGGCCGTTTAGCGAGGCCAACAGTTATCTGCTGCAATGCACGATCGGCTGTTCCCATAATCAATGCACATTCTGCGGGATGTATAAAGATAAAAAATACAGAGAACGGTCGCTGAAAGAAATTGTGGAAGACATCGCCATGGCCAAAGATAACTACGGGGATCTGGAAAAGGTTTTTCTCTGCGACGGCGATGCGATTACTCTGGAAACGGACATGCTTCTGGCGATTCTGAAAAATCTTCACGAAACATTTCCGTCGCTGCGCCATGTGGGCAGTTATGTCGGGCCGCAGAGCACCTTATCCAAATCTGTGGATGAACTTAGAGCGCTGCGGGCAGCCGGTCTGACCAAAGCCTACATCGGTGTGGAAACGGGAGATGACGAACTCTTGAAAAAAGTGAGGAAGGGTGTCAACTATGATCAGATGCTTACAGCAGGGCAGAATCTGATTAAAGCGGGCATCAATCTTTCCGCGATGGTTCTTCTGGGGTTGGCGGGAAAGGGAGAAGCTTCAAAACGGCACGCTCTGGCGACGGCGAAAATATGCGATGAAATGCAACCGCAGTATCTGGCAGCGCTGACTGTCACACCTGTCCCCGGTACCGTTTTATATAATCAGGTACAGCGTGGCGAGTTTGCGTTGTTGAATCCTTTTGAAACTTTGGAGGAAATGAAGCAAATATTAGAGAATATCAAGGCCGATAATATAAAATTTGTCGGTACTCACGCATCCAATTATCTGCCGGTGACCGGAACGCTGCAAAGAGATAAAGAAAAAATGATCAAAATGGTTGATGCTGTGCTTAAGAACAAAGATGAGAGCATGCTGCGTCCTGATTATATGCGAGGTCTTTGATATCAAATAACGTTTTTAATATTTATATATTTTTTTATTGCCTCTCTGCTGATTGCTCCTTCGCGTAGAATAACCGGTGGAGAGCAGGTGACGTCAACAATCGTAGACGTTTTTCCACCAGTGGTTTTCCCCCAGTCAAGAATGGCATCAATTCGGTCTCCGATTTGCTTGATAACTTCGGAAGCGCTTGAACATTCGGGCATCCCGGAAAGATTCGCGCTCGTGGCAGTCAGCGGGCTTTTTATTTTTTTAACGATTTTACCGGCAATCGGATGGCTGGCGATTCGCAGACCGATTTTGCCTGTTTGAGCCGTAAGCAGAGGCAAAACTTTATCCGAGGCGGAAAAAACAAGAGTCAGAGCTCCCGGCCAGAACTCGACCATCAGCTTTTTAGCGGTGTCCGGAACCTCTTTAACAAGAGCATCAATATCGGCCTGCTGTCCGATAATCAGTGAAATTGGATTCTTAAAAGCTCTTCCTTTGACGTCAAAAATCTTCCGGACTGCCTTTTCATTTGTGGCATCCGCGCCCAAACCATAGAAAGTTTCCGTCGGATAGGCGATGATACCGCCTCCGGCTAAAATTTCCGCCGCCCTGTCCAGGATTATTTCTTCAGAATTATCTGTGCCGATTTTCAGGATTTCCGGCATTTGAGATTTTCCTGCTTCTTTTCCACATCTTTGGACATCTTACTTTTATGAGAGGAAAGTTTCGTACTGATTTCTTTGTTCCCTATGGCCAGAATACGTGCGGCGAACAAAGCGGCGTTCTTTGCTCCTGATTTGCCGATGGCCATGGACCCGACGGGTACACCGCTGGGCATTTGAACAGTGGAAAGCAGAGCGTCAAGACCATGCAGAGAGGTGGAATCTATAGGAACGCCGATCACTGGAAGGGTTGTTTGCGCGGCAATTACGCCAGCCAGATGAGCGGCAGCTCCTGCGCCAACAATAATCACTTTGATTCCGCGTTGGGCCGCGGATACTGCAAATTTTGTTGTTCGCATCGGCGTGCGATGCGCAGAAGTCAAAATCATTTCATAGCCAATGCCGAATTCATCCAATACTTTGGTGGCTTCCACCATAACGGGCAAGTCCGAATCGCTGCCCATTACCACGCTGACGATCACATTCTTTTTGGCGTTTTTAGCTTTCATGCCGACTCCTTTGTATGTCTTTAGTATTGTTGTCTAATTTGTCATTATCTAGCTTATCAGATTGGTATTTGCAAGGAAATTAATGAGCCCCCCGTTTCAGAAACAAAGCGAATTGAAAGTTGTAATAAAAAACTAAGCAAGGGGAGAAAAGATAACAAAACGCTTATGATTTGTTTCATATTCAGAGTTTAGAAAACACAGAAGGGGTTATCATTTCGATGAATCTTACAATTGCATCCATATCTTCCTCTTCAGCTATTTTCTGCTTCATTTTTACCAAAGACTGTCGTATTACCCCATCTTCCATAGCACGGTCGACCAGTGTAACAAGTATTTCTGGTGTAATACGGGACATGTTTGTCGTAAAGGCAATACCATGGTGCGCCGCCCTGGCGGCATTTCCTGGTTGATCGCGCAGGCCGGGAACGATAACCATTGGCACGCCGAAATTAATGCATTCCATAATCGAATTCAATCCCCCGTGCGTCACCATAACGGATGCCTTTTTTAACAGTGCAAGCTGTGGCACCCTTTTGCGAATAAGCAGATTCTGCCCAGGCGGATCTAGTTTATCCGGTTCGAATTGATCACCAACGTGCAGCACAAACAGCCAATTTTTCCTTAAACGACTGGCGCCGATAACCGCAGAAAAGAAACGCTGTGAATGGGGATAGAAACATGCGGCTGTGCCCAGGGAGCAGTAGATTAGCGGATTGTCTTTATCCAAACATTCTATATCGAGAGCATCCTCGCGACGTGCGAAATCGACAAATGTACTCAGATACATCTTTCCTTCTGCGGCGCTGCTTGGAAGCTGGAAGGACTTGGGACAGAGAACAATTTCAGGCAAAGTCAGACGAGGTCCCATTTCGCCAAACCAGTATGTTTTATTCTTTTTGCAGGGATAACCAGAGCTTTTCGCTATCCGCAGGAACACGTCCATTAGATGATGCATGCGGGTGGGAAACCGGTACGTGCCCAGGAAAAAGGAAGCCAGTCTTTTTGTGAAAAAAAACTTGAGGCGCATCCAATGCCAGGCACCTAGAACGACTATGGCGGACCACCACGTTTCGTGGGGAAGGAGAGGCGACACTATCGGAGGTATGCGGGGATTGCTATACAGAGCCAGAGTGGGAGCAATGTTGATAGTCGGAATTTCCAAGTGCAGAGCCCTGATCGCCACATACCATAAAAATGTATCGCACAATAACAAATCGGGTTTGCATGATAATAAACTCGAATCGAGACGGCCATCCTCTATCCGGCAAAGATACTCCTTGAATATCCGTTCGTCAGATAACCGTTTGCGCCATTTACGCAGCAATCCATTCCCGGGATTGGATTGAGATGCCGCAAATTTCTTCACATAGCCCACGGGCAGTAAATCCTCCGCGAATGGAATAAATGCGAATCCCTGGGCTTTGACGAGTTGCGTGAAATCGGCAAGACCGACATAGAAGATCTGATGACCACGCTCCTGAAGACGTCTCGCCAATCTGAAGGACCCATTATAATGCCCCGCCTCCGAGAGCATGGCAAAAATAATCTTGAGAGGTCGAGCCGTTTTCATATTTATTTACACCGGAATCCCTTCAATAAGACTGATGCCTGAAGTCGTCGTGACTATTTTCTGCAGGCGAAAATCAGAGGCATCAAAAAGGGCGCCAAATTCCGCCGGTGTTCTTTCCCTCCCCCCGTGGATCACAAGCATGTGAATGTCTATAATATATCTGAATGATTCCTGCGGATTGATGATCGATTCGATGAGCACGATTTTAGACCGGGGAGTCATGGCCTGCCGGCAGTTTTGCAGAATAGCAATTGCCGCCTGATCGTTCCAGTTATGTAGGATGGATTTGAGCAGATAAATATCGCCATTTTTGGGAATGGCGGAAAAAAAATCACCGGGTATAATACGACATCGATCCTCAACGCCAGCCGCCTGCAAAAGCTCTTCAGCGCCAGCGAGCACATGTGGTTGTTCGAAGAGAATTCCTCGAAGATTTTTTCGGTGCGACAGAATTGTGGCAATGAGACTTCCCTTGCCTCCTCCAACATCGACAATCTCTCGGCAGTTTTCCAAGTCGAGATGCTGGAGAACTATCTTCCCTTCGGATTGAGACATTATCGCCGTCATGGCATCAAAAATTGCACTAATCTCTGCGTTTTGCGCACGATACTCCCAGACATCCATCCCGAATATTTTGTGAAAAGCGGCCTCGCCGGTTTTTACACTATTGAGAAGCTGTCCCCACGGACCCCAAGACGACGGATGCAACATATGAATAATCTCGGAGTGAAATGATTCTTCGGCGTCCATCCGAAGATAATTGGCAAGTGGTGTAAGCAGGAAGCGACCATGGTCATCTTCAGCGAAGATACCTCTGTGGGCAAGTAAACGGAGAATCCTTCTGAGGGCACCGGGATCAGCTTGAGTAAGATCCGCAAGCTCTTCACATGTTTTCGGACCATCATAAAGATAGTCGGCTATTCTGAGCACTGTAACGCAATACAAGCACTGAGAAATACAGAATCCATAGGCTAGTTCCTTCAATTTTTCACGACCCTCGGGTAATATCATCAGAAAGCTCCTCTATTAGACATAAGGACCTCTATTCTGAGATTAGCGTTTCCCCGTAACTTTTCGTAATAAATCACAGAGCATCCTTTATTGATGTTGACCATTTGTCCTTCCTGCATAAATCGGGGAATTTTAAATCCTTCCGACAGGAATGCATCCTGTACTGCCATTAGAGCCGTCGGTTTAGCCAGGGTCAGACCAATGTGGGTACCCACCTCCGCATCTATCCATCTCTTCACCGTTTTATTTTTTGCAATCGGGATGAAGGTTTCGACATACTTGGAGCATCCGCATGCCTCTGTCATGTATGCTGTGAATATTGTCGTCGGGATATGTCGAATTCCCTGAAGCTCGCCAAGTTCACGGGCGATCACCGTGCTAGCAGCAACGGATTGATTTAAACCGAAACAGGTTTCGTCTGCAATTTTGCCAATGTCGGCAATGGTCAGTTTCCCGTTCGGGATGATGAATCCAACATGGAGTATGTCAGCTATTGCATTTCCGACAACACGGCGGTTTTCCCCCCGTTCCAGTAGGAGGCTCAGCAGTTCTGTAATCGAGGTTGTATCAAGGAAGCGTTTGGCATTTGTGAAACACCGCTTAATACATTCTCTTTGTTCACCGCCGTCCATGAGATTTTCACGTACTGAGAACAGGCAATTTTTTTCTGCGTGCCTGCCTGAGATATCAAATTCATTCATTTATCTATTCTCCTGCAATAGATCTCCCGGGTCAAAGTATATAATATAGGACTTACATTAATGGATACCTGCTTGTGACAAGCGAAAATATCCTGCCACTATTTTCTTTCAATATGGTAAAACCTGTTTGAACTGCCATATCAATATATATAATGCTGCCGGTGTTTGCACCGAGGAACATGGATTCAAGGTCGTTCAGATGGGTCAAATTACTGGAAACAATATCTCTATTCATATCAGAAGGTGGACGGTTTTTTATCATTTCAATTTTAAGCGCTACCCCGTACTTCGACAAAGATGATATTTCTTTAGCGTAGTTTTCATTTTTCGCACCGATGATTGATTTTTTAATGCGATATGCAAGTTGCGGAATTGACATTTGATTTATTTCATCTTTGGTAAATTCAGCTATGCCGTTAAAAACTGCATTGCCAATATATAACGAATCAATATCAGGATGTATCTCCCTGAGATTAATAGGGTTTCTTAATATAATCCTGTCCGTATCAGGTAGCATATAATCATGATATTTTTTTAATAAAAGAGCTGTCATGATTTGATGATTAGAAATCGTATATTTCGCGTTTTCTAATTTTGCTTTATTTTTAATTTCATCAAGAAACTCATCTAAAAAATATTCCTTTTTATAGTATAATTTTACACTATTCGACTTAACCCTATTCTGAATCTGATCGCTTAGCTCTGATAACGAAGAGATAAATGTTTTGTCAATTTTGCCGGAAGGGACAGGACTCCCTTGAAATAATCTCTGCTTTGAGGGAAGCAGAAATCTCTTGCCTTCCGTTATACACATCCATGCAAACAGAAAAAGAAGCAATGAAACCCCATCCGCTATTGCGTGCGAACAGCTGATTCCAGCCAGTATTCCATCTTTTAATGGTATCCCCGTAACAGCAAAAAGAGGTTCTCCAGGTAATGTTTTCACATGAACCATCATCTTCTTCATATCTTCAATATTAATGTCGTCCAAAGAAGCATTCATCGGTGGTAAAATAGTCGGCACAAACCCATCTGTGCAGTATTGTAATGCAAACTTATTGTCATCAATCATAATCAAACGGCTTGAAAAAAGATTATAATGCTGAATGGTTTTTAAAATACTTTCTTTGAGATGTAAAATAGAAGTATC
>CAYNWA010000030.1:37323-42632 GCA_964400795.1 uncultured Smithella sp.
TACTTCTGTGGGTCCTCCACCGGGGAAGCGGTCATTTTCTGCCATTGATAACGGCAGAATATTTTTGCCGTAATTTTTTTCCAGATATGCAACTTTTGCTTTATTATCGCTTTTGGGAGTTTTCATAATAATCAATCAAATATATTTATAAGCAGCTCTTTTTTTCGCGGGCAATATAGATAACGCTATCTTGTTAGTCAACTAAATAATGGATCGGTACCAGTGGGTAGAATGAACCATCCCTCCACAGGCGGAGGATATCGAATATCCGTGGCATTTTTCCAACGTTTTTGGCAGAGAAACGTAATGGGATGAGTGTCATTTTTAGACAAACAGTGTTTTTAACCCTCACTTTTATTCTAAAAATTAATATTTCCCCCAAATCCAGTTGACATACGAATATTCTCTACATATACTCCCGCAGCAAAATTGTCTTACCAACTATCAAGGAGAGACGTTAAAAAATGAAAGAAAACTTGTACGAATATCTGGCCGGCAATGACTATCCGGGACGCGGCATCTGCCTCGGAATGACGCCCGGCGGCAAGGCCATGATCGCCTACTTCATCATGGGCAGAAGCACGAACAGCCGTAACCGCGTGTTCGACCCGATTAATGGCGGCATCCGCACCAAGGCGGCCGATCCTTCGAAAATGACTGATCCGCACCTGATTATTTATAATCCCGTCCTGACGTTCGACAAGACAACCATTGTAACAAACGGCGACCAGACCAACACGATTTATGACTTTATGTCCCGCAATCAAATTCCGGGCTATGGTTTCGAAGCCGCATTGAATACCCGCACTTTTGAGGATGACAAACCTAACTGGACACCCCGCGTTTCCGGTGTGGTGGATATGCGTACCGGAGGCTACAAGCTCAGCATTTTAAAGAGCTGCGGCGGTAACGAGAAAAGCGTGCAGCGCTTTACTTTCGACTATGGCCAGCCGCTGGTCGGCGAGGGACACTTTATCAGCACCTATAAATGCAACGGCACGCCGATCCCCAGCTTTGAGGGCGAGCCGCTACGGGTTGCCATTGACGAGGAAGACCCCGATTCATTCGCTGCCAAACTCTGGAAAGCGCTGAACGAAGATAATAAAGTGAGCCTTTTTGTACGCGCCATTGACCTTGCGACACAGAAGTTTCAGGACGTCATCATCAACAAATATAAAGCAGTGGAGGAATGATTAATGGACGAAATACAACTAAAATACGGCTGCAATCCCAATCAGAAACCGGCCAGAATCTTTATGGCGGATGGCGGCAGTCTGCCTGTGGAGGTATTGAACGGCAAGCCCGGCTATATCAACTTTCTGGACGCGTTCAACAGCTGGCAGCTGGTTAAAGAACTTAAGGAAAATACCGGAATAGTTGCGGCAGCCTCATTTAAACATGTTTCTCCCGCCGGAGCGGCACTGGGATTTCCCCTCGATGGCGTTTTGCGTAAAATGTATCACATCGATCCCAAGGTGAAACTTTCCCCGCTCGCCTGTGCCTATGCGCGCGCCCGCGGCGCCGACCGTATGAGCAGCTTTGGTGACTGGATCGCATTAAGCGATGTGTGCGATGTGGCCACGGCAAAAATTATCAAGAACGAAGTTACCGACGGTATTATTGCTCCGGGCTATGAGCCGGAAGCGCTGGAGATCTTAAACTCCAAAAAAGGCGGCAACTACAACGTCGTTAAAATCGATTCCAACTACGTGCCCGTTTCTCTGGAGCATAAGCAGGTTTACGGTATTACCTTCGAACAGGGACGCAACAACTTAAAAATTGATGATGGAATGCTCGAAAACATCGTAACCGAAAATAAAACTCTGACGGACGCGCAGAAACGCGATCTCGTGCTTGCGTTGATCACCCTGAAATACACGCAGTCCAACAGCGTCTGCTACGTGCAGGACGGCCAGGTCATCGGCGTGGGTGCCGGACAACAAAGCCGTATTCACTGCACTCGTCTGGCCGGTCAGAAGGCCGACAACTGGCAGCTGCGCCATATGCCCAAGGTTTTGAATCTGCCGTTCCGCGAGGATGTTGCCAAACCCAACCGCGACAACGCCATTGATGTTTATCTGGGCGACACGCCGGAAGATGTTATCGGCGATGATGTGTGGGCGGAAACGTTTACAAAACAGCCCAAACCTTTGACCAAAGCTCAAAAGCAAAAATGGTTGAGCAAGGTCACCGGTGTGTGTCTGGGCAGCGACGCGTTCTTTCCCTTCGGCGACAACATTGAACGCGCCCGTCGCAGCGGCGTAACCGCGATTGTTCAACCCGGAGGTTCCATTCGCGATCAGCAGGTAATCGATACCTGCAACAAATATGGCATCGTTATGGCCTTTTGCGGCCTGCGTCTGTTCCATCATTAAATCGGAATTCATTTCTTGTTATTCCGGACGCGCGAAACGCGATCCGGAATCCAGGGAAAATTATTCTTGAACAAAAAATTAGATCAGGTATAAAAGGCAAGATTCGGGGCATAGCCATCCCCCTTTCTTAAAGAGGGATTTATAGGGGGATTGAGTGACGCTCATTGAAAACGATAGAAACGACGCTCGAAAGTAAGTGGAACCATCCCTGAAGCGAAGCGCAGGGGGGATAATGAGTAAAATTTGTAAAATCTTCCCTGGCCTCTCTTTTAAAAGAGGGGAGCGTTCGTTTCGAGTCGCCTCGTCGCTACGAACTTGCATTGAAAAAAATTAATTTCATGGGAGATTTTAGCATAGTATGGAAAGTTTGAAAGACTTGCAATTGCGTTATGAATCGCTCAAAAGGCTTGGTTTAAAATTGAATATCGAACGCGGGCAGCCGGGCGATGAAAATTTTGATTTGTCCAATGCTCTTCTCGGCATCGTAACGGAAAAGGACGTCAAAACGCAAAGTGGCTTTGATATCCGCAATTATCCCGGCGGCGTTCTGGGTCTGCCCGAAGCCCGTGAATTATTTTCCGGCGTTCTCGGCGTAAAGCCGGAAGAAGTCATGGTCGGCAACAATGCCAGTCTGCTCATTCTTTCCAAAGTATTGATGTGGGCGCTTCTGCGGGGTCTGGTCGGAAGTCCTGCGCCCTGGTGCAAAATCGACAAACCGAAAATGATTGTCACCGTGCCCGGTTACGACCGGCATTTTACGCTACTTGCCGAACTGGGATTCGAGATGATCCAGGTCAGAATGACAAAAAATGGACCGGATATGGACGAAGTTGAAAAAGTTGCCGCGGCGGACGCAAACGTCAAGGGAATTCTTTTTGTTCCCACCTATTCCAACCCCAGCGGAGAAACGGTTTCCGATAAAACCGTGGAAAGACTGGCTGCCATGAAAACGGCCGCGCCGGATTTCGCCATCTTTGCCGACGATGCCTATTCAGTGCATCATCTGGTCGATAATCCTATCAAAACTAAAAATTTGCTGCGTGCCTGCGAACAGGCCGGAAATCCGAACAGGGTCTATATTTTCAGCTCAACGTCCAAGATAACCTTTTCGGGCGGAGGCGTCGGATTTATGGCCACCAGCGCAACCAACCTGGCTTACATTTCCAAGCTCTTCGGAACCATGTTTATCGGGCCCAACAAGGTGGAACAGTTACGCCACGTGAAATTCCTCAGCACTTATCCGGGAGGCGTCGCCGGCATCATGAAGGGACATGCCAAGCTGCTCAAGCCCAAATTTGACATCACCGAGAAAGTGCTTGCCAAAGAGCTCGATGGAACAGGCCTTGCCACGTGGAGCAAACCGGCGGGCGGTTACTTCATCAGCCTGGATACAACCAGACCGGTTGCCAAGCGGGCCGTGGAACTCTGCAAAGAGGCGGGCGTTGCCATAACGCCGGCGGGCGCGACGTTTCCTTTTGGCAAAGACCCCAAGGATTCCAACATTCGGATTTCTCCGACCCGGCCACCGGTTGCCGAACTGGAAAAAGCCATCGAGGTTCTGGCCGTGTGCGTAAAACTCGCCTCGGCGGAATACGACAGCGTAGCAAAATAATTGCGTTTTCTTTTTGCTATGGAGTGTTATTCCCGCATGGTTCTAACGGGAATCCAGGAAACTATAAAATGAAATATGCCAGTTCAGTATAGTAACGGGCGAGTCCAAAAGACTCGCGCGAACAAAAGTATTTAATATGATTTCAATATACGAGGCTATCAATGTTAACGGATAATATACTCAACCTGATCGGCAATACGCCGCTCATCCAACTCAAAAATTCGCGCATTTTCGCCAAGGCTGAATTTCTGAATCCGGGGGGAAGCATCAAAGACCGTGTCGCATTGTCGATGCTGGAAGGCGCCGAGCGCGACGGGAAATTAAAACCGGACACGATTATTGTCGAACCGACCAGCGGGAATACCGGTATCGGTATGGCGCTTGTCGGACGCCTGAAAGGATACCGCGTGATCATCGTGATGCCCGAGAATATGAGTGTGGAGCGCAAAAAACTTATTGAGGCGCTGGGCGCGGAATTGATTTTAACGCCTGCTGAGGAAAACATCGAAGGGGCTGTGAAAAAAGTCAACGAATTGGCAGCATCGAATCCGAACGTATATGTGCCACAGCAATTTGAAAATCCGGATAACCCGCGTGTGCACTATGAGGAAACCGCGCATGAATTATGGCGTCAGATGAATGGGGCGATTGATTATTTTGTGGCGGGAGTCGGAAGCGGCGGAACCCTCCAGGGGATTGGAAAGTTTCTCAAGGAGCATCGGCCTGGTGTCCGTATCGTGGCCGTGGAACCGAAAAACGTTTCCGCACTGCTAGGCCATGAACCGGGTTTGCATCAAATACAGGGGATCGGCGATGGGTTCATTCCTGCCGTGCTGGATGTCAAACTGGTGGATGAGGTTATCGAAGTCACCGACGAAGACGCCATCGAAACGACACGAGACCTGGGGAAAACCATGGGCCTTCTGGTCGGTATTTCATCCGGAGCGAATGTCTGGGCCGCACGCCAGTTGGAGAAAAAATATCCGGGCAACATCGCAACGGTGCTTCCCGACCGCGCCGAACGGTATTTCAGCACAGCTCTGTTGTAATCAGACAATTCCATTCCAATTCAAGCGCTACCTTTGTTGGCTGCGTCGTCGGCATCCTCGACGTATTAGTTATACGCCTCCGGCGCCTCCTCCTTGCCGTCGCGGTATCATCGTTGAATTGAAAATGGAATTATAAAGCGTTGTCATTCCCGACCTGATCGGGAATCCAGAGAAACAGTTCGGGCGAGTCCAAAAGACTCGCCCGAACAACAGGAAGCAAATTGGCCAAAATAAAAAAAGACGGGTCTTTTAGACTCACTTCAATTTTTAAAA
>CAYNWA010000031.1:0-39297 GCA_964400795.1 uncultured Smithella sp.
AACTGGTTCTTTTATCTAAAAAAATGAAAAACAGCACACATTTTTTGCTATTACACCCATTGCGAAACGCCTCTCAGGCGTTGTGGCAATCTAATATTTTAAAGAGTTTAGGAGATTGCTTCGCTCATAAATATTCCTCCGCACGCTTTGCTGGAGGCTTCGGCTTACCGCAAAGACATTGTGACACTCTTTCACATGCCGGGAAAATCCAGTTTATATTCCCCTCTTTTTTAAAGAGGAGCTTGGGGAGATTTTATCTCACAAATAATAGTAATAAAATAATGGGGACGGTTCTAATTAATGCTAATTAATGGAAGAAATAGTTGAGGTAGTGTGAAGATAAATATGCCAAGAGCCGCAAGAATAGCACCACGAGATTATGTATACCATGTTCTAACACGGGGGAATAACAGACAGAACATATTTAAAGATGAAGAAGACTTCACGACATATATCGAGATTCTGAAGAAATATAAGGAGCGATATCAATATAAGCTCTATCATTATGTATTAATGACCAACCACGTACATTTGGTCATGGAAGCGACAGAAGGAGGCGCGCTTTCACAGATTATGAAAGGGATCAACCTGTCGTATGCTCAGCATTATAAAAACCGATACAAACATACGGGACATTTTTGGCAGGACCGATTTAAGAGCATCATGATATCGAAGGATGAATACTTATTGGCGTGTGGGAGTTATGTGGAATTGAATCCCGTGCGGGCACGGATGGTAGAAGATCCGAAGGAATATCGCTGGAGCAGCTACCGGGCAAATGCATACGGACAGCGGGACGCATTGCTGGATGACCATGTTATATACAGCAAGCTATTCCAGGATCGGGAAGTAAGATTGGAATACAGGAAGTTTGTCTATGAGATGATGGAGAAGAAGGAAGCGATGCGGGGCGAGATGAATCGGCGAGCGGTATATGGGAGCTGGCCATTCATACAAGAAGTGAACAAGCGATTCAAGATAGATGCATTGCGAAAAGAACCGGGAAGACCGAGGCTGAATAAAGATGAGGAAGGACGGAAAACTAAAAATAAATAGAACCGTCCCCATTATTATTAAATAATATAAAGCGAAAGTTCACGCAGCAGGAAAATCTAAGGAGGATGGCGGCATGAGAGAAAAGAGAGAAAAGAATAACAAAAACATTAATAGATTCATTTGTCACATCTGCAAAATTAATTTTAAAAAGATAATAATAAGCAAAGTAGTTTTTTACAGTCTAACAACATTCATTTTAATAAACATGATGACATATACAGGAGGTTGTTTTGCCATGCGAGAACAAGAAGATACCATCAGTAATTTAAGTTTTTCCCATGACGGGAAGAGTGTTGTGTTTGACCGCTGCAAAGATGACGGTTGCCAGATACAGGTCTATAATCTGGAAACAGGCGAACTGGCCGCCTACCAATCGCCCAAAAATGAGCGCTGGACCATGGGGAAATACTCTTATGACGGCAAAAAAATAGTATTTTCCGTCATACCAATAGTGGGAAATGATCTTGACCTGACCCAGATGCAGATAGGCATTATGGATACTGACGGTAAGAACTACAAAAAACTTACCACCGATCCTATGCCCAAGATTTATCCCACTTTTTCTCATTCCGGCAAGAAGGTTTTGTATGTCAAAGCCGGTCGTATCAGAAAGGAAGGTCGAACACCAGCGTCGGAGTATGACGCATGGGAGATGGATATAGATACGGGTAAAGAAACCCGTCTGACACAGTTTAAATATTTTCATATGAGTAGCGTCAGCTACTTTCCCGGTGATGAAAAAATTCTATACGAAGCTTTGGGGCCTTTTGCTTTTCCCGGTCTTGATTTGCCGAAAGATGACATTAACAAAGCTTTGCAAATGATTGCTGAAGAAGCGGCTAAGAGGAAGCTTTACATCGTCGGTTTGTTGACAATGAAGCGGGGCGATACATTTCCGGAGCGGCCTTATTATCTTTTTGAAGAAGGACATCCTCCTGAACACCCCTTGTTGAGTAATGACGGAACAAAGTTATATTTTGTGCCTGCAGGTAGGGCAGGGAAGTTTTACCTTTACTCTCCGGATGGCAATCATCGGCTTATTTGTAATGCTGGTTCTATAAGTTCCGCAGCTATATCGCCGGATGGAGGGTTACTAGCAATGATAGCGGTAAATAAAACGATAGATACCTTTACAGTTGTGGATGGCAAACGAAAACATATCCTGTATTTACCCTGCGCACCGAAAACCATCGAGAACTTCGAAATTTATATGAAGAAGAGACAAGATTTACATAGGATGATACCGGAAAACCCGTCACGCATCCTCAATAAATAACATGTGAAAATGGGCTTATGGATTTGTTCTGACTAAAAAAAGTTTCATAAAATAACAATCCTTAAATAGGAGAATAAATATGTCAACTACACCATGGACGGACCCAAATACTGGAGAAAAATACGATATCGGAGTTGGCGGCATTGCATCTTGGGTAGGCAAACAAAGTAATAAAGACATAAGTACGTTTGATATTATTTGGCCCACCTACGGCAAGTGGGGTGGGCCGTCATGGGCGAATAATCACCGTGTATCAAAAAATGATACTATTAACTGGGATGATCTTCCATGCATGAATAGCAATATTGAAAAGGATAGTGCCGTACCCGATTTATGTTACAGCCTGATAGATGCCATATGCAAACGTCATGACTGGGAATATGAATTAGCAGAGCATAGCACAGCCGGGAATGAAGCGTCGCTTAAAATGACCGCAGACATCACATTGCTTGTTGACATTAATTCACATTTGCTAGGAGGTACATACGCGTGTACAACAGGTTTAGGTTCAATTACGGCATCAGATATCGCAATAGGGAATTACACCACACAAACAAAAATTTACGAAGCCACATCATTAGACCTGACAGAACTCAAATATGCCGCAGATGCTTCAATTGCATTTATATTCAAGATGGTTCCTGACACACTTTGTGTGACCAAACAAGCGGTGGTCAATACATTCGTGAGTATCTGGGATTATGTTAAAGATAAGCTCGGAAATATTATTACAAGCTCTGATGGTAATCAGACTATAACTACACAGAAAACAACAGGTGATGATTTTCTGTGCATCTGCAACGGAGAGAAAGCCCGCATATTAGATACTGATGCCTGTAAAGTCTATAACATGGGCAAGATTGTTTTAGGCGATGGCAGCATGGCGACGGCAAGCAATTTTGTATATGAGGGCGACGGTAAAATATGCCTTTATGGCGGTGGAGGTAATGACATAATAATAACAGGTGAGAACGAAAATGCCACATACTATACATTCGCTGGTGGTGACGGTTTTGACAAGTATTATTTAACGGACGGCAATAGTTATTATATAAATGACAGTGGCGCAAACGACATATACAAACAGAATGAAAACGGCGGATGGTATAGGGTGGGAGATATGTATGCAGATGCAACAGGTACTGTTTGGTATTCCTCTGATCACACTTGTCAACTGACACATAGTTCGCCGTGGACATTAACTTTTGCGGATGGAACTAGTGTTGTATTGGGAGATAATTTTGCGTGGGGTGATTTCGGCATCAACCTGATCGATCCTCCTACCAACCCCACATCATTCGACGCCATCTATTTGGGAAAATAATGGGGACGGTTCCATTTAATTTTGTACAATGACAAAGGAAAGAAAAAAACTGGATTATCCGGTCAAGCCGGATAATGACAATTAGGAGCAAAGGGATTTTTACTTGGCTCTTGCTCAAAGCCAGGAACAGCAGTTCCCAACTTTCCATTCCGGTTCAAGTAGAAACTACTTTTTATCTTCTTCTTTTTCCTCTTCCTTCTTCGACGAATTATCGGTAATTTCGTTTTGTTCGTTCATCGACTTTTTGAAATTTTTAATTCCTCTGCCCAGAGCTGAACCGATTTCCGGCAATTTCCCGACACCAAAAATAATTACGACAATAATTAAAACGATAACAAGTTCCTGCCATCCCATTCCAAACATAATATTACCTCTTAGTTTTTATTCGTTAATTGCGGTAGTTGCATATGGACTACTTCTCCGGTTTTTCCCAGATTCCCAATATCCTTCCCTTTGTATTGTATCTTAATTCCTCCGGCATTGCCAATGTCCAAATTATATGTTTCCGCGTTGTTTTCAAATTTATCTCCGGGTTTCAATAAAATCTGAATTGACGGACTATCGTCCGGTTTAACGCGAATCCATGTTTCCTCAATCGCTGAAATAAATAATATATTTTTTTGCAAGCTGCCGGATGCGATTTGTTTTTCCAGTGGTGCTGTGTTTGCAGTTCCCCCTTCAACTATGCTGCCATTGGTCACGACATTAACTGCCATCTGCTGGTTTTCCGCAGACGTTGCGTTGGGCAATGCATTGACGTTTTGTTCCTGAACCGCGGCAGCAGGAGCATGGATTTTACCAGCCGATTCAATTTCCATGGGCACCGGCGTATTCTGTTTAACGACAAACCAAATAATCAAAACGATTACCAATACAGAAATAAGTCCCCAGTAATTCTTTTTATTGGCCACTGATGTAAAAAACGGGTTTCCTTCGGGAACTGCTTCCGGCGGCGCCTGCTCTTCCTTACGAGCGTTAATAAAGGCATCATAATCTTGAAGCACCGGGTCTTCATCAATTCCCAGAAATTTTGCGTAGGTTTTGATAAAGTTTCGCGTATAAACCGGATCGGGCAGCAAATGAAATTGGCTGTTTTCTATATCTTGAAGATAACTTGCCCTGATGCGTATTTTCTTAAATACATCATCCAGGGAAAGCCCCATTGATTCCCGTTTAATCTTCAATTTTTGCGAATTCTCGCTTAGTGTTTTTTCGGTAAACATATAAATTCACAAATAATATTAATTTGACTTGCATATTTAGCATTATTTTAATTGTAATACAACTATTTAAGATAAAAACATTTATCAGTAGAACTATTTAAATTTTATTGTTACGATTATTTTAATAAGATTTGCAGGAGTGTTTATATGTTGAAACTGAAATCGTTTGCCGTTGATCTGGCTTGCCAGGCGGGCGCCTTATTGAAAAAGAAATTAAGCCGGACACACAAAATTCATTACAAAGGCAAGATTAATCTTGTCACGGAAGCGGACAAAATGTCCGAAGCTTTGATCATGAAATCCATAAAAAAGACCTTCCCCGACCATGGAATTCTGTCGGAAGAATCGCCGGCTGTCAGCGGCTCCGGGAAAATGCGCTGGATTATTGACCCATTGGATGGAACAACAAATTACGCTCACGGCTATCCTGTCTTTTGCGTTTCTATTGCGCTGGAGGTCGACGGCGAGGTGTCTTTGGGCGTCATTTATGACCCCATGCGGGAGGAATTATTTTCTGCTACACGCGGCAAGGGTGCTTATCTGAACGGCCGAAAATTGACGGTTTCTTCCGTAAAAAATATTTCCCGCAGTCTGCTGGCTACGGGTTTTCCGTATGATATTAGAGAAAGCAAGGAAAACAATCTCGATTATTTTAATGTGATGGCCGTCAATGTTCAGGCGATTCGTCGCGCCGGCGCGGCGGCGTTAGACCTTGCTTATCTTGCGGCGGGACGGTTTGATGGTTTCTGGGAACTCAAGCTCAAACCCTGGGATACGGCGGCAGGCTGTCTGATGGTGGAAGAATCAGGCGGCAGAGTTTCCAATCTCTTCGGTGGAAAATGGAACATATCCTCCTCCAATCTTCTCGCATCTAACGCCCTGATTCACAAAAAGATGATCGATATATTCCGCGCAAAATAGCTTCTGCTCATCAGGCCTGTAAATTAGCGCTAACATGAAAAGATATTCCACGCAGCCAGCATATCCTCCACAGATCGTATATCATCCATGGTCGAAAGAAATGCCTGCCGGTTAAGTTCACTCAAATACATATCTTTGTAATTCTGCACCGTCAGAAAACTTTCTCTGTTGATTACCCATACTTTTCGGATTAATGAAAATAACGCGCTTGAAGAAAGGATATTAGTAATGGCGCCATGGCGAACTTTATCTTGATACCACCGCGCATTTTGAAAATCAATCATCAACTTCTTACGCTGATAATTCAACATTTCTGACATCCGAATATTTTTCAACTATTATTTTATTTGATCATAAGGTAATTTTTGTGTGTTGAATTATCTTTTTTTTAAAACATTTTTGTCGGCGTCGATTTTTTGTTGCCGCACATTATCAAATGAATAACAATATCCTTTTTTTGTGGCGGTTTCCAGTGTTCTGCAATTTCCTAACTCACACGCTTTTTGCGCATCTTGGCAACCCGGTATGATTTGACCCTGCAATAAATAAGCAAGCCCTCTGTTATTGTAGGCTTTGGCGTAATCGGGCTTCAGTCGGATGGCTTCGTTAAAGTCGTCGATGGCAAACTGATATTGACCGAGCTCACCATATGCAATTCCCCTGCTGTTATGTGCCAAAACATTATTTTTTGTTACATGCAACGCATGATTAAAAAGCTCAAAAGTGTTTTTCCAGTATCCACATTGTTGCCACGTTAGACTGGCCAGGATGACTAAAGTGGCCGTCCCTGCGGAGAATAAAATCTTTTTGCGGAGGGCATCGTGAGAGAACAAAAGCGGTACGATCCAAGACAACATCAGTGCAATCCCGATGAACGGAAGATAAGTATGGCGGTCGGCCATGCCTTGCATGCCGGCTTGCACCAGTCCAATCATGGGAATAAAGGTTCCCAAATACCAAAACCATCCCACGAATAAAAAAGGTAATTTCTTAATATAAAAAACAGCAACGAAAGAAATCATTAACAGTATAAAACCGGTGGTTATAATTTGCCATAATTGGAAGGCCTGTTCGTAGGGGTAGAACACGGCCAGATCAACAGGCCACAAAAATTTTTTCAAATATGTAACATATGAAATTACAGCATTGTGAATACGTACGGAGAAAGGCAGTTGTTCGATGGAAGCAAGCGCGCCGACTTTATTTTGAGCGCCAAAAGTCAGCATGCTGCAAATCACAGATAATAAAATAAAGGGAATCTTTTCCATAAAAATTCTTATCTTGGAATTCCTGTTGTTTGAAGACATCTTTTTTGTCCATCGTCCAAGTGGCCAGTAATCAAGAAGCAGGAGGATAAAAGGCAGGGTGACCAACAAAGGTTTGGACATCAGGCTCAGGGCAAACAAACCAAGGCAAATAAAATATTTGAAGACTTTATAATCCTCGTTATAAAAGGAATAGGTATAAATGCTCGCCATGCCAAAAAACATGCTTAAAACATCTTTACGCTCAGCTGCCCAGGCAACGGATTCCACCCGCAGGGGGTGCAAGGCAAATAAAATTGAGACAAACGCAGAAGGCCAGATATTTTTAGTTGTCTTATTTAGAAACAGAAACAAAAAGAGCGCCGTTCCGATATGCAGAACCAAATTAATGAAGTGATAACCGGCAGCGTTTGCTCCGAAAAGATTCCAATCCAGCATGTGGGAGAGCCATGTTATGGGATGCCAGTAACCGAAATAGGTGGTCGTAAACGCCCATTGAATGCTTTGTGTGTTAATTCCTGATTTAATATGATTATTTTCAACAATGTATTGGTTATCATCCAGATTAACAAAGACATTATCCAATATTCGGCTATACACAATAAAAGAAGAAACGACTAAAATAATTACGATGAGACAAGTGTATTTTTTTTTCATAACTGAGATCATCCAACTGATGATTAAACAACATTTACCGATACATCACTAATAAATTTATATTTATTTGACAGTCAGCATCAGTATTCTTAAAAACATCTCCAAAAATAATTAACGTTTTTTTTGTTGCTGTTGCTTTTCCAATGCCAGCATTAACGACCGGTGGACTTCTTCATCATTCGGTTTAATGCGTATAGCTTCACGATAGTCCTCAATGGCCAGATGATATTGACAGAGTTCGAAATAAGAATTTCCTCTTTTATGGTATGCTTTATCGTAATCCGGCATCATGTTAATTGCCTGGTTGAAGTTTTCAATAGCGCGCTGGTGCTGTCCAAGTTTAGCGTAAGCCAGCCCTCGGTTGTAATACGCTTTTATGTAATAAGGTTTTAAACGGAGAGCTTTGTCGAATTCTTCAATCGCAAGCGGGTATTGGCCAAGTTTCCCATACGTAATTCCCCTGAGATGATGTGCATAAGCCTCGTCTTTTATTGTCTGTATCGTATGCTGATAAAGCACGATGTCGTTTTTCCAGTAACCACATTGGTTCCATGTTAAAATGGCCAACAGGATCAAAGTCGCTATTCCCGCGGGGAATAAAATTTTTTTGCGAATATTTTCACCGGGGAACAGAAGCGGGATGCCCCAGGCCAGCATGATGGCAATGCCAATGGAGGGCAGATACATATAGTGTTCGGCCATTGCTCGCAGGATGACTTTCTGAATAATGCCGATAACCGGCAGAATAGTGATTGCATACCACAGCCATCCGAAAAAGAGATACGGCAAACGCTTAACCATGACAATGAAAAAAACAGTTACAAAAATAATGACCAGAGAGGCAAGTAAAATCTGCGATATGGGGATATGCGCTGGAAAGGGATAGCTGATGGTCAAATCATAAGGCCAAAAAGTTTTTTCCAGATAAGCGACAAAGGCAACAATGGCGTTCATCATTCTGGAACTCAGAGGTGCATCAACAAGCTTTAGGGAAGGTTTGTAATGGGCAAATAGGGTAATGACAAAAAAGGTTGCAAATAAAATAAAAAAAAGGAATTTTTCCCGCAATTGCCAGAAAAATAAATTTTCTCTCTTTGAATGAAAACGTCCAAGCGGCCAGTAATCAAGAAGGATCATAATGATGGGCAGGGTGACCGCCATGGGTTTGCTCATAAGAGCGCATATAAAGGAACCAAGAACAAGCAGGTATCTTTTAATCATCGGTTTTTCCGTGTAATAGACGTAAAAACAGAGCGTCAGCATCCAGAAAAATCCGCTTAACACATCCTTACGATGAGTAATCCAGGCAACCGATTCCACCTGAAGAGGATGAAGCGCGAAGAATCCCGCGACAAAAGCGCTGCGCCAGACGGAGCCTGTCATGCGGTTAAAAAGCCAGAACAGTAATAAAGAACCAAGGATATGCAGAATAACGTTGGTTAAATGATATCCACCGGCATTCAAATTGTAAAGTTCATAATCAAACATAAGGGACAGCCACGTCAACGGATGCCAGAATTCCGCATGCGTTGTGCTGAAAGCCCAATACAAACTGTCTAGAGTAATTCCTGACTGAATATGGCTGTTTTTAATGACATAAACGTCATCATCAATGCTGCGAATAAAATCATAGTGATTCACTTGCCAATAAACAGCAAGTGTCATCGCAACCAAAAATATATAAACAATGAGTTTGTGTATGCCGGGACGAAGATTTTCTTTATTTAACATATTGACCTTCTGCAAGTGTTTTTACCATATGTTAAAATAGAGTTCAGCTTTTTTTAATTATTATACACTTACAGTTTATGACAAAGTTTTAAAAATTGAAAAGTAAGGATTTAAGAATGAAATTATGTACTCATCTTAATTTGGGGGAATAAATTAACGTGATTTGGCAATCATTGTGATGAAAACTTTTCTTGTACGCGGGCCGTCAAATTCGCAGAAAAATACGGATTGCCAGGTTCCCAGAACCAGACGGCCATTTTCAATAATAATCATTTCCGATGCACCAATTAGAGAGGATTTGACATGAGCAGCGGAATTTCCTTCCGCATGACGGTAATTGGCTGACAGGGGAACCGCCTTATCCAATGCCGCAAGAATATCACGGGGCACATCCGGATCGGCATTTTCATTAATCGTTATCGCGGCAGTCGTATGCGGAGTATAAATATGACAAATACCGGATTGAATACCTTCGTCTCGAATAGTTTTTTGCACAGATGCAGTAATGTCAATCATTTCCACACGGGAATGCGTTTGAACAGATATTTCTTTCATTTATATTACACCATAAATTATTTTAAAAATTTTAATTACTTAGTAATCACCTATGTGTTTTTTGTCAATATCGGAAGGAGAATTATTTTTGAAAGATTTCTATATTTCGTTAAACACTTTTAATATTTTATTTAAATATTAATGGATGGAATATCCCTCACCTCCATAGATGAATAATCATAATTTATTAATATAGCTCATATTATCAAGTATTTACAGCCTATATCCAATTTTTTTTGTTTTTTGGCACGGTCTTTTCATTAATTAAAGGCAACATTCAACAAATAATTACCTTAAGGAGGTAACAGATCATGAAAAAGACATTAGCAACAACAATCGTAGCGGCGGCGGTGATTCTTTTAACGGCAACTTTCAGCTTTGCTGAATATGCAGCAGCGGGCGCAGCCAATTTCCCCTTCTTCCAGCTGGGATGCCTGATCGTGGGTGGGTTGATCATGGTTTCTTTGAAACGGAAATATGAAAAGATGTATGTCGGTGAAGTGGTCGGGGTCTTCGCTCTGTATACCATTCTGATGGCGCTTTTCACCAATCCGGTGATTGAAACGGTAAAAACCATTGTCAGCTAGGAGATTAACAGTATCATTTGTAAAGGATGTTTGAATATTAACTAACATCAGAACATGATCTGTTGGTAACTAATAGAGCCCCCCTTAATGAAGTTATTAAGGGGGGCTCGCTTGTTTAATGACACTCGTTGAGAACGAATTACGACGAGCCGGGATGAAGTTCAAAACGTTAGTGGAATTATCCCAGGAGCGAAGCGTAGCGGGATTTGACATTCTTAAGAACAAGCATAGTTAAGTTTAAAACTCGTCGGTCAAATTATCCTTCGCAAATTACCGATAATACCTATGCCGTTTTCCTTCTTGCAGGCGGAACAAAAACGCTTCGGACGCCGGTTTCTTCCAGTTTTATTGCAGATGCCGGGCAATGATATGAACAAACTCCACAACCGATACATTTCTTTTCGTCTATGACAGCGATATCATCGACAAGGCTGATCGTCTCCATCGGACACATATCTTCACAGGCTCCACATCCCGTACATTCCGAAGAGTCCACACGGGCTATGCATGATGAATAGGACTGCATTGGAGCACCGCCAATGTAATAAATCTGGAATGTGCCGCAGCAGCATTTACAGCAATTGCAGATGGCGAATTCTTCATTGTTGATGTCCTGTTTGACGTGGAACGCCTTATGCACCAAACCATCTTCCCGGGCTTTATCCATTATCTTCAATGCTTCATCTTTTGATATTTTTTTCCCGAAATTATACTTGATGACAAATTCGGCGGTCTGACCGAAAATAAAACAATTTTCTCTTTCCTTGGTAACGTGACAGGGCTTGCCCAGCAGATCTTTTTCATGACGGCAGTAGCAGGTGGAGACGGCTATGGTATCAAATCTATCGATGATCTTCTTTACGTCTTCATAAGGCAGGACATCATCTTGTTTTTGTTCTATTTCCTGTTCGACCGGAACAACTCTTGTCATTGGCGGAACCGTTTTGAGAAAATCAATAACGGGGTCATAAGCACTCTGCACTAAATCTGAAATTTCTTTGAAAATTTTGTCGAATAACGTTGCCAGTTTTTTTTCTTTTTCGGTTTTTCCACCCCTCATCAGCGTAAATTCAAAAAGTCCCGGTATCGGAGGCATGAGCCTGTAAACAACTGTCCCGGTGTTTTTACTTGGAATACCGGTAACAACGCCCTTACGCATCAATCCATCCAGCATTTTGTCCAATTCTTCATCTTTCAAACTGGATTTTTCCTTGATCTCCTTGATATTCATCGGCTTGGTGAATACCGGGATGAATTCAGCCTCTTTTTCATCCATGATGGTCTGCAATAATTCAATCAACGTGCCGGTAACAGGCATCGGGATGCTTCCCGCAGCGATTGAAGCTTGCGCGGCATTGTTCCATATCTGTTCATTCATGAATAACTCCTTGAATCAGATTGGGCAGTGTTTAGACCCACCCATATTCTGTTTAAATGTAACATAGAATGATTAAGAAGAAAAACTCTCATCAGCGATTTCCATAATAGAAATATCTTCACTCTTTAAGGCCTTTATCGTGCCACATATATCAGGAAGCACATTCTTGATGAAGTACTGTGCTGTTTTCATCTTGCCATCGTAAAATGCGGCATCTTTATTCTTTTTAATAAATCGGGAAAGGTCTGATGGATCTGAACAGATTACTCCCTTGATACTGCAAAGTTCCAGAAGTGTTTGCTGCGCAACGGCTGCTTCACAAAGCAGAAGCCAGGCACAAACGATCTTTCCCATCATCATAAGAAACGGTTGCGCATTTCCCCAAAATACATAAAATTTGCCTTCTTTGCTGCAGGAAGAGAAGAACATGATAACATCCGTCAGGGTATTGATGGCAGTCTGAACATCTTCCGCAAGGTCTTTCAGTGCGGCTACAACTTTAAATTTGGCAACAGTCGTATTCATCTCACCAAGGAGATCCATAAAGTATGATCCTTGTTCCTTCACGATCATTTTTCTGGCGACAAGATCCAATGCCTGAAGTCCATTGCTGCCGTAAATGGAGGCAACCTTCGCGTCCCGCAGAAACTGTTCCATGGGATAGTCGTTGCAATAACCATAACCTCCATAACATTGCATGGCTGTTTCCGTTACCCTGAAGGCTATATCCGTACAATAGGCCTTCACGATCGGGGTAAGCACTTCCATGATTCCCTGCCATTTTTCCGCCTCAGTCGGATCGCTGATACCATAGGCCATGTCATTGCACATTGCGGTGTAGTATATCAAAGCTCTCATGCTTTCCACATTGGACTTCATCCATAGAAGCATGCGCCTGACATCGGCATGATGTATAATCGGGACACGGGGGGCATTGCCATTCCTCCATCCGATGAGCGACGAACCCTGGAGCCGTTCCCTGGCATATTTCAATGCGTGGAGATAGGCAGTTGATGCACTCGCGAGACCTTGCAGTCCCGCGACGATCCTGGCACTGTTAATCATCTGGAACATAATCTTCATACCTGCCCTCTCATCGCCCAGCAACTCAGCGTAACAGCCGTTATTTTTGCCATAGTTGATAAGACAGGTGGCGCTTCCCTTGCCTCCCATCATTTTCTCGATCTTAGCTATCTCAAAATCATTATGTTTTCCCAGTGAACCGTCTTTATTGACCGGATACTTTGGAACAATGAAGGTAGAAAGACCTCTTGTTCGTCCTGGATCGCCTTCGATCCTGGCAAGTACAATATGAATGATATTTTCAGTCATATTCTGGTCGCCCGCCGTAATGAATATTTTTGTGCCTTGAAGTTTGAAGGTGCCATCAGGCATCTTGATCGCCTTTACGTTAATGTTTCCCATATCGGTTCCGGCCATTGGCTCGGTAATACAAATACTTGCTCCCCATTGACCGATTTTTAGCTTTGGAAGATATTTGCTCTTTTGTTGCTTTGAGCCGTAGGCATTGATGAGGTATGCTGCACTTTCTACCAATATCGGGTAAGAGCAAAATGCGGAATTATGCATGAACCATTCATGGGCTGCCGTCCTTATGATGCCGGGAAATCCATGACCTCCATTTTCCCTGGAAAGCAACATGCAATTCCATCCCGCTTCGTTGAAGAGCTTATACGGACGATGAAAGCAATCCGGGACACGGACGTTACCTTCTACCAGCTTACATCCCTCTTTGTCACCCTCCGTAAGGGTGGGAAATATTTCCTCTGCGGCAAACTTTTGCGCATTGGAAAGAATCATTTTAAATGTATCCGTGGAGAAGTCGGAGTATTTCTCCAATCTTAAGAGCTTATTCATATCCAGCAGCTCAAACAACACGAATTTTTGATCTCTTTCATCCAAAATCAAGTTATTCATCGGATTCCCCTTTATGAATAATTGTTCGAAATTTCATGAACAACACCTCGGTCTTAAACAGTTTGTATTAACATATGTAACGGTTTCAGCTAATTAATGAATAATGCTTAAAATTTAACCGAGCACCTCTATGCTGAAGTAAAATGCACAAACTTACTTTTATACACTTCCCCGGAAAAAAAGAGAAGTCTAATCCATAAATTCTTCAATTCTATATATAAATTTTACTTTCTATTACTGATTCTCAAACTCTCATCACAGCGGAATATTTCCGTGACGTTTCGTATACCGTGGCGGTTGTTTCTTGGTCGACAATAATTCCAGCGATTGAATCAAAACTTTTCTCGTATCCTTGGGCTCGACGACATCAATGATAGACGGATTATAGGCTGCCTCACGCATGGGATTACAGGTGCGTTCTTCAAGCTCCCTGACAAACATATCACGCGTTTCATCCGGATTCGGCGATGCCTTGATGACGTCCCCCATAAAAAGTTCAACGGTTGCCTTTGCTCCCATGACACCCAGTTCGGTAATGGGCCAATAGAACATCATGTCCGTACCATTCTGGAAAGGTATTATACCCATGCCTAGATTACCGCCTCCATAGGCTTTTCGTAAAACAACGGCTATTCTCGGCACGGAAGACTCGCACAGCGCGTAAAGAACCTTGGCGCCGTGGCGAATAATGCCCAGCTGTTCCTGATCCTTGCCCGGCATATACGCAGAGGTATCAACCAGCAGGATAAGGGGAATATTGAAGCAGTCGCAAAAACGCATAAAACGCGCCTGTTTGTCCGAGCTGTCCACCGTAAGACTCCCGGCAAGAAAACTGGGCTGATTGGCCACAATCCCTACCACGCGGCAATCAAGCCGCGCAAATCCCACAACGATTTCCGGGGCAAATTCCGGTTTTATCTCCAGGAACTCTCCGGCATCCGCAATACATTTAATGGCTTTGCGGACGTCATAGGCTCTGGTGGCGTCCGACGGAACGATGTCCAGAAGCTCCTCTGTTAAGCGATCAGGATCGTCTCCCAGATCAACCATCGGCGGCTGTTCATCGGCGTTCTGCGGCATAAATGTCATGAGTTCCCGGATGGTATCCAAGAGTTCCATATCATTCTTGAACCTGCCGTCGGCAACTCCGGATATCTTACAATGGACTTCCGCGCCACCCAATTCCTGTTCGGAAAGTTTTTCTCCGGTAGCGACCTGGATCTCCTCGGGGCCTGTAATAAACATCCCGGTTTTATCTACCATAAAAACAAAATCCATGAGCGCCGGTGAGTATGCTGCTATGCCGGCACAGCGTCCCATAATCGCAGAAATCTGGGGAATAACTCCTGATCCCTCGGTATTGACGTAAAAAAGCGAAGCTCCGTTTCTTTCCAAAGATTCCCCGAATACGCTTCTGGATGTTGCCTCCGGCATACGTTCACCGGAAGACTCATGGAGCCCGATTAAGGGCACACCCATATCCAAAGCCCTCTCAATAGCCCGGTACATCTTGTGTCCGTGCATCGGACCAACGGAACCTTCGGATATCGTCGGATCCTGGGAATAGACACAGACCGGCCGGCCATGGATTTTGCCGTATCCTGCAATAAGGCCGTCATAAGGCATGTTGTCCTTGTAACCGATGATGAGATTATGTTCTACAAAACTTCCTTCATCCAGCAGATATTCTACACGCTCCCGGGCGGTAAGTTTCCCCTGCTTACGTATTTTGTCAAGTTTGTCCTGACCGCCGCCTAAAAGCGAATTTTGCTTAACTTGCCTTAGAGTGTCAATCCTCTGTTTATATTTTTCGTCCATTAACTTATACCCCTTTCCAATCTTTCAGATATTGTCATGCTGTCAACCCCACCAAGAGCTGCATTTACATTCCCTGCCGCTGATTCTCAATTTCCGGTCATAGCGGAATATTCCCATGACGTTTTTTATACCGCGGGGGTTTCTTCTTGGTCGACAAAAATTTCAGCGACTGAATCAAAACTTTTCTTGTATCCCCGGGCTCTATAACATCATTGATAAACGGGTTGTAGGCTGCCTCACGTATGGGATTACGCATTTCATCCGGATTGGGTGAAGCCAAGGGTTCGTTTGTCGTTGCTCCCAGTGCACCCAGTTCGGTAATGGGCCAGTAGAATATCATGTCCGTCCCTCGCTGGGAAGGCATTATACCCATGCCCAGATTACCTCTTCCGTAGGCTTTTCGTAACACAACGGCTACTCTCGGTACGGAAGACTCGCAAAGCGCGTAAAGAACTTTGGCGCCATGGCGAATAATGCCCCGCTGTTCCTGATCCTTCCCCGGCATATATGCGGAAGTATCCACCAGCAGGACAAGGGGAATATTGAAGCAGTCGCAAAAACGCATAAAACGCGCCTGTTTGTCCGAACTGTCCACCGTAAGACTCCCTGCCAGAAAACCGGGTTGGTTGGCCACAATTCCTACCGCGCGGCCATGAAGCCGCGCAAATCCCACAACGATTTCCTGAGCAAATTCCGGTTTTATCTCCAGGAACTTTCCGGCATCCACTATACACTTAATCGCTTCGCGGACGTCATAGGTTTTGGTGGCATCCGACGGAACAATGTCCAGGAGCTCCTCCGTCAAACGGTTAGGATCATCTCCCAGATTCATCAGCGGCGTCTTTTCATCGGCATTCTGCGGCAGAAAGGTCATGAGTTCCCGAATGGTATCCAGGAGCTCTGCATCATCCCTGAACCTGCCGTCGGCAACTCCGGATATTTTACAGTGGATTTCCGCGCCGCCCAATTCCTGTTTGGAAAGTTTTTCTCCGGTAACCGCCTGTACTACCTTGGGACCGGTAATAAACATCTCGCTTTTTTTATCCACCATAAAAATAAAATCTGTCAATGCCGGTGAATAGACCGCTATGCCGGCACAGCTTCCCATAATCGCTGAAATCTGGGGAATCACTCCGGATCCCTGGGTATTGACGTAAAAAACCGAACCGCCGTTTCTTTCCAACGCTTCGCCGAACACACTTCTGGATGTTAAACCAGGTATGCGCGCTCCGGGAGACTCATGGAGTCCGATTAAGGGCACACCCATATCCAACGCCCACTCAATGGCCCGGTGCATCTTGAATCCGTGCATCGGACCAACGGAGCCTCCCGATACCGTCGTATCCTGGGAATAGACACAGACCGGCCGGCCGTAGATTTCGCCGTGGCCTGCGATAAGGCCGTCATAAGGCATGTTCTCTCTGTAACCGATGATGAGATTATGTTCTACAAAACTTCCTTTGTCCAACAGGTGTTCTACACGCTCCCGCGCGGTAAGCTTCCCTTGCTTACGCACCTTGTCAAGCTTGTCCTGACCGCCGCCTAAAAGCGAGTTTTGCTTGACTTGTCTAAGAGTATCTATCCTCTGTTTATATTTTTCGTCCATTGACTTATACCCCTTTCCAGTATCACCAGATAATTTTATGATATCAAAGCAAGCGTCTCGCCCTTTTTAACCGATGTACCTTCTTTTATAAGAATCTTGTGAAGTTTACCGGTTGCAGGACTGGTAATAAAATTGTCCATCTTCATAGCTTCCAGAACGACTACCACATCCCCCTCTTTAACCGGATCTCCTTCTTTAAACTCATAGCGGATTACTGATCCTGTCATAGGAGTTTGTACCGGTGTTTCTGTCGAGTTATTTCCATTTGATTCTACAGGAGCAGCTTTTTCAACTTGCGACATGTCACGTTTTGAGTGAATAGTTTTCAAAGAAGTTCTCACGCCACCGCCTTGTTTGCCGAGCTGAAGCGTGTTCCTTTGTCCGATTGAAGAAGCACCCTGAACCATCAAGGGTTGTCCGGCAATCTGTTCCACATCCACATCAAAAGTCTTACCATTGACCAGAACACGGAAAGAACGGGTTTCCGGTCCCAATTTCCCCTTGTCAGCAGGTTTATCGGTCAGCAGACCTTCCTTGGCCTTTTTCACCAACTCATCTTGAGCTTTTACTTTTTCCAGTGTTATTGGTTTTACTTCATCAGGAATCTCTTCCTGTCCGTATTTCCACTTGAGGAAACGTTTACCGGTCATCGGGTAGAGTGCATAGATAAGGACATCGTCAAGATCCTTGGCAAGGCCTTCAGTGTCTTTTTTCGCCTTCTCCAATTCCGGCTCTAATACATCAGCAGGCCGAGTGGTAATGGGAGTATCGCCCCTTGGATAATCTTTTAATGCTTTTTTCTGTACCTCGGGATCAATGGGAATTGCCGTTTTGCCATAAAGGCCATAACAAAGATCCTTTACCTGCGCCGTAAGCATTTTATAACGATCATCGGGCGTATCGAAAAGCACATTATTGACCGTTTGAATTCCCACGATCTGACTCGTTGGAGTTACTAACGGCACCTGCCCAAGTTCTTTACGAACAATAGGAAGCTGCCTGAATACTTCATCGAGTTTGTCCAAATGATCCATTTCCTTGAGCTGATTCACCAGATTCGAGAGCATGCCCCCCGGCGTCTGATGGAGCAGCACATTAATATCGATCAGAGATGTGCGTTCATCGAGGAGATGCTTATACTTCTGTGACACCTTTTCCAGATACTCACTCAATACGGCAAGTTTTTCTATATCAAGCCCTGTATCACGGTTCGTATATTTCAAGGTAGCTACGAGTGGTTCAACTGCCGGGTGTGACGTGCGGTACGCCCAAGTGGAAAGACACGTATCTACAATATCCACTCCAGCTTCAATTGCCTTAAGCAGCGACATATCGGCCATCCCTGACGTGAAATGACTATGCAGATGAATGGGAACTTTAACCGCTTCCTTGAGAACCTTAATCAATGCGTACGCGTCGTAAGGAGCAATAAGGCCGGCCATATCCTTTATACAAATGGTGTCTGCTCCCATTTTCTCCAGTTCTTTTGCTTTCTCTACATAATAATCCAGATTGTAGACTGCACCGCCCATGCGCGATTCTGTCAATGAATAGCATATGGCGCCCTGAAAGTGCTTGCCTTTATTCTTGATAACCCGTACGACGGTTTCAAAGTTACGGAAATCATTAAGCGCATCAAATACTCTGAAGATGTCCATTCCATTTTCGCAGGCCCGATCCACAAAGGCCTCCGCAACATCGTCAGGATAGTTGCGATATCCAACCAGGTTCTGACCCCTGAGCAACATGGAAAAAGGCGTCTTTTTGATATATTTCTTTAACGTTTTTATACGTTCCCAGGGATCTTCACCAAGAAATCGATGCATGGTGTCAAACGTTGCCCCTCCCCACATTTCCATGGAGTAAAAACCTATACTGTCAATTTGCTCAGCAATCGGAATGAAATCTTCAGTCCGGCCTCGCGTAGCGTAAATAGACTGATGTCCATCTCTAAATGTTAGATCCTGAATCTTGACCGGATGATCGGTTTTTACGGCAGGACCATCAAGAAGACCGGCTTCCAACTTACCGTGTTTTATGTTTTTCAATATTATTCCCCCTTTCAACCAACGCGTGCACAGGTTGCTATATAATTATTATTAAAATTTTTTAATGAAACTCTTTTTATCTATGTACCAATTAATCTCCAGACTAAAAAATCATGAATGACTTTTCATAGCCTCCACAAGAGATTTAACACTATCAGCAGACTTCTTTAATTCTGCTTTTTCATTTTCAGTCAGATCCACCTCAATAATTTGTTCAACCCCGTCCGCTCCAAGTTTTACAGGAACACCAACAAACAAATTCTGGAAGCCATACTCACCTTCCAGATAAGCAGAACAGGGCATAATTTTCTTTTTATCTTTAAGTATGGTTTCGACCATCTCCCTGATTGCACTCGCCGGAGCGTAGTAGGCGCTACCGGTTTTGAGGAGATTCGTGATTTCAGCTCCACCGTTACGGGTTCTTTCTATAATGGCATTCAGTTTTTCATCATTCATAAATTTCGTTACGGGAATGCCGGCTACACTGGTAAAACGGGGAAGCGGCACCATGGTATCTCCGTGACCGCCAAGGACAAAAGCCTGAACGTTTTCAACCGAAACATTTAATTCCATGGCAATGAACGCTGCAAACCTTGAGGAATCCAAAACGCCCGCCATGCCGATAATTCTGTTCCGTGGGAATCCGCTTGCTTCATGAGCTACGTGGCACATGGCATCAAGCGGGTTGGTTACAATAATCAAAATCGCCTCAGGCGCCAAAGGAGCAACTTTTTTAACCAGAGAGCTTATAATATTCTGATTGGTGAAGAGAAGATCATCACGACTCATACCGGGCTTTCTGGGAATACCAGCGGTAATAACAATGACATCAGAATTTTTAATATTACTGAATTCATTTGAAAATCTGCTATTGAATCTTAGAACAGGCGAAGCTTCCGCCATATCCAATGCTTTACCTTTTGTCATATCTTCAAGGACATCAACAAGCACAATATCAGCTATATCTAATTCTGCTAGATACATCGCCGCCGTTGCTCCAACGTTTCCCGCTCCAAGAAACGATACTTTTTTTCTCATTGTATTCCCCTTTCCCAAGCCCTAAAGTATTTGTCCGCATTTTATCTTTATCAACAAGAACTTACATATAATGTATAGCAAAGATAATGCCAAACGAGAAATGATTTAATATCCTGTTATTATTCACTATTTTTCCTTTGATTCTCTTTACGTGACAATATGCAAAAGAAGAATAATTAGTCAGGAGTGTCCCAAAAAATGCCATAGACGGATCAAGGTATCAAGATTATTGATATTCTTATATTATGCCGCATTGTCACTTCTATATGACTATAGAAATGACCCCCAGCCAAGGTTGCTGCGTGTAGGTTATTAATTCGATAAATTTTTTCACTTTGATTTTTATGAAATGACTATGTTACATTTCAAGATAATCGCAAATTAACCTTAAATCGACCCGCATCTTTTGGAAAACATATCAAGTATGGATTATAAGCCCCATGCAATTAAAGGAGGCCAAAGCGTTGCATCTTCCGATGGAGAGTTTTACGGGAAATATTTAATAATTCGGCTGTTTTACCCCTATTCCATCGATTCTGGTTGAGAGCCTCTAAAATTGCAGCCTTTTCCGAATCCTCCTTATAGTCGCTGAGTTCTTTGATGATCGGAGATTTCACTGTGCCTACAGGAGCTTCGTTGAAAAAAGGCTGATTATCATTCTTCATTTCCGTGGGTGGCTTGTTCAAAGGTGCGAGAAATTCGATTTTATTCACCATGAGATAGCGTTGAATAACATTATGCAATTCACGAACATTCCCGGGCCAATCATATTCCTGAAGCGCCTCCAACACATTGCCCGGAACCGATACAATTTTATTGCCCGGCGAGTTTAGCCTGATAAAATGCTCTACAAGCAGTGGAATGTCATCCTTGCGCTTTCTCAAAGGCGGAAGATTTATGGGAATGATATGAATCCTGTAAAAGAAGTCCTCACGCATGAGACCTTTTCTCGTATATTCCATCAGGTTCTTGTTTGTTGCTGCAATAATTCTGAAATCGGAATGCCTCACAATATTGCTGCCTACAGGCAAGTAGCCTCCACCCTCTATCGCGCGTAACAGCTTTGCCTGTAAGTTCATCCCGAGTTCCCCGACCTCGTCGAGGAACAATGTCCCGCCATTTGCTTTATCGAGATACCCTTCTTTATCAGTGTTGGCACCGGTGAATGCGCCTTTTTTGTATCCGAAAAACTCGCTTTCAACAAGGGTTTCCGGTATAGCGGCACAATTAACAGCAACAAAGTTACTCTGTGAACGGTTGGAAATACGGTGTATGGCTTTAGCCACAAGCTCCTTGCCAGTACCTGATTCTCCATAAATGATGACACTGGCATTTGTCGCTGCCGCGTTGAGGCTGCGTTCGTATACTTCCTGAATGGCTACACTCTTGCCTATAATATCACCGAATCGGTACCGGTCTTTGATCGAGGAACGCAGCGTGACGTTTTCCCTGCGCAGGTATGCCGTTTCTTCCTGCATGGATATCTCTTTCATTTTAGTATCAGTGATATCTCGCGCTGTGAGCAATACTGTGGGAGTACCCTTCCACTGAAAAAGATTTCCTTTGCCCTCCACCCAGATTTCCTGATCATTCTTTTTCAGCCATCGCGCATGAAAGAAACGCTCTTTGTAAATGCCTTCTTCAATGAAATCAAAAAATTCCTTGAAGTATGTCTCGAAATCTCTGCTAATGAAGATCATGCTGTTTTTTCCGATAATTTCTGTGGCATCAATAAAACCCAGGATAGAGGCAAATTTGTTATTGGCAAACACAATCTCTCCCTTACAAATCAGGGCAACCCCTTCAGTGATACGCTCGGCAAAGGCCCGGTAGAGAGACTCACTTTCTATCAGGGATTCCTCGTGTTCCTTGAAACGGCTGATGTCAATTCCAATGCCAATCAGGTATTGTTTATCATCTATGACGAAACGGGAGGCTGTAAGAAAGAAGGGTATGCGTCTGCCGTTTTTTATCTCTACTGTTGCTTCAATAGAGCCTTCCCCGGTACGAAATGTTTCTCTGATGGCATCTTCGACAATAGCGCGGTCTTGACTTTTAAAAATATCCTTTAGCCGTACTTTTTGTGCTTCCTCCGGGGTATAGTCATAGATCGTTTCCATATTTTCATTCCAAATTAATGGCTGGAATTGATCATCAAGAACGTAAAATATACCGGGCAGTTTGCGGCAAATCTGAAACATCTTTTCGATTTTGCCGCTTACCTGTTTTTTTTTATTATCGTCGGAAAGCTTGCGTTTCATTTTCAATACCCTGTTTCTATAATCAATATGTATTGTATTGTATTATATTATAACATAATTAATGATATGTCCAGTTTTGAGACATTGTCTCTTTTTGAATACTTTTTGAAAACAAACCATTCTACTAAAGAAAAGCCGTTCCTCTTTCCCGCCTGTTATAAAATCGTCAGTTGATGCAATACACTATCAATTCATGAATATCAACTAATTATAAATAATCTTTAAAAATTCAGCGGAACTCAAAGATTAATAATACATTAATCTGATGATTACGAGTGATGTATTTTTATGATGTCGGATAGATAAATATCCTTTGATCCGGCGTAATTTTCTTGAAACTTTTACGATGGAAATTGAAGCCGATGAACGGGCAAGAACACAACAAATATATTATCTGTCATGCTTTACCAAAGATAACGTAGTCTGAAAGTGATTTAAAATGGTCTTTCCATTTCGCCAATTCTTCTTCATCAAAGTCTATTAATTTGGCATAATTATTCTCATAACCAAGACCGCAATACTTATGCTCGCCCCATCTATGCATCGGCAAGAAGTATACTTTTTTGGCCTGAACTTTTCTTCCCAGTTCAACTATGTTGTCAGCCATGGCCAGATCGTCATTGAATCCGCGAACCAGAGGCACTCTAAGCCAAATGTCAGTTTTACCTGCCAGTTTATTTAAATTCTCTAAAATTACTTCATTTTTAACACCTAAAATCTCCTGATGTTTCTTCGAATCCAGATGCTTAATATCGTAAAGTACCAGATCAACGTCCTTAGTCACTTTTTTTACAACATTCCATTTGGCATAGCCGGTAGTATCCAATGCTGTGTGGACGCCATTTTTTTTCAATTCTCCAAAAACCTCAGCAACAAACTCATGCTGCAATAGCGGCTCTCCTCCGGAAATCGTTACTCCGCCACCGGTATTGCTGTAAAAAGGCTTATCCTTGAGCAATTCACTAACGGCCTCCTTTACAGTGACTCGTATACCGACTCCGTCTATAGCTTTATACTGACAGGCGTAAAAGCAGTCCAAACAATGAGTACACTTGGCGTAATCAAAAACAATGCGATGATTTTCATCATGCGACAGGGCGCCGCTTTTACAAACCTTAAGGCATTCCCCGCAACCATGGCAATTACCGGGAAATACTTTTATCTGATAAGAAGGATAAATCGACTCAGGATTGGAACACCACGGACAGCGCAGAGGACACCCTTTGACAAACATCGTTGTGCGGAGACCCGGCCCGTCCTGAATGCTGAATTGCTGAAAATTAAATACGATACCTGTAATTTCGCCGCTATCTTTAAGCTCTTTTTCTTTTAATTTAATATCAACTTTCACAAAAATTTAACCCTTCATTTGTTTTGAATTTTAACCATTGTATTATTTCATTTCAGATTTGATGTTTTTGCCGGCGTAATTCTCAGGAAGGCTAAACTTTACACTTGATATAAGAGGGGGGGGGATTTTTAAATCCCCCCTCCGTCGTTAACGCCTTTTTAGCAGGTAAAACATTGTTCCGTTCTGGTAATGATTTCATCCTGGATCTTGTTATCAAGATCAACATAGTAAGCCGAGTATCCGGCAACCCGGACAATCAAGCTCTTATATTTTTCAGGCACCTTTTTCGCATCCAGCAACGTCTCTTTGCTGACGCAGTTAAACTGAACGTGATGAAGTCCCATATCGCGGACCGTCTTCAAGTATCCCTTCATGAGATCATAGTTCTCCGGATCAAAGAATACCGGCATAAACTTCTGATTCAGGAGCATGTTCCCGGTCTTCAGAGGATCAACCTTCGCTACCGATCTAATCGTCGCCGTCGGACCGGTCATGTCTCTGCCCTGAACAGGAGAAATGGTTCCGTCATGAAGCGGTTGATTGGATATTCTTCCATCAAATGTTGCCGGCATGAGCATTCCCGCGTTGATCGGTCCGGACGCTGTTGTCCCGTCAATCATATAGGGCTTTCCGTAAATATCCAAATTCCTGTTGCATTCGTATTGGACATACACCATAATATCCCTGGCAATCAAATCGACATAGTCATTATCATTGCCGAATCTCGGCACTTCCTGCTCAATCATCTGGCGAACCTTATCGTGTTCACCCTCAAAATTATAGTTTACGGCCTCAAGAAATTTTTCCAATGTTATCTTCTTTTTCTCAAAGACCAGCATCTTTATCGCGGCAAGACCATCGGCGGCGTTATTGCATCCAAAAATAAGGTGGTGACGCAGTCCCAAATATTCCCAATCCCTCATATCGCAGCCCTTTTCAATGTTGCCTTCCAGAACAGCCGACAGGAACGGACGGGGAACATATTTCTTCTGCAGAGCATCCCCCAGACTGGATAGCTGAGTCAAGGCCATGATGCCGTATTTTACATGTTCGCAGAAAGCTTTCCATAAATCATCATACGATTTTATTTCAGAAAGAGGAGTTGTCTTGATGCCCAACTGCAGACCCATGACTTTTCCTCCATCCACCGCCATATTCAAACACATGGGGAGGAGCAAAGACCCTCCATGGCCCGCGCGATAATGGATATTCTTGCCCGGGATAACCGGCTGCATACAGTTGTTGATACTGTATGTCCTGGCATCTTCCACGTTAGCGCCGATACCCATCAGCCTCGGAATGTTGACCTTGTCGTTAAAAATGGCCGGCTGTGAACAACCGGTGCGGACACACTTGAAAACAGCATGGAAAAGTTCATCCGGCGTATTGTCGTGCATACGAACCGCTATCTGCGGAGCAACCGTCTGCAATTCTCCCGTAACCTCAAGAGCGATATAAGTTATCTCATTCGTAACATCAATGCCAAATTCATCAACTCCGCCCAGCGTCATGGTCTGCCAGCCCAGTCCGCCGCCTCCATTGTTCACCCACGCCGGAGGCTGGACGTACCCACCTTCCTGCATCTTGACCCATACCGCTTCAACCAATTCCTTGGCGCCATCTCTTGTGATAGTACCGTCCTTTAAGTCTTTTTCATAATACGGGTACAATACCCTATCAAAGCGAATGCCGTTGCCAACCTGTGGAACATCAATATAATTCACGATGAAGTTAATAAAAATAAAGGACTGGATAGCCTCATATAAATTCCTTGCCGGCTCTGCCGGCACGCGATTACATACCTCGATCATCTTGTCGAGTTCTTTTAATCTCTTGGAGTCTTTAATCTTTTTCTTCTCATCCTCAAGAAATTTGGCATATCGTTTGCCCCATCTGGCCACTGCCTCACAGGAAATTTTCATCGCGCGCAGCTCGTCAAGCATATCCATCCGCTTCTCAATCTGGGTAGATGTATCATTGATGATTTCATCAAACCGCTTATCAATTTCCGCAATGATTCCATTGATGCCGACTTTCATCACCTTTTCGAAATCAGGCGTGCACATCTCCCACTGCCATGTCCATGCTGCTGCCGGCATTTCCCCGACTTTCCATGGTATCCAGTCGGGAACGTAATCTCTTTCACGTCCTTGAATGCTGTAATTTTCCCAATATTGAAACTGTTCTTTGATTTCCTTTTTCCCCTCCTCACTATCAACCATTGCGGCATAATCAGGGAACTTATCCATGGTTTTAGATAACCATCTCCAATAAAGCTCGGGATAGATGGGCACACTTGATTCTGTGCTGGCAAAGCAGCCGACGAGAAGCTCGTTCGGTCTCGTGTAAAGCGTCATGGTATCCAGATATTCCGCCATCGCCTTCGCTCTTCTTATCGCCGTAAATTCACCCTCTGTTTCCTTGTAGACCTTGGTCATCACTCTGGAACGCTCCAGACAAATTCTCATGCCGGACTTGACTGATCTTACGTCCGCTACACGGCCCAAGGTTTTGAGATGTGTTTCATCTCTCAATAATTTATTTCTTGCTGTAGTTGCCATATTGATAAAACCTCCTTATTTTTAAAAACAAATGTTATTTTAAACTATGCTTTTACACTCTTAACCTAAAACTCCAGCAAAAATAATGCCAAAGATGCAAGCTATAATTACTTGATTTTAAATATCTTTTCCAAGCATCTTTAAAAGTTGGCGATAAATTTCTTCCCGTGGGACATATTTGACTAATAATGAGTACACAAAATTCACGTACGTTTTGGATTCAAATGGTTGGGTGCCTTATGGATCAAAACAATTTACCAGTAAAATAATTTTAACATTGTTATCCGGTCAAGCTAACGCCAGCGCCATTTTAGTCCTTTCAATGATATCATCCAATTCATCCACGGTAGTGCTCAATGGCAAAAAAAGATAAATAATATTTCCTAAAGGACGGAGTACGAGATTGTGTTCCAAACCTTTTCGGTAAAAGCCGCGGATAATGGCGTCGTTGGATGCCAGGGGCGTTTTGGTGATCTTGTCAGCCACCATTTCCAGTGCAGCTACCGTGCCGATGGCGCGCGCATCGCCCACCAGCGGATGTTCTCTGAAATCATTAATCGCCCCGGTAAGCCTCTCGGAAAGCATCTGAACATGCTCCAGTGTTTTTTCCTTCTCGAAAATTGCCAGAGAAGCCAGCGCCACACTGCAACCGACAGGATTGGCTGTGTAGGTATGACCATGATAGAAAGTCTTGTCGCTTCCGGCCGGTCCGCAAAACGCCTCAAAAACTTTCCTTGTGGTCAGGGTTGCGGCCAACGGCAGAATACCGCCGGCGAGTCCCTTCGAAAGGCATAGAAAATCCGGACTAACGTCAGCGTTTTCGCAGGCGAACATGGTCCCGGTTCGTCCGAAGCCTGTGGCCACTTCATCGAGAATCAGGTGCACATCATAAAAACGCGCCAGACGCGCGGCTTGAGCCAGATAGTCCGCGGGATAGATAATCATCCCTCCGGCTCCCATAAGCAGCGGCTCCAAGATGATTGCCGCGGTGTTTGCGGCATGTTCGCGCAGCGTATCTTCCAAAAATTTTACGCAGGCTGTGTTACACTTTTTACTTTTCAATCCCAGCGGACAACGGTAACAGTATGGCGTGGGAACTTTATGTGCCGGAAACATCAGGGGGGTAAAGGCCTGCACAAACGGTCCCTCGCCGCTCACGCTCATGCAGCCGACTGTATCACCGTGATAGGCGCGATCCAACGCGATAAATCCGTATTTTTTCGGATGGCCGCTGTTGCGCCAGAATTGCAGCGACATTTTAAGAGCAACTTCCACTGCGGTCGAACCGTTGTCGGAGAAGAAAACTTTGTTCAAACCCTCTGGCGTGATATCCACCAGACGTTCCGCAAGGTCAATGGCCGGTTTGTGAGTAATGCCCGCGAAGAGCGTGTGGTCAAGCTTTTTCAACTGACTGGTAATGGCCTGCATCAATCGAGGATGACCATGTCCGTGAATATTGCACCACCAGCTGGAAATCGTGTCATAGTACCACTGACCGGAGGAATCATAGAGTTTGATGCCTTCCGCGCGTTCAATCAGGAGCGGTGGATTATCCTTTATGGTCGCCATCTGGGTGTAGGGATGCCAATTATAGGCAAGGTCTTTTTCAAACCAGCTTTTCATTTTTTTTCTCCTGCCATAGTCGGTAAAAAGCTTTACCGATGGGTACAAAGCCAGCTTCAGCTTCTTTCAGGCCGGTCATAAAGGGCATTTCGCCCAGAACCGGTACATTCGCGAACTGGCTGATGATGCGGATATTATCATGAAGAATTGTCTGATCAACGGAATTTTCGACGCGGTTAAAAATCAATCCCGTCACATTAAGGCCTCTGGCCTTGAGCGCCTCCAAGGTTAGTAGCGTCTGATTGATGGCGCCTAATTTATTGACGGCCACAACCAGCACCGGCATGTTAAGCTGAACCGCCATATCGGCCATCAACATTTCTTCGTTGAAAGGCACCAGCGCCCCGCCGGATCCTTCAACCAAAACGATATCAAAGTGCTTCTCCAAGGTCATCAGCGCTTCCTCAATGCGCTTCGCCTTTATTTCCACACCGTGTCTTCTCGCTGCCAAATGCGGCGAAGCCGCATAGGAAAAAGAGTAAGGGCAACGCAATTCTTCCAGATGCAGTATTTGAGCCGCGAAGACAGGTAATGCTAAATGATGTTCTCGAATATCGTCGTTCTCGTTGCTGCCGGTCTGCACCCATTTTTGTGTCATCACATTTAAGCCGCAGGATTGTAGATAGGCAGCCAGATGGCGGCAGATAATCGTCTTGCCTACGCCCGTATCCGTACCGGTAATCAATATGCTGCGTGTGCGAATCATTTACCGGTCTCCGGATTGTTTTTCAATTTCTTTAACGCTACAACCAGCGCATTCAAATCTTTTTGGGCATGATCGTAGCAAAGCGAAAACCTGAATCTGGCGGTGCCCTCCGGCACACTCGGCGGTCGTATGGGCAGAACATAAAATCCTTTTGATCTGAGCTCTTTTGCCAAAGCAATCGCTACTTTGCTATCGCCCACCATAACCGGAACGATCTGGCTTTCCCCCTTGACCAACCATCCGGCTTTACTGACGGCCTGCCGAAATTTTTCGGCGCGGGCAAGCAGCATCTTACCCCGCCATGGTTCTTCTTTTAAGACATCAAGAGCTGTAAGGTTAGAGGCAATGATAACCGGGGGTAGCGCTGTGGAATAAATAAAACTACGCGCCACATTGATGAGATAATCGGTTACGTCACGTGAGCACGCCAGGTAGGCGCCAAATCCTCCAAGAGCCTTGCTGAATGTGCCCATCACGAGATCCACCCTGTCATTTAAATTCAGGGCATCCACCCGACCACGTCCCTCATGGCCGAAAACGCCGGTCGCATGCGCTTCATCGACCATCAAAATACAATTGTAACGTTCCTTCAAATCTGTAAGCTCCTGAAGCGGCGCCAGGTCACCGTCCATGCTGAATACAGATTCGGTCAGAATCAACGCGCGGTCAAAACGGGAACGTTCGGTTTTCAGCAATTCCTCCAGATGTGCCAAGTCGTTATGTTGGAAAAGAAATTTCGTGGCGCGAGAAAGAATGGCGCCGTCTATCTGGCTGGCGTGGCATAAAACGTCCGAAAAAATGGCGTCGCCTTTCCCAGCAAATGCCGAGATAATTCCGAGATTGGCCTGATAGCCACTGTTGAAGACTAGAGCGCTTTCCTTGCGCTTGAAAGCGGCCACCGCTTCTTCCAACTCATGGTGCAGAAGGTAGTCACCGCTTAGCAAACGAGACGCGCCCGCACCCACGCCATGTTTTTTCAAAGCCTGTTTTGCAGCCTGAACAAGTCTTTGATGGCGGGCAAGCCCCAGATAATCATTAGAGGAAAAATCAATCAAACGCACCTGCTGGCGGAATATGTTCCCCTTTTGACGCGCTTCGACCGGCTGGAGCTCGCGCAAATTGGCTTCTTCCTTGCGCCGGGACAAAAATTTTTTTATTCTGTCCATGCCCGCCGAACCTCCTCCACCAGTTTTTTATCCTCCTCAACCGGACGGCCTTGCTTCGTGAGATAGCCGCCGATCATCATCGCGTTGAGACCGGACATAAATGCCATACCTTGAAAATCTTTAAGATGGCTTTCGCGTCCCGCGGCCAACCTGATCATTTTATCCGGCAGTGCGATACGAAAGATAGCGATAGTCCTGAGCACCTCACCGACGCTGATGGGTGCCATTCCAGCAAGAGAAGTGCCATCTATGGGCATCAGGATATTGATCGGCACCGAATCCACATTAAGCTCCTTGAGTGTCAATGCCATTGAGACACGGTCAGCACGGGATTCTCCCATGCCGATAATGCCGCCGCTGCAAATGGAAAGCCCGGCTGCAACGGCACGCTTGATGGTTGCAATACGCTCATCGAAAGTATGCGAGTTGACGATTGCCGGAAAAAACTCCCGCGACGTTTCGATATTATGATGATAGCGGCTGACGCCCGCATCTTTAAGCAGACTCATCATATCGGTGTTCAAGCTTCCCAGCGAAACGCATACCCCGATATCCGCCCGGCGCCTTATTTCCGCAGCCGCCTCCGCGACACGCGCGACATCATCCGCGCCAAGCCTGCGGCCACTCGTCACAATACTGAAACGGCTGCTTCCTGCGTCGCGGGCTATAAGAGCGCTCTCCACGATCTTTCTTTTGCTCATCAGCCCATAAACAGGCGCTTCCGTTTTATAATGAACCGATTGTGCGCAAAATTTGCAGTCTTCACCACACCGGCCGGATTTGGCGTTGATAATTGTACACGTCTCCAGCGCATTTCCCGTATTCTCACGCCTGATCTTGTCGGCCATTGCCGCCAGATCTGCCAGAGGCAGATTGTATTTACTTAATAGCATTACCATTTAAAGTGGCCCAGGACCACTGACAACCCTTCTCAGAAATATCAGAAACCAGATAACCACGCCATTCGAAATCGCGAATGGTATCATATGTCACTTTTTCATCGGATTTTGCATATTCTTTTACTCTCCGGCAGAGCTCCTGTAGAGCACGGAACTTGGAGCCTTTAACCAAATCCGGTTCAATAAAACCGATTTTTTCGACAATGTCTTCTTTCAAAACTTGATAAGTCAGATGCATGCGCATTTGGCCCTCAACACGTATAATATCCTGCTGATCGGCTGTTCCCTCACGATATCTGCGCTCAATGCTATTCAAGTCTTCTTCCATCTCTTTATTATAACTGTTGCCGAAATCATGAAGGTCCTCTGCACGCATCGTTGACGTCCTTACAATGGCGTCATTGGCATCGTAACGATCCCAATCATTCGTCATGATTTCCAGATCATAATTCTGAATGTTTTCCTGAACCGTCGTGCCGGGAAAAGGGACCAGATAATGATATCCGTAAAGCGCTTTCGTGCTCTGCGCAAAATTGTCTGTTTCCCGCAATGTTTCTTTTGTTTCTCCCGGTAAACCGATTATAAATGACGTATGGGCCAACATTCCCGCCTTGTGACACATTTCAATCGCTGTATGAACCTGCTCCAGTTTTATGCCCTTTTTAATCCTTTTCAGCATTTCGGTGTTGGCGGTTTCCACTCCAAAACTGACCGCATCGCAGCCGGCCTCGGCCATGAGATCGAATATTTCCTGGTTTACCGTATCCACGCGGGAAAAAGCGCTCCAAGGAACCTTCAGTGAACGTTCCTTGATGCCCTTACATATTTCTCTGACCCTTTCTTTATCGACGGTAAACAGATCATCGGCGATATTAATGCGTTCAAAACCATAACCGATGATTGTTTCCATTTCATCCAAAACAAGCCGGGTGCTTCTTTTGCGAACCTTGGAACCCACCATCTTTCGACCCAGACAAAAAATACAGGAATAAGGACATCCCCTTCCTGTTATGATGCTTACCGGAAAACCCATTGCGCGGTAACGTGAAATAGGCAAAAGATGACGCGCCGGCAAAGGTACTCTATCAATATCGGCAATAAAAGACCGTTTTCCGGAAACAACGATTTCATCATCATCGCGATAAGCAATCCCGCTTATGCCACGCCATTTATTCCGCTGTTTTATTACCGGAGTAAGTTCGGCTATCGTGTCTTCCCCTTCTCCGATGACAATCAAATCTATTTCCGGATATTGCCGCAACGTTTCCTCCACCGTGAAAGACACATGAGGTCCGCCCATGATGGTAATGATATCCGGATTATAATTTTTCACATCAAGAAGAATCTGTTGCGTCTTATAAAAATTCATCGTCACGCAAGTAGCGCCAACCACGTCAGGCTGAAAAGATTCCAGCTGCTTTTCCAGCTTTTCTTTCGTGTATGAGAAAACAACATAATCAAATATTTTAACCTCAGCTCCGGCAGTTTCAAACGCCGCCGCTACATAAGTAAGTCCCAGCGGCGGAGAAGGCATTTCCTCCAGCGGATAAGGCGGCGCAATTAAAGCAATACGCATTCTTCAATCTCCATGATCAAGGAAAATCAGCAACCTGAATGAACGGACCGGTGAATCCCCTCTTTGATTTTGGTATAAAAGCAGTGAACGCGGCAATATTTTTGCCGCGATCAGATCCTCTTCACAACGAGAGGAAAGTTTCAGATATATTTTGTTTTTCAGCATGCCTGCCCTGCCGACGTTATCCCAGAAAATCCGATGATCAGCCATTAGGACATTGCAGACGAATTTGTTTAATATAACATTCGTTTTATTATATCAACGATGAAAACATTAACATCCTTTAAAATTCGGCTCTCTTTTCTCTAAAAATGCCCCGAATCCTTCGACAATGTCATTGCTCTTCATGCAAACTTCAAGAACATATGATTCGTAATCCAGGGCCTGTGCCAGATCCCACTGCTGAAAATTCTGAAGCCCGCGTTTGGCAAAGGCAATGGGTATGGGAGCATTCTTGGCGATACGCAGAGCAAATTGTTTGACCGAACTTTCAAATTCATCATGCGGATACACTTTGTTGACTAATCCGATGCGAAATGCTTCCGTTGAATCGATAACCTCAGCGGAAAATATTAGTTCTGCCGCTTTGGCATAGCCCACAAGCCGTGGCAAGAAATAAATTCCGCCCCAGTCCGGGTGCACCCCTCTCTTGGTAAATATCTGGCTGAACCGGGCTTTCTCACTCGCCAAACGAATGTCGCAGGCAAGAGCCAGATTGCAGCCGCCTCCGGCGGCAATACCATTGACTGCTGCAATAACCGGTTTTTCCATCCGGTTGATGGAAAGGACTGCCTTGCACATGGCGTGTCTCTCACTGGATACCGTAGGAGCCAAAGCCTTGGTCGTACCTGCTCCAAATTCTCCGACATCCCCGCCTGTGCAAAACGCCTTTCCTGCCCCGGTGATGACCACAACACGAACGTCTCTATCATCAGCAACGCTTTCCAAAACTTCGACAATTTCCTGACGCATCATGCCACCAAAAGCATTCATCCTTTCCGGTCTATTCAAGGTGATGAAAGCAATATGGTCCGCCACATTAAGAAGCACATGTTCCCAACTCATAATTTCCCTCCGGAAGTCATTTTGTTTAATCGATCCAAAATTGACTTTGTATCATTGATCATTTTGGAAAGTACATCGCTTACAGAACCTACGTCACGGATAAGGCCTGCGACCTGTCCACAGGGCATGACAGAGGTATTTTTGTTGCCTCCTTCGGCGACATAGAGAACATCCCCCTGTTGCGCCATAACTTCATCAGTCGCATGCTCACCGATTCCTGCCGCATGCTCCGTCATGATATTTCTAAGAACACGAATCGGCATGGCTTCCTTGCCGAGTACAACAGTCGAAGTGAGTTCAGCGGCGCAAAGGGAATCCTTGAAAAAAGAAGGCACAGGACATTCATTTGTAGCCACAAACCTGGTCCCTATTTCCACACCTTCCGCACCCAGGGCAAGTGCGGCAAGAAGGCCGTTTGCATTCCCGATGCCTCCCGATGCGATCACCGGTATCTTCAATGCTTGCACAAGAACAGGTATAAGACAAAAAGTCGTAATCCCCTCGCGTCCGATATGTCCACCCGCCTCATATCCCATCGCCACGACAGCATCAACTCCGGCCGCCTCCGCCTTACGTGCCATTTCCAGGCTGGATACTTTATGAATCACCTTCAATCCTGCCGACTTGATTTTATCGATAAACTTGGCAGGATTCCCGGCAGAGGTGTAAATAGTTTTGATCCCCATTTCGATGGATGCGTCAACGGCATCCTGGGCATTGGATCTGTACACGGGAATATTCACCCCTATGGGTTTGTCAGTCAGAGACCGCGCTAGTTTAATTTCTTCAATAAGCTTCTCTTTGGAAAGACCTGACGCGCCTATCAAACCGAAACCGCCGGCGTTGGATATGCAGGCAGCCATGCTACCTAAAGTGATAAGCCTCATGGGACCTAGTACAATCGGGTAGTCACATTCAAGTAAATCCGTAACACGGTTTTTCCAACCATTTCCCATATTATTCATTCTCCAGATATAATGTTTTGAGTTCTGATTTCTATGCCACTCACTGTTGCCATGAGCAACACCATCATTATTTTACTTATCTCCCCTTAAAATTTGGCTTGCGCTTCTCGAAGAAGGCGATCATGCCTTCTCTAATATCATCTGAATTAAACGCCTGAGCGATCAGCACGTCTGCTTCAGCTATTTGTTTTTCCGGAAGAGTCATCCGCTCCCGGAACATGGCCAATACTCTCTTGGTCCCTTTGAGCGTCAGCGGAGCATTGGCCGCTATTTCTGCGGCAAGTTCATACGTAACTTTTTGAAGCTCTTCCGGTTTGACAAGACGGTCCACCAAACCCATCTGAAGTGCTTCCCCGCCTTTATAGGTTCTGGCTGTGAAAAAAATCTCCCGGGTTTTTGCCATGCCCACCACATCAACAAACTGTCTGAGCCCTTCCGGATGATAGACCAGCCCCAATTTTGCCGGCGGCATCCCCACGCTGATATCGGATTGCGCAATCCTCATATCACAGCACATGGCCATGTTGAGCCCGGCGCCAAAGGCATAGCCGTTCATCATAGCTATGGTCGGGTAAGGAAAATCTTCAACACTTTTCATGGCCAGTTCCAAGGGATTGTTGGACTTTATAAATTTGATTTCCTCAAGGCTCATATTTGTGGGAATATCGGTAGGAATGGAACCGATATCGTAGCCCGACGAAAAGGCTTTTCCCGATCCACCCGTAATGACAACCACGCGTACCTGATCCGAAGAGTTCCATTCCTGAAGGGTAGTATGAATCATAAAAAGTAATTCCGGCGAAAGTGAATTTTTCCTTTCAGGCCTGTTCAAGGTGATGGTCCCGATGCCGGACTTTAATTCTTTTAAAAGGATTGCTGGTTCGTTCATGCGTTCTCCCATAATTAATGATGTCCCTTAAATTCCCTGTCCAAAATCAAGGATGGGACGGGCTTCTACGATGTCAAACAATACCAGGTGCTTGAGAATGTCGGCTCCCCCGCCGATTCGCGCTCTGATTTTATCCTTGACCTCGTTAAATTTTTCACCTTCATCCTGAATGGTGCGAACTTTCATGTAAAGCCTGCAACCCTCCGTGGCCATACCCGTCTTGCCATGAAGCATTACGATACATGCGGCTTGGGGATTTTCTTTCAGGTTGCTAAAAGACCGGTTGTCGCCGAGCATCACCAGCACGGAGGAATCATCCACGAGTTGATACGAACCGAACATGGCCAAATTCACTTTACCGGATTTGTCCGCAGTGGCCAGAATATTGGCTTTGCCTTCCGCTTGCAAGCATTTTTTTACAGTTTCACTGATGTTCATTGCTTATCCCCTTTCATAATTATCAGCCGAAGCTGGTTAATGATCATGGCTGCCTTCTTCAAAGGATCCATTCACCCGATCTATTTTTTTCTTATTCATCAAACACGAACCGGTCGTACATCATTTTCATAATTTCAAACAGATTCATCACAACTTTTTTCTTTAAGCAAAGAATCGTTGCAAACCTGTTTACTGTTCAACGACTGGGGGTCTTTCATAAAAGACCATCGCAGCAATCTCTCCACGGCATTGGGCAACTGTTGGAAACTGTTTATGAACTGTATGGTGTTGCCGTATTGCTTCCTCATGATCGTTTTGTCTTTACAGCCGCAGCCTAATGTAACCAGGGTAATGCGTTCTCTGCGACAAAAATCGATGCCCGCCTGTACAGGCAGCCCGAAATTTGATTCTCCATCTGTCACATGAATCAGGAGCTTGCGGCGTTTATCCCGGGGCATGCTCAAGGCAGCAGCAATAATGGCCTGGCCTGAAGCCGTTTGACCATAGGGAGGCAAGGAAAGCAGTTTGTCTCCTTTAATCAAGTTTGAAACCATCAGCACGCTATCCATTTCAAAATAGCCGTAAGCCAGGAAATGATTACGGTAGCCCACCAGCGCTTTATGAATGGCAGCAACCGTATTCTCAACCACACGCCATTTGGCGCCGGTCATCGAACCGCTGGCATCGGCCAGGATTGTGACATTCCAGTCCATTGACGGTCGGCTTTCGGCCAACTTGAAACACCGGCCATCACCGGCTGAACGGTAGAGACGCCGGGAATCAACCCGACCCGCCGTTAATCCTCTGCTGACGATTTTCTCGCGTTCAGAATAGCCTAAAAACAAAATTTTCAGACGTCCGACCAATCCTCGGTCTATTACGGGATGCGCAGGAATGTTATAGTCCCATCGTGAGGTCGGCACGACGTCTTGTGTCCCCGCCGCCTCAGCAATAAGCGCGGTGATGTTTGTGGACGAAGCCGCCAGTTGTATCTCGATAGCCCGTTTCAAATCCGGCTCCAAGGGAGAGGCTCCTGTTGAAGAAGCTTTCCCAGGGGTCGCTGACTGCACATGGGGAGAATCCAACCACGCCATACGCTTGTTGAGAAGAACAAGTCCGTCCAGCATTGGCGCCATTTTATCCCAGGCCGTGCGATAAAGTTGCGCCCTCTTTTCACAGCGTTGTGTAATGCCTTTAACGCTTAAAGCCACATCTTTGAGATGTTCTGTCAGCCCTTGCAATACCAGCAGTGGCGCTTTGTAAACCTCTTCAACTTTTTGATCATCTTTGCTCCACGTTACTGTCCACCATAATTTCATTAAGGCATCAACCGACGGGCGACTAACGGAAGGGACAACAAAACGTTTATGCCGCGCCTTGGAAAGATATAATTGCAAGATTCCATCGATGGTGTTTTCGATATAGATATCCTCCGCCGTTTCGACAAGACGATGCAAACGGGGACGATATGCCATTCGCAAATCGTCCTGTTTGAGACAACGCCACATATGCTCACTCCACGCCTTTTGATGAAGCGCTTCATGAATGACGATACCCGCTAACTGATCAACCTGTTCATCAGGGACAGGATAATGCCCCATGACCGTACCCGGATCAATGATAATGGTTGAATCTTGGCTGCCGGCCAGACCGGTGTAAGCGACTTTACCGATATTTTTTCCGAGATGTCCGGTGATTTTGCGCAACGCACCCAGTAAATTGGCCAGTTCCACGGCCTCTACGGTTGAAGTATTGCGCCGCCAGTAAGAAGAAAGTGCCTCGTAAGCGGGAGGGTTGGAGGAATTCGAATGCGCTACGCCGTGCATGCCGCTATTGACTCCTCAATAGGGTTGATACCCGTTGCCGTTGTGTTCTTTTAATCCCAACTCAACGTGCAGCGATAGCAGTACCGACTCTAAAACATTTTTGTTCATTTGCAGACTATGAATGAAAGCCTGCTTGATCGATGCTCCGCAATGAACCATCTCGGCAATCATGAGAGCATGACGGGTAGAAACGATCATGGGTTCATGTTTGTTCCCGCGCAGGCGGTTGGCTACATTGACAATGGTGAGAGCGGTGGCTTCGTCCACGCCCCCTTTGAGATGGAGAACTTTGGTCTCCACCTCCTGCGGCAGGTAATCCAGCGCCGTGACATAGAAGCGGTCAGAAAGCGCCGCGTCCAGCATCTCGGTCCCGACAAATTCTTCTCCTTCGTTCAGGGTCGCGAAAAAAACAACGCCCGGCGCCACTTTGATTTCGCCCAGTTCATCAATAAAAACCTTCCGGTCTTCAGCGAGAATCGAAAACAGCATATTCAAAGCCTTGGGGTGTTCCGGACGGTTGATCTCCTCCAGGTGGATGACGCAACCCGGCGTTTGGATGGCCTGAGGAAAGAGAAATTCCTGATAATAGGTTTTACCGTCTTTGAGCCGGTGTTCTCCAAACAGTTGACCCGGCTCAGAAAGAATTCCAACCTGAAATGTCGCCAGGGGTCTTCGTTGACGAGCGGCAAACTGGCGCACAAGGGTTGACTTACCGCAACCCTGTTTGCCGGCCACTAGACAATTAACCGGATGACGCTCGGATAATTTGGCTATCATTTCCATGTTAGCGATCACTTCACCCGGCAGGAAAAAATGCGCTTCGGCCTCGGGTATAGCCAGAGCCGGGTCAAAGCGCCCTTTGCTTTTTTTTAATGTGGCGTTGTGTCCGCTCATTTATACTCCTTATGCGCAGCTTTTATCGGCTGCATTTTTCTCACAACCTCATACGAAGCCATGTTGGTGCTGTAAGGGCGAGTTATGCCCTCGCCCTTACATAAACAAATCGCGCTGTCGCTCCTTTAAGAATTGTTGCAGGGACGGAATATTCCAGCGCCTATTCATCTTATATAATTTTTCGAGAATATTCTTGGCTTCCGCCATGACCTGCGGATCATCGCTCCTGACTATATCGGCAAGCCTTTCCGCAAGTTGTTTCATCTCGATATCCTCGTCTTCCAGGCTCTCGGCACGCGAGAAAACGCATCGGGCTCCACAGGCTGGACATTGCCGCAGATCCGATTCTCCACATGCAGGTCACCCGCCCTGGCATAAGTATGCGAATTCAAGATAATTAGCGGTATGCCCGCAAATATGACACGTCATATCCATAATGATATCTCCTTGTATGGAACGTCTCAGCAAATTAACTTTTAATTCGCGTTATTCTGTGGCCAGACCCTCAATGCCGGCCGACTTGCCCCAGGGCGCCTCACCCAAACCGACTTTTTGCTTGCTGTTGCCAGTCAGTTCATCGACGGCCAACCAGGCCTGGCAATTGGGGCACTGCCTCATACTGAGCGATGCATCGATCCGGGCATTGTACAGATAAC
>CAYNWA010000032.1:0-32222 GCA_964400795.1 uncultured Smithella sp.
CCTGTACTAATCGACAACAGTCCGGCAGATTTGGATTGTTAGCGGGAACAGCTATGGAACCAAGCATCTGGATAAAACCTTGATCAATGATAATAAGCTTTTGTTCAGGATACAGCAGTGTGGTTTGCTCGAATTCAAGTTTCTGTATAAAAGATAGCGCTGTTAAAATGCACTTGACTTTGTGGGATGATAATGGCCTGCAAGTCAAACCATATTTTAGAAAAAGAAGACTTATGCTTGGTTGCATGATCAAACATTGTATGATTCTTAAAATCGCAATAAGCTTACGACCCAACCATGGCAAATGGTTCCTTCCATACCTACCAACGCAGACTGCTGCGCCGAAAGCATTATCGTGTTCTCGATTATTTTTCAAGGCATCGAGATGTTGGCAAATCGTTGTCTTGCCTGCACCGGGGATGCCTGCAAATTCAATAATCAAAGGTCTCAACGAGTTTACAGGCACTCCCAAACCGCCTTCTTTATTGCGTGTGACGCATGTTCCAAGGGAACCGTTCCATCAATGGTCACAACTTTTGTCTGCGGTGAAAAATTTAATTGTTGAATCGCTTCAATCTTGCGCTGTACCATATCAGGAGGAGAATCTTTTTTGCGCTCCAGCGCGGTATCAAGGGAAACATCCAGCTTGATCACCAAGTCAGGTTGCAACATGATCATCTTATTAAATATTCTGTCTTCCATCCGGAAGGCATAATTCCAAAGACCCGGCATATTCTTCAAATCATCCAGCAAAGGGCCATCGTTGTATCCTTTGATCTGATTTTGGGGATACCTGTCGGCAATGATAACTATGCCGCGATTGCGGGCACGAAATGCTTTTTGAATCTTATCCAGCTTTTCTTTGGCGAGAATAAGGGATCGGAGTACAACCCAGATACGTTGAAGCACCGGTTTTTCATGAAGTGGTTTGTCCGGTACTGTTTTGTAGTTGGCTTTTCTCTGCAACACTGATTCGTTCGGCAATTCTCTTTTAGATCCGGATAAAACACGCCTATCGGAACAAGCCAACAGTTTCATCCAATCCAGCAATCGTCTGGACGAGGAACGCGGCCCACTGCCGCTGCCCAAATAGACATACATCACATCCGCCTTCCAATTCAACCAATTGCATAAGCCATGTGCATGTGTGCTCTTGCCCGATCCATCGGCACCCAATAAAGCAACTACGATCCCGCCTGCGGCCGGACCACGCCTGAGTACCTTGTTGTTCAATCCAAACCATTTGCCTGCCTGAAATAACGTTTTGCAGAGTTCCCGCCACCAACGGGTGATCAGTGCACCCAATCTGCTGTAAGTCCTGTACCTGCAAAGTGTCGAAATGGCCGCTTTACGAAATGCAAAAATATCCCGATCCGTGATTTTTCTCTCGATTAATACTTTTTTGACCACTCCTGCGGTGTCATTGCCGAGCAGTTCTTGAGCGATCGACGAAACTTTTTCATGATCCGCAACCTCGACAAGCCATTCATATTCCCTCATCATGCTCCCGCGAAAATAAGTTCTTCCAAGCATAAGGCGAACCCGGTCACGATGGCGGAGTTTCAGTGCGGCGCGGGTCAGCAGCAGAATCAGTTCAACCTCTGGCGCCGCAACGAATATGCGATTTTTTTCATCCCACTTGCGGGTGTCCAGCAATAAGCGTTCCCAGGGAAGACGAAACCCCTTGATATGAGGCTCTCCAGCTATCATCTGCCAATGAAGATGCAGGTGGACCAGTTTGCCGGTTCCTTGGTCGAATCCAAGAAAATCCTCTACGGCCGGGTAGGAAATGAGCATAGAACTACGGAAGCGCTTGAAACCCGATCTGAAAAGCAGTTCGGTTGCTTGCGTATATTTACCTCGATCTATGAGAATATCCAGATCGGTAGCCCCGACAAGTCCATCGATAACTCGATTATTGCTCTTGAAATGACAATATGAAATACCTCGCTTATGCATGGCGGAGAGCCAGGCAGATGCTACCTGCAACCGATTTTTTCCTGTTGGCTTGAAAGAACTGTTAGATAGACACATCATTTTCGATGCCGCTTAAGACTCGCTTAATTCTACCTTCCGGAGTAAAGTCCTTTTTGTATGCAGCAAAGGCTTCTTTACCCATTGTTGCCCGTTTTTTTGGATTCTTTAATAGGTAATCAATGGCAGCCACCCATTTCGGAACATCATCATGCCCCACTAAAAGTGACGTCTTGTTATGTCTTAAAATTTCACGATGTGCGGGGATATCCGAGGCCACAATAGCTTTTTGGTTAGCCATATATTGAGGAATTTTTAGCGGTGACATACCTGCACCAATAGGAGCGCTGGCTGTTGGACGATGCTGCAACGGCGCCAAGACAACATCAAAACAGGCCAAAAAAAACGGCATTTCGGAAGGATTGCGATGTCCGTAGAAAAAGAGGTTGCCGTGCCGATTCCGGTCTTGAGCGTATCGATTCCAGTGGTTAACAATGTCCTTCTCGCCCCCCACAATATGAAAAGCGACATCGGGCATATTCGCCGCTACCTGACAAATGATATCAGTGCCGCGCAAACCGATTGTATCCAAATTTCCGGTGTAGCCGACATGATGCCTAAATCCACGGCCTTCAAGTTGCTTCTTTTTAAACGAATCCAATTCAAAACGAGAAAACGTTGGAGGAAGATCGGCACTCAACCGTGCCAACACAATATCAATGCCCGGCAACTCCTGCTTAAGCATTTCAGCAAGAGCGTTCGTGGTAACAACGATCCTCTTTACATTTTTCGTCTTTACGAGCCGTTGAAATGCCTTAAGCTGCACAAACGACTTTTTCAATGGACCTAAGCTATGCATTTCATAAACAATTGGTATATTTCGAGGTATCAGGGCAAGCTCGGCAAGAGTCAAACGGCTGTAAACCAAATCCGGGTTAAGAATTGCCGGCAAACGCCTTGTCTTCCAAGCCAGGATGAGCCCGGGAAGAAGCAGTTCATGCCCCATGCGGTTATCCCATAGACGACTCAAACTATTCCTCACAATATGAAACCCACCGCGCAAACCATAGTGCTGCAACGGATCGGATGCATTGCCTGACGGTGCAATTCCTGTCAAGACAAGTTCGTGCCCACAATCGACAAAAGCCTGACACATTCGCATGATGCTCAGACTGTTGGATATATCGGAAGGGATGATTGCCCTGGAAATGTATAGGATTTTCATTTTTTTATTATCTTGAAACCTGCCATCTGCCGATCGGCACTCATTTGCTCTTCATTCATAGTCTCTCACGATTGCTTTAGGCAAATTACATACATCGCACGACGACCACTCAGAGCGGAATCAATACAGATGAAATCTCCGGTTCGGCACCACCTTGGATGGAGATCACATTTTTCGACTCCTGAGAATTTCACTGGGCTAAAAAAGCTCCCGATTTCCTCCATGTACTCACCATTCAAAGTATAAACCTCTAGTTGCTGTCTCCTCCACCGATTGGGATAGGTATCCACGAGGAGACGCTTGCCATCCGGGGAGTATGAGGGATGACCGGGTTTCACGAGTGATTTTTCGCCAACTATCTTCTTATTTGCACTTAAATCCTCATAAAGAATGTATTTCGTTCCAAAGGGCTTTTTCCCAGTGTGCACCAACACTTCAGTTGATGATTTCCATGCATAATGAGATATGCTTACTTTGTCTTCCAGCAAGTAAATGCTGTTGCCATAAATGTCAGAGGTCAAAAGCCGGCTGAACCTTTTTCCCTTATTCCTCCACAAGTGCAGAAACATAAACCGTTTGCCGGAAGGTGCGAATGCAAGGTGATTAAAATAGTGTTCCGCTCCGACCATGGATTCCTGCGGCTCAAAATGCGCGATTCTATCAAGGCTTATGATTAAACTTCTTGCATGATTCCGGAGATCAAGAACCACAATTCCGTCATTGTCCGGATGTGCTTCATTGGCTGTGGAATCCGGCAAACGGCTATATCCGTATCCCGGTCGCAGCCTGTGTAACCTTGAAAAGTTCAGCGAAATTGCATACCGCCCGTCAGGGCTTATATCGAAAATCGGATCACCGTATTGCGCTTCAATCTTTTTTGACATGAAATTCTGAAAGACAACGCCATATTTCCCTTCGACCATTTTATTGTAACAAATAATCTCCGGGTTATTTTCAGAATACCACTGTAATCTGGCGCCTAATTGCCATGACCAAAGTTCCGTTTCACCGACCACAAAAAAATCTCTTGGGTTATCTAAATTGCAGTATCCGATACGCCCGACCTCATGCAGATCGTTTTTAACATTCATTTCTAATACTTGACGATTGTCCCAGCTAAATGGCGTCTTGTCATAATAACCAAAGAATGTATGATAATAATTATTAGGAGGCAGAACGGAAATACTGTATTTTTTATTTAATTGGCACCTTGGAAAACAACGGCCTATCCAGGAGTGTAAAAACTTGCTAACCATATAAATACAATCTTCTCTTACTTCAACATATTTAAAACACGAATTTTTTCAACCAGCCAGCCAGAAACAAAACGTATTTGATACGGCGTTGTCCTTTTCAAACCCATTAACAGCAGTCCTCATACTTATAATACGGTTAAACTTCTCATCGGGCATTGATTTTCAGCCCGATTGAAGGCTTTTTAAACCACTTCGAATTTTCCATTTCATCGAGAAAGTTCACAATATTTCTAATTGCTCAGATATGGTTTTACATGAAAATTTTCCATCGCAATAAGATATTCCCCATTTTCCATACGGAGAACCCTTTCGCAATCCTTATCCACTTCAATTGCCCCGTGGCCCCAAAGATTCCTGGTAAAATTCAATTGACTCAGAAGATCATGATGTGCAAACCCGGCTGTAACAAGATTTTTCATCTTTCTGATTTTGCAATATGGATAATTGCCTCCTTGCAAAAAGCTTCTTAATTCTTCTTCGTTTGGCCTGTATTCTTTATAGTGTGTCACTTTTGCGCAATTGAAATTGGTGTTAAATAATTTAACTTTTCCGGGTTTGAAGTGGAGAATATCGAAAACAGCATTCTGCATCATCGAAGGGCTCCCGGAAAAGTAAAAAGTATTTGTTTTAAAGCATCTCTTCTTTTCCTCGCTTATTTCGTAAGCGTGTTTCATAAATCGACTGCTTTTAAATACAGCCCATTCCAGATCCTTTAAAAATTCGCTTGATTTTTTCGTTATATAAAGCTGCACATTAGCATTTCCATAATATGAGATGTCAGTCCTTTCTCCGAATTTTTTTTCTTCCGGATTAAACCTTTTGCCCTTATAACCTAAGCGAACAACCACATCATGGGAGTCAATTTCTGGTCCATTATTTTCTAATGTCACTGCCGGACCAACAATCGCAATGGACTTGCCGTTGAGGAAACCATAATAATTCTTATCAATTTTCTGTGTGAGTACACGCATAAAGTCCATATTCGAAGTCTGATTTTTCATACATAACATATAATAAAATAACATTTCCTCGACCAGCGGTTTTCTTCCGAGCCTCTCAGCCGCTCTTATCATATTCATTGCCATTGCTTCATCAGATTCATCCATCGCCGCTTTGAAAGCATCGGCAATCTCCGAAACATTTGCATTTTTCTTCAGTATTCTGTTGGAAGCAGCTTCGAAGGCTTTATCGCGAAATATCTTCGAACATTGAAACATGCCAAATCTTATTGCTAAATATTGAAGGTCTTTCCATAATTGTGGGTTCAAGAATGAGGAATCCAAGGCACTGGTTTTATCAATTAATGCTTGTTGGATTTCGGCATAAAACTTTTCATTGAAATCAGAGGCTAAAAGATTCTTTAACGAACCGGTCAAAAGCGTATTATACTCTGCGGGAAGCCTGTAAAGATATTTGTTAACAATAAAATTATACACCTTATCATTGTCAGCAATTCGATCATGATAGTTGTTTTCTATAATTTTTTCCGTGCTTGTGCGAAATTGGGATTTGTGAGTAAGAAATTTTAACCATCCTTTTAAAATGTTCTGAACCTGCTTTGGAATAAATTTCTGAAAAATGCTTTTCATGGTAGTTGCCCCGGTCTTAATTCGGATCTGTCCTTAGCTCTTAACATCCCGTCCAGGTTCGGATGATATGCGAAGTGTACATTTCAGTGGCTCGACAAGATGAGCACTTGCTTTGGAGGAATCATCCATCTCCCTGGCAGACCAGATCAGACGACAGATATAAGAGCGACCAACTTTTTGGTATTGAATCATTCCGGCCAGAGCGCTTGCCGTCCGATCCACCGCAATGTTCAGGCAATGCTTTCGATCACCCAGTCTGATAACAGAGCCTGTGCAGCCGAGAACCTGCTTTGCCGACACAAGAAAGGAGACGGCATCGCCATGATCGATCAAATCGGAAATCCGGAAAGTTTCCAGCTCATAACCACCATTCTGGGTTGCATAAAACAGTCTTTCCGGCGAGAAGGCATCCGGGTTGATGGTGATGTGGCCAAGTCGAAGAGAACCAAACATCGGTTTTGACCATTCCATGAGATAATCGAGCATAATGGAAGGCTGATTATCTATGGCACCAATCCTTAAGGTCTTATATAACTTACCGCAAATCAAGGGTATTTCGGTTCTAATTCCAACCAATTCAGTAGCGTGATCATAATGGATCGAAAGCTTATCCGCCGGTTCGAGATCGGTGATACGTCGATAACCGGACGATTCCAGCACCAAATGCCCGCTGTAATAATCCGCTCCCCAGTTGATATCGTCGTAATAACCATGATGCAAAGTGCCGCAGAGGCAAGCGTCAGAAATGGTTTTAAACCAGAGCGCGTCGATAGCGAGCCCTCGTTTACAGTTCAGTCGCACTTTGAGTGCATCGGTTTCAACGGTAAGAGCAGCCTGGTTCTGCTCAATATGCACATGCGGCGGAATTTCGGATCGCGAACCAAAGGCAGCGAATTCTTCAAAACAAGTACGAACGGGTCGAAGTCGGTCTGCGCCACTTCTTTTCTCGAATTTTCGCAACCTCTCGCAGTAGGCATTCCAGCGCTTCTCCGTGATATGCGTTCGAAAATCGCTACTCCAGAGATAGCAAAGCTCTCGCCAATCTTCATCGCAACCTGAAGATGCCTCTTTCAGCGTCTCGTATATTCGCCAGCAGGTTGTATTGATTCCCAAATCATCCCGTCCCGTGACCGCCCAGCGCGTTATATTGTACTTCCCTTGTTTTTTCACCGGGATGGGCTGAGTCGGCGTTTCCAAATGTACCTTGTTACCGGCACCAGATACATGTGCAAGATCAAGAACCTGGCTAGGCCGAATAAATTCATACCGGCCGTGTGCCAGAAGTGCTTTAAATAAGGTTTCAATCCGTTGCCATTCTCCATATTGAAGTTTTGCTTCCGTCTCATATCGGTTCGGTCGAAACTCAAATATTTCGACGTCGTTTCCATATAAAGAAAATACGCGAGGAGTTTCCGCAACATGTGCGCTCAGATATTCCAGATATTCGTTCAATTCCAGATCGGCATGGGCATATCTCTGAAATTTCTGGAATGCGATGGAGTGATTCCAGATCAGTGGTATGTCTTCTCCGTGCTGCCCGCAGGCTATCTGCGGAAGGTATCGCCACTCTGGATTCCACTCTGGATGACTCCGGAACGGGTTGTCCCATTCCATTACAATAGCCCGATACCCCGCATCCAAATAGTGCCGGATGAGACCTGCCGAATAGGCCTGCTCGTTGATCAGGGCAACATCCGGATGAACACCAAGCAATTGTTTATAAACCGCGTTGCCGATATGAAGATTTTTATCATTGACCTCCGCCGGTACAAGAGGCCCAATAATCTGAGCATAGCCACTGCCGATAAATTCACAAGGGCCAACTGTCACGAGATGCTTTAGCGTCTGAACCCACTTGGGATCTATTTTACTTATGATTTCCAGGGTATATCCGGTTGCCTCAATTCCAAAAGGCAGGTCGTAATCCTGCGCAAGGCTCAACAACGGCCAGTAGCAGCGTTTAATAACATCGGATCGCTGCTCTTCTTCAATGGAGGAATAGGCGAGATTGAGGTGGAAAATGGAGTAAATTTGAAGCATGGATTGCAATATTAAAGGCTCAGTTGGAATTGAATAATAAAAAAGGGGCAAGAAATATTTAGAGGTTGTATTATTTTGACTTGCTATATTGTCTGGGATTTCCTGTTAACCATTTACCATTGATCTTAAATTTAAGCTCCTGGTAAACTTCATCAATAATTCTCTGAACAGTTTTCCTGTTTTCTTCCGCAATCACTACGACACCGACTCTTTGGCCATGATGAGTGATTTCAGGAATAATATCTCCTACTTCATAAAATATTTTTAGTTTTTTAACGGACATTATATTTTGGACATTTTCCATGCCATCAATGGACTCAAGTTTTCCGGGGGGTAAAAAGAAATAGCGATTAGCAACCGCTTTTTGCCACTTTGGCAACATGTCATCCCAGTCCGGTTCTTCACCGATGGCAATTTTCAAAGCTGACTTTACATAGTTGATGCCATTACCAAGGGGCACCAGACTTTCCGAGAAATCTCCCCCACTGAGCCTTGCTGCCATCTCTATGACCATCGGGCCTTTTTCTGGATGGATTACAACATCGCCTTTTGCTACGCCGCATTCAATTCCTAAGGCCCTAGCTGCATTTTCTACCAAATCACATACTTCCTTTTTCAATGCTTCGTCCGCATATGAGGGAACCCAACCACCGTTTTCCATGATCTGCGGCCAAAACACATCCATACCTTCATAAACACGGTCTGCAAATCCCGGTGTCATCGCACATGATTCTGTAAATATGCTCTCGGTGCTTATTTGAGGCCCTGGAAGGTATTCTTCTAAAATTACATCGCCGTTTTTCGAAGATAAAAAAGCATTTTCATAGGCACCTTTCATTTCTTCGATCCGGGAAACAATTCTTACACCTCTTGATCCCGCACGATCCGTAGGCTTGATAACGACGGCACTACAATTCCAATCCTTCCAACACTGGATCACATCTTCCGCTGATTTCACCAATGCAAATTTGGGTATGGGAATCCCTTTTTCCGCAAATCGACACTTCATTTCATATTTGTCGGTTGCCCATTTTCCGGTTCGCTCACTAGGGCTTGTCCAGTTAAATTCTTTGGCAATAACGGCTACGATATGAGGGACGTCGCTACCCATAACCGTTACGCCACAAACATTTACCCCTTGGTTTTTTAATTCATAGACGTAGTTAATAACCGCTGGTATGTTACTGAAATCGATCGGAGCTGAATATGTCCCCGCTGATAAGCCCGGAGCAGCATTGTTGCCATCAATAACCGCTGTCTCTAAACCTAATTCATGGGCCGACTTGATTATAAATAATTGGTCAGCGCTACCACCGAGTAATAACACACATTTTTTTGGTTTCAAAATAATTCTACCCATCGCTTTTTAATATTTCGCAATATCGAATCGGCATCAATCTTTGTTTCTTTACAAAGTTCCTGTTTATTCCCTGGAACGACAAAGCTGCTCGTTATACCACTTCGCAGCAGTTTGCATGTTAATTCGTTATCAACAATCAATTCCGCGATACTACTGCCAAACCCGCCCTCAAGTATATTTTCTTCAGTTGTTATGACATATCTGACTGCTTTCAACAGCAATAACAATTGATCTTTGGGCAGTGGATTGATCCATCGAATATTGACGATTCCGAAATCTATGTTCTCGTTAGATAACAATTTTTTGAGCTCAAGTGCTGCACCCAGCGTGTTACCTACTGATAGGATATAACCCATTTCACTTTCGTTAATTATTTCAGCATGTTCAAGAACTGGTTCTTTCGGATGATACATGTCTTCATCTTCTCTGATACCTTCATATGGATACAAGATTACCATGGGACCATCCGGACTTATTGCACGTAATTCGATGATTTTATTCAGTTCATGGCTCGTCCCAGGATAAAACATTTTCAGATTAGGTATAGCTTTTAAATATGAAAGGTCATATATGCCGTGGTGTGTTGCACTATCATAACCGGCGAAACCAGACCTTGCGCTAAGAATAGTAACAGGCAAGTTCATAAATGAAATATCATGTATTATCTGGTCAAAGGCTCTTTGCATAAAAGTCGATTGATAGCATACAAATGGCTTGAGTCCGTTCACGGCTAGACCGACAGCCAATCCTATAGCTTGCTGTTCGGCCATGCCTACGTCAATGGTTCGTTCCGGATGAAATTCCAAACAGGAATCAAGTCCGGAAGCATAAGGCGTAGAAGGCGTAATAACTATAATATCGGAATCCCTTCCCATGAGTTCGCAGAGTTTATTGCCCGCAACAGTCGCATAGGTTTTGCCAGATGGAACAGGTGACGATCCTTCGCCAGTAACTGGATCAAATGGCATGGAAAAGTGCATTTTATATTTATGATTCCTGGCAATTTCCAACCCTTTCCCCTTCTCAGTTTTTACGTGAACAATAATTGATTCATTTTGTGATACATTCTTAGCAACCTGGAGTACATTTATAAGGCTTTTAATGTCATGCCCATCTTCGACACACAGATACCTGTAGCCTAACCCTTCGAAATGATATTTCGATTTTTCTTTCCAATTTGATCCGGAAAAAAGATTTTTTACTCCTCCCACATTAACCGGGATAGACATGCCGTTATCATTGATTAAAATCACCATGGGCAAACTTCGTTCTACGACATAATTCAAAGCCTCAGCGGACATACCTTCAACAAGCGCCCCATCACCCACTACTGCCACAATGTTTTCTTTTGTCTTTTTCACTGACTTTTTCAGAGCCATACCACTTGCGATTGAAATGGCAGTACCGGCATGCGAAGCTTCAATCAAATCATACTTGCTCTCACTGCGAGTTAAAAATCTTGACATTCCCAAAGGTTGATTTAGTGTTTTAAAAAGACTTCTTCGGCCGGTAATAAGCTTATGTGTATAACCCTGATGCCCAGTATCAAAAATGATTTTGTCCTCGGGCATAGAAAACACGTAATGCAAGGCAATGGTTAGCTCAATTACGCCCAGATTAGTCCCGATATGCCCACCTGTCTTAGAAACAGTATGAATTAAGAAACCCCTGATCTCGTCGGCAAATTTACTGAGTTCATTTATGGTTAATTCTTTCAAATTTTCGGGCGAATTAATCTTATCTAGGTATTTCCCCATATTTTCTCCATAATCAAAAATGCATTCCACCATTTACATTCAGCACATGACCGGTTATGTATGATGCTTTGTTTGATAACAGGAAAACCACAGCATCTGCAACTTCTTCTGGTTTTCCCATTCTTTTCATTAGTATTTTAGATTTCGCTTCTTTAGCCATTTCCAGTGCCGTTTCTTTAGAAAATATCCCCGTTTTAATCCAACCGGGAGAAACGGCATTTACTCTTATGCCCAGCGGTGCACCAATTCGAGCCATTGATTGGGTAAAGCAAATAAGAGCTGCCTTTGATGCGGCATAATCAGGTGCTTTCGAGCCACCCGTTTGACCTCCGATCGATACAATGTTAACAATGGCTGGTTCCTGAAGTTTTGCCATTAATGGCATAATTTCCTGACAAAGCAAAAAGGGACCCTTTAAATTTGTTGCCAGTGTATAATCCCATTGCTCTTCAGTCAGCTCAAAAAAGTCGCCCTGTTTTAATACGCCAGCGTTATTTACAAGAAACGAAATGCGGCCTCCCCACTTTTCCATTGAATATGCAACCAACTCTCTAATATCGTCAGTTTTCGATACGTCGGATTTCATAATAAAATAGTTCCGTTCGGCGATACCCGACTTTTTGAAATCCAATCGTGCAGATTCGGCGCTCTGTTCGTCATGGGAATAGCTAATAGCAACATTGCATCCTATTGATAGCAGTGCACGGGAGATCGCTTTCCCTATTCCGCGCGTGCCTCCAGTTACTATGGCAATTTTACCACTGAAAAAGTTGTCAATCATAAGGATCTATCTTCAGTACCGTATTGATTTTTTCTCTTGTTGTTTCCCAAGCCCAAGCTAATCCAATAATCTCATTATTATTTTTGACGACCTTGACTTGTCTTGAATTTTTATCATAAAGGCCAATTATATTTGTCAATTGCTCTTTTTCTGAATTATTAAAAATTGTTTTCCAGCCTCCAATCAAACTGGTATCATTTTTAATTGGGATAAAAACGTCAGATTTGTCTTTAAATATCCAATTCAAGAATTGATATACAGGATTAACATTTTTCAAGAATCCCATAACATTCGATATGAAGACATCACCATGAAACCTTGGAGAAATTTCATAGACGTAACATTTATCATTGCTGAATACACTATCTGCCTTAACTGGCCCAGAGGCAATTCCCATTGATCTCGCTCCCTTTTCAAGCATGCAATACATTTTCTGCATTATAGAGGGTTCGAGAACCGATGGAAAATAGCCATGATGTGGCACACAATATGGAAAAGGTGTAAAGAACCGGTCCCCTATACCGCATGGGTAAAAGACATCATCCAAAAACAGCCCGTTCACATCGTGATGGGTACCTTTTATAAATTGTTCGGCTATGATATGTCCCGTTTTCGCATACTTTGTTGCTTCGTGAAAACAAAGAACGCCCTCTTGCACGTTATTGGCAAGACTCACCCCCTGACTGCCTGAGGAGGAGGTCGGTTTTATGATTAAAGGCCACCCCAATTCCCGTCCTGCTTCGATAATATCTTGCTTCGAATTAACTATTTTAGATAAGGGATAATTTATGCCTTCTGTATAAGCCCAAAATTTTTTCATGAGACTTTTATCTAATCCTTTAATTATGGAACCAAGTGGGGCATGAGGTATATTCAAGACATCATGTATTACAGTAGCAGTTAATAATCCAAAATCACTGCCGCAATAACAATAAAGAATATTATATTTATCATTATTGTTTACCGCCCATGTCGTTAAGCTTCTGATATCCGTCGAATCGAAATTAACCTTGACATCTGCAAGTGAAAAACCGGGGGCATTTTCATTTTTATCATTTACTATGATATGAAAACCTATCTCTTTTGCCCATTCAATTACAGGTACTCCTAAAAGTCCCCCGCCAAGAAATAAGATGGATTTCATAATCTTACCGTTTTCTTCTTCTTATTAATCCATTCGGCATGGCTTGGCATTTTCGTCAGCGATATTCGTGAGTTATTGAGTAATAACCTCAGGCGGTCCAAATTCTTAGATAAGCTTTCTGATTGAATACAAAAATTATCGCCAAAGATCACCGCATCTTGAATAAGCGAATCATTGTATTGATTGACGTTATAAATCATACATGTGGGTTTCGCTTTTATTTTCAATCCATCAATAGCATGATTGATTGATACTCCTAGTGCCATGTCAAAAAAATTAAATCCTGGATAAGCTAGTGGCAAAAGAATATCGGCAATTAAGTCGCCACCCAGATCACCATGCATTTCTATAAGATAAGGTTGACCCGAAAAATCAACTCTGAATGATAAAATTATTAAAGTATTTATACTTTTAAAATAATGACCGATTATTTCAGCTGAATCTTTGAGTTTTTTAGACATTCCACTTGATTCAATAACCGATGGAATACTAACTCCAATTCCCTTGATATTATTATTATCTGTCAACCCAATCAACTCGTCCCAATAACTAATGATCTGCACACGCCCGTGTTTAAACATAATGAGGGAACTAACATCAATTCCATCAACATATTCTTCCACCTCAGCAAAATCATTTCCTGATGATTTTACGGCAGACACAATAGCCAAATTCAGATCCTCTGTTCTCCAAATAACTCGGACGTCTTTTTTCCCCATTAGAGGCAAATCTGGTTTGACAATCAAGGGTAGTTTAAAATGAGGAGTAAGATCTTTTGAATGGGCTACCTTTTGTCCTTTAGGCATCAAGATGCCATGGCTTTTACAAAAATCTCGCAATTTCGATTTTTCAGTCGATAGAGGAACAATTTCAGTGCTTAAGCCGGGAAGATTAAATTCCTCCGCTATTGCAGCGGCAGTGTTAAGGGCAGGACCTGAAGCACGGGCCAGCAAACCGCAAAACTGGCATTTTTTTTCTAATACGTGTAAGGCATCGACAACACCCACCGTATTGTATGTACTTTGTATTATCTTACAATCCGACAGCAAAAATCCTGGAGCAGCAGGATCACGGTCAATAACAATAACCATATATCCTGCCTCTTTTGCTGTCTGGATCAGAGGCAATTGCGAAATCCCTCCTGCTAAACAAATAATTGATTTATTCCTCATAACATCTAATAATCATAACATTATTTTTATTTAATCTTGTTACTGAATGAAATATTTCTTCCTCATAATCGTGAGAAGAAATAAGTATTGCATCTACATCAATATTCAAAATACAAGCAGGGGGATAAACAGACCATTGTCGAAATTTAGCAAACGCTTTCTTTGGGTCAGAATCAATTATACACTGAACTAAACCCGATAGATCAAAGGTGTCGAGCAAGAAATGAGTGTGAAACCCTGCGCCATAGATCGCAATTTTGCCATTTCTGCTCCGCAATTGGTTCAATTTGTGCCCGATATTTTCCATTATTTTCGAAATGGTTAGTTGCCTTTGTCTCTTATAGTTTTCAATTACGAGCACTAGATCATCTTTATTCCATCGTTCTTCGTAGTTATCAGTTTTTTTTGCAACGCACCGGATATTTGAAACACTGACATTGAGATCATAATCAACAACGCAAAAACCGCAAATGTTTAGCATTTTGTTTAGTGTATTTTTGGTGAAATGAGATAAATGCTCAAAAGAAAAAAATTCGGCTATCTGGGCTTTTGGTTTCATTGAATCGGGCACTTCAATAAAGAGATAGCCCGTGTTTTTCAATAAACAAAAAACTGTTTTAAGAACATTCTGTGGCTCAACAAAATGTTCTAACGAACTCATACAACTTATTGCATCGTATAGTATTTCTGACTCAAATTCTTCTATTGTTGTATTAAAGATATTTTCACCTTTTTTATGGGTATGTAAAATTACTTCTGAAGGTTCAATTCCATATTTTTTCCAAGTATCTAAATCCAAGCTTTTCAGCATTTCACCTTGACCGCAACCGATATCCAAGAAATTTCCAGATTCTAAATTCGTGCAATAGTGTTCGATAAACTTTTTTCGCTCTCTGATCAACCTGCCATAACGCGAATCGCCAAATGATTCATGATATACGCTGCCTGATGAATTTTTAAAATAATGGCCTTTCAGCACTTCTTTTTTAAGACGAGGGTTCATGAACATGAAACCACAATCCTTACAGATTACATTTGCAATCTCAACATCCCTAATCTCATCATTTATATATTGCTTGCGACAATATACAATATTGTACTTCTCAGATCCGCACAACGGGCAGTCAATATATTCAAAACATCCAAGGGAATTGGGGTTATGATACGGGCTTTTTATGTTTCTCATTGGAGTACCTCAGACCTTAAGTACAACTCCTATTTTTTTCCAATTAGTGTTATTTCCCGACCAAGTCCCAATTCGGAAAGCTTATTATAAATTTGACGCTTCAATTTGGTATTCCCTGATTTTGCCATCTTTAAATCATAGTGTTTCCGTTTACCATGTATTATTCGACCAATCTGACTGTTGCCGATGTAATCATCTCCCATCAGCAGGAATAGTTCCAAAGGGAAACTGGAAGTTGTAAGTATAACTTTAAATCCCGTATTCTCCAATAATGTGGATAACGATTTATGATTGAAATAGTTGATATGTTCTTCGGGCACAACCCACCAGGGATGCTTCTTCAGATACGTTACAACAACTTTCTGAAGTGGGTTATAATCATTTGGGACAGTAACACAGATCAGCCCTGCCGGCTCCAGGATCTCATATGCAAGGCTGAGAAACCGCCGTGGATCAAGAATGTGCTCCAAGACGTTATTCATGTGAATTACATCAAATCTTCCAAAGTTTTTGTAATTCTCTTTTGAAAAATAGGCATTAAAAATATTCAAACCTAATTTTTCAGTAGAATATATGTATGCCGATTCACTTGGTTCAATCCCTGTTGTATCCCAACCGCGATCTTTTCCGACTTTTAAAAAATAGCCGGGGCCTGAGCCGATATCGAGGATTCTTTTGGGTTTTCGTTCAGCCAATCCAAAATCAAAAAAATCATATTTTTCGTTATGTTCAATAGACCACCATTCCAAATCTTCTTCGTGTTTTTCAATATAGTTATTTTTAGATTGATAAAAATCCTTTTCATAGTAACGCATATGGAGCTGTTCATCAGGTATAGGGATAACATGTGCAAATCCACAAGCCTTACATTCGATTACATCAAATCCGTTAACGGAATCTAATACAGCCCCTGTGTGGTATTTCCATTGTTTTATATTATCCATTTCCGGTTTTGAGCCTTTCTAAAAGGAGGCATGAGATTCTACTCGCCCCTTGTCCATCGATAAGCTTTTTGGTTTTGTTGGACAATTCGTGCCACATCGATTTGTTGTTAAGCATGATTCCGGTTTTCTTGGCTATCGTTTCCACCTGAACATCTGTAAACGTACCTAAGGAAACTGCCATACCGGTTTCCATGAAAGCAGAAGCCGCCTCGGCATGATCTTCCGTTAAACAGATAAATATAGTCGGCACCCCCATGAAGGCGAGTTCGTATGCCGTTACTCCAAAAGAGGCAATTGCCATATCTGCCTGAGACATGATGGAAACCATATCGGTCACATTTTCGTTTATTGTGAACGGATACGATGCACCAGCAATTAACTCTTTCAATTCTGCATGATAAGTAAATCCACGCCCGAGTATAATTGTCACGTGAAAGGCAGTTGAAAGCATTTTTAAAGCTTTCACGGCCTTTAGCGTCAAAGCGGCCGGATCACTTCCACCCATGGTGACTAAAATATTTGGCGGTTTTGGGTCGGCGACGGAGTGTGGAGTGCGGAGGCAGTCGTGCTTTCTTCGCCATGCAGCGAATTCTGAGCGGAGGATGACCCATTCCCATCCACAATAAAGCTTTCCCGTAAAGCCAGTCCAATCCATTCGTTTCACTTGGGGAACGGGAGGATAAAAAGCTAAGTCAACCTCAAGTCTTCGATTGCTTGGATCATCAAGGGTGGCCATCAAAATACCGGATTTTCGCCACTCCGCCACTTTTTCTCGAGCCAGGCTGCTTCGCACATCAAGGATCAGGGCATGAGGGCGCTTGTTTGTAATCAGGCTGTCCATCCATTGTTCCTCCGTGAAATCGGCAGGTTGTCTCTCTATCGGAAATCCTGCCTCACGCACCATGTTAACCCCAAGCTCACCGGTTGTCATAGCAAACGTCACGCCGCAACCGTGTTTTTCGCGCAATTCATCTGCAAGGGCCAGACAGCGAACTGCGTGCCCTAAGCCGATTTGGCTATCACCATCACATCGAACCAGAAACTTAAGTGCTTTGTCTTTGCTCTTCTTCTGATAAATATGGGAATTGATATTTAAAAGATCCGGCTGTTCATTTAGGATCCTAACCACTTCTGCAATTTCTGCTTCTCCGGCGGGCACACCCAAACGAGCATACAATTCATTCATAAATCTCAAATCTGCCGGGGTATCCACTGACATCCGCGTCCCATGAAAACGATGTTCTTTGGGCACGACAAAATGAACACAACGAAATTTTTCCGGATGTTCTTTAAAATATGCTGTTACGTGCTCGATAGCCACGGGATCGTCGGAGGCTTCGTTCAGGAGACGATTCAGCGCTCTGCGGGAAAACGGGCTGAAACCTTCATGAATACTAGGAATTGATGGATCGCCACAGCAATAATCCGCGTCTTCCCGGATAAGAGTTCCAACCAATTCATCTATCAGGCCGGGGTCAACCAAAGGAGCATCACCAGTAACCCGGACGATCACATCTGGATCAATCTGAGCCGCAGCCAAAAAATAACGCTGTAAGACGTTTTCTTCAGGCCCTCTGATAGCAATCACATTTTCCGTCCGCGCAAACTCAACAACCGGATCGTCGGTGGCTTTTTCAGAAGTGGCAATCGCGATGACGTCAACATTCCGGCACTTTCGAAGTCTATGAATAATATGCCATAATACAGGCTTTCCCGCTATGGACATCAATACCTTGCCCGGCAGTCTGCTTGAACCCATACGGGCCTGGATGATCGCGGCTACTTTTGGTTTATCCATTCCACCCCCTTCTCAGGCTTAAAAGGGGTCTCAAACCGTCACTGGGATCAGCGCGCCATCCCCGTTCTCTCAGCTCAACAGACGATGGAATTTTTTCTCCAGATCCGTCAGCTTCCAGAGCAGTGCGAATATCATGGATTACCGCTTTCATCTGATCCGGAAGCCAGCAGTGACCTGTGACGAATTCCTCCCCCTTTCCATCCAGATCAAGGTGGAATTCGATCATAGAAGCACCCCATCGATGTACTGCTCGTTCTATGACCGGCGCTGCAACACTGTGATCAGACCAACCTACCGGGCAGTTGAAATTGTGTCGAAGGGTGCCAATGGCCGCCAGGTTGCACTGATCGGGTGGTGCCGGATAGCCGGATACACAATGAAGAAGAGTCAGGTCCCGACAGCCCGATGATCGAAGAGTGCCTACCGCTCTGTTGATTTCAGTCATACTTGCCATGCCGGTGGAAAGAATAATGGGCTTGCCGGTGTGAGCGCAAGCAGAAAGCAGATCATCCCAAAGAAGCTCGTATGAGGCAATCTTGAAGCAATCTACATAAGATGCAAGTATATCAACAGCATCAATATAAAACGGAGTGCAGGAGAACAATATTTCTTTTTCTCGACAACGGAGGGCGAGGTGAGGGATAAATTCAGTGGGCAACTCCCAGTCTTTTCGCTTTCGATGATTTTTGCTCCTGGAAAGAATCTCAGGAGCAAACAGTTCATCAATCTTGAAAAGCTGAAACTTCACTCCATTGCAGCCCATGTCTGCCGAAACGTCGATGAATTGCAGACACCGCTCCAAGTCTCGGTTATGATTGCTGGATACCTCCGCAATAAATACTACTGAATCAGTATGCATAAATGAACTCGTTTGCTTTATTTGAAGAACGCGAGCACCTTTTGAATGACGAGTTCTTGATCGTCATCCGATAAGGTTGGGTATATGGGAAGGCTGAGACATTGTCGGTAAAATGCCTCGGCAACCGGAAAATCACCCTTTTTCCAACCTCGATTTCGGTAGTAGGGGTGGTAGTGGATAGGAATATAGTGGACCTGCGCCATGATTTTTGATTTGTGAAGATAGTTGATTAGTTCGTCTCTTCTTTCTGTAAGAATCACGTATAGGTGATAAGCATGGAAAACATTGGAGTTAATTTTTGGGGTCCGAATCGCCGAATTTTTCAAGGCCATATCGTACTTTTTTGCTATCTGATGACGTTTTTCGAGATTCTGAGTTGCTCTTTTCAGCTGACTCGTGGCCAAAGCGGCTTGAATATCGGTTAGGCGATAATTGAAACCCAGTTCCTGCATCTCATAATACCAGGGGCCGTGGTTTTCTGTCCTCTTGCTTAAATTTTGCTGAATGCCATGCGTCCGAAGATTGAGCAGTTTCCGATACAACGACTTTTCATTCGTCGTTATCATTCCACCTTCACCCGCCGCAATATGTTTGACCGGGTGGAAAGAAAAAATTGATAAATCAGCGAAAAGGCCATTGCCACATCTTTGTTTTTCTCCTTTGGTGTCAATAAAATATCCGCCGGGTGCGTGACAGGCATCCTCGATCATCCATAGTCCGTAATCATCGGCTAACTGTTTGTAGGCTTCGAGTTCGACGGGATACCCGGCGAAATCTACAGGGATAATGCCTTTGAATGTGTTCGGTGGAGAACCGTCCAAAAGTTCTTTTACTTTTTTAATATCCAATAGAAATGTTTCAGGATCAATGTCCGCGAAAACAACTTCTCCACCACAGTAACGCACACAATTGGCAGATGCTACAAAGGTGATGGGTGTTGTGATTATCTTTTCCCCTGGCATTACTCCAAGCACCATTGCACTCAGATGTAATGCTGCCGTTCCATTGGAAACCGCAATAGCATATTTCGCCCCGACATATTCAGCGAATGCGGCTTCGAACTCAACAATTTTCGGTCCCTGTGTCAAATTTTCTGAATGAAGGACTTCAAGGATCGCCTCGATATCTTCTGATGTAATGTGGTGCCTGCCGTATGGAATCATAATTGACTGATGATCTCCCTCATTTCGATTTCGGAGAGCTGCCAGGGATTACTGCCAGAATTATATTCAAAATCTTCCGGGACAGGTTTCCCCCCATTGTCATTATAACGCTTTTTCCAGTAGCCGAAATCCGGTTGGATTATGTAATGATTGTTAAACTCGATAGTACGACGGGCGTTGTCTCTCGTGATCATGAGTTCGTGGAGTTTTTCGCCCGGGCGAATTCCGACGATTTCCGTTTTACACTCCGGAGCAATGACTCTCGCCAGTGCCATGATATTCATACTGGGTATTTTAGGCACGAACAGCTCACCGCCGACCATCCGCTCAAAACAGAAGAGCACAAAATCAACCCCTTGTTCAAGGGTAATCCAGAAACGGGTCATCCGTGGATCCGTAATTGGAAGGACACCGTTTTCCCTGCATTTCAGGAAGAACGGGATGACGCTGCCCCGGCTTCCCGCAACATTACCGTAGCGAACGACGCTGAAGATGGAGTGGTCGATTCCGACATAAGAATTGCCGGCAATAAACAGTTTGTCCGAGCAAAGTTTCGTGGCACCATAAAGGTTGATCGGGTTTGCCGCTTTGTCTGTGCTCAGGGCGATCACTCGTTTTACCCCCTGGTCAATAGCCACATTTATAACATTTTGGGCTCCGAGAACATTTGTTTTTACCGCTTCGAAAGGATTATATTCCGCAGCAGGCACCTGTTTAAGAGCGGCTGCGTGAATCACATAATCTACCCCATAAAATGCACGATATAACCTCTCTTTATCCCTGACATCCCCGATGAAGTAACGCATACAGCCATACTTGTTGGCAGGGAAATCCTGCGACATTTCAAACTGCTTCAGTTCGTCCCGGCTGAAGATAATCAATCTTTTCGGCTGATATTTTTTCAGGATGATTTCCGTGCATTTTTTGCCGAAGGAACCAGTTCCGCCGGTTATGAGGATGTTCTTGTTGTTGAGCATTATTCGTTACCTCGAACTTTTGAAAACGGATATCGTTTATTTCGGGGAAAAAACAGGTGCCGACCGATGAACAGCGAACCGACAAAAACAAGCTATTGCTTCCCGCCCGCGACTCCCTGTACCATTGCTTGAAACCGCCTGTTGTGCAACTCTAACTCCGCATATGTCCCTGTTCCGACCACCTCCCCGTGTTCCAACACATAAATCAAATCGCAGTTTTTGACGGTGGAAAGCCGGTGAGCAATAAGGATAATGGTCTTGGTCCGGCCCAGATTATGAATCGCGCTCATTACCGCCTGTTCCGTTAGATTGTCCAGAGCGCTGGTGGCTTCGTCAAAAATAAGCACCGCCGGATCATGATACAGAGCCCTGGCAATACCAACGCGCTGACGCTCTCCGCCGGAAAGCCTCACCCCGCGTTCGCCCACTAAGGTGTCATAACCTTTGGGCAGACTATTGGTAACAAACTCGTTCAACTCGGCAACCTTTGCCGCCCGTATCACAGCCGCCATATCAATATCCTTCTCGGCAACGCCAAAGGCGATATTGGCGGCCACGCTGGCATCCGCAAGATAAATCTGCTGGGGCACATAACCCAGAGCCGACTGCCAGGCACGAACATTATCGGGGGTGATAGAAGTATCGTCCACGAGAAGCCGGCCCTGATCGGGTCGGAGCAATCCCAGGATGAGGTCCACTGCGGTGGTTTTGCCCGATCCGGTGGCACCCACCAGACCAACAGTCGATCTGGCCGGAATGGTCAGATCAACTTCTTTCAAGGCTGGGGTATTAGCACCTGGATAGGTAAAGTATATGCTTTCCAGATGAATCCGCTTTTGGAAACAAATCGGCTTGGGTGGTGGACCCTGGAAAAAAGGTTCGTTTTCCCGAAATTCAAGCATATCATCATATAATGAATCAAGAGCGGGCAGGCTGAAACGAAGCTTGGACACATGCTGGTAGACCTGCTGCAGAGCGGGCAGAAGACGGTATCCGGCAAACGCATAAACGGCCAGAAGGGGAAGAATTCGATTGAAGTTGCCGTGGGACCTGAAAAGATACAGGGCGATGAGCAAAATGCCCCCGAAAGCCGTCAACTCCAGTGCAAAGCGGGGCATCTGCGATGCGATCTGGCTGCTTACCTGATGTTTGGCAAAACGAAACGAAGGTTTTATAAACCGGCTGTAAAAAGCTTGTTCTCGACCGAATATCTTGACTTCCTTGATCCCGCCCAGGGCTTCCTGGGCCGTCTTGAAGCGTTCCTTGTTGGCAATGACTCGATCCTTGCCGATGTTAACCAGAAAGCGGCGAGTAGCCATGTAGATGATCAGATAGGCTCCGCCGAGAACCAGGGCAACCATAAGGGCCAAACCAGGGTCCACAAGTATCAGTAAAATGACCAGAAAAAGGGCCACCGCACCATGGGCTAAAATCTGCATGGCCGGGATTACAACGCCGTTTACCACCTGCCCCGCTTCGGACAGAATGCTTTTGCCCAGATCTGCGCTATGCCTGTTGAGAAACCAGGTATACGGCCGGCCGAGATAACCTTCAAAGAGCCGGCACGAAATAGAATGATTGCGCATGTGGGTGAAGCGAAGAAGGGCCCACTGGGTAAGGGCATTAAAGATTATGGAACCCGCCAGAGCCACAAAGACAAGTGCCCCCAGAAACAAAAGAAACTTTTGGAGATCGGCGAATCCCAGCCGGTTATAGGCCAGGGCCAGCCAGCGGTTGGTTTCCACAACCTCCGGATTGCCCAGTACTGCCATGAACGGCATGATAGACGCTACGCCCACCGTATCGAGGAAGGCCATGATCAGAATCATAATCAGGAGGAGATAACCCCTGCGTCGCTCCCTGGTTATGAAAAGAGCAAGAATTTTGTGGATGGTGTTCATTAGAACCTTTACATAACCCGGCCGAAATCTGTTATCTTTCCGTCGGCCGGTATTCCGGCAAAATCTGCTTCAATTTTTCTTTGATTGATTCCGCAGCCTGATTGTTTGCCAGTTCTGCCAATTCGATTATTCGGTCGTTCAAAACCTGAAGATTGCATTCCGTCCCTTTTAGTACCATAATTTTGTTATGGGAAGTCGGCATGATGCCTTCCCCTTCGGTGATCAATTCCTCGTAAAGCTTTTCTCCGGGTCTCAGGCCGATATATTTGATCTTAATGTCCACTTCCGGCTCAAAGCCTGAAAGGCGAATCAGATCCCGCGCCATCTCGTCAATCCGGATCGGGGTGCCCATTTCGAGCAAAAATATTTCACCGCCCTGCCCCATCGCACCGGATTGAAGGATCAGTTGGCAGGCTTCGGGAACCGTCATGAAATAGCGTGTAATATCCGGATGTGTGACGGTGACCGGACCGCCCTTTTCAATCTGCTTCTTAAAAAGCGGAACCACGCTGCCGACGCTGCCCACGACGTTTCCAAATCGAACCGTCATAAACCGGGTTTTTGAAAATCCGCATATGTTCTGATTTTGTATCAAAATTTCAACCACCCGCTTGGAAGCTCCCATAACATTAACCGGACGAACGGCTTTATCCGTGGAAACAAAAACAAAACGTTCCACTTCAAATCGATTTGCGACATCCACTAAATTTTCAGTGCCAAGGATATTGTTTTCAATGGCTTTCCAGGGATGCAATTCCAGCATCGGAACGTGTTTGTAGGCCGCAGCATGAAAAACGGTATGGGGCCGGAAGGTTTCAAAGGCTTTTTCAAGCTGGCATCGGTTCTGGATATCCGCCAGCAGCGGCACGATTTTTACACCCTCAAAAGCCTGTTTCAGTTCCAGTTCAATTTCATAAAGCGGGCTTTCCGCCCGTTCGTATAATAAGATTTTATCGGGACGGTAACGGCAGATTTGTCGGCAAAGTTCCGAACCGATCGATCCACCGGCGCCGGTGACCATTACGCGTTGTTCCTGCAAATAAGCACCGATTTTTTCCTCCTCCAGTCTGATGATCTCACGTCCCAGAAGATCCCGGAAGTCAACTTCCCTTATGGAATTTATCGTCACCCGCCCGTTGATCAGTTCGCCGTAACCCGGTATGGTCTTGAAGGTAATACCGCTTTCCTTGCAATAATCCACGATCCTTCGCATCTGTTGAGCGCTTGCGGAAGGAATCGCAATGAGCGCTTCGTCCGCTTTCACTTTATTTGCGGCCTCTTTGATATCGCGGATACTGCTTAGCACCGGAACCCCATGGATCTTTTTTCCTATTTTGACCGGATGATCGTCAAGAAATCCCACCACGTTATACTGAAGAGCAGCATTGTCGCGGATCTCACGGTACATCTTTTCTCCGCAATCCCCCGCTCCGATAATCAGCAGATTCTTGCTGTTCCCTCTTCCTTTTGTGAGGAAATTTTTCAAAAGATCCCTTATGGTATCTCTCCAGCGTTTTTTTTTGCTTACCTGCTCAAAATATAGCCGGACAATGAGGCGAAAACCCGCGATAAAAAGAATGGTCAGACACAGGTCAATTAGAAACACGGAACGGGAAAAGCCTTCGAACCGGTTACTGAAAAGAATAAGGATAATGATTATGAATGTGCTGGCGCAGGAAGCCTTGATGACATTGAGTAAATCGGATATGCTCGTATACCGCCACATGCCGCTGTAAAGATCGAAGAAATAAAAGCAGATTATCTTGACGATCAGGACAAGCGGCATCACCTTCCAGAGCGATACGACCATCTGCCGCGGAATATTAAACTCAAATCGAATCAGGTGGGCGCCTAAAAAAGATGCCAGAATAAGAAAAAGATCGCTCGTAAGAATGATAAAAAAATTTTTGTAGAATAGTTTGAATTTCATCTTTTAAAGGTATGGAGACCTGTGCGCAATCTCGTCGAAATTCATCCGAATATCTGTAATATACTGATTAGACGAGCCTGATTTAAACATTCCGTTAACTTGAACCGAATGAAGCATTTTTCAAAGGGTTCAATGTTGCTCACATTTCGGTGTAATAAATAGAAGTGTTTGAAAATCTTCACAAAACTTTTTTGAAATATTCGACCGTTTTTGCCAGTCCATGTTCCAGGTCTGTTTTCGGTTCCCATCCCAATCGCTCGCCGGCCAGTCTTATATCCGGGCGGCGATGCATGGGATCATCTTCCGGAAGCGGTCTGAAGATAATTTTTGAGTGAGATCCGGTGATTCTCAGAATTTTTTGAGCCACATCCAGAATTGTGAACTCGTCCGGATTACCAAGGTTTACGGGTCCGGCGAAGTCATCCGGCGCGCACATCATCCGGAGCATTCCCTCGATTAAATCGTCTATATAGCAAAAGGAGCGGGTTTGGTTTCCATCCCCAAAAACCGTAAGGTCTTGACCGGTAAGTGCCTGAACGATAAAATTGCTGATAACTCGACCGTCATTGGGATGCATTCTTGGCCCATAGGTATTAAAAATACGAACCACGCGGATATTGACCCGGTTTTGCCTGTGGTAATCGAAAAAAAGCGTTTCCGCGCAGCGTTTGCCTTCATCATAGCAAGATCTTGGCCCGATGCTGTTGACATTGCCCCAGTAATTTTCTTTTTGGGGATGCTCGGTGGGGTTTCCGTAAATTTCACTGGATGAAGCTTGCAGAATCTTGGCCCTTACCCTTTTGGCAAGACCGAGCATGTGAATGGCCCCCATTACATTGGTTTTGGCGGTTTTAACCGGATTGTACTGGTAGTGAACGGGAGCGGCGGGACACGCCAGATTGTAAATCTCATCCACTTCAAGGAAAATGGGATGTACCAGGTCGTGACGGATCAGTTCGAAGTTGGGCTTCCCGAGCAAGTGCCGGATGTTTTGCTTACTTCCGGTATAAAAATTATCCAGGCACAAGACATCGTTGCCTTCCGAGACCAGACGATCACAAAGATGGGAGCCTAAAAAACCCGCGCCGCCGGTTACTAAAATGCGTTTTTGGGAATAATACATCGCTCTTTATGGTTTTGCCTTCATTGAAACAAGGCGTTTTGAAAATTCTGAAATGAAGGTCTCTGGTTTTCCGCGGCCCCGGATCGATCATTAAAAGTGGGTCAGCGGGGGCTTGCCAATTGAAAAAACGTTAAAACCGATCTCAAACAACCGCCTGTGATCCAATATATTCCTTCCATCGAAGATAAAAGCGGGATTTGTCATTGACCGATATATTTTTGGATAATCCAGAGCCTTATAAATTCCCCATTCCGTCATTACCGCAATGGCGTCACAATTTATGGAAGCCTCGTAAGGATCTTCAAAATAGCGGATTTTTCCGTCTAACCCATCCAGATTTTTTCTTGCGTTATCCAGGGCTTTCGGATCCGTAATCACCAGTTCGGCTTTTTCTTCCAGCAGTCGCGTTGCGATAAAAATGGCGGGACTTTCTCTGGTATCGCCGGTATCGGCTTTAAACGCGAAACCAAAAAGGCAGACTCTTTTCCCCGCCAACGTATTGAACATCGCATTCAGCATATTCAGTACAAAGCGCTCTTTCTGATACTCATTAATTTTGACCACACCCTCCCAGTAATCGGCCACCGTATCCAAGTGGTAACATCTGCAAAGATAAACCAGATTCAGAATGTCCTTCTTAAAGCAGGAACCACCGAACCCGATACCGGCTTTAAGAAATTTATCGCCCACGCGGCTGTCCAAACCCACCGCCCGTGCGACCTCGCTGATACTGGCATCGGTTTTTTCGCATAGGGGAGTAATGGAATTGATAGAGGATATTCTTTGCGCCAGAAAGGCGTTTGCAACAAGCTTGGAAAGTTCACTGCTCCAGATGTTGGAAGTAATGATTCGCTCTTCCGGCACCCAATTTGCGTAAATTTTGACCAGTTCTTCTCTGGCTTTTAAACCGCTCGCTGTTTCATTCGACCCGATAAGGACTCGATCCGGGTCTTCCAAATCTCCGACGGCAGTTCCTTCGGCAAGAAACTCCGGATTGGAAAGAACTTCAAAACAGGCGCCGTTTTTGCCCGCTTTGAGAATTCTCTCCATTGCCAGAGCGGTTTTCACCGGAAGCGTGCTTTTTTCCACGATAATTTTGTTCGATGTCGCCGCTTCGCGGATATGCCTGGCCGTCTTTTCCCAATATTGAAGATCGGCGGCCATGCCCGCGCCGGTTCCAAAAGTTTTTGTCGGTGTATTCACGCTGACGAAGATAATATCCGACTCTTTTATTCCTTCGTCAATTTGGGTACTGAAAAACAGATTTTTCCCCCTGGCAACCCGCACAATTTCATCAAGGCCGGGTTCATAAACGGGAAGCTCGCTGGAGTTCCATTGGATGATCCGCTCCGGATTGATGTCCACAACCGTCACCTTGTATTGCGGACACTTGTAAGCGATCATTGCCATGGTGGGGCCTCCCACGTATCCCGCCCCGATGCAAAGGATATTTTTTTCAAAGGCCATAAAATACCTTTCATTATACGGAAACCATTTCACAGGTTCGCGTTTCGCCCGATTTCGATATCAATGTCGGATTTTTAAAACTCTTTAAATAGCCCAAATGCGGCGGTATCATCGTCTGGCATCGCTTCGAATTCGCAATTGCACGCAAGTTGCTTTTTTCAGAGTCCGTCTGATTTCTAACTGATAATAAATTTTGGGGCTTTTTGCAAAAACATTGGATTTTAATCCTCCAAAATACGGGACATTGAAACGAGTGTTTTCTTTTCACCGCAAAGAAGGTGATCCTATTTCAGCATAACAACCTTTTCAGAGGAAAATCCTTTATTCAGCAAGCTTTCTAAAGCCGTATCGCTTGAGTCGACATCGGTAATAAGAATTCTGTCAAAGGAAAGTTCGGTCAACCCGGCTGGATCTATGATAATATGTCCGAAGAATCTCTCGCCTATCTTTTGATCGTCGGAAACAGCCTTTAGTTTAATCGGAGTTTCCTGCAAAGAGACATAGGCGATTTCCGCCAGTTCACCTGCTCCGTAGAAAATTAGACTGTGAACGCTTTGATTGGCCAGATCCTGAAAAAGGAGCCGAAGTTTTTTCCGTGCTCTCCGATAGAATTGGAATGAGTACTGGATGTAATGATAAGTCAGCCGGGTTTTTTCCGCTGCTCCTTTGGGTGTAAGTATATATTTTACCCGGTTTTTGGGAATCGTGGTGACCTTAAGGTACCCTTTATGCGCCAGACGTTTCATAAAAGAGTTGACAAGCCCCAGGGACACATTCAGCTTGCCGGCCAACTCCCTCTGACTCGTACCATAGCTGTTTTCAATCTCTTCGAGAATTTGTAATGTGCGAAAATTTTGGTGGTCCATAAGGAAACAAGGAAAGCATGAATGGTGATAATCGAAACCTCTTAAAAATGCCCTCTTTTTTCAGGCATCCGAGTCCGGCAACAAATTATCGCCTCATTTACTGAATAAAATTAAAGGGTTTTAAAAGGTCTCATCCAAGCGAACATATAGCTCCGCCTGGTAATTACATGGAAGGATTGTCGATATCGATAGGTAAAAAAACGTTTTTAAAATATAATCGTATGTGTTCATCTTTTGAACGTTCACAAATTGAACACATTATAAATCGTGTGTCAAGCAAAATTCCAGGAAAAATATGCCGAATATTTTTTTAAAGCGTTTGCGGCGGTTTGTTGTGAAAGGGATCGATCCGTACGAGAGGAACCTAAAGAGGGGAATTGGAAGTGGTTTGCTTTCCCTCGGGTTCGATTTCCGTGTTCGGGTGAGGTTTCAATTTTAAAAAATACACAAATATGAGTGAAGATTTGACAAACCAGTCATCTTCGATGCCGATGACTGGTTTGCCTTGAATAGACGCACAGGTTGCCTTTTTCCCAATGAATTATTTGACCACGATACGGTCCTTATTCTCCTCCCAAATTTTCTGTCCAATACCTGGAACATTCATAATATCTTCGGGATTCACAAAAGGCCCGTTTGTTTTCCGGTATTCCACGATTCTTTCCGCATATTTTGTGCCGACGCGTTTGAGTTGGGCGAGCTCCTCCACCGATGCCGTATTGATATTGATCTTCTGCGCATCCTCCGCAAATACCCCGCCTGACAAAACAATAACGACTGCAATCATCATGCATAATACAAAAAGTTTTTTTGGTTTCAACATGTGAACCTCCTTTTCGGGTGTTATCAGAATTGCAGGGCCACGGGATCATTTCAAAAAAAAACGCCTCAGGGCGTTTTGACCCGAAGGCGTATGATTAACCGTCTTTCGGCAACCCGGCTGTCTTGGCCTTTCGGCTTTAGACCCGTGGCTTTGCGTCGCTGCCTTTCGGCAACTTTGCCCTTTCGTATCTATATATGAAAAATTACTGTTTTCTTATAAAAAAGATCGATCCGGTTGTCAAGAAAAAGATCAAAAAGGATGGCCTGTTTTAAAAACGCAACGAATACATTCCATCAGCGAGGATAGTAATGCCGGTACCATCGATAATCATAAGGATACCAGTAATGGTAGGGATCGTACCAGTGGTAATAGTAAGGATCGTAATAGCGATATTCATATTTCGGCCAAAGGTAAATTTCCCGGCTTTCAATGATAAGGCAAGGATGCGGGCATTCATAAATTTTATGACTTTCCTGCCCGACCACTTTTCCCGCTACGGTAATTTTGCGGTCCTTTTTGTACACTTCCGGATCGAGAAAACCTTTGAAAGAGACAAGAAAACGACCTTCTGAAAGATCTCTGGACCTGGGTTCATGTCTGCCCTTCAGCGGCGATTGAAGTACCGTAATGATCGTTTCATCCGCCAAGTTGTTGGTTTCAAGAACGTATCCTCCCAGAATGACGGTTTGCCCGATGTATTGGCCCGCATCCGAGACCAAGGTCCGAAACGGTATGGGTGGGATCGATTCATCCCTGATCTGTCTGGAAATAACAGAGCAGGATGCGGTAGAAAGCAGAATCCATGCGATCATACACATTCGTTGAAATGGACTCATGATCATATCTCCTCTGGTTAATCCCGCGTACCGGCAGTAAGGCCAACGGAAGAACGAGCAATGGTCCGCTATCCGAAAAAACGATAGTAAATACCGGTGGATACTGCCCAGCCCACGATCATTACGGTCAGAATCATACAAACGCCGGAAAAAATCTTGTGGTATTGATTTTCAGGTTTTTTGTCCTGGTATCCCAGTAAAGAGCCGAAAACGATTCCCCCGAGAATTCCGCCGCCGTGCCCCCAATTATTGATTCCAGGAAAGAAAAAACCAAAAAGAAAAATGATGATCACCCAGCCGCCGATTTGCCTGTAGATGGCCTGCCCATAATTTCCGCCACGACTTTTACCGTAGTAAAGAGCGGCGCCAATCAACCCGCATACGGCTGCTGAGGCCCCGATGGTAAAAGTGACTCCGGCCAAGTAGGATATCCAAAAACCGGTAACACCTCCCAATGTATAGAGAATGAACATTCGATAAATGCCATATTCCGAAATAACGAAGGGTGTGATTTGCTTTAAGGCGATCATATTGAATAAAATATGCAAAATTCCTCCGTGAAGGTAATTGGCGGATATCAGTGTCCACCATCGATTCAACCGGTCAATAGGAATTGTGCCGGTAGCGCCTAAAAGCAGGAGACTGTCATTTGTCGGTGATAAGAAGGCGAACGGATTTAAAGAGAGAGCCGCAAATCCAGGGTTAATCAAGAGAGAAATTATGTAAATACCGATGTTCGCATATATGATTCCTTTAAGGAGTTGGTCCGGATTCTGAAATCCGCGTGTCCACAGGTTGTTTTTCCACCGTGATCCCGGATTCGATATTCCGCAGTAAGGACACCGAGGCTCATCCATGCTGATCAGTTTCCTGCAGTTGGGGCAAAGAATTGATTTCCTTTGAGAACTCTCCACTGTGCTCCTTCATCCGAAGGCTTCATGAAATATTCGCGTAAAATGAAAACAAAAAAGATACTTTTATTTGTAAAGTATCATCCGGAGAAATTTTTGTAAAGAAATCCGTCCAAGGCGCAAGTCATGGATTTTTCAAGCATCTGTAACTGACCGGTTTTAATCTTCCATTTTTTTGATTCATGCTTTGAAAGTCGTAATATTTAATCGAGGAGTTCAAATGTTTTCATCACTCAACCTGGAATGGAGTGGAATGGATTTTTCGCTTCTCAACTGGCATTGATCGCCCTAATTAAAGATTTTCCGGCTGTTGAATTAATTTGACTTATTCGTGTGAATACGTTTTATTTCTTAAAAAGTCTGTAAGGGGCCCGCCGCTCCGGATATCTAAAATAAGGTTTTTAAAAAAATTCATAAAATATTTGGATGAAAAGATATCAACCGAAAATGATGGAGGCAAATCATGAAAGATTCTTTGAAGCCGGGTCTGACCTTTGAATTCAAATTTAAGGTGCCGGAGAACAAAACCGTTGCTCATCTCTATCCCGAAGCCAGGGAATTTCAAGCCATGCCGAAGGTCTTTGCCACCGGCTTCCTGGTCGGATTGATTGAATGGGCCTGCATCCAGGCGATTAATCCTCATATCGACTGGCCGAACGAGCAAACCGTCGGAATCGGCGTGAACTTAAGTCATACGGCAGCTACCCCCCCCGGACTGACCATTACGGTTAACGGGAAACTGGATAAGGTTGAGGGCCGCAAACTCATCTTTTCAATCGTTGCCGATGACGGCGTGGATCAAATAACAAAATGCACGCATGAGCGATATGTGATCAATGCGAAAAGTTTTAACGCACGAGTGGATGAAAAATCGAAGCGCATCGGTTAGGCAATGTCAAAATCAAGGCCTTTATTGTTTTTCAAGGTCTTCCGGTGTCGCACGAAAAAAACCGGGTCAGGAATCGATGGCTGATGAAAGCCGATTTCATATCTTGTAATAATCGATTCTCTTAAAATTGCATAGCTCATGCTGAAGTTTATGCTTGACACCTTCCGGTGATTTCAATATCTTTCTTAACAATTTATTGGGGTGGCTATATCAGCCTGAGATTACACCCATTGAACCTGATCTGGGTAATG
>CAYNWA010000033.1:0-17715 GCA_964400795.1 uncultured Smithella sp.
ATTTACCATACAAAGTTGAGACTTGCCTTTGTGTTTTTTATCATAAGGTCTCGAAATTACCAGTCGGGGATCCAGTATTCAGTCCCTCATGGATTCCTGCTAGGCCCACGCCGGTATGACGGCGGTGTTTTGAACCATCAACCATCAACTATTCACCAGCCACTATCCACTATTCAGAGGAGAAGGAACACTAACTTTCCCAGAGAGAAGTAAGAAACTCCGTATACGGCAGGATTTTGATGCCGTCCACTTCCCGGCGTCTCTTTTCCATGCAAACACACAAAAAATGTTTCAGCTTATTTTCCTCGCGCAGAGCACGCAATGATTTAATATCTTGCGACGACACATTTTCTTTGGCCTTCACTTCTATCGCCGTGTGATTCCCAATGATGAAATCCACCTCAAATCCGCTCTTTGAACGCCAGAAACTCAGAAGTTCCCCTGACGCATAATCGCTCCAACAGGATAACTCGTGCATGATAAACGTTTCAAAGGCTTCGCCGAATTCCGGCGTGCCGGGAAGGAACGGTCGTCCCTGCAGAGCCGATACAACGCCAACATCGAAAAAATAATATTTCGATGATGCCAGCGGCTTTCTTTTCACCGTTTTTCTCCAGGGGGGCAACTCGCGCAGGATGAGCGTATCTTTTAGTATTTCATAATATTCGTACACCGTTGTGCGGGCCACCTGAGCATCGCTGGCGATATTTGTAAAATTGACAATGCCACCGTTGTTATGAGCGGCGATTTTCAGAAAACGACTGAACGCGGGAATATTTCGTGTCGCGCCTTCTGCCATAATTTCCTGTTGAAGATAGAGACCGGCGTACGATTCCAAATCGGCTCGCGGATCATCGGAAAAATAAATCGAAGGCAGCAACCCCCTTTGCATCGCATGATTAAGAATAAATTTATCGCCCAACTCCCGGTAGGTCAGGGGATGCAGATATTTGACGCGCGCTCTGCCGCCTAAAAGATTTATTCCACCGCGGCGCAGTTTTCTGGCACTGGACCCCGTGAGAAGAAATTTGACATTGCGCGTTTCAATCAGCCGTTGCACCTCATTGAGAAGAGATGGGAGACGCTGAATCTCATCAATAACCACCCGTTTGACGGACGAACCGATTTCTTCCGCCAACCGTCCGGGGTTGCGGCTGAGCGCAAGATAATTCGCGCTATCCAGAAGATCATAAAAACGAGTATCCGGCAAAACATGCTGAATAAGAGAGGTTTTGCCTGTCTGTCTTGGACCCAAAAGAAAAAAAGAACGTTTCTCCAAAAGACGACCAATATCCAATTGACGCTCAACCCATCTTTTCTTCATATGCATTCACCGTGCCTGAAATATTGTCATATAACATGCCATATGACGAATTCATCGTCAAGATCAATTTTCTGAACACTTTTATCTTTGAAACATCTCATTTTTAACCTTGAACTTTGAAGCACCATGTCACTTCGAACGAATGTGAGAAGTCTTGTTGTTACCATCAACTATTAACTATTAACCATCAACTGGTCTTTCACCATCAACTATAAACTATAAACCATCAACTGGTCTTTCAACCATCAACCGCTCTTTCTCCTTGACATATTGTAATTTATAAAATACAACTCAATCAAGTTCGAGGTTATCGAGAGTGCCACATTTTCCAAGTGGTTAAGTGGACTGAAAGACCGACAGGCACGAATGCGCGTTTACGTACGGCTTGACCGGTTGAGTTTGGGGAATTTTGGTGATGTGGGGCCAATAGGGGAAGGTCTTTCCGAATTGCGTATTCACTATGGGCCAGGTTATCGATTGTATTATATTCAACGCGACATGCGCGTCGTGATGTTGTGCGGTGGTGATAAGTCTTCTCAGCCCCGCGATATTGAAAAAGCTAAAATAATCGCTAAAGAATGGAAGGATTAGATTATGTCTGAAAAATTTACCAAATACGATACAGCGAAATATCTCAAAACGACTGATGATATGGCTGCTTACCTTGATGCCTGTCTGGAAGAAGCGGGTGACGACCCTGCCTTTATAGCAAATGCGTTAGGTGTGATTGCCCGTGCTCGTGGGATGTCACAGCTTGCTCGCGATACAGGACTGGCAAGGGAAAATTTATACAAAGCGCTTTCCGCTGATGGTAACCCGGAATTTGGCACAATTCTTAAAGTTATTAAAGCTCTAGGCCTAAAGCTCCATGCTGATACTGGAAAAGCAAAAAGGGCAGCCTGAAATTACGGCGGTGGAAACAGACTATATCCTCCGCTGGCGGAGGTGGCGCAAAGCGCCGGAGGTGGATATATTTTTTTACCATCAACTATAAACTATAAACTGGTCTTTCACCATCAACCATTAACTATCAACCATCAACTGGTCTTTCACCATCAACTATTAACTATCCACCATCAACTGGTCTTTCAACCATCAACTGGTCTTTCAACCATCAACTGGTCTTTCACCATCAACCATTCACCAGTCATCCCGCGTCGCTTGCGCTCCTGGGATAATTCCGCCTGCGCTTCGAGCTTCACTTTGTTCGCTCTTAGCGGGCGTCATTACCATCAACCATCAACTAATTCCACTTGACAAGAAAGAGGAATTTGATTACCTTAAGTAAAAAAGTAAAGAGGTAAAACCATGCGTATCAGTAGTAAAAGACAAATTGCTATTCCTAAGAGCGTTATGAACGCACTTAAGCTTAAGCCAGGCGATGAGGTCGACGTTCGTATAGAAAATGGCATTGCCAGCTTAGTGCCCATCACAACAATAAAAGTACCCCGAGAGCAGTCCTGGTTCTGGACAAAAGAATGGCAGGAAAAAGAACGTCAGGCAGATGAGGATTTGGCTAATGGAAAATTCCGTGACTTTGATAATCTTGATGCGCTTATGAAGGATCTCAACAGTGATCATTAGACGAACTGATGCCTTCCTCAGAGATTACCGTGCATTACCTGCAGATATTAGACAACGTGTTGAAAAACAGTTAAGGCTGCTTTTGGAAGATTACCGTCATCCGTCAATAAGATTAAAGAAACTTAAAGGAACGGATAAATTCGAAATCCGTATCAGCAAAGGATACCGCCTGACATTACGATTCGACAAAGAGCACATGGAATTGCGACGCGTAGGAACCCACGATATTCTTCGTGAAGAAGGCTAACCATGCACGCACCAGTAACTATCCACCATCAACTATAAACTATAAACTATAAACTATAAACTGGTCTTTAACCATCCACCATCAACCATCAACCATCAACTGGTCTTTTACCATCAACCATCAACTATTAACTATAAACCATCAACTGGTCTTTAACCGTGAACCGTGAACCGCTGAACCTTTTTTCCCTTCAGCCTTTTTTTAACCTTGAACGTAGAGCTGTTTTATCCTCCGCTGGCGGAGGTGGCGCAAAGCGACGGAGGTGGATATATTTTTTTACCATCAACTACAAACTGCTCTTCTTTGCTGCCTTTTCTTTCATCACTTTCTCATAAATCCCAATAATCTGATCAAGTAATGTTTCAGGATTATACTTCTCTTCAAACTTCTTCCTTCCCGCTTCACCCAACCTTGCACACAAATCCGGATTACCCCAAAGCGTCTGAATACGCGCAGCCAATTCATCAGCATTGCCTGGCTCGTACAGCAAGCCCGTCTTCCCATCTTCAACAATCTCCGGCAAGCCGCCGATGCGGGAACAGATGACGGGTAAACCGTATGACATTGCTTCTAAAAGAACTGTGGGAAATCCTTCGTACCAGACACTGGGCAAAACAAAAATACGAGCTTTCTTATATAACGCATCTAATGCCTGAGGCTGCAAAGCGCCAAGTAATGCGATGTTAGCACCTGCCATACCGCGTGCTTCCGGCATGGTTGCATAACTGCCGGCAATAACGAAGGGTATATCGGGACAAGTTCTTGCCGCTGCGAAAAGCGATGCAATTCCTTTTTCTTTGCTAACACGCCCAACATAAGCAACATATCCGCCACCCCTTTTGTCATCTCCGAATGTCCCTGTCGGGGACGCATCCGCATTCTTCCCTCCCTTGAGGGGAGGGACTGAGGGAGGGTGAACACGCAGCGCCACGCCATGTGACATTCCAGAATGGGCCAGGGCCACCCCACTTGTCATTCCCGAATGTTCCTGTCGGGAATCCATTTTTTCATCAGCACAAATCTCCCCCCTTTTATAAAGGGGGGTAGGGGGGATTTTTACATCAAGTGAAGATTCCACATTTGTCATTCCCGAATGGGCCTGTTGGCGAAGTCCGGCGGATGCCGGAGGATCCATTTCCGTATCACCGGAAGCGTTCCCCCTTTCATAAAGGGGGGTAGGGGGGATTTTTACATCAAGTGAAGATTCCCCTTTTGTCATTCCCGAATGTTCCTGTCGGGAATCCATTCTTTTCTCATCCCCCAATGCGTCAGCCAACGACAACGGATTTGCCAAAACCGAAACTATATCCGCAGGCAGACCCTCACTTACCAGAATATTTTTCTGAAACTCACTCAAACATATAAAGTGCGAAACATTATCGTAAAAGCGCCGCAACATTCTTGCCGCCGCCGTCCGCAAAGCGTACCCCGTGCTTTTAAAAAAACTATCTTCACAATTTCGCAAAACACACCAGTATTCCCGTCCACCAAGACACCGATGGCAAATTGCGCCTTTGCTCAACAAAAGCCCGTTAGGACAAACAAGACGGAAATTATGCACTGTCATGACCACCGGAATGCGCAGCTTTTTGCAGACCGGCAAAATGGCGGGCGAAATCAGCGGATAAAGATTATGAACGTGGACAACATCGGGCCTCTTTTCGTTTAAAAACTTTTCAAATTCTTTTTTGGCAAAAGGATTGTGAACACCTGAAAAAAAGGCTGAGATTTTTCCCAGCCTTTTATTATCAATCTCCGCACTCGATCTGCTGAAGCGCGAAACAGAAATGCCGCGTGCCTTTAAAAGAGCAGCCAGATTGTTAATAACGATTTCTTCGCCGCTTATTTTACCATACGCATTATGAACTATTGCGATTTTCATTTACAGGTAGGAATTTAATTTTTCTTGGGATAAATTTTTGCGGGAACACCAACGGCAATATGATTATCAGGTACGTCACAGAGAACAACAGCATTGGCTCCAATGGAAACATTATTGCCAATTTTAATTGAACCCATGATTACGGCGCCAACCCCGATATCAACATTGTCGCCAATTACTGGCACATCATGGTCATAAATTCTATTTCCTATAGTAACATTATGTCTCAACGTACAATTTTTTCCAATAACGGTATCTGGATTTAAAACGATACCGCCGAAATGCCATATTCTGAGGCCCGGACCTATTTTTGCACCGCGTGGTAAGTGAATGCCTGTCAATAAAGTAATGAAAGCAAAAAGGGGTAAATGAATAAACTTTAAAAAAAATCTAAAGATGCCGAACTTACGGCTAATGCACCATTGCCCGAACCGATAGACAGCAATTACCCAAAGCGATGGTTCACGCCATTGTGTTTTCCCTTGAAGCTTATACCGTAATAAATCGTCCTTGAATGGACCAGACATAATATCAACCTATTAAGTTAAATTTTGATAAGAATTTTCATTGGGATATTGATCATCAAACTCAAATGTTTGTGACTGCGTGTTATGGGCGGCATAGGCCATACCCAATATTGTGAAATGAAGATTTCCAAAAAACGCCGCATATAAAATAATATTGTCAGTAAACATGATTGCAATGAAAGGGATAAATGCAGTCGCCCCCGTATAGAAGAGAATCTGTGTATCACCTACTGTAATTTTAGCCATCTTAAGTGCATGCACCATTTGCATTATAATACAAATAAAAAATATAATAAAACCAACATAGCCATAATCATATCTAATGCGCAGATAGTCATTATGAGGATGAGTAATTGCACCGTGAGTCAAACGTTCTACTAATAACTCTGAAGCATTGGCGCCATAACCAAACCATGGACGTTCATCCGCTTTTTCTAAAATTATCTTCCAAAGATAAAGCCTGCCACTTGTTCTAAAATCAGGGTTATCAATAGATAAATCCTGTAAACTACCGCTGCCAGAGAAAAACATTTTTTGCTGAACGTTGCTATCGTAAAACATAAAGATACCTATTACAGTTGTTAATAATATTAAAATTATACGAGTTCTAAACTTTAGTGGTGCCAGCGTGAAGGGCAGGGTGATCAAATTTGCAAATATTGCGATACGAACAACTTGAATGAAGGGATTTATCTGAAGTAATAGCCAATAGAGAAGCATTTTTGACTCGCCTTGCACATATCGAACTACAATAAAACAGCTTATTAGCGAAAAAACCATCATTCCTGAAGCATTACCATATAAAATGGCGCCGCGTATAAATAAAGAGATGCTATTGATCAGTGCAACGATAAAGAAAAAAAATGAAATATATAATAGAAATTTCGAAAATGTGTTTAACGTATTATTATTTATGCTAAGTGAAGAGACCGCAGTGCCAACGAGCATAGGACAAATTAACATTACACTACGTTGGAGTGCTATGTCAAAGTCCGATGATAATAAAACAAATAAAATTACAAGACCTAGCCATGGAAGCCAGATCATTATCGGGAAAGTTATTTTTTTAATATTTGCAAATATAATTATAATAGACATATATAATGGAATAGCCCATGCGAAGCCTCTAAGAGAGTACCCGCCAATGGAAATAGTTCTAAACGCATACGACAACAAGACAAAAATCAGAACAAGCCAGACGAGAAATGGTAATTTATTTTCATTCATATAATTAAACATTTTAGCGACAGTTTCTTTCCAATCCTAACAGAAATACCTTTATTTTATTTGACGGGAAATGGGATAACCAATACTGACGAAAATAATTGCCATTGAATATTTTTAATAACCGATAACACCATAAAGTTGAAAATGAAATTTCCTTCCGGCCGCCGCTGTATTTTTCTCTGAGCCTGCCGGTTTCTTTGATAAAGAGTTCCTGGATGTTTGCCGTCTTGCTGCTTTCATGCAGACGAAATGCCGCCAAACAGCGATTTACCCTGAATGCATTTTTATATTGCAGAGAAATACGATACCACAGATCATGATCCATCGCTGTGTGAAGTGTAGTATCTAACAATTTATCTGTCTTAAATAAGTCTCTTCGCCAGAAAGTGCCGGGTTGATCAATATAGATTAAGCCACGTTTGCTAAACCATTGCATCTGACGTGGAACAACGTGACAAATAAGATATTCGTTTTGCGGGCCAATGCGAATGCAGTTACCAGAAATTAAAGATGCCGTAGGATTTTTTAACCAGGCATTAGCAACCGATTGCAGTGCCCCCGGCAACAAAAGATCATCGCTGTTAATCCATGTAACAAGATCACCTTTCGCTTTGGCGAGGCCTTTGTTGATTGCGTCACTTTGTCCGGTATCCGGTTCACTCACCCAGTAGTCTAAAAATGACGCATATTCTTTGATAATATCAACGCTGCCATCCGTGCTATCGCCATCAATAATGATATATTGTATGTCGTCGTAGTCTTGACGCACAACAGATTCTATCGTTTGCCTGATATACTGCGCCTGATTATAAGAAGGTGTGATAACTGATATTAAAGGTTTTCCCATAAATATTTTATCCGGTGACGCCTTGCTTTTTCCTTTTCTGGATTGCAGAAGTGTAAAGATCCATGTACTGTTGCGCCATAATATCGAGATTAAATTTATCTTTAATTGTGCGACAGGCTTTTTCTCCAAGGGCACTTAATCTTTTTTTATTATCAAAAAGTATACTCATCTTTTCTGCAATACTCTTTGGATGTTCATCGATGTCAAACAAAAAACCATTATCATCATGTTTAATAAGGTCGTTAACGCCGCCAATGGCTGATGCCATGACCGGTGTTGCGCAAGCCATGGCTTCCGCAACAATCAGTCCAAAAGTATCAGCCCTTGTCGGGTAAAATACCAAGTCTGCAGCTACATAGTACTTTCTCATTAATTCCCGATCTGTAATTTGTCCGAGTGTTACAAAATCAACCATTTGATGATGATAATTAATTTTTGTTGAATCACCAATTAAAATAATAGTTACTTTTTGATTTGTCTGTAAATAATGCAAAATCTCAAATATTAAGCGAGTATTTTTAAATGGGTTATCTGTGCCGCCAGCAGCAGCGCAAAGTATGATTTTGGATGTTAAACCGAGACCAAGCGCCTTGCGTTCTTTCTCTTGATCGGAAGGATAAAACACGTCGGTATCTATGCCGTTTGGTATGGCTTTTATTGCCCCCTTCCAAATAGGTGATTCGGCAACCCGCCGGCCTAGCCATTCAGAGACCGGCACCATGGTCATTCTGTTATCACACAATTGTGAATATATTTTTTTGCGACTTTGCCAATTAGCCGCAGTATTATCTTTCCAAACGGCTACCATCGTATCCAAATTGGGGCAGTTACCACAGCCTGCACGCCACTTCTCACAACCAAAAGTTGCCACACAGTGACCGGTTAGTGCCCATTCATCGTGTAGTGTCCATACGATTGGCGCTTTTTTGGCGAGCCGAGGTAATAAACCAAGAGAAAACCAACCGCCATGAATGTTGTGAATGTGATATAAATCCGGAATGTTTTTTGTGAGTTGATTATAAAATAGACGATCATAAACACCGTTGATATTTTTTGAAGTATTTTTAGAGACAGGGCCGCTTTGTTGTTGAATCCAAATCCAAGCAGTCTTGAGTGCGCCGTGGTAGGGCGGCCAGCAAAAGCCGTGCAGTTAATACCTGCAAGCTTGTGCTTTTTCACAAGGTTGTTCATAACCTCAGCGGCGCCGCCTGCACTATCTGAAAAGTTTATATGAGCGACAGCGACAGGCATTTAATTTATTTCAGTTTCTTCATTTCTTAAATGGTGAACAAGGTATCAAAATTCGGGAGTTGCGGTGGATAGATAGATTGCATTTTAAATAGATGCATTATTCAACATAACGTATCATCAAATATATAAGCCGCATCAACAGATTACTTCTCTGTAATGCCAGGCTTGCATACAATATAGTTCCCGATGCAAAGCACATCCAACCCTGTATCAAAAAAACATCTCACAGCATCACGGGGACTGCAAACAACTGGTTCGCCTTTGACATTGAATGACGTATTCAAAATGACGTACACGCCTGTACGGTTTCCAAATTCTTCAATCAGCTTGTAATATCTTGGATTCGTATCCTTTTTAACGAGTTGCGGCCGTACCGTTCCGTCGACATGTACGACTGCCGGGATTGCATTCTGATTTTCAGGCTTTACATCAAATGACGTTATCATAAAGAACTCGTCACGGTAGTTTTTCAGGTACTGGCCAGCTTTCTCATAAGTTATTGCAGGGCAGAAAGGCCTGAATGCCTCCCGATACTTTACTTTCGCATTTATTAAATCCTTGTTTTCCGCTTTTAAGGGGCTCATAAGTATTGATCGCGCACCAAGTGCCCGCGGACCCGACTCCATTCTTCCTTGAAACCAGCCCACAGCTAAATTCTTAGTCAAATAATCAGCCACAATTCCGGAAGGGTCATCGAAATAATTGTAAACAAGCCCGCGTTCTTTTAATATATAAGCAATTTCCTCATTTGTGTATTCAGGACCCCAGTAAAGATTATCGATTTTGTGAATTACCGATGTTGGATTTAATGTGAAATATGCATGCAACGCCGCGCCCACCGCTAAACCTGCATCACCAGCGTCCGGATAAATCCATTGATTATCGATTTTGTCAGTCTGCCATAGTTTCTGATTCAGCTTAACATTTAAAAAACACCCTCCGGCACAGCATATACTGCGGGTTTGTAATTTTTCCAGCCAGGGAACAATAAAATTCATTGATTGTTCTTCAACAACCCTCTGCACTTCTGCTGCATAATTTTCCCTGCCAAGTTTATCAACATAGTTTGCTAATTCAGCAGAATCTTGTCCATGATAATGGTTTGCGCCGTGATCGTTCCAGGTATGGAAGAAACCATATTTGTACGGTTTAATCAGCTTGCCGTCTTCATACTCGGGATAAAAGCCCCGTAGTGCGCCCGGTTGCGGATGACCATAAGGCGCCAGTCCCATAACTTTCCACTCATCGCTGCCGTGACGCCAGCCGAGGCCCTCGGTTGCATTACCATAAAACCAACCAATAGATGATTCTCTGTCATATTTTAGTATCGGTTCAATATTTGTACCCTGACCACGCCAAATGGCAGAAGAGACATGATCACCGACACCATCCATTGTAACAATCAAAACATCACCTTCCTTATAGCCGGATGTATAATAAGACGATGCTGCGTGCGCCAGGTGATGCTCGCAACGATGTATAATGCAATGCTTGGATAATTTATAATCCTGCTGGTACAGCGGCAATTCAAGAGACGGAATATGGCTACTTTTAAATAAGCTCCTTTTTATCATGCGCACAAATTGTTGCTTAATAGAAAGCTTATCCAGATCTTCTCTGGGTATTTCAAAAAATACAGTTAGATCTGGATGCAAGTGTACCGAAGGTACTGCAAGGCAATCAATTTCCTTAGTGGATATGCCACACCAGCGTAAACAATATTCAATTGCCTGTATCGGGAAAGAACTGTCGTTTTTAATTCGAGAAAATCGCTCTTCAGCCGCTGCTGCTACAATTTTACCATCGACAACTATGGCGGCGGCAGAATCATGACCGCTATGAATACCCAGTATTATCATTTACCCTCGCAGTTAAATTTATTAGAAAAAACGGTTGTATTAAATGAAAACCTTATAACATAAAAAACATTCTTATATCATCTTGTGATTTTCTAATCTTTGAATGAAAAATACGAATTAATCTATAATTTTTATTTCTTCCCTGTATCATACGATGCATGACACGAATTAAAGGGAAGATGATTTTCATAGCAGTTTTGTTTTTAGACAAATAAGAAAAGGTATTATAAAAGTACTCATATCTTACCCGGTCAGCCGGAAAATAATCTGGAATAATTCGTGGAAAATAGTCTTGCATAATTTGAAATTTCTTTTCTTCTTCCATAGTCCCCGAAGTAGTACTGATACCTGTATTTGCATCAAAGACAGAAGTTATGTAGTCAGCGCTTAAATAGCTTGCGTTTTTTAGAATGAGCGCTTCCAAACAAAATTTCCAATCTGAACTAATCTTATAATTCTCATCATATCCATTCATTTCATTTAGAAGTGCACGTTTAATGAACGTGGATGGATGCGGCAGCGAACCACATACGAATGTGAATAAAGTGATTCCTTTCGGCGGCAAGTGTGTTATTGCAGACTTTCCCTTAATAAGCTTGCAGCCACAAGAATAAATATCTGTTTTTAAATAATTTTTAATAAAATTATCGATTGCCTGTTTTTCAAATAAATAATCGCCCGAATTTAAGAATAAACAGTATTCCCCATGGGCTTGTTTGATCCCTTTGTTCATGGCATTGTAAATACCTTTATCGGCTTCCGAAATCCAATAGGATAAATCTTTTTCATGTTCTTTGATTACATCAATACTATTATCTGTTGAAGCACCATCAATTATAATATATTCAAAATCTTTATAACTTTGATTTATTACACTTCTAATAGTCCTTTTTAAACCTTCGGCATTATTCCTGTTAACAGTGATAATTGATAATTTACATAGTTCCTTACTTGGTATTTTCATTTTTACCTTTTGCATATGATGTTTTTGAAAATAGAAACAAATTGTTTTGCCTGTTCTTGCTTCATATATTTATTTATATTGATAATGTGTCCTTAAATTCTACTTGAGTATACATTTTTAAAATTGCGCTCAAGATATTCTCCTTTTTCTATCAAGTATCAAAGTTGAATTTCGTTTATTAGTTCAATGATTTTCTTAATTATATTGACAATATAGAAAAGTCATATGAAAATTATTTTTTTTCTTTTGGTATGCATAATATATTATTAATATCTTCGAATATTAGTGGCGTATTAGGAGCATCAGGATTAATAACATCATAATTATATTCTTTAATAAGATTTACAACATCTCTGGCAGAAGATCCGTTTTGTCGTAAGAACTTGTCACACAGCTCTGAAAGAATAATTGGTCTGTTTTTCAATAATGTTTTTCTCGCACCATCAAAAACCAAGTGTTCGACACCTTCCACATCTACCTTAATAAAACCCGGGTCAAGAGAGTATTGCTTGGTCAAGTTATCAATTGTTGATGTTGCGACTTTTTCCACTAAAATTTTATTTTTTTCAGGTGAAATATAAGAAGTTACACCTATGCTGGAATATTCTTCTCTTCCTTCTATTGTCTTAATCTCGACCTCACCAATTCCATTGGTTACCGCGCCTTCAAATACAACAACGTTATTTTGTACCGCATTTAATAGAATATTTTTATATAGTTTAGAAAGCGCCCGATTAGTTGGTTCAATTGAAAGTACTTTTCTATTCTTCAAGGTTTTTGCAAATAGTACGGTAAAAAAACCAACGTTTGCACCCACGTCAATTGCATCACGGTTTTTATCAATTAAATTATTGCAATATTTAACCAACGTGGGTTCATAGAATTTGTTGATCACGATTCTTTTGAATAAATCCGAGCGACAATCGATTGAAAATTTGCCATTAAACTCCTCTATTAATATTACTGGTTGTTCAATTAGAAGATCCTGTAAATTATTAATGACTTGATACTGGATTTCTGTTTTTTTTTGAAGAGACTTTCGCTTAATTGCGAAAATTGGATAAAAAATGCCTCTAGCAATTCGACTTTGCTTAATTAATTTCTTTAGACGTGCTTTGCCGGATAAATGCTCAGTATCTACTTTTTTCATCATTTATCTGTCATGATTGTTATTTGTAACACATAATCTTATTTAAGATTTACAAATTCTACAAATTCGCTTAATTATTGTTTTTATTTTTGCCTTTTACAAATGGTGTTTTCGAAAATAGAAACAAATTGTTTTGCCTGTTCTGCTCTGGAATATTTTTTTATAACGCGCTGATCCGTTGTGCCCGTTGTGTAACCATGCGCTTGCCATTCCAGATATTTATCTTTAATAAAGTTATATGCGTCACTGACAGATCTCGCTGCGATGCCGGCGTTGGCTTCAAGCAAAGTTTGTTCCAAATATGATTCATCACTCTTCGTCAATAAAATAGGACGGCCTGTTCCTAGGTATTCAAAGAATTTCGTTGTCATAATACCTTTAGGATCGTTTTGTGTAGCTTTTTCTGCAAGTGACAACAATATGCTACTGTTATGTAATATGTCGGGTATTGCGGTTGCACTTACATAATCATTAAAATTCACAAGATATTGTATGCCATGTAATTTAGCCCGTGTCATGACATATTCTTGTGTATTCTTATCCGAATAGATGCTTATTTGAAATCTGTTTGGATTGATTATTTTGTCCTCAATAAGACGTGCCAATGCAGTAAATAACAACGATACATCGCGATGATGATTTATGCCCCCAGGATGACACATTGTGAATTTTGATGTAACACGTGGTTGTTCAAATTTAAATAAATCCGGGTCATAACCATTATATATTAAGTAAGCATTTGAATTTATTTTCCCGAGTAAATCAACATGCCAAGGTGAAACAGAAATTACCGCGGCTGCTTTTCGTAAAAGAAAATTCCTCCGTAATCTTATTCTTGGCATGGCTATTCGTTCTCTAAGAGTTATATCATCTTTATTGTACTGTTCCATGATGTCTCGTAAATCCGCAATCCATGGGATATTAAACTTGTCTGATAATCGTTTTGCAACACCCAGTGGCGTTATCAAACCGCTGGTCGAACATAAAATTACATCAAAACGCTGTTTCTGTAAAATATCTACTCCTTTAGAAAACATTTTTTCATTCACGTATGGAGGGCGACTGTAATCAAGTTAAGCGATTCCCTTATATTTTTTTGCAAGTATATATTTGTAAATGTATAAGTTAAGCGATTTCCCCTTATATTTTTTGCAAGTGTATATTTGTTAGTTTCTAAGTATTTTTGCTGTTCATTATCAGATACACAAATATTTTCTACTTCCATTCCATTTGCTAAAAATGAAAAGTCTTTATCGTAACATGTATCATTTTTATATTCAGAACTTAATACAAATGCCTGCCAATTGTATTTTTTTAAGAATTTACACAAATAACCCATTCGCGGTGCATATTGTGGTGGAAAGACATCGCAAACAATTAGTACATTTTTTTTCATATTAATTAAGAAATACTTTTGTTTTTATTTTCTGGTTCGAATAATGCGGGCTCGATATAGCGGGGCCTATAAAAGGTAAAGCCAAAAGGTATGCAATGTTATGATATTTTTTTCTTAAGATGATAATGATTATTATTTCTGTTTTTCTATTAGCTTTGCCGGTACACCCGCAATAATACTGTTACTGGGGAAATTATCTTTAACAACGCTTCCTGCGGCAACGATACAATTATCACCTAATTTAACCTCCGGTAAAATCACCGCATTTGCGCCAATTCAGCAACGCTTAACGATGCATTACGTAATTTAAAATTACTTATCAGTCATTTTAATTCCGAAATTCTGTCTTAAATAAATTTGTAAATTTATTTCGAAATATAAATATATGTAAAATTAACATTAATGCGGTTAATAGTATAATATCAAAAATTTTGAAATGAAATGCGTATTTAAATAAGAATAAGCAAAGAGCAATAGGCAAGCACTGAAACATGTTTTTCAACAAACTATAAAATATCCTTTTGCCATTCGCTTTAGACAGCGCGATATTCCAATATGCATAGAAAGCGTACGCGACAACACCGGTCGCTGAGAACAAACCTAATGCCAAATAAATATTTTGTTGAATGCCACCTATGTATAAAGATATGACTCTTGTTAAAAAAATTATAAAATTAACAAGAAAAGCAGTGCCCTGTCTTTCATAAACCAGGAAAATGGTGCTGAGTGGTGACGATATAAACCAGAAAAAAAGCCACGGCGCGAGAATCTGCGCATAACGGCCTGCTTCAAACCAACGTGCGCCAAATATAACAGAGAATATTTCCTCGCCGACGACAGCCAGGACTGTAATCGGTAGTATGCCGATGAACATCAATCTATCCATGAGTCTTTCGACAAGTAGTGCATTATTACCTTGGAGATTTTTTTCTTCACTGGCTTTTTGAAAGAATACTTGTGAAAGTGAACCTGATATTATGCTAAGTGGCCGCATAATAATGGATAAGCCCAAGGCATAAAATCCCACGATAGATATTGAAAAAAAAGATGAAAGCATCAATGCGGGTAATTGCCAGGAAATGGTATTCAATAAACCGCCCCACGTATCTATTATAAAGAATTTCTTAAAACGAACAAAGCCAGCGGTAATCCCTTTCCATCTGACATTTTCAATAAAAAGTTTTTTATCATTCTTCCATATTATCCCGCCAAGCGCAGTTGCCAACACTATGCTTCCAAGAATACCCGTCATGATAAGAATACCGCCGCTAACAAATCCCGCAAAGCCGGCGGCAATCTTTGTTGCTTGTGTCGCAACTGCTGATATAACTTGTAGGACGGAAATACGCCCAAAATGCTTTGTGCGCGTATTCCAATAGCTGAGCGCCGATGAAATGCCTGTCAAAAAAATTGCAACAGGTATTAACCATAGATATTTCTTCAACTCTGGTGCGTTTGTCATCTGGATGATGTAACTTTCACAGAAAATAACAACCACCGCTGTGATGATAGTTATGAGCACTGTAGAGCAAAAACAGACTCCAAGGATATTTGCAGCTTCTTCGTTTGTTTTGGGCAGCATTATTGCCAGTTCATAACGAAGGCACGCAAGAATACCAATAATTGACGTAATAGATAAAAAAAGAGCCGCTACACCATAAGCATCCGAGGCAAAGAACCGCGTAACTATTGGCGATACTAAAAGACCAAGCACCTGCGCAAACGCTGCGCCTGTCATTAGTTTTAAAACATTACCGGAAAAGCTATTGGATGGTTTTGTAAAATCAAATATTTTCATTTAGGAAAATTTTACTAACTCATTAAGGCAAAATTTAGCCACATGTCCATTGCTATATAGCGGGGGGTGCGAAGTGGGTGATGAGAAAGTTCGCACAGCTTTTATAATGCGTTTATATTTACGCCTGTTATTCTATTCCATTCACTTTTTACAGTTTCTACCCATGTTGATTAATCGCTCAATGTTATGTAAGAGTCTTTCGGTCAGAATTATTCGCGCTGATTTTTCAAGGGCAACATTTCACTTTTCGGAACCAACATCCAAGGATTCAGCAATTGATCGCCACGTTTTACTAGTCTTAAATATTTGCGATCTATGAATGCATAAGAATTACTTTGTTCTGCGCATTTTATAATCTCAGGGTTATTTGCTAATAAAGAAAAAATATGCATAAAAATATTAACATGTGACAATCCGTCTATATTATAAAATTGTTTATGCGGTAATCGCATTGCAATCATGGTTGAAAATAGATCTTCTGTCAGCCAGGGATAAGAAAATCCATGTGACTTGATAAAATGATCAAGGTCGGTTGTAACTAAACATCTACAAACGGCATAGTGACGTGAACCGTGATCTCCTATAAGCAATATTACAGAATTCTGATCATGGTTAAGAATATTAGTAATATCTTCAATCAATGCCTTCTCTAACAATTTATATGATTTAACATACTCATCGTGCCATTTTTGTCTACGTATTTTACAAGTTGCTCCTAGTTTAGGTGCTTCATGTAAAACATCATAATTGATAAAGTAGAAACAATGTTTAGCATTTTTTATATTATTTTCTTCTATGGCATTTTTAAGTGTATTTTGTACTGCCGGAATTTGAATTGTTTTGTCTTCTAGCGTCGGTACCCTAAATTTATGCTCATTTCTTCTATCAAATATCTTTCGTAGGTGAGGCCCCATGTCTAGAATAGGTTGCATAAAATACGATACAGAATATTTATTGTCAGAAATTCCAACATAACTTGTGCCATCAATATTTGTTGTGCTCAATCTTCCTTCACGATTTATTAATTTGATTATGTATCCATTATTTCTAAAAATTGAGTAAACATAGCCAGTCTCAGGTGATATCTTTTGCAGTCCAATTTTATTTAAATTGTGATTACCTATATTGTATTTATAATAATGGTGTTTTTGATCAATAAGCGAAAGCATAGAATGTGCAGTAGGTGCGTAATTACAGTATGACTTTTTTGATATTATAAACCCTTGATTTGTAAGAAAAGATGATAATTTGTTCATGTCTAAATTATAAATATTATCTATTCGCGGCAAAGATTCTGTGAAAAATACATAAAAATTAGGTTTGCTGATGAATTTAATAGATGGCCTGTTATTTAATAGCTCAGCGCTTGCCGGGTTATCTGAATTTAATCTTGTAATTGCACTGTAAATTCCATCAAGAATAGCAAGCAAACATAGTGTTCCAAAGAACACAATAAGAATCTTTTCTTCCCATTTCCAATAAACAAAAACTATTAATACAACAAGCATAGAATAAAGGATAATTCGAATTAACTGTGATGCCAAGTAAAGATTGAGAAATTTAATTGTGTTGTTAAACAGCAAAATTAACCAGCATGTGGCAATAGCAACGAATATAAGCTTAAGTATGCTTGATATTTTTTTTGATGTGTTAGTTGCT
>CAYNWA010000033.1:17725-32033 GCA_964400795.1 uncultured Smithella sp.
TTTTTATTAGTGATTGTCATAGCGCAGTTTTTATTTTCAACCTATTCAATATTTCATTATATTATTTTAGCTAGAATAACGATTCTAAAACTATGATTAATCAAGCTTTGTCTTCAGCTTTTTCATAAGATACAAAATCCGCTGTGTATTCTGAATTTTCTCTTTGCTTATTATTTCGAAATATTGTGAAAAAGAATTTTCGAATTCCTTTTTGTTATAGTTATTAAAAATATCCTCACGGGTGCGCAGAAGTTTTTGGACTTGTGAATCTTCCTTTTCTACAAATTCAATGATCAGATATCTACATAAACGACTTAGGAAAGCTGCTATCTTTTCAAATGGTAGATTATTGGAAATTGCCAGATGATGGATAAGCGCAAGCGCTAAAACCGTGTCTACCGGCCCTCTGTCGGCAAGCGAGCATCTTTCTTCATTTGCCCAACCAATACCGGGGCTGGGGTTTGTTAAATCCAATACTAAAGGCAGCAATTTGGTTTCATTATTTTTTAAGCATTCAAGATAGTTTTTTTCAACAGCGGCTGGATCAATATCAAAGGCAACGGTTTGAATGCCTTTGTCGCTGGCAAGACGACTGAATAGCCCTGTGTTGGCCCCCAGATCCCACACATTTTTGGGATTCACGCTGTCTATTAATTGGGCAATGATTTGTTGCTTTTGCTGAATAGCTTCTGAAGAATAATTTGTGAAATCGTAATACTCCGCCCATTCGGTGCCGTGCGCCTGCCATTGTAGTTTTTTTGTGGCAGATTCTAAATTATCAATTAATCCCAGATAAGACATACGACTCATCTTGCGCTGATTCTTTTTTAGTTCCTTGTCAGCAAAGTGTTTTTGGCTCTTCGCATGCAAATGAATGTTGGAAAGTAGTGAAAAATTAAAACGTGTCCGCATGGGAAGAAGGGCACTTGCCAAATCCAGAGGTATGCCATCGATATATGACCGGAGTAATTGATTTAGTCGAACATCTGTGTGGCACATGAATGTCAGCGGCGCGAGGAAGTGCTGGCAGAATTGCCTGTATGCAACCCATGGTTGGCCCTCTTTGTACTTTTCAAATGAAAGAGTATCAAGCAATACAGGTTTGCCATTTCTGAACTGGATATTATAAGCACTGCTGTCTTTCAGGATCATTCCAAAATCCAGAGATTTCTTCTGAATTTTTAATGTGGTTAATGCAGCATCTTTTAGCTGACTAAAACACCATTCGTATGGATATGAAATAAATTGTATCCGTTCTGGTTTGATGATTTTGAAGGCTTCATTAGATTTTAAATGATCAGCATTGATTTCCTCATGGGGAATTAACAAACCATCCTTCACCAGCGCATCATAAAGTCCGGAAGACATTAAGTGTTCATAATTGTCTTTGTATATCTCATTAATCTGACGATAAATGACATTCTCGTGGACAAACAGAAACCCACTTGGATCACGAAAAGAGCTTTGAATCCTATTATTATTTATCTTTTTCATCACGCGCTTTATTAGAAAAAATATTTATAAAAAACAACTTTATTTTATTCCAGAATACTTTGATAGCAAACGATGCACCAACAATACCGGCAATGATTAATTGATAAATGTAACTGCCAGTTCCTGGATCAAGGTAGGCAAATGAGCTTTGCGGCAATAATAGTAAAATGAGCGCAAAGACAGTTAAGATGATGTGTGATTTTTTTACTTTGATCATAATAAGCTCCTTTCAGATAAACCATTCTTTGTTTTTTTATATAGCGTTTTGCATACGGGGCATTTCAGTTTTGCATCCAGCTTTTCACCGCATTGGCACATCCAGCCTTTTTGTTTTGCGGGGTTGCCGACCATCAGGGCGTAATCGGGAACGTCTTTTGTGATTACGGCGCCGGCACCGATGAATGCATAATTGCCGATGGTATGGCCGCAAACAATGGTGCAGTTTGCGCCAAGAGTGGCGCCTTTTTTAATTAAGGTAGGACGAACCTGATCCATCTTACTGATTTCCGCCCGTGGATTGTATATGTTTGTGAATACCATTGATGGCCCACAGAAGACACCATCTTCTAGCGTTACACCTTTATAGACACTCACGTTGTTTTGTATCTTGCATTTGTTGCCGATCGTTGCGTCAGGGCCGACGACGACGTTCTGACCGATGTTGCAGTTTTTGCCCATTTTGGTACCGGAGAGGATGTGGGAGAAGTGCCAGATTTTTGTGCCTTTGCCGATTTGGACGTTGTCGTCAACGATGGCCGTAGGATGGATGAAGACATCAGGATAGGTTCTCGCTAATTTATCACTTTTCTGGATTCCCGCCTTCGCGGGAATGACAGAAGGGGGTGCGGGAGTGTCAGAAGGATGTGTGGAAATGACAGAGAGGGATGCGGGATGTTGTTCTTTTTGTTCGAGGGAGTGTTGGCTGAGTTCGAGGATTTTTAAAACCTTTAGGCCTTCTTCGCCGCAGGTGAGAGGTTTAGCATTGGTTGCAATGGCTTTGAGAAAAGCTTTGCATTCAGCCTTAAGAGGTTCTTCCCAAATATCGCTAATATCAATTGGTACGCTTTCAGCTTTGTTAGGTATGGGCATACCATTCTGCCAGTTGATGGTGTGGGGATAAAGTATTAGTTTTGATTCTACGGGCTGTGTATCATCGAACACGAGCATGCCGTCGCTGCCGACGATAACAAGTTTTTGCTCTTTATAGGGATTGAGCCAGCTAACAAAGATATGTGCGCCGATGCCGGAAGGGAATTTGAGATTGGTCATGGTGACGTCGGCAATCCGGGCATGAAGGAAATTGCTGCCGACGGAATCAACATAATGCGGTTCTTCTCCCGCCAGGCTGAGAATGATGGATATGTCGTGCGGCGCGAATGACCAGAGGATGTTTTCTTCCCGTCTTATTTTCCCGAAGCTTAAACGACGCGAATAGATATATTGCAGCCTGCCGATTTTGCCGGATTTGATTATTTCTTTGAGGCGAACGATTGCGGGATGATATTGAAGTATATGTCCGACAAAAAGTATCTTTTGTTTTTCGTTGGCCAGGCGGACAAGTTTTTCCCCATCGCTGTGATTTAATGAAAGGGGCTTTTCCACAAAGACATGCTTGCCGGTTTTGAGGGCTTTTTCAGCAATTTCATAATGGAAGACTGCCGGTGCAGCAATGACAATGCCTTTGATGGCTTTGTCTTTAAGAATGTCGTTGATTTCGTCGGTGACAGCAACATCAGGATAGGTTTTGGACATCTCTTCGCGGATGGATTGAGAACCGTCGCATATAGTTTTGAGTACGCCAAGTTGATGGAAGTTGCGGACAAGATTTTTGCCCCAGTATCCGGCGCCGATGATAGCAATGTGTTTTTTTGTCATGGTTTTCCTTTTTTCGTAATGCATGATTTTGTCATTTTAAAGATTTCTCTCCAGCATAGCTGGACTATAGCCTACGGCCCGAAATGAAAGCTTTGTACAATTCCTTTTTTGGTCATTCCGGTGAAAACCGGAATCCAGAACATTGTGGATGCCCGACAGGCCCATTCGGGCATGACAGATGGGGTGGATTTACCCAGATAACCTAAATACCCTAAAGGGCACCATGGGGTCACTATAGGGGTACCATGGCCCGACAGGACCATTCGGGAATGACATATGCTGTGAATCCACCTCCGTCACTGCGTGACACCTCCGCCAGCGGAGGACACAATAACTTTTTGCTGGAGCGGGCATGCTGCCGGCTCCGCAATGTTTCCGAAATGTTTGGAGTTATTCTTCTTTATGTTTGTAGACATGCGTGGCTAGAAAGTCTCTTCTGCCGTGAATGATGCCGATAACGTATATTTTCTCAGATTTTATTTCGTATAGAATCCGATATGAATAGGCAAAAATTTCTCGAATATTTTCATCATCTATCTCCGGTACCTTCCTGCCAATCATCGGGTATTTTTCGATTATATTTGTTCTATCAATGATATCTTGAACCACTTTTTTCGCGTAATATTTGGAGTCGGATGCGATGAAGTCATGAATCGCTTTCAAGTCGATTTTTGCAGGAGCGGCCCAAATTACCATGATTCAATTTCCCGCTTCAGGTCTTCTGCGGATATTGTCTCTCCTTTTTCAACGGCTTCTCTTCCTTTTATAACCTTATCGATTACATAGAGATTATACATCATTGTATCGATGTCGCTTGTTTCCGGAAGTTGTGCAATCGCCGTCAATGCTTCCTGTTTTAAAGTATTCATTGTTAACCTCCTCTTTCATTTGTAAAGTTACCAAAATAACTGTTAAGAGTAAAGATTTAAGTAGTTAAGTAAAAAACCAGTTTATGGTTGATGGTTGATGGTTGATGGTTGATGGTTGATGGTGAAACAACAGTTGATAGTTGATAGTTAATGGTTGATGGTGAAAAACCGGTTTATAGTTAATAGTTGATGGTGGATGGTGACTAAAAAACTGTTCTATGTTCTCCTACGTCGCTTCGCTCCTAGGATAGTTCGGCTAACGTTTCGAACATCATTTCATTCGTTCTCAACGAGTCCTCACTATATGTTCAATGTTCAATGTTTAAGACCAGTTTATAGTTTATAGTTGATGGTGGATGGTGAAACAACAGTTTATAGTTAATGGTTGATGGTGAATGGTTCAAAACGACCGCTATGGTTTCCGCCCTGCCTGTCATTCCCGCGTGCTTTTGGCGGGAATCCATTGTGCCTTTGGGCAAAGCCAGTTCATTATTTTATTATCCTGGATTCCCGACAGGCCCATTCGGGCATGACAGATGGGGTGGATTTACCCAGATAACCTAAATACCCTAAAGGGCACCATGGGGTCACTATAGGGGTACCATGGCCCGACAGGACCATTCGGGAATGACATATGCTGTGAATCCACCTCCGTCACTGCGTGACACCTCCGCCAGCGGAGGACATATGCTGTGAATCCACCTCCGTCCCGATTGCAGCGGGACATCCGGCATTCGCCGGACTATTGCCTCCGCCAGCGGAGGACATTTATGGTTGTATTTATAATTACGACACAGTTTCCTTCGCCGGTATGACAAAGAGGAATTTTTAGTTACGTGCCCCACAGGGTCGATAAGGGCGCGGCCCAGATTCCGTCGCCTAATGGCATTGTTTCCGTGCCGTCGTAGAGCAGCACGCCCATTTTGAATTGCTTTCCCGCGATGCCGGCGAGTTTTTTAAGGCCGCGCAGGTCACTTTCCTTGATGGTCGCCGCAGCTTTCACCTCAACGCATGCCAGCTTTCCAGCGGCATTCTCGATCACGACATCGACCTCGAATTTATCGGCATCACGGTAGTACATCAGGCGGTAGTCATCATCTGCCGTGGTCGCATGCTTGATCAATTCGGCAAACACAAAGGTTTCGAGCACATTGCCAAATCGCGTGCGATCCTGCCGCACTTCCTCTTTGGTCAAGTCAAGCAGCGTTGCCAGCAGTCCGGAATCGATGAACTGGAGCTTTGGGGTCTTGACCACGCGATTGAGCCGGTTGCGCGACCAGACGTCGATCCGCTTGAGCAGGTACATCCGCTCGAAAACGCCGACATAACGAGACGCTGTTTTGCCATCCAGTCCCACCTGTCCGCCGAGCTGGGAGTAGTTGCACATCCGGCCGGCCGTCTGCGCCAAGGCACGCAGGAAGCGTGGCAACTGGTCCAATTTGTCGATAGACGCAACATCGCGAACATCCCGCTGGATGATGGCCTCGATATACTGCCGTGCCCACGCCAATCGCCGCTTGGCAGATACCCTTAGAACAGCTTCAGGATAACCACCGCGCAGCACCCGCTCGATGAGATCGTCACCCAGGGCAGGCTGTACTGTTTGGAGGATTCGCCGTGCAAAAACCGCATCGATCCAGTTCGTCGAACATGACTCAATTTCGCTCTGCGACAAGGGTAACAGTGATAAGGTTTCCATACGGCCGGCCAGCGAATCAGTCACGGTCGGCAACGCCATCAGATTAGCCGAACCGGTCAAAAGGAAACGTCCGGGACGTCGATCCTGGTCCACGCTTTTTTTGATAGCCAGCAGCAACTGGGGCACACGTTGGATTTCATCAATCACCGCCCGATCTACGCTGCGGATCATACCAACAGGGTCTTCCCGGGCAGACAAAAGTGTCAATTCATCGTCAAGAGTGAGGTAGCGCAGCCCCTGTTTTTCTGCAATCCGGCGCACCAGAGTGGTCTTGCCTGCTTGGCGGGGGCCAGCCAGCAGGACCACGGGTGTGTCCTGCAAGGCTTCATCGATGCGAGGCTCAATGGTTCGTGGGTAAAGTGAGGTTGCATTCATGGGGCTATCGTATCGTAAATCTCGGAATCTAACAACGTAAATTTAGGAATTAGATATCGTAGATTATGGAATTATATAACGTAACGTATGGAAAATAGGGAAAGCGTCCTATTGTTGAAACTCTCCCCCGGATATTGTGGCGATGATTTTGTCTGCTGCTTTTCCGTTACCATAGAGCATTGGATGTTTTAGCGGTATCTTGAACGTGCTGGCTGCTTTTATGATCTTTGCGCGATTGGCGCCAGTTAAAATATTCCAGCCGTTTTCTACTGTTTCCACCCATTCAGTTTCATCACGCAATGTGATGCAGGGCACTTTGAGCCAGTACGCCTCTTTCTGCATCCCGCCGGAGTCTGTCATAATCATACGCGCATCTTTTTCGAGGGCGATTATGTCGAAATAACCTACGGGTTCGATAATATGTAAAAAATTATGTTCTACGTTCAACGTTCTATGTTCAATGTTAATGCCCAGTGGAAGGCTGATGATCCCGCGTCGCTTCGCTCCTGGGATAATTCCACTTACGTTTCGAGCATCACTTCGTTTGCTCTCAACGAGTGTCATTATTTTCCTGGTTCTAGGATGCAGTGGTAATATAACAGTTTCATGCTCGGCGAGTTTCGAAAGCGCCGTCATTATATTGAGAAGTCGCTCCGGGTTATCTGTATTTTCTGCACGGTGTATGGTAGCTAAAATGTATTGTTTGGGCTTGAGATTGAGTTTGCTCTGTATTTTTGAAGAAGTTTCAGTCTTTTTCACAGCAAATTTCAAGGCGTCGGCCATGACATCACCGGTAACAATTACGTTAGGGGTTAGACGTGTCCCGCTCCGCTCCGCTTCGCTTCGGGGATAGTTCCCAATCTCGACAAGTCGCGGATTGGATAGTTCAACTTACCAATTCCAATACGGTTCACTTTTGGAATTGGAGTTTCACTACGACTTACGTTTCGAACTTCGCTACGCTCGTTCTCAACTTGTCTCACTAAGGGGTTAGGGGTATTAGGTGGAATGCCTTCGGCAGCTAGATTGTTGACGGCCGTTTGACTTGGACAAAACAAGAGTTGAGACATCTGATCGGCGATAACCCTGTTGACTTCTTCCGGCATTCGACGGTTGAAACTTCGCAGGCCTGCTTCGACATGAGCAATGGGTATGTGCAGCTTGGCGGCTGCAAGCGCTCCGGCTAGCGTCGAATTGGTGTCTCCGTAGATTAATACCCAGTCCGGTTTTTCTTTTAGTAACACTTCTTCAATCGCGGCAAGCATTCTGCCTGTCTGTGAACCGTGAGATCCCGAACCGATGTTGAGGTTATATTTAGGTTTAGGAATTTCTAGCTCACGGAAAAAGATCGCAGACATTCCATCGTCATAATGCTGGCCGGTGTGGATGATGATTTCATTAATATGCGCGGCGGGCATGTTGCGGTTGTGTGCAGCGATAGCGCGGGATACTGCTGCCGCCTTAATGAATTGCGGCCTTGCTCCTATGATTGTGCATATTCTCATAATAAAGTATATTTAAAAGTTCAAAGGTTCAGCGGTTAAAGATCAGTTGATAGTTGATAGTTTATAGTTTATGGTTGATGGTGAAAAACCGGTTTATAGTTAATAGTTGATGGTTGATGGTAAAAACAAGACTTCTCACGTTCGTTCGAAGTGACATCAGGGTTCTATGTTCAAGGTTCAAAGTTAAAAAACAGGTTGAAGACTATTAGGCTGAAGCACAAAAAACTGTTCTATATTCAAGTCATCTAGACGAGGGCGGAGAGAAATTTCTCCATGCTCAAGATTCGGATATTGTCTTTTCTGATGTCGATGCCTCTTTCATCAACTACCTGGTAGAGATAAGGGATACTCAGTTTATTGCCGAAATAATTCAGGCTTTTCGCGATGTCTTTTGCGGATGATTTGACTTCCACAGCAAACCAGGGTTTGCCGCCATTGGTAACAATGAAATCAACTTCTCTGCCGTCGATGTCTCTCAGGAAATTCAGTTCTGTTTTGTGGCCATCAACGTCGCTCAAGTAATGGCATAGCTTGAGAAGATGCGAAGCAACTATGTTTTCCAGTTTTGCCGCCGGATTGTCGGTAATTTCCGACCAGTCCCACAGGTAGAGCTTCGGCTCCTTTTTGAGGGATTTTATTTTTTTATGGGCAAAGGGGTAGATTCTAAAATGATAATAAAATCTCTCCAGAATGTCCATCCAGTTGGCGACTGTCTTGTGTGCCACGCTGAGGTCTTCGCGTAAGGAATTCAAAGATAAAAGCGCACCGACTTTTGTCGGGAGCAGGTCAACAAGGATCTGCAGAGAGGATAGATCTTTGATGGTTTCGAGGTCCCGGATATCTTCTTTGACGAGGCGCTCTAATTTCTGGGTATGCCAGCGCCGCAGTTCGCGATCGTCCTGTTTCAGAAAAGGTTCCGGAAAGCCGCCAAATTTCAATAGCGTCACCAGGGTTTTGCCGGCTTCTGAAGGCGGGTTGGTTAAAGGAATTTCTTTCATGGGTTCAAGCAGGTTGATTTTTCCGTGGCATTCGGCCAAAGAGAAGGGGTGCAGGCGGTAGTGATAGTACCGACCCATCAACGAATCGCCGCCGCGCCGGTAAACATCAAGCCTTGCGCTTCCTGTTACAAGAAATTTATAGTCTTTGCGATGTTTGTCGAACTGACCTTTAAGATAATTTTTCCAGTTTTTGTATTTGTGGATTTCATCAAATAAGAGAATTTCCGCATCGCCTTTGAAGCTGGACTGAACAATTTTTTTTCTGTCGTCCTGAAAATCCCAATTCAGGTAATCACTGACTTTGAAGTGTTTTTCGGCAATGTACTGCGCCATGCAGGTTTTACCGACCTGTCTTGCTCCGCCGATGAAAACCATTTTATCGTTTAAATCACGGAGAATATTGTCAACAAGGTATCTTTTCTTCATTTGTAACATTTACACGATTTTTCTACCGTAGTCAAATATTATGGCAAGAATTTTAGACTAAAGGTTAAGAATAGTGGATGGTTCATAGTTTATGGTTGATGGTTGATAGAAAACAACAGTTGATAGTTGATAGTTGATAGTTTATGGTTGATGGTGAAACAACAGTTTATAGTTAATGGTTAATGGTTGATAGAAAAGCACAGGCTTATGAAATGATTTATAATTCTTTCTTCTGGAGCCTTGATTCCCATGTTTTTGGTTCTCTGCTAAGATGCATAACCGCTACAACAAGTAACGTTTCTTCTCTAATCTGATAAATGATTCCGTAAGGAAATCGATTGGTTCTGCAACGATGTGTTCGACTTGACAGTTTAAACTACGCATTGGGGTACTGAACTATTCGCTCAAGTGTTTTCTTCACTTCTGCAGCAAATTCGTAACCGAGACCTTCACTCTGGCCGTTATAATAGGAGATGGCTTCGGTAAGATCATCTCTGGCAGGTGAAAGAAAGATGATTTCCATTACTATTTTATTTTTTCGATTTCGTTAAATATATCTTTTGCCGGTATTGAAGTTATTTTGCCGCGATCAAACGCGTCTATTCTGTTCTCTGCCTCTTGGGCCCATAACGCATTAATGGCATCTCTGCCTTGAAATTCAAAACTGGATAAGATATTTTCAACCAATTCGGCACGTGCCGTCGGCGGTAATTCTAACGCGTCAGCAAGTATGTTTTCTGCATGTTTTGGCATATGTTGATACCTCCCAAAACTTTAATTCTAGTGGTGATATTTTTGCACAATTATTTTTGATTTTCAAGAAGTAAGAAATTCGGGTTCCAGGTTAAGGAAAAACTGTTCTAGGTTCAAGGTTTAAGACCAGTGGATGGTGAATAGTGAATGGTTTATAGTTTATAGTTGATGGTTGATGGTGAAAACATCAGTAATTAAGTAATTAAGTAATTAAGTATTAAGTAATTAAGTAATTAAGTAGTTAAGGATTAGAGTTTATTTGAATAGTTCATCAATTAAATCTTGCTTTGATATTTTCAGATATTCGGCAATATCATTCAAAATGTTATTTAATGTTCCTAATTTGATCTGGTGATGGTCCGGAATGGTAATTTTGTGTTCTGTGTTTTGATATGTTGAAATTAATCTAATGTGACTTCCCGATTCCCTTGCAATTTGGTATTGATATTTATTAAGAAGTTTTGATAGCTCTTTGCCTGAAATATCCCTTGGTATTTTAGGCATAGGCTAAAATCTCATCCCTTACCATGTGCAGTCTTATTATTTTTGGAATATCCTCTTTGTTATCAAAATGACATGCAAGGGCATCTTTAATATTATCTTTAAGGATTTCAAATGTATCACCTTGAGCAAAGATAGATTGTCCTAATGCCTTCGCATTATAGCCACCTTCAGGATCTTCTTCTATTAAAAAAATCAATTCATCGGTTGTCATTGGATGTCACCCTTTTTTTTGTTAAGATTATCAAAATAAAATTACAAAATCAAATCATAAATAGAAAATACTGTTCAAGGGTTAAGACCGGTTGATGGTGAATAGTGAATGGTTGATAGTTTATGGTTGATGGTTAATGGTTGATAGTGAAACAACAGTTTATAGTTTATAGTTAATGGTTCATAGTGAACAGCTTAAAGTTATTCACTGTCCCGCTGCGCTTCGCTTCGGGGATAGTTCGATATTTTCCTTACTCTGATTTTATAATTATCTATGATAATCAGGCTATTGCGCAGGCTGCTTTCCGGTATTTGTTCAAGCATCCGTGAGATGGCTTTTTGTGTGTTTTCTATTGTCGTCGGCCAGACTCTCAGGCGGATGATACCGTGGTGTGCTCCTAAAGGGTACATACGGGAATCAGCAAAATCTTCGTCAAAGGTGACCACTATTGCTCTATTTTCTTGTGCCCATTGATAAAGGAAACTGTCTGACTTTCCCTCAAATCCCAAATCTTTTACGTGCTGAATATTCCATTGGGGCCGTTGTATTCTTAACCATTGAGTAATGGTAAAGGGGACGTTTTGGTCGATTAGAAAGCGTAGGGACGCTTCAGGCATTGGCGATGACCTGTTCTTCATCAATGATTTCTGCTGCGTATTCCAGAGTGCCTTGAACTTTATCCCGGGTTAATTCAGGATAGGCCGCTATAATTTGATCTATTGTGTAGCCGCCAGCCACCATACCTAATATATTTTTTACCATGATCCTGGTTCCGCGGATGACAGGTTTCCCGCCACAGATTTGATGGTCAATTTGTATATATTGATTCATTTTGATACCTCTTTATGAAATCATTGTAGGTTTATTATAATATTTCATTTTTATTATGCAAGGTTAAAAAACATTAAGGGTTCAGGGTTCAGCGGTTAAAGGTTCAAGACCAGTTGATAGTGAAACAACAGTTGATAGTTGATGGTTGATGGTTGATAGTGAAACAACAGTTGATAGTTGATAGTTGATAGTTGATAGTTGATGGTTGATGGTGAAACAACAGTTTATAGTTTATAGTTGATGGTTGATAGTGAAACAACAGTTTATAGTTAATGGTTAATGGTTGATGGTAAATGGTAAAACCACAGTTCTATGTTCTAAGTTCAATGTTCAAAGTTAAAAAAAGGTTAATAGGCTGAAGGCTGAAGGAAAAAAGTTCTATGTTCTCCTACGTCGCTATGCTCCTTAAAAGCAGTGGATAGTGAAACGTAGAGACAGCTCCGCCCTGTGGGTTACGGCAGAAGAAGAATCTACCTACCAGACAGAAAATTTTTGACATTTTAAGAACATCACAGTTTCAATATTCCGGTCTTAAGCCAGCCATTGTGCGTCTCTATTTTGTCTCGATATGCTCGGGCGTTTTTATGGCCGCGAGGACCTCATCAATTGATGCAATGGTTATACCATCGCGCAAATCCCATCCTTTCTTAACGGGACAAACAACCCATGTATGATCAGGCGCGATATTTCCCAGGATAGTCGCGCAGCCACGTGTCAATTGAGGAGAAGTGGATGCCTTGAATTCAAAAGCCAGTCTCTTTCGTCCTCGTTCCATCAGCAAGTCAATTTCCTCGCCATTGGAGGTACGGACAAAAGATGCGCGCCAGCCCGGTAATGCCGCGAGAATTTGCTCGATAGACCATCCCTCCCATGACGCCCCAACCACCGGATGTCCAAGAAGATCATCCATGCCATCAATTTCCAGCAGACTATGAAGAATTCCGCTATCACGTAAATATATCTTGGGTGATTTAACGAGTCGTTTTTCAAGATTAACTTTGTATGGGTCCAGGACGCGCACAATAAAGTTTTGTGTCAGAATACCAATATACTTGCGCACTGTCGTATGACTAACCCCCAAAGCCTGACCGAGCCGCGCGCTATTAAGAAGCTGTCCGTGATGATGTGCCAGCATTCGCCAGAGACGACCCATAAGTTCCGGCGAAGATGCCATGCCCAAATACGCTACATCCTTTTCCAGGAAAGTACGTGAAAATGATTCGCACCATGCCGTACTGGATGAATCTGAATCAGCCAACAGACTGCCAGGAAATCCGCCCCTGAACCAGTGTTGTTCCAGGTCAATCATGCTCGCCCCGACACACTCCTGACGCAAAAGAGGCGTAAGTTCATAGTAGCGGATACGGCCGGCAAGGGATTCTGAGCTTTGCCGAAACAATTCCGGTGAGGCAGATCCAAGCACCAGAAATCTGTATCTGCGATCCGGATCGTCCGCAAGAACACGCAGTGTCGTAAAGAGTTCGGGTACTCTCTGGATTTCATCAAGAATGACCAGTTTGTCAGCCTGGCGTGACAGAAACCATTCGGCATCAGATAATTTGCGCTGATCTGCCGCGCGCTCCAAATCCAAATGCACAATCTGATCTGCAGGACGTTTAGACGATATGTGTCTGGCAAGCGTGGTTTTACCACATTGTCTTGGCCCAATGATCGCTGTTACCGGGACTTCTTTTAAGGATTTAGCAATATTATCCTCAAGAAGCCGTGGGATATATTTATGTAATATGCTACTCATGCTTTCAATTTACATAATATAAATAATCTGTCAAATGATTTTTTCCGTGTTGCCTGTTCACTTTCAAGGTTCAAAAAACAGTTGATAGTTAATGGTTGATGGTGAATAGAAAAACCGTTCTATGTTCTACGTTCAATGTTCAAGGTTAAGACCAGTGGCTGGTGGATAGTTAATAGTTTATAGTTTATGGTTGATAGTAAAAAATAGTTCATAGTTTATGGTTGATAGTTAATGGTTGATAGTTGATAGTTGATGGTTAACCAACAGGCTGAAGACTGAAGGTTGTTAGGCTGAAGGGAAAAAGATATAATTAACACGGGTTATCGGTTAAGATTTTTCCCATTCATCTCGTTGAATATCCGCTTGTCTGAGAATTCTTTTCAAGAGATCAACACCAATATCCTGTTTATGTGGATTGGGTATGGTAAGCCTCAGAGTGTCTTTGACCATGAAGAGGTGTTTGCCACCGCTGAAAGGACCTTCGAAACCGAGAGCTTTAAGTTTTCTTACAAGTTCATTAAAAGAAACACGATTGAGTTTTGACATTTAACCTGCCGCAATCTTTAGTTCCTTTATTTCGCGTGTTCCCAGGCTTGGAACCGGTAAGTCTTTTTTAAGACTAATCAAAATCCAACCTTCAATAACTTCTTTTAAATTTTCCCTACATTCTTCGAGCGTTTTCCCATTTGCCCAAACACCCTTGAGTTCTGAGACTTCACCGTAGTAGGGTTCCTCATCGTCAATCAATTCATATCGTGCTCGTCTTAAAGCTTCTTCAATATATTCTGTTAACATAACCAAATTACCTCAGTTTATCTGTTTATAAAAGTTGTTCTGTATCGACTTGTAAGTATTTTCACATAATGATTAATGCTTTTCAAGCAAAAGTTAATAGTGTCTGGTGGATGGTTAAACATCAGTGTATAGTTTATAGTGGATAGTTGATGGTGAAAAACCAGTTTATGGTTGATAGTTGATAGTGGATAGTGAATAGAAAACACCAGTTGATAGT
>CAYNWA010000034.1:0-4176 GCA_964400795.1 uncultured Smithella sp.
AGTCCGTCCGTGCAATGAATGTACGCACTGCACCGTGTGCGGTAGTTCTACCATACTTACAGCCGTACAATAGTTGATGTAATTTCCGTTTATTCTTACTGTTAGTGTGTAATCAATGAAATGCCGTTGGATTCTTAATTAGCCCAAGTGAGCGAAGAACTTGCGTTGATCCGGAGGGAAAGATCCGTGAAACTTCAAATAGTCCTTCTTCCAGTGAGTCTTCAAGTATTCTTCAAGAGCAACCATGACAGATTCTAGATCTTCAGTGGACATGCGGTGGTCGTGATTCTTGTCGATAAGGTTGTTGACGAATCGAGACCAATACTTGTCTTGCAAAGACTTCGGTAGAAAGGGGTCGAAAAAGTCGTCCGGAAGCTTTGCATTTTTGTCATGGCGAGATTTTAGTCCTTTTCACATCCTCCGGGTCTAAAAAACGATAAGATCACTGATGTCACAGTCGCAACAAATTTTGCGGCTTTTTTGCTTTAAAATGACACGCCGGTAAGTAGCATGTTCAAGCGTATAGTGTCAATATAAAAAGGTTTAAGCACCTCTGAGACTAATCGTTTGACTTAAAAAAATGTTTCTCTTATATTTCTTATATTTAAAATATATTTCCATCTTTACTTTACGGAAGTAAAGTTACAATGGAATTATGGAGGTATAAATGGCTGAAAAACAAAATAAAGTCATGAGCACGAAGGAGGCGATCAGCCGTTTTGTGAAGGATGGCGATCACCTCGTTATCGGCAACTACACGGTGGGAACCTGTGCCGAACTGGTCTTTGAAGTAATCCGCCAGCAGAAAAAAGGACTGACCCTTTATTCACAGTCGGGGGTATTTGACGTTGAGGTTCTGGTCGCCGGCGGTTGTGTGGATAAACTTGTTTCCACCTATGTTTACCGTGTGGGCGGAAAAGAGGGCGGTTCGTCTGTGGAGCGGGCGCTGTTAGCCGGAACACTTCAGATGGAGGACTATACGAATTTCCAGTACAATGCCAGGCTGGTGGCCGGCATGCACGGCTTTTCCTTCATGCAGGTACTGGAAGGCGCGATGGTGACCGACCTTTTCAAAAAACGAACTTTTATGGGGGATAACAAATACAAGGTTATTGATTGTCCTTATACCGGCAAGAAAATCCTGACTGTTCCTGCAGCCAATCCCGATGTCTGCATCGTGCATGTGCAGCGCGCGGACAAGTTCGGCAACGCCCAGTACTGGGGCGCTTTGGGCAGTGTCGCGGCGGCGTCACTGGCGAGCAAAAAGATTATCGTTTCCTGCGAGGAAATCGTCGAACACGATATCATCCAGTCCAGCCCGCATCTTACGCTGATACCGGCCTACCGGGTGGATGCGGTCGTTGAGGTTCCCTGGGGAGCGCATCCCACGGAAGTTCTGGGATATTACAATCTCGACCGCACCATGTACGCGATGTTCTTTCTGATGGACATGAGAGGCGACAGCCTGAAAACTTGGATGGACGAATGGGTGTACAGCTGCCCGAACCGGCAGGCTTACATTGATCACTATGTTGCCTCCTATGGCGCGGGAAAACTGGACGCTATCAGAGCGAAAGCATATTATTCGGCGCCCGCCAATTACGGTGCCGCTTATACATCCTGCTGGGATAATGATGACCGGGAACGCACCATGGGCATAACATTGGAAGAAATGGAAAAGATGATGGAAGAGAGGGGGATGCTCAATGGCTAAGAAATATACACTCGATGAACTTTTGATAATAGCTGCTGCGCGGGAAATTCACGACGGCGAAAACATTATTCTTGGCGTGGGTCTTCCGACAACAGCCGGCGCCATGGCCAAGGCTCTGCATGCCCCGCACGCCACCCTGATGATGGAATCCGGTATTATTGATTTTCAGCCGTTGGTTCCGCCCAATCACATCGCGGATGCCAACGCCTGCCGAGGCTTTTCCTATGCCACGGATTTGTTTTCCGCCTTCACCATGACGTATCGCGGTTTTGTGGATGTCTGCTTTCTGGGTGTGGCGCAGATTGATAAATTCGGTAACGTCAACACCACCGTTGTCGGCGATTACTACAAGCCCCAGGCGCGTCTGCCGGGCGCTGGCGGAGCTCCGGACTTTCTTTCGTACGCCAAACGCACCATCCTGACCATGCGTGGCGGGGAATTCGTCAACAAGCTGGATTATTTCACGTCGCCGGGATATCTCGACGGCGGCGACAGCCGTGACGAATCGGGACTCTTTCCCAAAGGTTCGGGTCCCACAATGCTTTTGACCACCAAGGGTATTTTTCATTTTGATAAAAAAACCAAGGAAATATATCTTGCGCAGGTTCATCCCGGTGTTACCGTGGAAAAAATCCGCAAGGACGTTCCCTGGGATCTGAAAGTGGCGGACAATGTCATCGAAACGGAAAGGCCGACCGACGCGGAAATCAATTTTGTGCGAAGATTCGCGCCTACGGAATCAGTGGGCCGGAAGATGATGTACGAAATGGGCATGCAGAACGCGATCAAGCAAGCGCAGGCCCGCGGCAAGTAGTGCTTCAAATGAGATGTTAGGCCGAGTCTTTTCGACTCGGCCTCCTCAAGTGTTCGGTCAAGAAATAATGACATTAGTTAGTGTAATGCGTCTAGTGCTTCTTTACAATAATGTCATTTCGAGCGATAGCCTATAGTCCAGCTACGCTGGGGAGAAATCTAATGAGTCCCAATCTTCAGAAACACGGTGCACGGAAGCTTGCTGGACGAATTATCACCTATTAGTGATTCACTGATATAAACTCAAGATATCTCCCTTTGGTCGATATGACAATTTAACATTGAAGCACCACATTGGTTCCAGTTATCCTGATGTGGAAAGCACAGTGTTCGGTCAAGTCTTTTTGACTCGGCCGAAGTCATCCATATATTGGGGACTCGACCCCGAAAAGGGTCATCAGTAATCTTAACGGGACCCCGGCTTTCGCCGGGGTGACGACTATGTTGAAAAATGTTGTTACTATTTGTGCAGGCACCGTGCCTGATACGGAGTGATGCATGTCGGAACAACCATACTCGATAACGCGGAAAACCCTGGGCCTGATCCTGATGGTGACGTTTTACACGGTCGGATACATTGGCATCAATCGGCTCAACGGCTTTCGGAATCATTACTATGATGTTTCCCTTTGGTTTGAAAAGGATATCCCTTTTGTTCCCTCCGCGATTATCGGTTATTCATTCGTATTTGTTCTCGTCGCGATCATGTTCCTGGTCATCGATAATATGCCGGATTTCTGGGATATGTGCGTTCGATTTCTCAGTATGACCCTTCTGTGTTTTGCAATTTTTCTGATATTTCCCGTGCGGATGGATTTGCGGCCGGAGGTGACCATGACCAGTGACTGGATAACGGAAGCCGTCTGTTTTTATTTCTGGATCGATCACCCGTATAATCTGTTCCCGTCCATGCACCTGTCGGCGTCTTTCTTTTCCGCGTTTTACTGCATGCGCAAGGGGCGAATCATCGGCTGGATCACGATGATCATGGCGACAATAGTCGGCGTATCCGTGGTGTTGCTTAAACAGCATTACATTATGGATATCGTGGCCGGTTTTATCGTGGGGTGGTTCTGCTCGGTTTTTTCAATGAAAAAAATCAAAGCCCGCTTCGCGATAGCGGATAGAGATATCCCAAACGCATAATGCTGCGGGACACCCTTCAGCCTTTAGTCTTCAGTCTGTTACTCCTTAACTCCTTAACTCCTTAATTACTTAAATCTTAATTACTATTTCTTCTCACCATCCACTATCAACCATCAACCATCAACCATGCACCATCCACTATTCTTTACAATCCCCTCATAAACTCCGGTCGCAGCAGGCGGGGGTCCTTGCTCGAGAGAATAGTATTCAACTGTTTGAGCACCTTGGCCTTGTCCTTGGGCATGGAGCCCCGAATCGAGAAATAATTGGAAGCGTGCATCGAGCTGAAAAAGCAATTGGTAAAGGTTGACTGCTCCACCATCCCTTTCAATTCCTGCAACGAATCAAACGGCGTAATCAGCTCAAACTCGCCGCGCTGCAATTCCTTGTAAATCGGCGTTTCCGGTATCAGCGTCAGCGTCAGCGCACCGGCGTAGTCCGGATCCATCTCCGTCAAAATTCTGGCCGTCTCCGACACATGCCTTGCGCTGCCTTTGATGCCG
>CAYNWA010000034.1:4186-26753 GCA_964400795.1 uncultured Smithella sp.
CCCAGCCCCAGGATAACCGTCACCGAAAGGAGAATGCCGGCCTCCTTCACCTTTTTACCCGCTTCCACCATTTCATCGTGAGTGGCGTTTTTCTTAATCCGTCGCAAAACCTCGTCATCCCCGCTTTCTATACCCATATACAAAATGCCGAGCTTCTGCTCCTTGAGCGTCTTTAATTCCGTCACCGAACGCCGGAGAATATCCTGCGGCGTGGCGTAGCTGGCAATGCGCTCAATGTCGGGGAACTTTTTGTTCAGATACTGCAACGCTTCCAGCAGCTTCGGATACGGATAGACCAGCGCGTCTCCATCCTGAAGAAAAACGCGCCTGCCGTCCCATTCCTGTAATATCGCGTAAACAATTTCGGGCTGCCCCTGCACCCATATCCCGCGATTCATATACAGGGACATCGCGTCGATTTCCTGCTTGACTTCCTCGAGATCGCGGAGGCTGAGCGTGGTGAAACAATACCCGCAAAACGTGCAGGAATTATTGGAACACCCCGACGTCAGGGGCAGATAATAACTGGCATGTTCACTGGGTGGTCTGAGTATTCCCGGTCTGACAAATGGCATAACATCTCCTTACAACGAATAATTTTGGCTACAATATAAATCACGTCCTGCTTTGTCAAGCTATACAAGAAATTAAAAAGAGGTTCGGTCAAGTCTTTTCGACTTGACCGAAATTACACTACAGGGGTCGAGTCAAAAAGACTCGCCCCATCAAAGGGATTGCCTTCCACTTAATAATTCAACTTGAATCTTTTATCGTTGTAGTGTATTGTAGTGCAGGAGGTTGGACATGAGAAGTGTTTTATCCGTAAGTTTATCGAAGAAATTGGCTGATGAATTGGATGTCTTATCCAGAGAAACAGGCAGAAACAAGAGCGATATCGTCAAAGAATCTCTTGCGGAGTTCTTATGGGAAAGGAGATTTCTCCGCATGAAGAAACGCCTGAAGGGCAAGGCTAAAGCATCCGGATTGGTAACGGATGAAGATGTGTTCAAGGCCGTATCGTGAAAGCGGTATTTGACACAAACGTTTTAGTCGCTGCGTTTATGACGGAGGGTCTTTGTTCCAGTCTTCTCATCCGCGCCCGCAGGCACGATTTTGATTTAGTCCTTTCCGGTGATATTGTTCGCGAATTTAAAAATACGCTGACAAAAAAATTCAAAATTTCATCTGCCGATGTTTCTGAAATTACAGCCATTGTCAAGGACGCTGCGTTCGAAGTTATTGACCAGTGTAAACCAATTGCCGGTATTTGTCGGGATAAAAATGACGATATGGTTATCGCCTGTGCCGTTTCCGCGGATGCGGACTATATTGTTACCGGTGATGAAGACTTGTTGGTGCTAAAAAGGTACAAAAATATTATCATCATCAAACCCCGAAACTTTGAAACCCTGTTTGAATAATTAGTGACACCCGCTAATAATGAGACCCAGGTTTCAGAAACGTAGTGCACTGAAACTTGCTGGCCGAATTATACCAGGCACGAAGTGCCATGGTAGAACAAACATAACGCAATTCGAAGCGTTTTAGCTACAATATAAATTTAAATCCTGCTTTGTCAAGTCTGTTCAGGAAATAAAAAGAGGTTCGGTCAAATTTTTTCGACTTGACGGAAGTTGCCGATATGATGGGTTGGGTCGCGTCAAAAAGACTCGACTCAACTACAGGGTCTTTTCGACTTGACCGAATGGATGTTTATTCCGCTGATTGCAAATAATTAAGTGTTATGTCCCTATAATTCCGCATGTTCACTGGGCGGTCTGAGTATTCCCGGTCTGACAAATGGCATAACATCTCCTTAATGACACCCGCTAAGAGCAAACGTAGCGAAGCTCGAAGCGCTGGTGGTAGTGAGGCAAGCTGAAGACTAGTGTAACGAAGTCTGAAGCGTAAGCCGAACTATCCAATCCCGATACATCGGGATTGGGAATTATCCTAGAAGCGGAGCGACGTAGGACAACCTTTAACTACAATATAAAGACCAGCACCACTTTGTCAAGACTATATAAGCAAAAGACTCCAATCAACTTGAAACTTAGAACATTAAACTGTTTTCACCCTTTACCTTTCACCCTTCACTCTTCACATTGTTTTAAAATTTTTCCTTGCATTGTATTCGATATAGGATTATTTAAATTCCGTCCCATTTGGCAGAGGGTATCAATGATGCCTTTGGTTCTGCATGATTATCTAAAATATATTTGTAAGGTATAAATATGACGCAAGTTCATGTCGTCGCAAAAAGAGACTTTCTTGAATCTTTAGCATCAGCACGCCCTTTAATTGCTTTATCAGAACTTATTTGGAATGGATTAGATGCGGGCAGTGATCATGTCGAAATTACAGTCATTCCGAACGATATGCAAGGCCTACAAGAAATCCGTGTCCGCGATCATGGATATGGAATAGATCACTCAAAAGTAGAAATGCTTTTCGGTAGTCTTGGTGAATCGTGGAAAAAGGAAAAGGAGCGTGAAAATGGACGAGCACTCCATGGTAAAAGTGGAAAAGGCCGTTTTAAAGTTTTCACTCTTGGTGATCGTATTGAATGGAATACGACATATAAACGCGATGGAAAGACTTACTATTACAAAATTACTGGTAATTTCAATACCATTGATAATTTTGAAATTGCAGATCCTGTCGAAACGAAGAACGATTCATTAGGTACAGAGGTAGTTATCTACAATATTAAGCGTGATTTTCGTTCACTATATAAAAATGATGCACCCATAGAATTGGCCAAGGTTTTCTCGCCATATTTAACTGAATATCCCAACGTTAGGATAAAATATAATGATGTTGATATTGACTCCAAAAGTGTTCAGACAAACAAAGAAGATTATGTATTAGATTCCATAAAACTTGAAAATGGTCGTACAATAAAAACAATTGTTTCAATCATTGAGTGGAATATACCTACTGATCGTGCTTATCATTTGTGCGATGCAAGTGGAATATCGCTTCATGAGTTAGAAGTACCTGACAAGATACGAGCTCCCGGCTTTAACTTCACGGTCTATATTAAATCAGATTATTTTCGTGAAATGGCTAAGTCAAATCAGTTAGAAATGGGAGAGATGCATCCTGATGTTAGAATAATATTTAATGCTGCTAAAAACAAAATAAAAGAGCATTTTAGACAGAGAATTGTTGAAACGCAAGGCAAGATAGTTGACCGTTGGAAAGAAGAACAAATTTATCCGTATGAAGAAAAATCTAATCTTACACCTCTTGAAAAAGCAGAACGTCAGGTATTCGATATATTAGCTGTCAATGTGCAAGGTTTGTTACCTTCATTTGAAGATGCTGATGTCAAATCTAAAAAGTTTACATTTCGTCTTCTTGCACAAGCAATTCAAGAGAATCCGGCATCTGTGCAAGAAATAATAACGGAAGTTCTCGGGCTGAAAAAAGAAGCGCAAGATGATCTTGCAGAACTTCTCAAAAAAACACCACTTGCATCAATAATAAGTTCAGCAAAAATAGTTGCCAACCGTTTAGATTTTCTTGCTGGTTTAGAAATATTACTATTTGACAAAAAGACAAAGAAACAACTTCTTGAGCGTGATCAATTACATAAAATTTTAGAAAATGAAGCGTGGCTTTTCCATGAAGAATTTACTTTGGCAGGAAGGGAAGAACGACTTGAAGAAGTTCTCCAAAAGCACTTAGAAAAACTTGGCAAACGTGAAGAAGATCCTTCACCCGTAATAATAGGAAACGGGAAAACGGGACGCGTAGATCTAATGTTACATAAGGTTATTCAACCGCGGACAGGAGAATACGATTACTTAATTGTCGAGCTCAAACGGCCTTCTAAAAAAATAAATGCAGATGTCCTTCAACAAATACAAAACTATGCATTTGCTGTAGCGAACGATGAACGTTTTCATGGTGTACCAGCCAAATGGACATTCATTGTTATATCTAACGAACTTGATGATTACGCTCTCAACATGGTAACCCAACGAGACAGGCCTAAATGGAAAGTATACGATAGTGACAAACTCAATATCACAGTATGGGCAAAACCATGGGCTGAAGTGATTAATGAAGCACGTGCACGCCTGCAATTTTACAAAAATCAGCTGTCTTACGAGGCGGATCGTGACAGTGCAAAAGCATATTTGAAGAAAACACACGCTAAATTTATACCAGTAGAAATTGAAAGCAATGAATAAATGAAATAAGATAAATAAAGATGTATGAATTATAGATAAAAAAATGGATTAGGATTGATTTATAACTTGGCTTAAATAATAGATATTTGATTGAAAAGAATAATTTTATGTAACCGAGAGTTTATAATATATGAAATATTTAGGTGCCCTTGAAGCACGTCTAATGTCAAACATAAGCAATTGTTTGAAAGATTATAACGTCGATTTCAAAGGACCAGTCATTGTAGGGCTTTCAGGTGGGAAGGATAGTATCACACTTTTGCTACTTCTCAACAAAATGGGATTTAAAGTAATACCTGTTATTGTTGATTTAGGTTATAAAAACTTTGATGCTCAATCTATTGCTTCATATATTTCCCAATTTAATCTAGTAGCCAAAGTTATATCTGTAAAAAATCCAAACATAATTAAGCGCCTTTCTTGCAGCACGCGCTCAAAAGTGTTATCAAATATGCAATTTCTTGCCTCACCTGGGGGTATGACTCCGTGTAGTGCATGTAGTCAGACCAAACGGAGTATACTAATCAATGAAGCAAAACGACATTCTGCTCGATGGATAGTTTTCGGGCATCATAGAGATGACTTTCTGACAACTGTTCTTAAAGATTACTTTATTAATCAGTATTACAAAATGTTAGGTTCATACGATGCAGAACGTTTCAAACTGTTTGTTCGAAATACTTATATTGACCTATGTCAATTAAATTGTATGGTTCATAAACAATTGGCCGCCACAATGGCATTACGTTTGTCCCTTGCTAACAGGATAGAATTAGTGCGCCCTATGATGTATATACCTGAAGTTGATATAATTAATTTTAAAAAGATATCAAACATTAAGGCTTTCGGTTCAGGTTGTGCTCATGAGGTGTTTAACAGCGGTCAAATAATACCGATTACAAAGCGCGAAATTGTTCATTATGATCTCAGACGTCGGCTGCAAGAATCATCGAAGCTTGGTCATAGTATACTTGCAATTGCTTTGAAAAGCCTTGATCGGCATGGTCGTCTTCGTTCTAATCCCAGAGCCATGCGAGATCTAATTTTGCCAGGATTTGAATCCAACAATCGGTTATTTGCATATACATAGACTGCAAAAGAGGAAATGTACAATACTGTGAAGAAACCTTGGTTTATAGCTATTTCTGGTGTAATGGGTGCTGGTAAGACAACATTATCAAGAGGTTTAGCACAAATTTTGAATTGGTCATATGCGCCAGAAAATATAACAGCAACCCTCTATTTGAAAGACTTTTTTACCAATAGAAAGCGTTGGGCATTTGAAACCCAAACAGCATTCCTAGTTCACAAAGCACTACAAGTACAAGGCATCCTTCAACAGAATCATAACTTAATTCTTGATCGTTCTCTTTTTGAAGATTTAGAAATATTCGCAAAATATTTTTACGATCAAGGTGATATAGATGAAAGATCATATAAAACATATAATGCTATAGCAGCGCATTTTCTTGATGCGATACCAACACCTGATATAATAATATATTGTGACTGCCCTATAGAAATTATCAAGGATAGGATTCCTAAACGCGACAAAGCGTATCAAGATTTGTATCCGCCTAATCATGTTGATAAAATATATGATCTATATGAAAAATGGCGTAATAATTATCAGCAGAGTGCCCTATATCGATTAGATACATTTTCTGTAGATAGTCGACGTCAAGATATTTTGGAAATTATTGCAAAAGACGTGATTGATATTCTTGAGAAGCAACGAAATACATCACAAGTATATCAATACAACTTATTTGATGTATCATCTGAAAACCTACGTCGAGATGCTCACTTTTTAACGCAAATTTTTACGCCGAATGAATTTACTGATCAACCTAGAGGTCCATTGGCTATTCCTCCACGCCAAGTTAAAATAACAAAATATCCTTCTGCTTACATTGCGGCACCATTTACAGATCGCACGGTACCTATTGAATCGGAACAAAATCTTTTATTAGAAAATGAATTGGAACATGGATTGTTAAGAAAGGGAAGTTATCGCAAAGAATTACTCGATATTACAAAAGCGTTGGAACAGATGGGTATATATTCTATTTTGCCACACCGTGATGTTAATGAATGGGGTAAACGAAAACTTTCACCTAATAAAGTTATAGAGTTATGTACAGAATATGTAGAAACGACAGATATATTTATTGGAATCCTTGGAATGAGTCATGGTTCACATTACGAATTTGGCATTGCTAGAGGGTTAAGAAAACCTGCAATAATTATTAACTGCGAAGAAATACAACAGTCTTTTATTGCTTCAGGTATCTTTGAGATACAAAATACAGTGCTCTTATTGAGATGTGAAAAAATGAGCCAAATACCAACTCTATTACTAGACGATAGAACAAGAGGTTTCATGAGGCAACATATACCAATTCGATAGTGAGGAGGTTTTTTATGCTGAAGAAAATTGTTAATTGTTACGATGGCCTTTCGATAGGGATTCAAGTATTTATTTCGGCTATTGGTGTAGCGATACCATTCTATTTTGCTGCTTATCTTTCTTATTCTGTATCTGAAATAGGTAAACAAGGTGATACAAAAGCTTTTTTATTCCATGCTGTTATTTTCATTATCTTGTTGATAATGATTTTTTTTATATCAAGATATCTTACCACCATAAGAGAGAGTCTTCATAAAGAGCGGTCTGACAGACAGGCTGCTCTATTACATGCTTATACTAATGTAGATAGGCTCGTAGTAAGTAAACTTGTAAACATTAATAATGGTAATATCAATGAAAATAAATTTGTGGAAACATTTGTTACTTCGATAAAAGATATTCAGAATTTAGTAGAGGCAACATTCAATACTTTCGAAACAGCTTTTGGACAATCGTCTACCATAGAAGCAAGAGTAGATTTTGAAGTAACATTTATGACTAAGTCTTATCTCGATGGTGAAATCACGATACCAGCATGTGCTAACCGTGAAGGCCGCGCACCGAGGAGCATGATTCATAGGACTACTAATCATAAAATCTATGAAAATAGCATAACAGCAACAATTTATAGGGAACCTAGGCCTTCGATGCACATTATTGAGGATACAAATAGTGGTAAGGTTTCATATCAAGAACTCTATCCTGGTGAAACCAAAAGAATTAAATCATCAATAGTGTTTCCAGTTCTTTCAAACGCGAATGAGTTATTAGGAACGCTTGTAGTTCATTGCGATAAATCAAGCTTTTTCAAATGTGAAAATGAAAAATATTGGCACGATTTATTAGAAATATTTTCTAAAAGAATGGCGCTTCATAAAATGCAAATGGATGCAATAATGAATTATATATCCAAATCAGGTGTGGAATTAAAAATTCTTATACCGAATTTCAATTTTTGATTCTATTTATTTTTACGTGCAAGAACAGAAACAGATTTTTTAGAATGAAAGTATTTTTCTGAGAACGGCTTGGCTGTCAAGTTGCTGTTCTATTTTGAAAGAGGAAAGGATCGATGCATGAACTCTCGAAGAAATTTTGAATGAGAAAAGGGGTCAAGTTTTACTTGGCACATGGTATATTTTCAGAGGGCGTTATCATGATTCACAATAACAAACCATTTGTCAAAGCAGGATATTGGGGATTGTTCGTCATTGTAGTGAGTGTTTTGCTGCTTTTTATCTTTCCGTCGAAAATGCCGTCACTGCCCAAGGGCTTTGTCACTCCCATTATCGCGTTCGAATTTATTCAAACAAAAGCTGAAGTGATAAATATGTTCGGCAGCGAAGACATCGTCATGCGGGACAAATTGGTTCGTGCCATGGATCTCGGTAACCGGCTGGATTATTTTTATATGTGCCTGTATTCGATTTTCCTGCTGATGATTTCGGTTAAATGCGCCGCGCTTTCCAAAAATAAATATTATTATGCCGGTGCGGCGCTCGCCATGGTGGTATTAGCCGCCGACGCACTGGAAAATGTACAATTGCTGGGAATCACAGCGAACCTTTCAAACGGGAATTTTGATACTCAACTTCAACTGCTTCATTGGTTTACCTGGATCAAGTGGGGCGGTATCGCATCGATATTTCTGGTGCTTGCTCCCTGGTTTTTAAAAGGGTCGCGGTTCTCAAAAATAATCGGCATCACGGGTGTTTTAAGTTTTATTCTGGGCGCCATGGCCTTTATGAATCGTTCGATGATGAATGAAATATTTTCCTTATCGGTTGCGGTGATGTTTGTGCTGATGATTATCTATTGCTTCACATATAAAGTTAACACGAATGCATGATTTATTGACGGAAGACACTTAAAGTTAGGTTTTGAAATATAAGTTTTTCGAATCCCGCGACTTGCAATCCCCCGGCTCCTGAGGCTGTGTCATAATTGCAAATATTGGCTGTGCGTAATGAGAAATGTCCCTCGCTGGCGGGGGTAGGGGGTGGAAGTTTTTAAAATATACGTTATATTGACCAGATACGCATTGCGTGAATTTTATCCACCTCCGTCCCTTTGGGACACCTCCGCCAGCGGAGGACATTAAATGGTAATATTTCTTATTACGACACAATCTCTTCGCGGGAATGACATTCAAGATACCATTTCTAATCAAAAAATGATATTGAACCAAACAGTCAATTTGTTCTATTCGGCTATCAAGTTGATGTTCTATTTTGAAAGAGGAAAATAATCGATGCACGAACTCCCCGTCACTGAAGAAATTTTGAAAGTTATATTGAAACACGCCGAGAGAAATAATGTTCAGCGGGTTGTAACTGTTAATCTGCAGATCGGCAAGCTCAGTGATCTGGAAGATGAATGGATTCAGCGCTATTTTGATCATTTGAGCAAGGGCACCCTGGCCGAAGGGGCCAAACTCAAAATCGAGCGAATGCCGATTAAGATGCAGTGTAATTCCTGTTCCCAACCCTATGAAGTCGAGATGGCGGGATTGGAAAATCTTGCTTGTCCGAACTGCGGGGAGAAGGGCGGTTCGCTTCTTTCGGGGAGGGAATATTATATTAAGGATATGGAGGTTCAGTAGTGGCAGAAGTAAGGTTGATTGAAGTCAAAGAGGAAATTCTGGCCGATAATATTAAGGTGGCCGCGGGAGTCCGGGAAAATCTGCAAAAGTCAAAAACGATGCTGGTCAATCTGATGTCCTCGCCGGGGTCGGGCAAGACAAGCCTGATTCTGCAAACCATTGCCGGTCTGAAAGACAGTGTGAAACTAGGCGTGATCGAGGCGGATATCGATTCGATGGTGGATGCGGAAAAGGTTGCAGCAAAAGGAATCCGCGCTGTGCAGCTCAAGACGGGAGGTTTCTGTCATCTGGACGCCACCATGGTTACCAAGGGTATCGACGCGCTCAGCGTGGGTGATCTGGATTTGGTGATTATCGAAAACGTGGGCAATCTGGTCTGTCCGGCGGAGTTTGATACCGGCGCCCATAAGAATGTGATGATTCTGAGTGTGCCCGAAGGGGACGATAAACCGCTTAAATACCCGCTGATGTTTTCGATTTGTGACGTGCTGCTGGTCAATAAAATCGATTATATGTCCTTGAGCGATTTTGACATGGAAGCCATGCGCAAAAGGGTTCTGGCGTTGAATTCCCGTATTGAAATTATCGAGGTATCCTGCAAGACGGGAGCAGGGATAGATAAATGGGTTAGCTGGCTGAAGAAAGAAGTTGCAGCATTCAAAAATTTAAAATAGATTCCCCTGAAATGGGGTTACCGCTCTGATTCCTCCCCATTGATGGGGGAGGTTAGGAGAGGGTGATGAATAAAACAGGAAAGGATAAAGAATATGAATATCGACGAAAAATATAAACGAGCCGGTGAAGTGATCAGCACAGCGGGAGGAACGCCGATTCCCGTTAACGATACCCTGATGAAACTTCTGAGATTTTTTATCAATGAAGATGAGTTGGATTTTATCGCCGCTTTCGCGGAGAAGAAATCCCAGACGATGGACCAGTTGAAACAATCCAGCGGATTGTCGGAAGACGAGATTAATAAAAAAGTTCATGATTTGGCGAAAAGAGGCGTCATTTTTAATCAGCCCAACAGCAAGGGCGTGATGGTTTTCCGTTTGCTGCCGCTGTTCAATGTCGGAACGTTTGAATATAAATTCATGGGCAAACTGGAAAAGAGCCCAAGGGATAAAGAAATAAGCGACTTGTTCAGTCAATTGTTTGTGGATTTGAAGAGCCTTGTGCAGGATAACTATGACGCGATTGTTCCGATGCTGATGAATATGCCGCCCATTGATAGGACTGTGCCTGTTCTGGAAAATAAGGCAAAAGGTGAACCGGTAAAAATCGTCATCAACGAAAAGCTTGAAGGCGCGCAAAACAGAATCCTTCCATCGCAGCGGGTTGAAGAACTGATTCAGAAATTTGACGAGATTGCGCTGGGGCACTGCTTCTGCCGTCATTATAAAGATATGGCGGGAACGCCCTGCAAGCAGACGAACGAACGCGAAACCTGTTTTACGTTTGGCAAGTCGGCCCGGTTTACGTCCGAGCAGGGTTTTTCCAGAATGATTACCAAGGAAGAAGCTATCAAAGTGTTAAAGAAAGCCGAGGAAGATGGACTGGTGCATAAAGCCTATCATCCGAATTTTGATACGAGCAAGGATGAAACCAGTATCTGCAACTGCTGCCGTTGCTGCTGCGCCAACGGTGCGGATAATATGATCGCGCCCATCAACAATGTCACTTATTATCTGGCGTCAGTAAACGAGGATTTGTGCATCGGTTGCGGCAAATGTGTGGAGCATTGTCACACCTACGCGGCGTATTTAAAAGACAATAAAAAGGCAGGGCGGAAAGCGGAACTCTGCATCGGCTGCGGTGTGTGCGCGCATTTCTGCCCGCAAAATGCGATATCCCTGATTGAAGGCGAAAGACTCGTCCGCATTCCTCCACCGAAGAAGAAATAAGTTGCTCGGTGCGATTAATATTTTATTGGGTCGAGTCGAAAAGACTCGACCCATCAGCGGAATTCATTGTTCAGTCGAGTCTTTTCGACTCGACTGAAGTAACCCTCTATGCTAAAAGCCTTCCATGAATAAAAACTTCAAATCCACGCAATCCGGTATTCCTTACTTTGTTACATTTACCGTCGTTGAATGGTTGAATGTTTTTACAAAACCGGAATATTTGCAAATTCTATGGGACAGCCTGCAATATTGCCGTAAAGAAAAAGGGCTAAGACTTTATGGCTTTGTTTTTATGACCAACCATCTGCATTTGATTATCAGCGCTCATGACAAAAACATCAAACTCTGGCAGATCATCAGGGATTTCAAAAAATTCACCGCGCAGAAAATAATCCAGGTGATGCAAAAAGAAGAAAACAGGCATTGGGCTCTCGACGTTATGAGAAATGCCGGAAAACAAAATAATGCCAATACTCAATATCAATTCTGGATACAGGACGACGGCGCGGAAGAAATTCAAAGCGATAAATTCTTCCTTCAGAAATTGAACTACATCCATGAAAATCCTGTGCGCGCGGGAATTGTCACCGATACCAGCGGTTATGCTTGGAGTTCGGCAAGGCTTTATGAAAAAGATGACTTCAAGTTAATTGATAGAATTTGATTTTTACGGTCGAGTCGAAAAGACTCGACCGAACGATAGGGTAAATTAGGTCGAGTCAAAAAGACTCGACCTAACATTTTGGGATTCGCCCGAACAATCCGTTATGCGGCGCGTTCGGCGAACGCGCCCTACGATTCGTTGCTTTTTACTTTTTGTCGCAGGATTGCTCCGATTGGCACTTCTTTTTCCACCGGCAGATAAATCTGATTGTCATTATTGGCTTCGGCGATGGTGTTTCCTTTTGCGTCAGCCATCGTGCGCGTGTCTATTTTGATTGTGTCATCAGAAAGTAATAGTTCAATATCGTCGCCTGCGGTCAGATGATTGCGGACAGTGATCAGCATTCTCTTTTTTCCCGAATCATATTGCAAAACAATTCCCACCGGTTCGTGCGTCTGAATATATTTGATATGTGGATTGGTCTCGTTTATTTTTTCCTGAGCAAAGATAAATCCGGTGGTGTAGCCGCGGTTGGAAACTTTGTTAAGTTCGTCCAGCCATTCCGGCCTGAATTTGTATTTGTTTTTTTCTTGAGCAAGGGCATCCAATGCCTGCCGGTAAGTTCGTGTAACCACGGCAACGTAATAAGATGATTTCATCCGGCCTTCTATCTTGAGACTCGCAACGCCTGTTGCAAAAACTTCGGGCAGATGTTCGATGAGGCATAAATCTTTGGAACTGAGCAGGTAACTGTATCGTTCGTCCTCCTCCAGAATAAGAGGGTCGTCTGGTCGTGTTGATTCATAAAGCAAATATTCCCAGCGGCAGGGCTGGGAGCAGTCGCCTTCGTTGGCGCTGCGGCGATTGCGAAATGCCGAAAGGTAGCAGCGTCCGGAGTAGGACATGCACATCGCGCCGTGAATAAAGATTTCCAGTTCCATGTCGGGAACAGCCGCGGCGATTTCTCCAACTTCTTTCAAATTCAGTTCTCTTGCCAGAACAATCCGCTTAACACCCTGATCCTGCCAGAAGCGCACCGCCTCGATATTGGTGGTATTGGCCTGTGTGCTTAAATGTATCGGCAGTTGCGGAGCTAACTTTTGAGCAAGTTTCAGCATTCCCGGTTCGCTGACAATGACGGCATCGACACCGGTCGCGGCCAGTTCGTGGATTATTTTTTTCGACTGGTTCAAATCAGCATCGCGTGCGAAGGTATTGATGGCTCCGTAAATTTTAACCTGTTTGTCGTGCGCTTCCTTCACGCCGGTGGTTAAATCAGCCATGGACATTTCGGATGATTCTGCTCGCAGGCTCAGGCCTTCCACGCCAACGTAAACGGCATCGGCTCCATAGAGCAGAGCCGTTCGCAGTTTTTCCAGATTCCCAGCGGGAATTAATAACTCAGGATGATGCATTTAGAAATCCGTCATGTACAATATCTCTGCACCTGTTCCAGAACCTTCAAAGATTTTACGTCACGTCCTAACACGTGAGAGATAAAATTAATCAGGATGCTGCGTGATTCTATCGCCAGGGACTGACTCAGGGCGACAAGCTTGATTTTATCAATGTCCATATCTTTTCCCATCAGCAATGTGCGAACGGTGCCCGCGGAGATGGGTTGTTCGTATCGCTGGATTTTGGCACAGGCGCTGCATTTGATGCCGCCTTCGTTGGGGTGAAAATAATAAGAGTTACCGTTGGTGACAGGTTTTTTACATATGACGCAGCGATCAAGAGCCGGTTCGAATCCCGCTAGTTTCAGCAGACGCATTTCAAAGAAGCGCACAATGGCATCAGATGAATTCTCCCTTTCCAGCATCATAAGAAAATTCTGCAGCAGCTCAAATATTTTTTCATTTTTTTTCCCTTCCGGGCTGAAGTGATCGGTCAACTCGATAAAATAAGAGGCGATCAGAGTTTTTTCCATATCCTGTCTGATGGACGGATAGTGATCTACAATGTCGCAGGATTCAATGAAGGCGAGCATATCGCGGCTTTTGCGGGTAAAGATGATGTCGGTCAGGGAAAAAGGCTCAAAGACATTGGCAAATCTTTTTTTGCTTCGTTTGGCGCCCTTGGCGATTCCCTTGAGTTTGCCGAAATCGTGACTGTAAAAGGTGACGATTAAATCGGATTCACTGTAGCTCAGGGTACGTAAGACGAATCCGGTGGTTTTTAGTTGTTCTCTAGCGACCATCGTATTTTATTTCACCGCCGACAATGGTCAGAATGGCTTTGCCCTGCATTGGTCGTCCGTTGAACGGGGAGTTTTTACCGCGTGAACGGAAAGCCTGCACGTCAACCGTCCAATTGAACAGAGGATCAATGACGGTGACATCGGCATCCGCGCCTGTCTGCAGTGTTCCTTTGGGCAAATTCAATATGCGCGCCGGATTCAAGCTCATCTTGGTAATTAATTCTTTCCAGTTAAGGGTTTTGTTTTTGATAAGGTCCATACTTAAGGACAGAGAAGTTTCCAGTCCGCTGATTCCATTAGCGGCATATTCAAATTCCACTTCCTTATCCGTACGACCGTGAGGAGCATGGTCGCAGGCGATAACATCGATCGTTCCATCGGCAAGACCTTCTTTTATTGCCTTGAGATCATTTTCGCCTCTCAAGGGGGGATTGATTTTGAAGTTGGTGTCATAAGTCTGAAGTGATTCGTCGGTCAGCGTGAAGAAGTGCGGAGCTGTTTCCGCCGTAACGTTCAGGCCTTTTTCTTTTGCATCGCGAATCAGCCTGACGGATCCGGCGGTGCTGACGTGCGCGATGTGCACGGCCGTTTTCGTGAATTCGGCGATCAGAATGTCACGGGCGACCATGGTTTCTTCCGCCGTGGCGGGAATGCCGTTGAGTCCCAGAATGGTGGAATAATAGCCCTCATTCATCAAACCGTTTGCGGAAAGATTTATGTCTTCGCAGTGCGAAATGACTGGCAGTTGCAGGGAGTAGGCATATTCCATCGCGCGGCGCATCAAAGCGGCATTCATGACAGGCTTGCCGTCATCCGAAAGAGCGACGATACCCGCTTCCTTAAGATCCCAGAATTCTGTGAGCTGAACGCCTTCAGAATTTTTACTGATGGCGCCGACCGGATAAACATTGGCCAGCGCGGCCTCGCCTGCTTTTCGTCTGATGAATTCGGTAATCGAGCGATTGTCATTAATCGGATTGCTGTTGGGCATGCAGGCAATGGACGTAAAACCACCGGCGACTGCGGCAGCGGTTCCCGAGGCGATGGTTTCCTTGTATTCGTAGCCCGGCTCGCGCAGATGCGTGTGCATGTCAATCAAGCCGGGGACGAGAATCATTCCGGATAAATCAATGACTTTTGTAATTTTTTCCGAATCCTTTGACTTTGTTGCCTTGGCGAGATTTGTGCCGACTTTGGCAATCTTTCCGTTTTCCAGAAAAATATCCAACCGGGATTCCACGTTTTGAGAAGGATCGATTACTTTCGCGCCGGTTAATAAAAGTTTCATTTGCTACCTCCGGTGAGCAGGTAAAGAAGAGCCATTCGTACGGCGACGCCTTTGTTCACCTGATCAAGAATGACGGAGAAAGAAGGATCATCGGCAATATCGGGAGATATTTCCACGCCGCGGTTGATGGGACCGGGGTGCATGACGATAACATCTTTTTTCGCCAGTTTGATGTTGCCGCGGTTGAGACTGAAACGTTGAGAATATTCCCGCAGCGACGGGAAAATGTTTTGTTTTTGTCTTTCCAACTGAATGCGCAGCATCATCACAACATCGGCTTTGGTAATCGCATCTTCCACATGGGGAAAAACTTTGACGCCCATCTGTTCGATATCGCGCGGCAACATGGTCGCCGGACCGGCGAGGACAATGTTGGCGCCCATTTTGGAGAGGCCGTAAATATTAGAGCGGGCTACGCGACTGTGCTCGATATCGCCGATGATGGCTATTTTTAAACCGGAGAATTTTCCCTTATGTTCTTTTATCGTCATCATATCCAAAAGCGCCTGTGTTGGATGTTCATGCGCGCCATCGCCGGCGTTGATGATGGACTGTTTGACAAGTTTTGCCAGCAAGTGCGGGGCTCCGGCAGCGCTGTGGCGGATAACAATGACATCGGGATTCATGGCTTCCAGATTACGGGCTGTATCGATCAGCGTTTCTCCCTTGACAACGGAGCTCGTGGAAGATGAAATATTGATGGTATCGGCGCTTAACCGTTTACCCGCTATCTCGAAAGATGTTCTGGTGCGGGTGCTGGCTTCATAAAAAAGATTGATAATGGTTTTACCGCGTAGAGTCGGCACTTTCTTTATCGGACGGGTGGAAATTTCCAAAAATGATTCGGCCGTTTCCAGAATGAGATTGATTTCATTAACGGATAAGTCCTGTATCCCCAATATGTCTTTTCGTTCGAATTTCATATCACCTTAAAACTTTTAACATCAAGTTTCTTCCTCTATGACGACTTCGTCCACGCCATTTTTTTCCACCAGATCAACACGCACGGCTTCCCATAAGGAAGAAGGAAGATTTTTACCGACAAAATCAGCCCTGATGGGCAGTTCGCGATGGCCGCGGTCGATTAAAACGGCAAGCTGAATCATTCTAGGCCTTCCGAAATCGATCAGGGCGTCCATGGCCGCGCGGATGGTCCTGCCTGTAAACAGAACATCATCAACCAGTATGACAATTTTATCATCCAGAGAGAAATTGATTTTTGTTTCTCCCAGATGCGGTTTCTTTTTGGATGCGGAAATATCATCCCGGTAGAGAGTAATATCAAGTATTCCCAGAGGAATAGTCGCATGCTCAATATCGGACATTTTCTTTTGCAGCCTTTGAGCCAGGAATACGCCACCGGTCCTGATTCCCATCAGAACAATGTTTTCCATGCCTTTGTTTTTTTCCAGAATTTCATAAGCTATTCTGGTCAGGCATCGTTCAATTCCCTCTTTGTCCATGACCGTTTTTGTGTTTTTATTATTCGACATACAGGCAAACCTCGACCAAAGGACAAAAAAAGCCTTTCCCCGGGCGGAAAAAGGCTTGATAGTATTTTAATGAGTCTTTCATTATATTTCCTTTTTCAATCTCACCGGATTAAATTAAAAGGGATTATTTATACTTCTTATACAACCATGAAGTTCACGTGTCAAGATTAAAAAATCATTTTACTAAAAGGTTATATTCATGGCTTTGTGGCACGGTAACTTATCATTTTTTTATGGGAAATCCGCTCAGTGTAACAGGCTGCCCAAACGTTCCCAACGAAGATTTTTTTCATCGCGGTTCCAAGACCAGTAAATGATGAAGGCTTTCCCTTCAACGTCCTTCAGGTTCACAAATCCCCAGAACCGGCTGTCCAGACTTTCATCCCGATTGTCGCCCATGACAAAAATCGATTTTTCAGGGACGATCACCGGGCCGAAATTATCACGGGGTTGCATGGATTTTGGCAAAATTAAGCTGTCACTGAACGTCCCATAAGGATCTTTAAATTCCTGATCGTTGACGAATATTTTTTTGTTTTTTATTTCAACTTTATCCCCGGCAACGCCAATAACCCTCTTGATAAAATCCTTGGACCGGTCATTGGGAAAAATAAAAACCGCAATTTCGCCTCTTTTGGGTTCGCTTATAGGAATAATAGTTCTTCTTAACAACGGAATTTTTACGCCGTAAATGAACTTGTTGACCAAAATGTGATCGCCGACGAGCAGTGTCGGCACCATGGACCGTGACGGTATTTTATAAGCGCACACGATAAAGGTCCTGATGAAAAGGGCAATTAAAATGGCAATAATGATCGATTCAACGTATTCTTTAACTTTTGATTTTGGTTTGGCATCGTTTGTCATGTTTTAAATGGCTCCTAAGAATAAATATTCGATAGAGAAAATGCAATCATGCAAAGAGAAATAAATCCTTTAACTGCGTTTTTCCCGATTGTATTGAAGATAAATGCATTCAGCGTCCGGAATGGAGCTTTCAGTTTCGATTGTCTTATGATTTCCATAATCAAAATTCCGATAAGACCTCCCAAGAAAAATCCTATCCATATACCGGGTCCCCCAAAAAGTAATGTCAGTAATACAACGCCTGTCAAAGCCCCGAATACAGCCGCTTTCATTGATTTTTTTGAGCTTACGGTTTGTTGCGGGGTTTCACTGATGATCCAGAAGAATTCAACAGCTTCGGCAATCACTGATGAGATAAAAAGAAATATAATGATTTTCCAGCCGATCTGTTCAAAACCGGTAAAAATTGAATACAATAACACGTCAAAAAAGATAACGACTGTTCCCGGTAATCCGAACAAGTTTAAAAAAATACCTGCGAATAATATTAAAATGAAAATCGTAAATCCTGCGCCGGCGAAAAAAGACAATTTATGGATTCCTCTTCGTTTTTAAAATTTGAAGGTTTTCAAAAAAAAGAACAATCGTACAGGCTATATAAATAGAGGAATAAGTTCCGATGACCACACCCACCAGCAGCGCGAAGGCGAAATCGTGAATCACCGCGCCGCCGAAAAGATACAGCGCAAGAACTGTGAGGAAAACGGTCAGTGAGGTCAGAGCGGTTCTGCTGAGCGTCTGATTAATGCTCATATTGATTGTTTCACGGAGTGGTTTTTTGGGATTCAATTTAACATTTTCCCGGATTCTGTCCAAGGTCACAATGGTATCATTGATTGAAAAGCCAATGATAAAAACCAGCGCGGCCAGGATGGATATGGTAAATTCCATATTCATGATCGAAACCGCTCCGATGGTGATGATGACGTCATGAATGAGGGCAACAATACCTCCAAGTCCGTAGCGGAATTCAAAGCGAAACCCGACGTAAATAAGCATGGCCAGCCAGGAGAGAACCACTGCGATGATGGCTTTGCGCTTGAAGTCGGCGCCGACTTTGGAACCGACGACTTCCACGCGCCTGATTTCAAAATCTTTACTGAACGCGGCGGCCAGCGGCTGTTCAACGTTAGCGGCCAGCACCGTTTGATCCGAAAAAGATTCTGACGTGCGGATTAAAAATTCGTTGGCACCGAACTTTTGAATGGTGCTGTTTTGGAGTTTGGTCGATTTGAGAGCCTCCCGGATCTGATCGGCGGGAATATTATTTGAAAATTTAACCTGGATGACCGAGCCGCCCGCAAAGTCAATGCCGGGATTCAAACCGCCATGATAAACAACCGATCCGATACTGACGATAATGAGAATGATTGAAAATGTAATCGCGTATTTTATTTTTCCAACGAAATCAAGATTGATTCCCGGTTTTATTAACTCCATATAATGTCTCCTGCCTGCCTGTATATTTTTTAAATGCTCAATTTCTTAATGTTAAAGTTTGTTGTGATATAGTCAAAGATGACCCGGGTGACGAAAACTGCCGTAAAAAGACTGGCCAGCAGGCCGATGATCGTTGTGACGGCAAATCCCTTGATCGGCCCCGTGCCGAACATGATCAGAAAAGCAGCGGCAACGATTCCCGTGATATGCGTATCAACAATCGTAATAAAGGCGCGGTTATAACCTGTATCCAGGGCGATCCGGATGGTTTTGCCCGTTCGCAGTTCTTCTCGAATGCGTTCAAAGATCAGAATATTCGCGTCCACTGCAACACCCACCGTGAGAAGCAATCCGGCGATTCCCGGTAGAGTCAACGTTGCTCTAAATGCCGCAAGAATGGCCAGCACAAGAAAAATGTTTGTGATCAAGGCCACGTCGGCTATCGCGCCGGAAAGACGATAATAAAGAATCATGAATAAAGTAACCAACAGTGAACCGATAAGAGTTGCCATGATGCCTTGTCGAATGGAATCGCTGCCCAGTGACGGCCCAACCGTTCTTTCTTCAAGAATATTGACGGGCGCGGGCAAGGCGCCGGCGCGTAAAACGATGGCCAGATCCCGCGCTTCTTCCATGGTAAAGTTTCCAGTGATCTGAGCCTGGCCTCCTGATATACGTTCCTGAATGACGGGGGCTGAATGCACCACGCCGTCCAAAACAATGGCCAATCGTTTGCGTACATTTTCTCCGGTAATTCTTTCAAAATCAACAGCTCCCTGGGAATTAAATTTCAATCCGACGGTGACATCGCCAAAACGGTCGGCAATCTGCACCTTGGCCGTTTCCAATGAGGCGCCGGTCAGCAGGGCTCTGTCTTTCAATAAGAAGGGAGAGGAACCCCTTTCTCCGGTGGAACGATTGGCACGCAAACCGTAAGCGATCACATCTCCGTCAGGAATATTTCCGCGCAGGGCTTCCTCGAGGGAATTTTCATCGTCAACCAGCTTGAATTCCAGCAGAGCTGTTTTACCGATCAGATTTTTTGCTCTTTCGGGATCTTTAATGCCGGGGAGTTGAACGAGAATCCTGTTGTTTCCTTCCGGTATAATTTCCGGCTCCGAGATTCCAAACTGATCCACTCTGTTCCGGATGGTTTCCAGGGAGTGTTCCACGGTTAATTTTTTCAATTCCACCGCTCTTTTGTCGTTAAATTTCACAGTGACAAGCTGTCCGGTTTCCCGCGGGGTGGTTGATTCTATTTCGAGATCCGGATAGTGGTCGCCCAGGACTTTTTCCAGAGAAGATTTTCCGTCGGAATCCGTCAGTTCCATGGTCAGTTTTGCGTTATTTGCTTTTTCCAGATTACGGAAACGCACTTTGCTGTCCATCAATGATTCTTTTAAATCACTAGACGTTCTTTCTATCATTGCTTCCAGAGCTTTGTCCGTGTCAATTTCAAGCACAAGGTGCATGCCTCCCTGCAAGTCCAGGCCCAGATGAATCTTTTCTTTAAACATATATTTATCCCAGGGAGAAGGAATATCGGATATAAATGTCGGTACTAAGAAATATAAAGAGCCAAGACAAACAATTAAAGTTATGGCTCCTCTGAGTTTTAAAGATTTGAACATGAATGGCCCCTTTCTATAATGATTATTTTGTTGAAGGCGTCGGAGCCGCGGAGCCGGACTTCTGAATAATGGTCCCGATGGCGCTTCTGGCAACCTTTATTCTTACTTTATCGGCAATTTCCAGCGTAATCACGGCATCGGTCAAGCCGGTAATCTTGCCGTGTATTCCTCCGGTGGTCATCACCATATCACCATAGGCGAGGTTGTCCAGCATGGCCTTGAGTTCTTTTTGTTTTTTCTGCTGAGGACGAATCATCAAAAAATAGAAAATCCCGAAAATTATTACCATGGTAATAATAAATCCCCAGTCTCCGCCACCGGCAGCCTTGCCACCGGGAGCTCCGCCCATCGCGTATGCTAATGATATCAATTTAATTTCCTCCTTAAATTATCTTTATCAGAAATTCTTATCCATTTATCTTTTTGTTTAAAAAATCTTCTTTAAACTTACCAAACCGTTTGTCATTAATTGCCAATCGTATGCTCTCCATGAGGCGCATGTAATGGCGAATGTTATGAATGGTATTTAACACCATCGCCAGTATTTCGCCGGCAAAATAAAGATGCCTTAAATAGGCTCGGGAATAATTTTTACAGGTATAACAATCACAATTTTCATCAATGGGATTATTATCTTCCCGCCAGCGGGCGTTTTTTATAACAACATTTTCTGAATTTGTAAACAATAATCCGTGGCGGGCGCATCGGGTCGGTATGACGCAGTCAAACATGTCGATTCCGCAGGATACCCCGAAAACGATGTCTTCCGGCGTTCCCACACCCATGAGGTAACGCGGTTTATTCCGGGGGAGCAAAGGCGTGATGGAATCAGTTATTTTATACATGATTTCCTTGGGTTCGCCGACGCTTACGCCACCCAATGCATAGCCGTCAAAGTCGAGGACGGCTGTTTGATCCAGTGATTGTTGACGTAAATCAAGATAAGAACCGCCCTGTACAATGCCAAACAATGCCTGCTCACTGTTTGTTTTGGCCTTCTTACATTGTTGAGCCCATTTGGCCGTTAGATTCAATGATTTTTCCGTTTGAGAGACTGTAGCAGGGTAGGGGGTGCACTCGTCGAGACACATCATAATATCCGCTCCGAGTGCTTCCTGGATTTCAATCGCTTTCTGCGGAGTCAGAAAATGTCTGGAGCCGTCAATATGTGAACGAAACATCACGCCGTCCGGCGTGATTTTACGTAAAGCTCCCAGACTGTAGACCTGAAAACCGCCGCTGTCGGTCAGGATGGGGTTGGACCAGTTCATGAATTGATGGAGTCCCCCCAGGTTTTTTATTGTTTCATGTCCGGGACGTAAATAAAGGTGATACGTGTTGCTCAGAATAATTTCCGCGCCGCAATTTCTAATTTCTTCCGGCAGCATTGATTTGACGGTTCCCTGCGTGCCCACCGGCATGAAAGCCGGCGTATGCACAATTCCGTGGGGAGTAACCATTTCGCCCAGCCTTGCGGAAGTGTCCGTATCTTGTTTTTTTAGATTAAATTGAAAAGGCATATTATGTGTCCAAAAAAATAAGTTCTAAATTCATTGTGAGACTCAAATTTCAAAACGAAGTGCATTGAAATTTGTAAGTCGAACAATCCCGCACAGCGGAGGGTATGATACCCCGCAGCTTGCTGCGGAATTAGGGTCCAGGGCTTGCCCTGGGGTTCATACCCGTGATAAACAGCCCAGCCGCAAGCAGCAGGGTATCCAAAGGAACTTGCGCCCCAGGGGGCTGGGAATTAGACCCACATTGATCCCGCTCCACTACGCTTCACAGATAGTTCGTCCTGCAAATTTCAGCGCACCTATAGTGACCCTTAGGTTATTCGCCTCGGGGATATCCCTATGTGCTTCGCACATGGGACAATTCAACTTACACATTTCAGTACACTTTGTTTCTGAAATGTGAGTTTCA
>CAYNWA010000035.1:0-2322 GCA_964400795.1 uncultured Smithella sp.
ACGGACCTAAATTACTTTTTTCATGGCGGCTATAGCGACTTCAATTTGATCATTTGAAGGTTCTCGGGTTGTAATTTTTTGCAGCATTAAACCCGGCCAGCTTAACCATTGAACGGATTTGAAACGGGTATATTTGCCGGTGAAGCGAATAGCTTCGTACGAAATACCGGCCACAACAGGAAGGAGCATAATTTTATAGAGCACTCTGTGCAGAAAATCAGGACGTCCCAATAAAGAGAATACCAATATGGAAACGATCATGACAAAAAGAATAAAACTGGTGCCGCATCGGGGATGACGGGTGGAGAAATTTTTAACATTTTCGACGGTTAATTCCTGTCCACTTTCCCAGGCGAATACGGTTTTGTGTTCGGCGCCGTGATACATATAAACACGACGCATGTCTTTCATGAAGAGTGTGGCGGCCAGAAAACAGAGAAACATTCCCAGTCGGACGCCGCCCTCCAAAATGTTTAACAGCAAAAGATTCTCGATATAAAATTTTGTTTTCGTGAAGAAAAAAGCGGGAATAACTACAAAGAAAATAATGGCGATGGAAAAACTGATCAACAAGGAAAGATACATTTCCCAACCCTGGGGTTTTTTTTCTTCTTCGGAAAGGGCCACATTCGCTGAAAACATCAGCGCTTTAAAACCCACAATCATCATTTCAAAGAGCGTTATGGTTCCCCGAATGAACATCCATCCGAGTATTTTATATCGTTTGGTTAAAGGGATATATTCACGTTCCTGAAAAACAATTTCCTTGTCCGGTTTTCTGACCGCCGCCGCTATTTTATCGCCGTGGCGCATCATAACCCCTTCGATCAGCGCTTGTCCTCCGGCGATATCCTCATGTTGATGTTGTGATGGCATATGTATTTCTCTATTGTTTAATCAATTTTTGTGTTTTGTTTTGTGAGACTAAAATTTCAAAAACACAGTGAATTGAAATTTATCAGTCGAACAATCCCGCCAAAAGCGGAGGATGCGATACGAATATCGGGACCCTTGATATAATATTTAATGAATCGTGTCAAACGATGAATTCAAAATTCGTTTAAAATTCGTTGTTGCAAGATAAAAACCCGATGATATAATGCCACAAACTCAAGAAAGGGAGATAGGATATGGCGCAAATGAGTTCGTCGGACTTATTTATAAAGGAATATCAGGAGCGTTTTGAAAAAAAGCTACGAGAGAATGAACTGAACTCGTTGGAGCACTGGAAGGCGCAACTGGACAAAGTTATAGCGATGAGGCCTGACGGGGTCGCTTCCATCCAATTGCAAATAACGAAAATATCGGAAATGATGGCCAATCGCATCAAAGTATTGAAAAAGGAATAAAATGGACGATATCGCAAATTTTTTATTTGAAGTAGGAATGCTTAGTAGAACACCGCGCAGTGGTTATCAATTTCTCGGAAGTGGCAGTGAATCGGTTGCGGAACACATTTTACGCACGATCTTTGTAGGATATGCTCTCTGCAAAATGGATGAATCACTCGATGAATCGCGTGTTTTAAAAATGTGTATTCTTCATGATCTGCCGGAGGCACGAACCGGAGACATGAATTATGTTAATAAAAAATACGTTCATGTGGATGAAGAAAAAGCGGTCCTGGAATTGTCAGAAAGTCTTTTTTTCGGCGAAGATATTAAAAAAGCCATAGAAGAATTTAATCGGAAAGAAACAAAAGAAGCATTAATCGCGAGGGATGCCGATCAAATTGCTCTTATTTTACAGCTAAAAGAATGCGGAGATCTGGGCAATAAATATTCGGAAGAATGGATAGACTTTGCGCTTCAGAGATTAACAACGGAAAACGGGAAAAAGCTTTCTGAAAGAATTATCAAGACAGATTCCTCTCATTGGTGGTTTAAAGAAAAAGGGTCCTGGTGGATTAACGGGAATGGCGGTTAACAATTCGTTTTAACCGACCTGACGGGACTGCCCGCTTCCGTTAGAATATAATATAAATCCGGACAAAACAGATCATTGTCCGGATTTAACTTTTCTTCAGCCAGGATAGATAGCTTATTTATTGGATTGGCTTTCGTGGAAAAACTTGGTCAGAAATTCTGTATCCTTGGGCGATAAATCAAACTTAAATACGGCTTTATCTATCAGTTTGGCTAGTGTCTGATTCTCTTCTTCTAAATTTGTAGATACCCATTTAATTGCTTTTTGCACATTTTCTGATTCCGGCATAATTGTGGCCATAAAAACCTCCTTCTGCTTTGATTGAATTTATTCTACTATAAATTTAACGATAAATTAAACTATTTTTTAATGAGACCCAAATTTCAGAAGCGCAGC
>CAYNWA010000035.1:2422-25406 GCA_964400795.1 uncultured Smithella sp.
GCCCTGAAGTTTGATGGACGAATTATCCCCGCAGCGAAGCGGAGTGGGGTAAATGAGACCCAAATTTCAGAAGCGCAGCGCCCTGAAGTTTGATGGACGAATTATCCCCGCAGCGAAGCGGAGTGGGGTAAATGTGAGTCAAATTCCCCGCCCCTTGGGGCGCAAGTTCCTTTGGATACCCCGTTGCTTGCGGCGGCTGGGTTGTTCATTTGAATTGAATTTTCAACGTAAATAATTTATACAAAATTGAAAGAAGAACTGTTTATTATTCGTTATTTTAAAAGGAGAATTTATGAAGAAATCTTTTGGCGCCAAAACGCTGATTTATCCGGCTCCCGTGTGGCTAATAGGAACCTACGATAAAAAAGGTAACCCGGACGCTGCGACCGTGGCCTGGGGAGGGATTTGCAGTTCTCAGCCGCCTGCCGTGGCTATTTCGTTGAGAAAATCAAGATATACGTATGATAATATTATGGAAAGAAAATGTTTTACGGTTAATGTGCCTTCCGCGAATCAGATTGTGATTGCGGATTATTGCGGCATGACGTCCGGTAAAATTACTGATAAATTCTCCAACGCCGAGATTACAGCCGTAAAAAGTGAAAAAGTTGATGCTCCTTATATCAAGGAATTTCCAATGATTATGGAATGCAAATTGTTGAAGCATGTTGAAATTGGCATCCATACTCATTTTATCGGTGAGATTATGGATGTCAAGGTTGACGAATCCATGCTGGGAGAAGACGGATTACCCGATATGATGAAAATCCAACCGGTAATTTATGCTCCGGAAAATCGTGCCTATCATGCTGTAGGAAATTATCTTGGAGAGGCATTTTCCATTGGTAAAAAATTAATGAAGAACCATTGATAAATTGAAACGCAATGCATAATATATTCGAAAATATAAAGAAAGGAGAGAAAAATGGCCAAGTCAATAAAAGGAACCAAGACAGAAAAAAATTTACTGGCTTCGTTTGCCGGTGAAGCACAGGCAAGAAATCGTTATACATTTTTTGCCAGCGCAGCCAAGAAAGAAGGATATGAACAGATTTCGCGCTTTTTTCTGGAGACCGCGGACAATGAAAAGGAACATGCCAAGGTGTTTTTTAAATATCTGGAGGGGGGTGAAGTTGAAATTACCGCATCCTATCCCGCGGGTATAATCGGTGATACCAAGAGCAATCTTGAGGCGGCTGCCGCGGGTGAAAATATGGAATGGACCGTTCTGTATTCAGATGCCGCAAAGGTGGCAAAGGAGGAAGGTTTTCCGGAGGTGGCGCGTTCATTTGAACAGATCGCCAAAGTGGAAAAGTTTCATGAAAGCCGGTATCGCAAACTTGCGGCCAATATAGCCAAGGGTGAAGTATTTAAAAAGAAAACTGCTGTCAAATGGCACTGCATTAATTGCGGTTATATTTATGAAGGAGACGAAGCACCAAAAGAATGTCCGGCCTGTAAACATCCGCAGGCTTATTATGAGGTTCTTGCCGAAAACTTTTAAGGAAAAATTTAAATACCCCCCCCCTGTTTTTTGAAATATTTTATTTCTAAGGCAGGGGGTTGTTTTATGAATAAATCAACATTTTGTTCTTCTTGACAGTTAAAATAAAATACCATAAGTTGACACGGTTTTTCAGAGGAGTGGAATGCTTATGTCGACCAAGAAACAATTACGGTCAGAAAATATCAAAGAGAAGAAAATAAAAAAATCGACAAAGATATTTTATCTGTCGCTTATTATCGGTGGAGGCATTGTTTTGCTGGTTATTTTCTTCGTTACATTGTTCAGCGCCATATTTCCTCCGGTTGATATGGAAGCGATGAAAAGGAAACAAAAACAAGTTGCCAAAATTTATTTTTCTGATCCACAGGAACGTTTTTTAAAATCTGAAAAACGTTTTGTAAATAAAGAAAGTGATAATGCCCTGCAGGCAAAAGAGATTGTTAAGGCTTTATTGAACGGCTCCAAAAACGGATTGGTTAATACATTTCCCAAGGGGGTTACTGTCAAAGACGTGAGAATTTCGGATGATGGGATAGCTTCGGTCAGTTTCAATAAAAATTTGCTTAAATCCTATGAAGGCAGTTCCGCGTCCGAGATGGCTACAATTTATTCTTTAACAAATTCACTCACTCAAAATGTATCCGTTATCAAGAAGGTAAAAATTTTAGTGGAAGGCAAAGAAATCCCGTCCATCAAAGGTCACATTTCCACCCGCAAAGCATTTGCTCCTGATTTGGAACTCATTATCCCTGAAAAATAGATCGATCATTTATCTTATGGCATCAAAATCCAAAATATCCCGCACTCGTAATATCGGTATCGTTGCTCACATCGACGCCGGTAAAACGACGGTTACCGAAAGAATTCTTTATTACACCGGCAAATCTTACAAGATGGGAGAAGTCCATGATGGTGAAGCGGTGATGGACTGGATGCCGCAGGAACAGGAAAGGGGGATTACCATTACATCCGCTGTGACGACCTGCGCGTGGCGTAATCATGATGTTCATATTATTGATACGCCGGGACATGTTGATTTCACCATTGAAGTGGAGCGTTCCCTGCGTGTTCTCGATGGCGCCGTTGTTGTGTTTTGCGCGGTGGGGGGTGTTGAGCCACAATCAGAAACCGTCTGGCACCAGGCTGATAAATACGGTGTTCCCAAAATAGCCTTCATCAATAAAATGGACAGAATCGGAGCTGATTATTTCAACGTGATTGAAATGATGCGGACGCGTTTTACATCCATTCCCGTGGCCATTCAGCTTCCCGCGGGAAGCGAGGATAATTTTCGCGGCGCGATTGACCTGATTAACGAGAAAATGATTGTCTGGAATGATTCAACCGCTGGAGTGGAAATTGCCATACAGGATGTTCCTGAAGAATTTACCGACCAGATGCAATCAAACCGTGACAGGATGATTGAAACGCTTGCCGAGGTGGATGACCATCTTGCGGATAAGTATCTCAGTGGTGAAGACATTACCGTGGCGGAAATAGAAGAAGCGCTGAGAAAAGCGACAATTTCCTTAAAAATAGTACCGGTACTTTGTGGCGCCGCATTACGAAACAAGGGAATTCAGCCTGTTTTGGATGCCGTGATCAAATATCTTCCTTCTCCCGAAGATATTCCACCCGTCAAGGGAATTAATCCGTTGACAAAAAAAGAAGAAAAAAGACAAAGCTCGGATAAAGAGCCTCTGGCTGCTCTGGCGTTTAAAATCATGCTTGATGAGGGACGGAAACTGACTTATCTGAGAATTTATTCAGGAAAATTACAGGCCAATGATGAAATTTATAATTCCATAAAAAAAAGGCGGGAAAAAATCGCGCGCCTTTTACGGATGCACGCCAATAAACGGGAAAGAATAGACACGGCTTCCGCGGGGGATATCGTTGCTGTGTTGGGGCTTAAAACGACAACAACCGGCGACACTCTGTGTGCGGAAGAACATCCGATCATGTTGGAACTGATAGAATTTTACGAGCCGGTCATCAACCAGGCCATAGAAGCCAAGACGCCTGCTGATCAGGAAAAACTGACGACAGCGCTGGATAAATTAGCAGAAGAAGACCCCACCTTGAAAGTGAAGTATGAAGACGAAACAGCACAAACCATCATTTCCGGCATGGGGGAACTGCATCTGGAAATCATTGTTGACCGTTTATTTCGTGAGTTCAACTGTCATGTTAATGTTGGAAGACCAAGGGTCGTCTATCGAGAGACGATTCAGAAGAAAGTAGAGCATGAAAGCATATTTGAAAAAGAACTGGGCGAAAAGAAACACTTCGGACATATTCGTATTTCTTTGACGCCTCGTAAAAGAGGTTTGGGCAATGAGATCATCATTAATGTTGATGACAGCGTTATTCCCGCCGAATATTATGATGTCATTGAAGAAGGGATCAAAGAAGCCATGATGAATGGTGTATTAAACGGTTATCCCGTCATGGATGTTGGTGCCATGGTAACCGGTGGTTCTTTCCGGGAAGGAGAATCTTCTGCCCAGGGTTACAAAATTGCAGCATCAACAGCTTTTCGGGAAGGGTGCAATTTAGCGGATCCGATGATGCTTGAACCGATTATGATGGTTGATATCATTACACCCAGTGAATTTATGGGAGAAGTGATCGGAGACATTAACGCGCGAAAAGGTGAAATTCAATCCGTCAATCCCAAAGGAACTGTTAGCGAGATAAAAGCAAAGGTTCCTCTCAAAGCCATGTTTGGTTATTCCACTGATCTGAGATCATCGACACAGGGGCGAGCCATTTTTTCGATGATTTTTTCAGAATATAACAAACTGTAATTTTTCAACCATTGTATCAAATAATCCCCCTATCCATTTGAGTTTTCATAGGAAAAATTTCCTAAAAAATATTTTATTATTTTCTTGAAAATTACTATATATAGTGGTAGCATCCAAAAACACCCCAATATATAGCGTTATTTGTTATTATTTATATATTATTTTTTATTGCATTGATGGAGTATTTTTTATGAATTTGAAAATCAGAAAAAGAGATGGTCGGTTAGTTAAATTTAACGCGGAGAAGATTACCAATGCCATAGCCAAAGCCGGCATTGCCACCGGTGAATTCGATATGAAAGAAGCGCGTAAATTAACTATCAAGGTTTTAAATCTTGCCGAAAAACTTTTTGATGGTAAAATTTTATCCGTGGAAGAAATTCAGGATGTTGTTGAAGAAGTTCTCTTGAATTCTACGTTTCGCAAGACGGCAAAGGCGTACATCATTTACCGTGATCAACATTCCCGCTTAAGAGACATTGCCAATAGAATGGAAGTGGATCTTGTCGATCAGTATTTAAAAAAACTGGATTGGAAAATCAATGAAAACAGCAACATGGATTATTCCTTGCAGGGTTTGAATAATTACATTTCTTCGGAAGTCAGCAAAGTTTACTGGCTCAATGAAATTTATTCCCCGGAAATTCATAAAGCGCACACCGAAGGAGATTTTCATATTCACGATTTAAGCCTTCTTTCCGTTTATTGCGTCGGCTGGGATTTGTATGATTTGCTCCTGCAGGGGTTTCAGGGCGTTTCAGGCAAAGTGGAGAGCAAACCCGCCAATCATTTGCGTAGCGCACTGGGGCAGGTGGTCAATTTCTTTTATACCTTACAGGGCGAAGCTGCCGGTGCCCAGGCTTTTTCCAATTTCGATACCTTGCTTGCCCCGTTTATCCGTTACGACAATTTGACGATCAAGGAAATTAAACAGGCGCTTCAGGAATTCATCTTCAATATCAATGTTCCGACACGCGTTGGATTCCAGACCCCTTTTACCAATGTGACTCTGGATGTTACCGTTCCCAAATATTACGCGGACCAAAATGTCATCATCGGCGGCAAACCGCAGAAAGAAACCTACAAGGAATTTCAGGAAGAAATGAATCTTTTCAACAAGGCGTTTCTGCAGGTGATGGCGGAAGGCGATGCCAAGGGAAGAGTTTTTACCTTTCCCATTCCGACCTACAATGTAACGAAAGATTTTAACTGGGATGATCACAACATCAATGATTTGTGGGAGATGACGGCAAAATATGGCGTTCCTTATTTTTCCAACTTCATTAATTCCGACATGAATCCGGAAGACGCCCGCAGCATGTGCTGTCGCCTGCGCATAGACAATCGTGAGTTGGAAATGAGAGGCGGCGGCCTGTTTGGCTCCAATCCCCTGACCGGCTCCATCGGCGTCATCACCATTAATATGCCGCGCATTGCCTATCTGGCCAAATCCAAAAAAGATTTTCTGACCAGGCTGGAGCGGTTGATGGAACTGGCCAAGGAAAGTCTGGAAACAAAGAGAAAAGTTCTGGAGAAATTCACTGATGGAAATCTTTATCCCTATACCAAATATTATCTCCGCGGCGTTAAAGATCGATTCGATGAATACTGGAAGAATCATTTCTCGACCATCGGCCTTGTCGGGATGAACGAAGCGTGTTTGAATCTGCTGGGCATCAACATTGCCGCGGGAAAAGGGCAGGAATTTACGAAACAGGTTCTGGATTTCATGAGAAACAAACTCATCAGTTTCCAGAAGGAAACCGGCAACAATTATAATCTGGAATCAACACCGGCCGAGGGCACGTCCTATCGCCTGGCTAAAATTGATAAGGAAAGATTTCCGGATATTATAACAGCCAGCGAAGGGAAATCAAAAAACGCGGAGCCGTTTTATACAAATTCCACGCAACTGCCTGTGGACTATACCGATGATATATTTGAAGCGCTGGATCTACAGGATGAGATTCAGACAAGATATACCGGAGGCACTGTGTTTCACACCTTTGCCGGAGAAAGAATTGATGATCCCCAATCTGTCAAGAGGCTGGTACAGAAGATTTGTAACAATTATCATCTGCCGTATATAACGTTTACACCCACATTCAGTGTATGCCCGTCTCACGGGTATATTAAAGGCGAGCAGGGAAAGTGTCCCATCTGTGCCGATGATTGCGAGGTATACTCGCGTGTCGTCGGTTATTTACGTCCTGTTAAACAGTGGAATAAAGGTAAACAGGAAGAATTCGATTCCAGGCAGGTATTCAAATTAAAATAATCAAGTAATCTTTAGCATTGAAATAATATGCGCATCGGATTTGTGTTTCTAAAATCAAGGGAGAAAAATGAAAATAGGAGGTTTACATAGAGTATCACTTATTGATTATCCGGGTCTGATTTGCGCTGTTATCTTCCTACAGGGGTGCAATTTTAAATGTTCCTATTGTCACAATCCGGAACTCGTTGATCCTGGTCTGTTTCGGATATGCATCAGAGAAAAGGATGTGATGGAGTTTCTTGATGCGCGCAGAGGCAAACTGGATGCTGTTTCCATCACCGGAGGAGAGCCAACCATTCAAGAGAAACTTCCCGCTTTCATCAAACATATCAAAAAAATGGGTTATGCAGTAAAGGTGGATACGAATGGTTCCCGACCGCATATTATCAAATCCCTGCTGGATGAAAAACTGCTGAATTACATTGCCATGGACATCAAAGCGCCGCTGGAAAAATATAAGAATATTGCTAATGCGCATATCGATCCGGAGTCAATTAAAGAAAGCATCCGGCTGATTTTAGACGCGAAAATTCCATACGAATTCCGCACAACCGTTGTGGAATCACAGCTTGATGAAAACGATATTCTGAAAATCGCAGAACTGATAGCCGGGGCCAGCCATTATGTTTTGCAGAAATTTGTACCGTCAAAAACTCTGGACAGCCGCTTTTTGAAGGAAAAATCCTTTTCCGATGAAAAATTGCAGAAAATCAAAAGCAGCCTTGAACAGCAAATTCAAAAAGTCATTATAAGATAATCAAAATTTTAAATAACTTTATATATCAAATAATTACGATTATAATATAAAGTGTTAATCAAAGACTGAAAATCTTATCAAATTAGCGCAAGGCTGTCGGCAACAGCCATACCTCGAAGAGTCGGGCGTAGAAATCCGTTCTTCAATTCAATAAGCCTGTTTTTCATTAATGTGTCGATGATGTTTTTTTTATCTGCCAGTAAATCAATGCCGTATTGATTTTTGTAGTGTTTCAAGTTAATTCCTTCTTTTGTGCGCAGGCTAAGAAATAAAGCTTCCAGTTGCAGTTGTTCTGTGGAAAGAGTTTCTGAATCCTGAACCGGCATTTCCCCGGAAGCGATTTCTTTAAAGTAATGTTTGACTGAAGTCTTATTCCACCAGCGTTTATTTCCCAGAAAAGAATTTGCGGCAGGTCCCAAGCCGAGATACGACATGTGCTGCCAGTATTTTTGGTTATGCAGGGATTTAAATTTATCAAGGCGGGCGAAGTTGGAAACTTCGTAATGAAAGTAACCGGCGTTTTCCAATGCTTCGGCGGTTGTTAAAAATAATCTCAGTTCAGTGTTCTCATCGGGAAGATGCCATCCATTCACGTCATATTTTTTATAGAGCGGTGTCTTTTCATCAAGTGATAACTGATAGCAGGAAATGTGTTCCGGCGCGAAAGAAACGGCTTTTTGCAAAGTATTAACCCATGATTTAATTCCCAGACCGTGAACGCCGTAAATCAGATCGATTCCCAAATTATTAAATCCGGCTTGTCTTGCCGTATTTATTGAGGCAATCGCCTCTTTGGCATTATGTCTACGTCCCAGCAATTTTAAAACCCTATCATCAAATGATTGAATGCCGATGTTCAGGCGATTGATGCCGATATTGCGCAGAGCTTTTAAATATTTCAGCGTAATATCTCCCGGATTGACTTCCAGTGTGATTTCCGAATCAGCGTCAATCTTATAATTATGATTAATCGCTGTAAAAATATCAGACAGTTGTGCGGGAGTCAGAAGGGAAGGTGTGCCACCGCCGACATAAATGGTGTCGAATGACGAAAAGACGTTGCTATAATATCTGATTTCTTTTTTTAGAGCTGCAATGTATTCGGGAATAAGGCGGACTGATTTAATCGAGTAAAAACTGCAGTAACCGCATTTGCTTAGGCAAAAAGGAATATGAATATAAAGCCCAGCCTTATTTGCTGAAATTTTTAAAGATTCTTTTTTCATAGATTCTTCATTATAAAATTGAGGCTGTTCAAAAAGGATTAGAGGCAAGGCGCGCGAGGATCGATCAGCGGAGCGTACTTTAAGCGTACGTGAGCAGCGAGAGCCGAAGCGCAACGCAGCATACCATGGTGCCCTTCAGGGTATGAGCCTTTTTCAATAGCCGATCCTAGTCGGTATCGGATTTCAGTACGGCCAAAAACGCGCTTTGCGGAATGCTGACCGAGCCGATCATCTTCATGCGCTTTTTGCCGGCTTTCTGTTTTTCGAGCAATTTTCTCTTGCGCGTAATGTCCCCGCCATAACATTTTGCCGTCACGTCTTTGCGGAAGGCGCTGATGGTGCTGCGGGCAATGATTTCCCCTCCGATGGCGCCCTGAATGGCAATTTTAAACATCTGACGCGGTATTTCGTCTTTGAGGCGTTCGCAGGCCAGAAGCGCGCGTGAGCGGGCGCGTTCGCGATGAACGATTTGGGATAAGGCATCAACTTTTTCGCTGTTGACCAAAATATCCATTAGAACCAAGTTGCTTTCCCGATAGTCAATGACATCGTAATCAAATGAGCCATAACCTTGTGTTACCGATTTAAAGCGGTCGTAAAAATCATAAATGACTTCTGAAAGCGGCATTTCATAGGATAATTCCACACGTCCGGGTCCTGTATAATTCATGATGGAATTGACACCACGCTTTTCCATGCAAAGCTTCATGACCGCTCCCAGGTAGCGCTCCGGCAGCATCATCGATGAGCGAATATAGGGTTCTTCGCCTTTTTCAATGTCTGCGGGATCGGGATAGTGCGAGGGATTATCAACGTAAACAACCCTGCCATCTTTCAGCGTGAAGCGGTAACGCACGCTGGGCACGGAAAGAATAATGGACAGATCAAATTCCCGTTCCAGCCTTTCCTGAACGATATCCAGATGCAGCAAACCCAGAAAACCGCAGCGGAAACCCTGACCGAGAGCGGCGGATGAATCCTTTTCATAAATAAAAGAAGCATCGTTGAGCTTATACTTTTCCAGCGAGTCGGCCAGGTCCTGGTAGTCGTCGGAAGCGATAGGGTAGATGGAGGCGAAGACAACGGGTTTGACGTCCTTGAAGCCGGGCAGGGGCTGGGAGCAGGGCCTGTCCTGAAGCGTGATGGTGTCACCCGTGCGTACATCCGCCACGGTTTTTACACCGGCTATGATGTAGCCGACCTCGCCGGCGGAAAGTTTTTCGCGCTTGGTGCGGGTCAATAAAAAATGACCGACTTCTTCCACTTTATAGGTTGCACCATTGGACATGAACCGGATGATATTTCCGCTTTTTATGGCGCCTTCAAAGATACGGCAGTGAATAATCGTGCCGCGGAATGAATCATATTTCGCGTCAAAAATCAGAGCGGCCAGAGCATTTTCGGGATTGCCTTTCGGCGGAGGAATGCGCTGAACAATGGCTTCCAGGACTTCCTCTATGCCGATGCCTTCCTTGGCCGAGCATTTAATATGCGTAAAGGGATCCAGTCCCAGTTCCGAATCAATTTCCTCCAATACCCGGTCAACATCAGCGGAGGGAAGATCGATTTTATTGATGATGGGGATGATTTCCAGATTGTGCTCCAGCGCCAGATAAAGATTGGCCAGTGTTTGCGCCTGTACGCCCTGGGCGGCGTCGATTAAAAGCAAAACGCCTTCACAGGAAGCCAGCGAACGGGAAACTTCATACGAAAAATCAACATGACCCGGCGTGTCAATCAGATTCAGGATATAATTTTTACCGTCTTTGGCGCGGTAGGGAAGGGATATCGCGTTACTCTTAATCGTAATACCGCGTTCACGCTCAATATCCATATTATCCAGAATCTGATCCTGAAAATTTCTTTCATTGCAGACGCCGGTATATTGAATGAGACGGTCGGCCAGCGTTGATTTGCCGTGGTCGATATGAGCAATGATGCTGAAGTTTCGGATATTTTCCATAACGCTGTTTTAAAAAAAGCCCTCCAAAGGTTCTGGGGGGCTTTTTATGAATTTATTTTCCAATCGTTTTAAGACAGTTTTGCCATAAGCTGTTCGGTTACTTCTTTTACAGGAACGCTGCCATCAACGGAAATCATCTTTGTTTTTTCTTTGAAATAATTCACAGCGGCCATGGTGCCTGTTTTTGTATCATAGTAAATGCCATGACGTTTATCGATTGCCGCCGTGTCCTGATCATCCGCACGGGTGGACATGTCTTCGCATCCGCAAACACGGCAGGAGATTTTGCCGTCATGTTCGTGGGGTTTAATGGCGTCAATATAGATGTTGTTAGGATGGTTATTGTCCATTTTGCACAGCCTGCGTCCCATGATGCGCTTCTTTGCTGTTTCGCGATCAAGATCTATTTCAATGACGTAATCAAGATCAATTTTTTCACTCTGCAGGGCGGTCCAGAGCGCTTCGGCCTGAGCCAGATTCCTGGGGAAGCCATCCAGCAGCCACCCCTTTTTGCAATCATCTTCTTTAAGACGATTCAGAATCATGGGGATGGTAATATCGTCGGGGACAAGTTCTCCGCGGTCGATAAAAGCTTTCGCTTTTTCGCCCAGGGGGGTCTTTTTGGAAATATTCTGCCGGAAAATAACGCCGGTTTCAATATGGGGCACGCCATATTTCTTCTGTACAATTGCGCCTTGGGTTCCTTTACCGCTGCCGTTAGGGCCAAAAATTAAAATATTCACTTTGTGAGACTCCTTTCATATAGAAATTAAACTGTGAGCCTTATAATGTATTGTGATGTTTTTCGCAATATAAAAGAAAGAAAGACGGATTAATTTTCAGAATCGGCAAAAACGCTTTAATGACAGGAACCTGAAGAGCCACAGGACGAGCAGGATGAGGAGGAGCATGAAGAACAACCGGACTTTCCACCGGCAAACACGGACATAACCTTCTGCGGTTGTTTTGTTCCGCATGCGGGGCAGGCAAGTTTTTTTTCTTCCGAAGACGAGAAGACCAGACTTTCAAAGATCTTTTTACATTTTTTACATCTAAATTCATAAATAGGCATGATTGCCCCCAACGGTTAAATTCAATCATAAAATACGCAGAGAATAAACGATTGTCAAGTTTGTTTATGGTCTATTTAAGAGATATTCTTAGCGGCCCGGTTTGTCTATCAAAATTTTTTTATTTTCCTGTTCCAGTTCTGTTATCTCCTTATGGATGTCTGTATATCGTTCCGAGTCTCTGGAAAAATAATGTAAAGCTTCTCTAAAATGAAACAGGGCACTCTCTTTTTTATTTTCTTTTTTAAAATGCAGGCCGAAATAATAGTGCGATTCTCCGAGGTTCTTCAATTTGCCGTACGTCATGGCGATGAAGTAATGCATCTCCTCGCCATCGAACTCCTTATCTTTAAGATTGAGATAACAATCAAGCGCTTTTTGATAGAGATGGTTTGCAAAATAGGTTTTGCCCAGCGCCAAAGTGATTTCATCTTTCGTGGGATTGATTTTTGAAGCGCGTAACAGAACATCCTGCGCCTGATCGGTCTTGCCCAGCTTCAGGTAAATTAATCCTATATTTTTTAAAATATCATCGTCCTGTGGTGATAAACTTAAAGCCTTCTGATAATGTTTTAACGAGGAATCGGTTTGTCCCAGTTGGTCTTCTACATAAGCGATGTTATAAAGTAAATCAACATCATCGGGATGATTCCTCAGCGATTGTTCCAGCCGCTTATGCATGTTGCCGAGCTCCGTAATGTTCTGCGGCACCATGGCTTGAATCCTGTTAAAATTACCAATGATGTTTCGTGCTCCATCTTTGGCGTATTGCGTTAAAATCAAAGAATCCATATAGATAATACGATCATCCGTGCCCGGATGCGTCAGCAGATAGGACGGCATGGATTTGGATAAGAACTCATGTTGTTTCATGATTTTGAGAAAATCAATAATCGCCGCGGGATAATAACCTGCTTTGACAAGATATTCCATTCCCATTCTGTCGGCTTCTTCTTCATGTTGGCGCATATATTTTAAAGTCATGCTGCTTGCGCCGGCGAGGGAGAAAGCGGCAATAGCCGCTGATGATTGTCCGCCTCCGCCAAGAAAAGCGCCGGCAAGGACAGCCGCCAGCGCCGCGATATTCAATTTTTGAGATTTTTCAATGATGCTTGCAATATGCCGGGCGTTGGCATGACCTATTTCATGGGCAATAACACCGGCCAATTGCGCTTCATTTCCGGCTGACAAGATGATGCCTTTATTGATGTAAATGTATCCGCCGGGTGTGGCAAAGGCATTCATGGCCGAACTATCAATAATATAAAAATTAAAATTAAAAGGAGCTCTCGTGGTTTGGGCCAGGACCCGTTTGCCAATCTTGTTTATATAGTCATTTAAAAATTCATTTTTAAGGATAAGTTTATTTTCTTCTAGTTTATCATAAAATTCTTTTCCCAGTTTTTTTTCATCTTCAATGGTGAAATCCGCAAGACAAGGATTGGCCCTTAACAATAAGACAAGGACAACGGCGACAAAATAAATATATTGATTTTGAATAAATTTACGCATAAACATTTTTCTAATTTTAGAGATTTGAGATATTACCTTCTTTATTTTTTTTAGACAAGTTTTCATTTTTAGTTCAATAGACATACAGGGAAACGATCAGGATGGGAAAAAAAATAATTATAACCATTGATGGACCGGCAGGCGCGGGGAAAAGCACAGTCAGCAAAATAGTGGCAAAAAATTTTAACTATATTTATTTGGACACGGGCGCTTTATACAGAGCCTTGGCCTACAAGGCCCTAACGCTAAACATGCCATGTGATGATCCCGTGGCGTTGGAAAAGTTATGTGCGACCACAGACGTTGTTTTGAAAAATATCAGCGGTCAAATAAAAGTTTATGTGGATGACGAAGATGTTGAAGAGAAAATCAGAACAGAAGAAGTAGGATTAGCTGCTTCCAAAATATCGACGTATGCTATCGTGCGAAAAAAATTACTTGATTTACAACGGGAAGCCGGCAGGCAAGGCGGTATCGTGGCAGAAGGGCGTGATATGGGATCGGTTGTTTTTCCCGATGCTGATTGTAAATTTTATCTTGATGCCACTTTGGAAGAGAGGACAAGAAGAAGATATGCCGAGCTGATGAGCAAAGGGATTTTAGCAGAATATGAATTAATTCAACGAGATATGTTGAAAAGAGACGAACAGGATAAGCAGCGGGCTATCGCGCCTCTAAAAGCGCCTGAAGGGGCTACGATAATCGATTCGGATATTTTGACAATTAATGAAGTTGTGGAGATGATTATTTCAAAAATATCGATAAAATAGCCATAAAATAAACTTTTAAAAAAGATTGATTTTGTATTGAAATTTAATAATCAGTATGATAAATCTTAAAAATTGCTGGGTTTCATAAAAAACAGGGGGTATTGGTTTAATGGTTAACAATAACAACTCAAACTTAATTAAAAAAAATGAAATGGATGAAAAATCTTCATCGAAAGCTCAATCCTGTTCGGTCAAAGAAGAGGAAATGAATTTTAAAGAACTTTACGAACAGAGCCTTAATCAGTTCCAATATGGGGATATTGCTACAGGCAAAGTCGTACAAATAAAAGAAGACAGGATCATGGTTGACGTGGGATGGAAAACGGAAGGGTTCATTCCTGTTGATGAGATAAAGGATGCCGACGGAAATATTAATATTGCCGTTGGCGATGAAATAGATGTTTTTATTGACCGGAGAGATTCAGAAGGCAACCTTGTTTTATCACGGGATAAAGCGTCCAAGGTCAAAATATGGGATGAAATCAAGAATGCCTGTGAAAATGATACCGTGGTTGAAGGAATTGTTGTGGAAAAAGTCAAAGGAGGACTTTCTGTCGATATCGGTCTTATCGCTTTTCTTCCCGGATCTCAGGTGGATATCCGACCGGTTAAAGACCTGGATAAATTTGTTGGCCAGACCATGGATTTCAAGGTGTTGAAATATGATAGAAAGCGCAATAACGTTGTTTTATCGCGTCGCGCAATTGTCGCTTCGGAACGGGAAGCGGAAAAGAAAGACATTTTGAAAAACATCCAGGAAGGTAACGTGGTTGAAGGTGTTATTAAAAATATAACGGATTATGGCGTTTTTATCGATCTGGGAGGCATTGACGGCCTGCTGCATGTCACCGACATTTCCTGGGGAAGAATTGTAAAGCCTTCAGAAATTTTTCAAAAGGGCGACAAGATCGTCACAATAGTTCTTTCATTTGATTCAGAAAAAGAAAGAGTATCCCTCGGTCTTAAACAGTTAACTGAAAATCCATGGGAAAAAATTACAGAGAAGTATCCCGTTGGCGCCGTGGTGGAAGGCAAGGTTGTTAACTTGACGGATTACGGTGTTTTCGTGGAATTGGAATCGGGCGTTGAAGGTTTGGTCCATATATCGGAAATGTATTGGACAAGAGAAATCAAACACCCGTCCAAGGTATTGAGCGTGGGTGAGGTAATCGGGGTTTTAATTTTGGAGGTCAATCCTCAAAATAAGCGCATTTCTTTAAGCATGAAACAAACAACTCCCAATCCGTGGGAAAAGCTCAAGGAAAAATATCCGGCGGGCACCCTCGTGAAGGGGATTGTCAGAAATATCACGAATTTCGGCGTTTTCGTTGGCATTGAAGAAAAAATTGACGGCTTAATTCACGTATCGGACATTTCATGGAAACACCGGGTCAATCATCCGTCGGAATATTTTAAAAAAGGGCAGGAAGTCGAAGCGGTTGTATTAAACATTGATGTGGAAAACGAGAAATTTTCCCTGGGCATCAAACAGATTGAAAAAAATCCGTGGGATGAATTATCCCAAAAATATGCGCCCGGCAGCGTTGTCACCGGTAAAATAACCAACTTCACGGATTTTGGCATTTTTATGGAGATTGAAGAAGGCATAGAAGGGTTGGTGCATATTTCTGAAATAAGCCAGAAGCGGGTCAAAACGTCTTCCGAACTCTACTCAGTCGGCGATACGGTATCTGCCGTCGTAAAGAGCATTGATCCGAGATCCAAAAAAATCAGATTGAGTATCAAGGAAATGGAAGCGCCTGCTCCGGCTCCCGCATCGAATCAGTATATCAACAACAAAGAAAATGTCGGCTCAAATCTAAGCCAGGCATTGGCTGACGTGAAAATTGATCATCAAACCAAGAGTGAGTAAAAGAATGAGAAAACATCCCGTTATTTTTGGAGTGTTAATTCTGCTGGTTTTAAGCGCTTTTTTATATGTTTTTTTTTACAGGGCGGGTTTGAATTCAGGAAAAAGCAGAGCCCATTTTTCTTTAAAAAATAAAATCGGCGTTGTAACCGTCGAAGGCGTTATTACCGACTCAATAAAAATTACCGAACAGCTTGATGAATTTGGAAAGGATAATTCAATCGTTGCCGTTGTACTGCGTGTTGATTCTCCCGGCGGAGGCGTTGCCGTTTCGCAGGAAATTTACGATGCCGTGATTGAATTGAAAAAAACGAAAAAAGTTGTCGCCTCCATGGGATCCATTGCTGCGTCAGGAGGACTGCTGGTCGCGTGCGCCGCGGATAAGATTGTCGCAAATCCGGGAACGATAACGGGCAGCATTTCGGCCATTATGCATTTTGCCAATTTGGAAGAACTTTTCAAAAAAGTCGGCGTTAAATCCGCCGTGGTAAAAAGCGGAAAATATAAGGATATCGGTTCGCCCTTCCGGGACATGACCCCAGAAGAAAAAGTCATCGTTCAGGATCTGGTGGATGATATTTACAATCAGTTTATCGATGTGATTGTGAAAGAACGCAAGCTGTCCAGAGAGAAAGTTATAGAAATTGCGGACGGTCGCGTTTTTTCCGGTCGAAGAGCGAAAGAACTTGGATTGGTTGATTATCTGGGCGATATGGCTTCAGCGGCAAAGCTTGCCGGTAAACTGGCTGGTAAAGAAGGGAAGGAATATGATTTAATATATCCTTCAAAAAAAAGAATGTCTGTTTTTGATTTTCTTGTGGACGAAGCGTCAAGTAAAATCAGCAGCGCTTTGAGGGAAAAATTGGGAAGTAACGGTGGCTTAAGTTATTTATATTACCCCGGAAGATAAAGGATTTTTTTATTATGACTAAAAACGATTTAATAAAAAAGTTGCAGGAAGAAGTAAAAACATATTCGCTGAAAGATGTAACCTACGTCGTCAACATCATATTTGATTCTATGATTGATGCGATAAAACGCGGAGAGCGCATTGAATTACGAGGATTTGGCAGTTTTGAAGTCCGGGAAAGAAAACCGCGCATGGGCCGCAATCCGAAATCCGGAGCCCAGGTAAAACTGAACGAAAGAAAAGTGCCTTTTTTCAAAACAGGCAAAGAACTGCGCCTCATGGTGAATAATAAAAAATGAGCTATCAGACACTGATCGTCGAAAAGAAAAACGGGTACGTCATTGTTAAACTGAATCGTCCTCATGAAATGAACGCGATTTCCAAGGAGATGCGCAAAGAATTATACGACGTTTTTGCCGAACTGGAAACCGACGCGGAAGCCAGGGCGATAGTTCTTACCGGCGGAGAATATGTTTTTTCAGCCGGCATGGATATCAAGGAAATGAACAGTATGCCGGATGAAGAAGGCGATGAATTTCTTAAATCCATGATGAAGTATTTAAAAAAGATTTATTCACTGAAAAAACCGGTGATTGCCGCCGTAGGGGGCATTGCTTTGGGTGGGGGATTTAACCTGGTTACAATCTGTGATTTGGTTGTTGCCTCCGAGACAGCCATCTTCTGTCACCCTGAATTAAAATTTGGATTCAATCCTTTCTTTTATCCATTGAGTCAGATCGTCGGAATCAATAAAGCCAAGGAAATCGTCATGCTGGGAGAGCCCATCGGCGCCAATGAAGCGCTGAAACTTGGGCTGGTCAATAAAGTCGAATCACCGGAAATATTCATGGAAGTGGCGGAGAAAATGGCGGAGACATTGGCGAAACGTTCTCCCAGGGCCTTTGAAGAATTGAAAAATCTCTGCTCGATCGTTCCCCGTATGGATAAAATGGCCGCGATCGATATTGAATCGTCCATCTGCGCTCTGCTTTTTGCCAGAGACGAACGCAAAGAGCAAATGAAAGAAGTGCTTTCCAAAGATAAAAAAGGGGGGAAGAAATCCTGAAATTTCTTCCCCGTTTTAAGACCTTTAAATGGGATTTACAAACTGTCCCAATCATTGCCCGGTGCGGCAAAATCCTTAAGCTGATCCCGTCTCTTTTTATGCTGGAGTTTCTTCAGGGCTTTGGCTTCAATCTGGCGGATGCGTTCGCGGGTAACACCCATCATATCGCCGACTTCTTCCAACGTGAAGGGTCCGTAATTGCAGGCGACCCAGGTACAGTTCAGAAACATTTCGTTTTTCAAACGCCATTCACAGGTTGTATCGGTGCAGATTTCGGTGATTAAAGTTCCCTTTTTCTTGCATCTATACATATTGATCATGAAGAAAACCCCTTATTTTTGAAGTTTTGCTTGAATATAATAATTTATCTAAGGAAATCAAGTAAAAAGATGAAATAATTTTATAATGAGACCGAAATTTCAGAAATGAATACCCTAAAGGGCAACATGGGCCACTATAGGTGCACTAAAATTTGAAGATCGAATTATCAAATCCCTATGTATCGGGATTTGAAACTATCCCAAACGCGAGAAGCATGGTGGAATACTGAAAAAAATAAAAAAACGTAAAATTCTATAATCTTAGAAGCCGATTTTTTCCCTGGGTCTTCTTTCCGGAACGTACTGATGTTCTATTTTCCCTTCATTCCACTCAGCGGAAACATATAAATTACAAAAACAACTACCGTATTCTTTGACATCATCCGCCCTGTATTGACAGGGGCAGATAATATCGGCGTCCTTTTCCCGCTCGCCGGCGGCCAGACGGCAGGGACAGGACATATAGCCATAACGTTCCTTGTTGACCAGAAGATCGGCCAGAATGCTCAGAACCCAGTCCTTGTCTTTATTGAAAAAGTAACCCTTGGGTTCCTGAACCTTCTTCATCATGTCGTAGAGTTCGGCGGGAGTCATTCGATGCCCAAAGCCTCCTTGATAGCGTTTTCTTTGAATCCGATGATGACCTTGTCGCCGATGAGGATGGTCGGGAAAGAGCGGTCGGGATTGAACTGCATCACTTCTTCCAGCATTTTCTGCCGGGCATCGCCCTGCAGCAGATCGACATCCACGGAATCAAACGTAATGCTGTTATCGTTTAAAAATTTCTTTGTCGCCTTGCAGTGACTGCACGTGCTTAATGTGTAAATTTTAATTTTAGCGGCCATGTTCTTCTCCTTGATTATGGTGATATTTCTTTAACCGTATTTTAGAAAAATGGCAACGGGTTATTTATGTAGCGCGTTTCCCTAAAAGCGCCGCTTGGATTGCTCGGGCGAAGTGACCTTTAGGTTAGAGCAATTCCTACAAGAGAGAAAAAGATATTTCCAAGTTCAGCCAAGTCTTTTTGACTTGGCTGTTAATAACATAGATATGCTGAGTATATATACGGTCGAGTCAAAAAGACTCGACCGATCTTCCGTTTCAGTTCACTTTGTTTCTGAAACTTGGGTCTCATTATCAGCGAGTGTCATTGAAACTTAACTATTATCTCATCATAACTCTTTCTCCATTTTGGCGGGAGAAGGGTTTTGGTTTTGTCGAAATGGCCGATGGCTATCAACATGGGAATCCAGTATTGTTCGGGGATGTTAAACGCTTTCCTTACGCCGTCGATATCAAAACCGTCCATCGGGTGCGAATCGAGTCCGGCGTCTTTGGCAGCCAGCATCAGCGACATGGCGAAGAATCCGGTATTCTTGCATGCAAATGCCAGTTGCCGCTCCGGTGTTGCGCCATAAAGTGAATTGGTCGCCTTGCAGAACCAGTCGTACTGCTCCTGCTTCATGTTTCCCTCTTTGACCGATTCGGCGAAATCCTTCTCGAAACCGGGGTTGCCTTTTTTCCATCCTTCGCGGTCTGCCAGAACAATCAAAACAACGGGCGCCTCCGTAATTTTCGGTTGATTCATGGCGACTTTTCTCAAAGTTTCTTTTTTCTCCTTATCTCTTAGAACGATGACTCTCCAGGGCTGAAGATTGAATCCGGAAGGCGCCAGCGCCGCGGATTCTACTATCTGCTTTAACTGGACATCGGTTACATCTTTGGTGGGGTCAAAAAAATTTACAGCCCGTCTTTGTTGTATGACATCTTTGAATTCCATAATCCTCCCTCCTTATAGACATTGACAGTAGGGATTGCTCTCCGAGCAATCCAAATTGCGATTTGTCAGGAAATTGCGGCACGATCGGGTCGAAGATGACCTTTAGGTTAGATCGTGCCCTACAAAATATTTGTCATTGCCCGGCGAAGGCCGGTATCCAGTATTCTTTTCCTGGATTTACCCTAAAGGGCACCATGGCCCGCCAGGACCATGCGGGAATGACCACGATGATGTTTTTTAACCGTGAACCGTTGAACCTCTAACCATCCAAACTTCCAATCATCTATTTCACTATCCACTATCCACTATCCACTATTCACTATTCACATATTGGGAGCGTAGTACCCTGAAGGGCATCTTCGACGACGTGGGACCATCCACTATTCACTGCTCTTTACCCGTTTTTCAATCACTGCATTTATTTTACTGATCATTTTGCATTGGCCATAGGTCTTATCAAAATCGTCCGACAGCGCCTGTGCTGTGGGAATAATATCCGTCGCCATATTTTGCAGCGTCTTGCGAACCAGACTGGATTTGATAGTAACGGATTCACCTAACTTATCCCAATGTTTTTGCTGTATCCATCCCGGTCGGTTTTCACCGCCGATTTTCATGGCCTGCTTTACCGTCAAATCCGGATAAACCTGTGTGCATATCAGATCATAAAAAGGCGCCAACCTGGGCCCGCGCAATGTAAAAATAATCGCCAGATTTTTGGCATGAGCGTCGGCATTGCCGATAAGGAAATTGAAAATTGTCCATCGCAAAAGGGCAAGGCGATCAGCGGCGGGGCTGATGCTTATTTCCTGAAGCAGCGCAAAGCAACGGTCTAAAGACGGGCCCCCTTCGGTTTCGTACTTCTGATCCGGCAGAAAACCCAGAGCCTGGCAGAAATCTTCCTGATGAAGACGCACAATATTGCCATTCTTATCACGGCTGCGGTCATAACGCTGGACAACAAAAAGATCATCCATGCCCCGGCGGATGCTTACCTCAGGTGCGGGCAATCTCATCTTTTGAGCCAGCATCATGCAGAAAGCTTCATTTTCCACCGTGCTCTCCAGATCTCTTATCGGCGGTTTCAAGATATGCGTGCTCGGTGCGTTACCGGAGGCAATAGAAATTTTATCACCTTCCATGTACACAGGCAGCTTGTTTTGTGCGCCGGCCAGAGAAAGACGTATCCCTTCCACGCCCGCCATCAGCGGTCTTTTCGGAAGATCCTGAATCACCCGGTGCAACTCATCATCATTCAGACCTCGATAGCCCGGCTTGACCATAGGAACAGAACCGGCAGGAAGGACAGACACTGCACCGGCGCATTCGCCACCAATCCTATTGAGCATGGCAAAGTCATTGTGCACGGATATTTGCAGGCGCCGGGCGATCACCTGTTTGATCTCCGCCTCCGGTAAAAGATTGGAAAAAAAAGGACGGGACAGATCGTCAGAATACAAATCCGTTTTCAATGGAAGATGAACCGACAAAGGAATGGCGCCTTTTCGTTTGAGCCATTTAGCGTCATATTGAAACACAAAACGCCTTTTTTCATCCAGCCAGAGGCGACCAACCAGATGATCCCACAAATAGACATCAAGACCTTGATTACCGATAGGATCATTCATCCGGCCACTTCCTTGAAACGGTATAAATGTCGATCCCCAGAGATTTCAGAACCTGCAGAACCTTGCCCAACTGCACGGTCGCTTTGCCATTTTCCAGATCGGACATAAACCTGTAACCGACACCGCATAAAGCCGCAGCTTCCGCCAGGGTCAGTCCGTCATCTTTGCGTTTCTTTCTAATTGTGGACCCGATATCCGATAACTTTAAAATTTTATTGTCATACATTCGACACCTCTTTATTCCCGCTAGGGAATAATATCAGCTTGTAATATGGCAGTCAAGAAAAATATACCCGATAGGGAATATTTAATGGAATATTTCATGATCATCGCCATACAATACCCTCTCGGGAATCATGCCTTACAAAAATGGGCTAACCGGCAAACTGCGGTAGCTTGCCCAGCCCGTGCTCGTGGGACCCCATGGTGCCCTTTGGGTATTCAGGTTATCAGGTTCGATTCATTAGCGGGTCTAAAGACCCGCACCACGTTTTCTTCTTAATTTGTCATTGCCCGGTGTAGACCGGGCAATCCAGTATTATTTTTTCCTGGATACCGGCTAGGCCCACGCCGGTATGACGGCGGTGTTTTGAACCATCAACCATCAACTGGTCTTTCACCATCCACCATTAACCATTCACCATCAACCATCCATAATGACACTCGTTGAGAGCAAACGCAGTGACGCTCGAAACGCAAGTGGAATTATCCCAGGAGCGAAGTACCCTGAAGGGCATCTTCGACGACGTGGGACTGCTTTTCAGGAGCGTAGCGACGTAGGACACTGCCCACTTTTTCGTAATCTCGAGTTGAATACAATCAGAGAGAAAAAACCGCCAATTAGATCAAATACAACATCCACAACAGAAGCCGTTCTCAACGCAACCAGTGATTGCCGAAACTCATCGCCCAAAGCAAACACAAACAGCAACGCAATAATCAAAACAATCTTTTTCGTACGTGATAAACGTAACGGACTTCGAAAAACAGCAAAGGACAGCAGCAAACCAAGAAAAAAATATTCCACAATGTGCGCGCATTTCCGGATTATTTCATGGACGAAAGTGACTTCGTCAGGTGACAATCCAGGGAATAGGGATTTTATCTTCGGAAAGAAAAACTCCGAGGTCCGTCCATCGGTAAAATCACCACCCGACATCCACAATATAACCCCAAACAAAACAACCACCGGCAGCCAGTATTTTATAAAATAACTATACCACTTCATATTTTATGATTGATTATCCAGAGCATTTAAAGCAGAAATCCGATGTCTGAGATCAGAGATCGGACTTTTTTATGAAACTGTCAAGTCCGTCTTCGGACAAATAATTAAGTTACTTTTTCTTACTTCCTACACCGAACGCCTCACGTCCGGCTAAAACCGTCATCCAGTAGTCCGAACCTCGTGTGACCCCATGGTGCCCTTTGGGTATTTAGGTTATCTGGGTGCATCCGCACCTTTTTGTCATCCCTCTATGTAAAAAAGCAAGTCCAAATAATCTATAATGGGCGAT
>CAYNWA010000036.1:0-16724 GCA_964400795.1 uncultured Smithella sp.
GGATATTATGCCGATTCATATTATCTGAATAACCATAAAAAAACGGTCTCGAAAGGCGGCGTTTTTATGGTTTGTTTAGTTGTATGGTTTTACGCCAGACATTTTTTCATGTTGGTAAGAGACTGAAAATGTTTTCTTTCCTCTTCGATGATTTTCTCGATGGCCTCATGCTGCACTGCGGGCACCAGCTTCTTAATTTCATGGTAATAAAGAATGGAATCCAGTTCTCTTTGAATGGCAAAATCCAAGGCGGAACTTGTGTCGGTAATTTTAGACAACTGTTTATCCATAATTTCTTTGGTAAAAATTAAATTGTTATCCACATAGGAACGCATGTACTCGCCGAATTCTCCCTCATAGCTCTCTGACAAATTTGATTTTTCCATACCGGCAAAAAGTTTTTCAAACGTTTTCTTATGAGCAACTTCCGCCTGCGCCAATTGGGCAAAAAGTTTTTTTTCGTCTTCCTTTTTGGCAATTTGTTCGGCAAATTTGTAGAAATTAACGCCGTTTTCTTCAATTCTGATGGCGACTTCCATGATGTCGCTCGCTGAAAAAACTCCCATTTTCAATGCCTCCTGTTAATGAGACCCCAGCTTCAGAAACAAAGTGCGCTGAAGCTTGCTGGTCGAATTATCCCGCATGCGAAGCATGTCGGGATAGGATCAATATTCTGCCCTCTCAGCGTAGAATTAAGATCCTATGTTAAACGTATTGAACATATTTTGCCTTCTAATGCAATAAAATTAACGCATCTTTTACAACCACTTCTTCTTCCTGAAATATCCAAACATTAAAAGAGCCACAGCCAGCATCACTCCTAAAACGCCAAAGTAACCCCATCTCCATTCCAATTCCGGCATATACCTGAAATTCATGCCATATACCCCGGCCATAAAAGTCAACGGCATGAAAATCGTCGCAATTATGGTCAGCATTTTCATAACCTCGTTGAGGCGGTTGCTGATGGTGGAAAGGTAAATATCCAGCATGCCGGAGAGCATATCTTTGAATGTTTCCACGGTATCAATGATCGCAATAGTGTGATCATAAATGTCTTGGAAGTAGATAAGCGTGGTTTTGTTAATCAGCGGCGAATCTGATCTTTCGACTGAACTTATTGCCTCGCGCAAGGGCCAGAGGGTTTTCCCCAGCATGATCAGGTCTCTTTTAAAAAGATGAATGTCATGAAGCGTGGACTGGGTCGGTTTTTTAACCAGATCGTCTTCTAGATTTTCAATTTTATCCTCCAGATTTTCCAACACGACGAAATAATTATCCACCACGTTGTCCACGATGGCGTGAACAAGATAATCGGCACCCTCTTTCCTGATTCTCCCCTTACTCTTGCTTATTTTTTCCCTGATGGATTCCTCAAGATCGCTTTCTCTTTCCTGAAATGAAAGAACGAAGTCCTTGCCCAAAACAATGCTTACCTGATCGGAAAACAAATTTTCACCCTCGGGCTCGTAAAAATTTTTCAGAACAATATAAAGATAATCTCCGTAGTCTTCCATTTTCGGGCGCTGATCTGTATTCAGAATATCTTCCAGAACAAGTGGATGCAAACCGAAAATTTCACCGATATCCTCGAATATTTTTACATCCTGCAACCCATCAACATTGAACCAGATGATTTCTTTTCGATCCTTTTCAATATGGAAATCTTTTATCGAGCTTATTTCTTTTTCTTCAAAGAATGTTTCATTGTAACGCATGATGGTGATTTTTGATTTTTCCGCATATTGACTGCCCACATGAATCAGACTTCCCGGAGAAAGGCCTGTTTTGCGGGATCTTTTCTGAAATTTAGAACGCATACGCGCCTCACTTTAGGAAGAAGCTTTCTTCTTCACTTTAATTTGGACCCTGGCAGACGGCGATTGTCCTTCCGGGAAAGAAGCGCCTACAGGGAGCACGATTTTCGTATCAATCGTCGTCGTAGCTGTTATTTTTTGCAGATCGACCGGTTCTGTTTCGACTTTAATTTTTTCAGGATCGGCCTGTCCGCTGATTAAAACCCGGACTTTGGACGGAGTTACGCTCATTTTCTGTAATAAAAGATTTTTCGCCAGAGCATTCTCTGTGTTGATACGAACAGGAAAAGTCCAAAAAATTTGTTTAGCGGCAGCAATGTGTATTTCTGATGGAACAATATCCGCAACCGCCAAGCTTGACGGAACGTTAATCATATCAGAGGTCAAATGAAAATTCTGTTTCCTGTCAACAACTTCGGATAGATCCAGTGACAATTTCAACGAATGCTCGTCAAGAAGGCGAAACGCCTGTTCCGGTCCTTTAAGGATTATTTTAGCATCAGTGACCTGTGTTTCACCAATCTGCCAGTTTTTAGGAATATTTTTATATTCAATGGGAACTATGAGTTCTCGACGCACAATGTCTCTCTGATACCCAAAAGCAATCCATAAAAGACAGGCCATCATAATCGCAATAATTTTTTCCAGCGTGTTTTCTTTGAGCCAATTTAATGCGGGATGAGAATTTTTACCCGGATTGTTGCGAATAAAAAACTGTTCCAGGGACTCGTGCAGTGCAGCGGCATTTTGAATCACGGTAAGATTGTCCAGATAAGCCAGAGATATTGTTCCCCGTTCTTCTGAAACTACAATACACATTGCGTCGGATCTTTCGGCAAGACCCAGCGCAGCGGTGTGTCGCAATCCGATGTTACCGTATTTTGCAGTGTTCACAGAAAGCGGCAAATGACAGCCAAACCTGGTCACCCTTTTGCCGTTTATGATGACCGCACCGTCATGACCAATGGAATGAGGATCGAATAGACTCTCCAAAAGAGATTCACTGATGATTCCATCCAAATCTGTTCCTCCATTGACATGCCTGTCCAATGGATCAATTCCTTGCATAACAATCAGGGCGCCGATCTTTTTTTTAGCCAGATTTACCGCTGTTTGAGCAATGATTTCAGACGTTGATTTCAGACCGGACAACGATGAAAATTTCTTTCCGATATTGCCCAGCACGGCCAATCTTTCAAAAAAAGCGCGCAAATCTTCCTGAAAAATGACAACTAAGACAAATAGTGAAATGGCAAAGAATCCCTGCAAAACAATAGTTGTAAGATAAAGCTGAAAAAAACGGGCAGCAACATAAACGCCACCCAGAAGGATTATCCCGATGAGCACAAAACGGGAAGCTCTGGTTTTAAACCAGGTCAAAAGAACAAAAATCATAAGAGCAATGATGGTCACGTCCAGGATATCCTGAACCCTGATGCTTTTCGCCACTGCCAAAACAGATTCCATCAATGCCATAAATTTCTCCTGATAGGCTAAAATATAAAATAATTTTGAAGTTTATATAAAAATATGCGATCACGTGTCAAGAAAGATTAAAACTTATGTTGACATTTATTATCATTATCTCCTATCTTTAGGCCAATGAAAAAAATCCCTCACAAGCACATCGAGTCCGTTGACGATTCGGATTCGAAAGACAAACCTCGCAGAGAAAATGTCTGGTGTACAAAATACTGCTATTTCATCGATCTGGATGCCTGCCGTGCCCGTTCCCTGCAACAAAAGACTTGCCGCCGTTGTTATGCTTCCTTAATACAGGTACCATTGCCGTTCTGATATTTCATATTCATCAACAACAAAGTGGTTGACAAGTCCTTTTCTTGCTGTTATATGAATGCCATATTGAGATTGGAAAGTAACTCATGAAGACTTCAATTAAAATATTAACGCTTAATAACTGGTGGTGGAACCTCAAAGGGAGGATCTTCCGCCGCTGATCTTTTTTAATTAAAGTTAAAGCCGTGGAGAGCCTCCGGGGTCTCCACGGCTTTTTTGTTTTTAGCATATTAAGGCCGTGAAAAAAAATCACGGCCTTTTGTTTTAATGACGCTCGCTGAGAGCGAGTGAAGCGATGCTCAAAGCGCCAGCGGAATTATCCCAAGAGCGGAAGCGACGTGTGATGTGACTCTTGCTGAAAACAAGCGTAGCGTATCGGGATAATGATACCCCGCCACAGGCGGATATGAGATATAAGGAGAAATTTATGTATCAACCAAGTTTTGCAGAATTTGAAAAATTCACCCAAAAAGGAAATCTGATTCCGGTTTACCGGGAAATACTGGCCGACGTCGAAACGCCGGTATCCGTTTTAATGAAACTCCAGAACAAGGACCATGTTTATCTGCTGGAAAGCGTCGAGGGAGGCGAAAAATGGGGACGGTTCTCTTTTTTGGGAACAGACGCCGGCGTGGTTTTCAGAGTTCACGGCGATAAAGTCATCATTGACGAAAAGGGAAAGGTCGCCACCCGTGAACATAATGGCAACCCTCTGAATTTCCTCCGCGAGCTGCTGAATCGTTACAAGCCGGTCGCAATTTCCGGACTGCCGCGTTTTTTCGGGGGCGCTGTCGGTTATCTGGGTTACGAGATGGTGCGTTACTTTGAAAAACTTCCACCCACTCCGCCGGATGATCTGAACCTGGATGAAGCTGTTTTTGTCATCAGTGATTCCCTGATGATTTTTGACAATGTTCGTCACACCATTAAAGTCGTCGCCTGCGCTTTTACTGAAGATGTAGATTCGCTTGAAGCAGGTTACGCAGCTTCGTGTCAAAAGATCGAAGATATGATTGAAACCATCTCCGCAGCAGCGTCTCACAAAATAGCCGCAGCAACAGAAGGTGAAGTAAACTTTGAATCCAACATGACGCCTCAACAGTACAAAGACGCCATCGAAAAGGCCAAGGAATATATTGTTGCCGGAGACATCATTCAGGTCGTACTGTCGCAGCGTTTTGAAACAGACTGCCGCAGCAATCCCATTGATCTTTACCGGGCGCTGCGTTTTGTGAACCCGTCACCCTATCTTTTCTTTCTGAAGATGGACGACATGACACTTATCGGATCGTCACCGGAAGTCATGGTGCGCAAGGAGGAAGATACCATGGAGCTGCGCCCGATAGCCGGGACCAGAAGAAGAGGGAAAACCGAACAGGAAGACCGCTCGCTTTCCGATGAACTGCTCTCCGATGAAAAAGAACGGGCGGAACACGTGATGCTGGTTGACCTGGGACGCAACGATCTGGGCCGCGTCGCACAAACCGGCAGTGTTCAGGTCAATCAGTACATGGTGGTGGAAAAATATTCCCATGTCATGCATCTGGTATCCAACGTGCGTGCCCATCTGGCCAAAGGCAAGGACGCTTTTGATGTCCTGGAGGCAACGTTTCCGGCAGGCACCCTGACCGGCGCGCCTAAAGTACGGGCGATGGAAATCATCAACGAGATGGAAAAAGTCAAACGGGGACCTTACGGCGGCGCGGTGGGATACTTCAGTTTCAGCGGCAATATGGATTTGTGCATCACCATCCGGACCATGGTTTTGAAAGACGGCAAGGTTTATGTTCAGGCCGGTGCGGGTATTGTTTATGATTCCATTCCCGAATCCGAACATCAGGAATCCTTGAACAAATCCCGCGGCATGTTGCAGGCGGTCCGGTTGGCGGCAAGCGGCTTTGAAATTAAAAATGGTCTTCAGGAGAAATAAATATGATTCTGATGATTGATAATTACGATTCCTTTACGTTCAATATCGTCCAGTATCTTGGACAAATGGGCGAAGATGTAACGGTTTACCGTAATGACAAAATAGACATTCAGGGAATAAAAGCTCTGAAACCGGCGGCTATTTTTCTTTCACCGGGTCCCTGCACGCCCAACGAAGCCGGCATAACGGTGGATGTGGTTCGTGAATTCCATAAGGATGTGCCGATGATGGGAATCTGTCTGGGTCATCAATCCATTGGCTGTGCTTTCGGCGCCAGAGTATTGCGTGCCGGACGTATTATGCACGGAAAAGTTTCTTCCGTCAAACATGACGGCAGAACAATCTTTGCCGGACTGCCCAATCCTTTTCCTGCCGGACGTTACCATTCGCTCATCGTCGAACGGGAAACGTTGCCATCTCTTCTGGAAATCAGCGCACAAACAGCAGAGGGCGAAATTATGGGATTACGTCATAAAGAATATCCGGTGGAAGGAATTCAGTTTCATCCGGAATCCGTTTTAACACCGCAGGGCAAACGAATTATAAGAAATTTTTTAAAATACATTGGACGAAAGGAGCATCAATCATGATTAAGGAAGCCATTGACAAAGCGGTTACCAAAACCGACCTTCGTGAAGCCGAGATGATGGAGGCCATGGAAGAAATTATGAGCGGAACGGCTACACAGGCCCAGATTAGCGCTTTAATTACCGCACTGCGAATGAAGGGTGAAACGGTGGAAGAAGTCACGGGCGCGGCAAGAATCATGCGTCAGAAAGCGACCCGCGTTAATGCCTGCGCAACCACAATCGTGGATACCTGCGGAACGGGAGGCGATAAGCTCAACACCTTTAATATATCGACCACCGCGGCTTTTGTGGTGTCAGCTGCCGGGATCACTGTCGCCAAGCACGGCAATCGGGCTGTTTCCAGCGGTTGTGGTAGTGCCGATGTTCTGGAGGCGCTCGGTGTGAATATCAGTGCCGACCAGGAAATCGTTGAGGAATGCGTGCAGCAAGTGGGCATCGGATTTCTTTTCGCGCCGAAATTGCACGGCGCCATGAAATATGCCATCGGCCCGCGGCGCGAAATCGGCATCCGCACCATTTTCAATATGCTGGGACCGCTGACAAATCCGGCAGGAGCAACCGCACAGCTTCTCGGTGTTTACGACCCAAAACTGACGGAAATGTTCGCCGACGTATTAAAAAACATGGGCACAAAAAGAGCTTTCGTCGTTCACGGGCTTGATGGTCTCGACGAAGCAACCATCACCGGCGAAACGCGCGTCGCCGAACTCAAGGATGGGATTGTCCGGACATACAATATCAATCCGATGGATTATTTCGGTAGAGTTGATACATTGGATTCCATTAAAGGTGGCGATCCCGGTGTCAACGCCCGGATTACCAAAGATGTTCTTTCCGGAAAAGAGGGCGCCTGCCGCAACGTTGTTTTGATTAATGCGGCTCTGGCCATTGTTGCCGGTGAAAAAGCAAAGGATATAAAAGAAGGATTGGCCGTGGCAGCCGATTGCATTGACAGTGGAGCTGCGGTAAAGAAACTGCAGGCGTTGATTGAGTTGAGCAACAGCTAGTGACACTCGCTGATAGTGAGCCACGCTGAAGACAAACGAAGTGAAGTATGAAGCGTAAGGCGAACTATACCAGGCACGTAGGACACGATAGAACGAGTCAAGCGAAGTTTGTCCCTGCAACCTTAAGTGGCGGGATAATTCGCTCTATGATTTTCCGACCACTATGTTTCGGAAAATCAAGGCTCATCAAAGCGCAAGTGGAACTATCCCAGGCGCGAAGTACCCTGAAGGGCATCTTTGACGCCGTGGGATAATGTAATGAGTGCAAAACTTCAGGAGCGGAGCGACGTGGGAATTCTCGACAAGATTATTAAAACAAAAAAAGAAGAAGTGGCGCGATTAAAGAACGAAACCTCTCCAGCGCAATTGCGGAAAGAAATTGAAGGGATGGAGACCTGCCGCGATTTCAAAAAGGCTCTGCAAAGCAATGTCTGTAATATTATCGCTGAAGTAAAGTGCGCTTCGCCTTCACGTGGCCGACTGGTTACTGATTTTGATCCTCTGCAAATTGCACGAGCATATGAAGAAAACGGCGCGGCGGCGATCTCCTTGCTCACCGATGAAAAATATTTCATGGGGCATAAAAAATACCTGACACAAATCAGGCACCGTGTAAATCTGCCTCTGTTGCGTAAAGAGTTCATTATCGACCCTATACAAATTTATGAGACACGAGCTATCGGCGCTGATGCTGTTTTGTTAATCGTACATGCTTTGGGCAAGAAGCTTGCAAAATTCATCGCGCTTTCCGTTGAAACCGGTTTATGTCCACTTGTGGAAGTGCACACACAGGAAGAACTGGATATGGCGCTAAACGCCGGCGCGGAAATCATTGGCATCAACAACCGTAACCTGGATACATTCGTCACCGATATCGAAACCAGTCGCAGACTTAAGACAGGGATACCGAAAGATAAAATCATCGTGGCGGAAAGCGGCATTAGAGGGCGAAAAGACATAGAATCGTTAATGCAAGCGGGAATTCATAGCTTTTTAATCGGTGAACATCTTGTCACGGCAACGAACATCGGTAAAAAGTTGCGTGAATTCATGGGAGAAAACTGAAGTGACTCAGGTTAAAATCTGCGGCATCACCAATACAGAAGACGCTTTGGCTGCGGTACACTGCGGCGCTGCAGCGCTGGGCTTTATCTGTTATCCACCGTCACCCCGTTATATAAAACCCGATGACGTAAAAAAAATAATCAATGCTTTGCCGAAGAAGGTCGTCAGCGTGGGGGTGTTTGTCAATGAAACATCAGAAACAATAGAAAAAATAATGGCGCACTGCGGACTCGACATGATTCAGCTGCACGGAGATGAGTCCCCGGAATTTTGCCGGGACCTTCCATTATCAAGCATTATTAAAGCCGTTGAATTAAAAAAAGAAACAGATATAAATCGGGCTTTCAACTACGATGTTGCGGCCATACTGGTGGACAGTCGCCATGCGGGGCTCTTTGGCGGCACCGGAAAAAAATCCAACTGGGATTTGGCTAGTCGCTTTAAAAGTAAAAAGCCTTTTATTCTGTCCGGCGGACTCAATGCGGAAAATATTGCCGAAGCTCTGAAGACAGTTGTTCCGGATGCATTGGACATCAACAGCGGCGTTGAGACATCGCCCGGCAAAAAAGATCACAAAAAAATGGACCATATATTTAAGGTTATCCGGACGTCTGACACACAGACCGGAAACACACAACCCATATTTAAAAAGAGGATCATATGACTAAAACGCTCCCTGACAAAAACGGGCATTTCGGTATTTTCGGCGGACGTTACGCCGCCGAAACGCTGATGCCGGCGCTGATTGAACTGGAAACTGTTTATCAAGCTGCGCTTCGAGATAAAAACTTTCAAAAGGAATTTGAACGGTATCAGCGCGAATACGCCGGACGTCCCACATCGCTTTATTACGCCCGGCGGATGACGGAAGCGTTAGGCGGAGCAAAAATTTATCTAAAGCGCGAAGATTTGAACCACACAGGCTCCCATAAAATAAACAACACGCTGGGACAGGCGCTGCTGGCACGGAGAATGGGCAAGAAAAAAGTCATTGCCGAAACCGGCGCGGGGCAGCATGGCGTCGCCACCGCAACGGTCGCTGCACTTTTCGGCATGGAATGTAAAATATTCATGGGTGAAGAAGATATCCGCCGCCAGGAGCCGAACGTTTTCCGGATGAAACTCTTAGGTGCGGAAGTCGTGCCGGTAAAAAGTGGAACCGCCACGCTCAAAGACGCGATGAACGAGGCCATGCGTTACTGGGTATCCTCTGTTCGGAACACATTTTACGTGATTGGCACCACCGCCGGACCGCATCCCTATCCGGGAATGGTTCGCGACTTTCAATCAATTATCGGACGTGAAACAAAAAGGCAGATCTTGAAACTCGAAGGCAGATATCCTGATGTCTTGGTTGCCTGTGTGGGCGGAGGCAGCAACGCCATGGGAACCTTCTACCCCTTCCGCAATGAAAAAAATATTTCCATGTATGGCGTCGAAGCGGCAGGATTGGGTTTGCACACATCCAAACATTCGGCCAGTATCAAAGGCGGTAAGGTTGGCGTGTTGCACGGAAACAAAACCTACCTTCTACAAGATAAACACGGACAGGTGCGCGATGCCTATTCCATTGCCGCCGGTCTTGATTATCCCGGCGTCGGTCCGGAGCATTCCTATTTCCATGCAACGAAAAAAGTCAAATACGTGACAGTAACGGATAAGGAAGCCATTAAAGCATTTTCATTTTTATCTCTGAAAGAAGGAATCATACCGGCGCTGGAAAGCGCGCATGCAATCGCGTACGCGTTGAAGCTGGCGCCCAAAATGGCTAAGAGTAAAATTATTGTTATTTGTCTGTCGGGACGCGGCGACAAAGACGCCCAGACGATTATTGAGAAAGGAGCTATCGGATAATGCGACGAATTGAAAAAAAGTTTGCGGCGTTGCGCGCCAAAAAAGAGAAGGCACTGATTGTCTATGTAACAGCAGGCGACCCGTCTCTCGAGACGACAAAGGAATTGATCCTTGCTTTGGAAAAAGCCGGTGTGGATATTCTGGAAATCGGCGTACCTTTTTCCGACCCAACGGCGGACGGACCGGTGATTCAGGCTGCGTCCCAGCGCTCGCTTAAGGCGGGTACGACATTAAAAGGCGTGTTGAAAATGGTCCGGGAGGTGCGTAAAATTTCCGAAATTCCAATCGTACTTTTCGGCTATTTCAACCCCATTTATGCTTATAATGTTAAAAAATTCGCGGTTTCCGCCCAGGCGGCGGGCGTGGACGGGGTGCTGGTCGTTGATCTGCCTTTTGAGGAAGCGGCCGAACTGAGGCATTATACGGATGAAGCGGGCATCGACTTTATTTCTCTGATCGCTCCCACAACCAACCAAAAAAGATTGATGAAGATTGCCGCCGGCGCATCGGGATTCCTCTATTATATTTCCATTACCGGCATCACCGGAACCGCCGCGCCGAAAATTGAGAACATAAAAAGCGACGTAAAAAAAATCCACTCAATAACGAACCTGCCTGTAGTTGTCGGTTTTGGCATATCCCGGGCGGAGCAAGCCAGAGAGATTAGACGCTTTGCCGACGGCATCGTCATAGGCAGCGCGGTGGTCAATCTTATTGATGAAAACAAAAACAACAAAGAGTTGTTCAAGTTAGTCTCCGATTACATTGGGGACATCAAAAAAGCATTACTCTGAAATTGATTAAGACCTCAATCACCGTGGCCAGGCCAGGAGTAAACGGGCGGACGGCTTTCAAAGCATGATCCCTCCGGCATGACTCATTTCGATGCTGCATTATACACAACCATGAACCAAAGAAAAAAGCGCAAGATCATGCTTAAAAGATATTTCCCAACGCTTTTTCTTCTCATGATGAGTTAAAATCGTAATTTAGGCTATATTGTCATTTCTTGCTGAACAATGGCGTCCAGTTGATTGATTGCTTCATCCATGGATGAGGTATTTAAAATATAAGCATCGGCCAGCGCAACGGGAATGGCCGTGCCGTAAACAATTTCGCGTTTGTCACGCTCATCGAAATCCGCGGGAGAATCATCGGCTCTTCCTCTTGAACAAACGCGGTTCAACCGCAAACCTCTTGGCGCCAGAACAGCAACTACAATGCCATCGGCCTTTTCCCGAATCAATTCAATTTCCTGCCATGACCGCATGCCTTCCAGAAAACCAACTTCAGCGCCGGTTTTAAGAATCTCTTCCAGGGCAAGTCTGGTAACACCCATGCCATCCTCGCCCCGCATATCATCCGACACCGCGGACGTCGTTTTGGCATCCACTTCCAAGCCGCGGACCTTGACTTCAGCCCGGACAATATCGCCTGTGGAATAATAAACGATATCCCGGGCGCCCGCGTAAAGCCTTGCAACATTCTTACCCGCAGCCGGCATACCCACAATGATAAATATTTTCATTTAGCCCCCCCTAAAAAATTTATGCCTTAACGAGAATTAATTACTGCATGGTTTGTCAAGACATTAAATTCTCCCTTATAAAATCCCAGCCAATTTTATTTATTATACCATATTATTTCCATAAAGCGAATGCATCAAAATGCCAGGCTGACATTAAAAAATTCATTGTCGTGATTGTCTCTGTTTTATTTTTGTCCCCTCGCTGATGGAATCATCAGGATAAGCAATAATCTGCTCGCTTTCTTTTAACCCGGAAATAATCTGGGCCGTTAGGCCGCTCCTTTGGCCTATTTCAACAACACGCTTGCGCGCCCTGCCGCCTTCTGCAACGAACACAGCCCAATCCTTTCCCGACCGGAAAAGCGCGCCGGCCGGAATCTGCAAAATATTTTCCCCTTCCCAGATAATAAAATGCGCTTCCATGCGGAAACCGTCCCCCAAAACATTCCATCTTTCGCGGGGTGACGTAATTTCCGAGAGCACCAGAACTCTCTGTTCTTCCACGCCCAGACTCGATATTTTCGTAAATCCCGCCGGTTCAATAAGTCTCACTTTGCCCGTTAACGGTTCATTATTTCCCCATCGCTTGAATAAAACGTGTGTTCCTTGTTTAATTTTAACCGCATCGGATGAAAGAACTTCCGTCAGGACCTCCAGGTTATCAGCATCACCGACATCGATCAGTGGCGTGCCGATATTCACCGCACCTTCACTCTCCTGATAAACTCTAAAAACGGCGCCGCTTACCGGAGAACGGATTTCTACAATATTACCGCTTTCTTTGACGGAAGAAAAATTTCGTAATGTCACTTTCGCCCGTTCCAGTTCGGATTTGGCGACATTCACCTCCGCCACAGCTGAAAGCTGGAGAGCCCGAGCTTTTTGCGCTTCGGAATTTATCTGATCAAACTGATCTTTGGCAATGGATCCTTTGTCGTAAAGAACTTTTAATCTTTCCCGTCTTTGCTCAAGGTAAGCAGCATCAGCCACAGTAACCTTTTCTCTTTCGGTGGCCGCTTTAAGGGCTGCTTCGGCAGATGTCACCGCTGCTTCCGCTGTCGCGCGGCTGCGTGGATCAAGAGCCTGTGACTGCAACGGTTCCAGAATAGCAACGACCTGACCCCTTTTCACAACGTCTCCCACCTTCATATGAATGCGCCGCAGATATCCGGCCGTGGGCGTGGAAATGGTAAAACGGTCTTTTAGACGGGTGCGTCCTTCTTCTTCAATCGTAATCTGCAACGGGCCTCGCTTGACAGAAACGATTTCCACATCCCGGGTTTTGGGAAGAAAACCGTAAACGAGCAAAGCGGCAACGATTACTACGATGCTGATAATAAATATTCTTCTGCGCCAGACATGATTCATAAATTTCTCCCCGACGGTGTTCTATTTTCTCTATGCTACTCTCTTGTCTTCAGCACCGCGACAAGATCAAGATGATTAAGTTTGTAACGCACGATCATACCCGATATAATGGCCGAAAAAATGACCACAGCCGCTGCCAGCGTGTAGGTTTTCAGCTCTATAACCATCGGTATGCGATAAAGATCAGTCGTGAGCGCATACGCTACATAGGCGCATATGTAATATCCTATAACAAAACCAAGGGGAATGGCAACAAGTGTTATAAAGCCCAATTCTCCCAGCAGGATGTAGGCAATCTCTCCTCTCGTATACCCCAGAACGCGCAGAGACGAAAGCTCCCGGCTGCGTTCGGCCAGGGAAATTCTGGCGCTGTTATAAACAACGCCGAAAGCGATGGAAGACGCCATTAATGACGCAATAAACATAAAGAAAAGCATTGCTTTGGCCATCACATCGTAAATGCTGCGAATTTCATTTTGCCGGACGACAATTTCGGAAACACGCGGCATTTCCACAAACGACCGGAAGAGCTTTTCCCTGTAATGTTCATCCGTCATCAGATAGGCGCCGGATATGGCATCCCCCTCGTTCATCAGGCGGTTAAGCGCGTTCAGATTCATATAGCCCATCACTCCCAGATACTGTTTGGCCAGAGCAACCACTGGAACCTGACGAACGGCTTTGGAACCTTCGAGCGCCTCTACCGTCAGCATATCGCCTGCCTTAACGCCGAGGATTTCTCCCAGATAATCCGTCAGCAAAATGCCCGACTCTGGAATGGGAATGCTCTTCAAATTTCTGTCTAGCAAAATGCTCAGACGGCTGTCCGGTTGAATTCCATTGATGACGGTTTTATAACTGCGGTGGCCGAATTTCATCTTTACCGGAACACTCCGGAAGGCTTCTCCATTGCTGATTCCCTCCATTCTCTTTAATTCGAAGATCGCCTTATGGGAGGTCGGTTCGATAAAGGTTAGTGTCATATCCTGTTTTTGCGACAGGACAAACTGAATATGCACCATGTAATCAATGCAGTCCTGAAAAAATCCGCTGCAGATCATGGTTGCGCAGGCCGCCGCGATACCGATAATCGCGAGAAAAGTCTTGATGGGTTTTCTCTCTATGTTTCTGACGATAATCCGCGAGGGCTGGGAAAGAATGCGGCCGACACCCGTCTTTTCAATCAGTGAAACCCGATATTTTTCCGGAGCCTCCGGTCGCATCGCCTCCGCGGGAGTCTGGCTGGCCACCTTCCAGAGAGCGTGCATGGTTCCGCCCAGCGCCGCGGCTATGCTGATTAAAACGACGGCAACAATAACTTCCGGATGTAATTTGTAAATCAAAAACGGGAATCGATACGATTCCAAATACAGTTCTCCCAGCAATTTCCCGAACCAGATGCCGCCCGCAATACCAATCACAATGCCGGCGGAAATAATCATGATCACCATCGTCGCGTAATGCATCGCGATTGCCAGGTTATGGTAGCCGAACGCTTTGAGCGTGCCGATCTGTTCCCGCTGCGTGCTGATGGTTCTGCTCATGACGATATTTAATAGAAAAGCCGCTACACAAATGAAAATTGTCGGATATATTCTGGAACTGGTTTTGAGTTGCTTGAATTCTTCACTGAGCAACTTGTGAGATATCTGATCCTTGCGTCCATACGCGCCGAAGCCGCCGTATCTCCCCAGAATATTATCCAAGTCCCGCACCACATCACTCAATTGCGCTCCCGGATGAAGAGTCAGAACGACATCGTTAAACGCGCCTTCCATGTCGTAGGCCTTGCTAATGGCTTTGCGGCTCATCCACAAAGCGCCATAACGTTTGAAGTCGGGCGTCATCGCGCCCGTTTTCATCAATAAAATAAATTCCGGGGAAAGAACGATGCCGGTAATCGTCAGTTTTTTCCATTTACCGTTGATCACCGCCGCGAATTGATCGCCGAGTTTAAAACCGTGCGCCTGGGCGAAGGTTTCATTGATCACCACTTCATTGTCTTTGAAAGGATCGGGAAGTCTGCCGGCTCTGATGTAAAGGCGGTTGATCAGCGGTTCGCCTTCATCGGGAACGGACGTTATCCTGGCGGTCACCGATTCATTAAATCCTTGGATATCCAGTTTGGCGTTGGCGCAAACACGTGTTTCCACCTGATTAACGCCATTGATATTTTTTATTTTATCCTTGAGGCTTTCCGGCGCCCGCTTTAAATTGACAAAAACATCGGCGAAATTATACTCGCGGTAAAACTTGCTACGGGTGAAATCAAGGGAATGCATGGTGGTGATAAACATGATGAAGGTGGCCACGCCGCTCATCACCACCAACGTAATGGCAAAAACCTGGCCTTTCATCAGCCACAATTCCCGCCAGAGTTTTCGGTTCAGCGTTTTCATAACGTTCGCTTTCGCTCACTCGTTCAACATTCTAAGTTCAAGGTTCAAGGTTCAAAGTTCAAAGTCAAGCCAAGCGAAAGCTTGGCGAAGCATGGCGCATGCCCTGAGCAAATGGGTTGTCATTCCGGGCAAGCGGAGCGCGACCCGGCATGCCCGAGCATTCAGCGGACTTCAACTTTGAACATTGAACTTTGTTCTATCTTACCACTGCAATTCACTGGCCGACTTCTTCACCTTGTTGATTTCAACCTCAAGATCGGTCGAGTCTTTTAGACTCGATCGATTATTTTATTGTGAGACTCAAATTTAATGAGACCCAAACTTCAGAAACAAAGTGCGCTGAAATTTGTTGGTCGAATTATCCAACATGCGAAGCTATGTTGAATCTATTGTAAGTCGAACAATCCCCGTGATTAACAGCCAAGTAAAAAAGACTTGGCTGAATAAAATTATTTTTCCCCTGGATTCCCGCTCGGAGGCGGGAATGACACTTTTCTTGCTATCTCGCTTTCCGACATTCCCAAGCATGCGCCAGGGTTCCCTGCCGGATTTCGACTTTGAACCTTGAACTTAGAACATTGAACCTTGTTCTATCTTACCATTGCAATTCGCTCGCGGATTTCTTCACCTTGTTGACTTCAACACTGGCGATGTGGCCGTTGCTTAAATGAATAACGCGGTCGGCCATGCCGGCAATATCCACATTATGAGTGATGATGGCCGTCGCCGTGCCCAGTTCGCGGTTGACGCGTTCCAGCGCCTGAAGCACAACGATGCCGGTTTTGGAATCCAGCGCTCCGGTCGGTTCGTCGCACAGTAGCACCGCGGGATTTTTGGAAATGGCGCGGGCAATGGCCACGCGCTGCTGTTCGCCCCCGGAAAGCTGGGCCGGAAAGTGATTCATCCTGTCGGACAAACCCACCAGATCCAGCGCCTTCTCCGGCGCCATGGGATCGGGGACAATCTCCGTCACAACCGAAACATTTTCCCGGGCGGTCAGGCTGGAAATCAGATTGTAGAATTGAAAAACAAAGCCGACATGAAAACGGCGGTATTCCGTCAGTTCCTTTTCCGTGGCTTCGGTTAACTCTTTCCCCCGGTAGGAAACAAAGCCGCCGGTGGCGGTGTCCAGGCCGCCCATGATGTTCAGTAGAGTCGACTTGCCGCTTCCCGACGGCCCGAGCAAAACCACCAATTCACCGGCGTACAGTTCCAGGTTCACGCCACGCAGAGCGTGCACATCCACTTCGCCCATGTGGTAAACCTTAGTGAGTTCCCGGACCTGAAAAACATTTTCTGTTTGTTCATTAGCTCCTTGGCTTTCTTTTTCTTTCTACAATAATCTTAAATGACCAATACGATGTCATTT
>CAYNWA010000036.1:16734-23593 GCA_964400795.1 uncultured Smithella sp.
TTTGCTGACTCATTGGCCGCACCGTTTTTTGGCCGTGCGCTTACGATATGAAATTAATACGTATAGCTGATGGCGGCACCGGCTGAAAACCGGTCTGCATACTGCCCTTCGACATTCAGACGAAATCCCTTGGCAAGCGAGATATCCATGCCCGCAAATCCTCCGGCGATGGACTTATTTGCGACGGTGAAATCTCCGGCCTCATACCCCAGGTCGCGAATACCGGAGGAAAGGGACATCCTGGCTTCCGAATAGTATACATACGGACCTGCGTATAACTTCGCACCGCAGGGAAACGTAACCTGCAACCCGACGCCAAAATTTGCGTCCCAGAGATTATCAATCCTGACCTCTCTTCTTCTGGAAACTTTATCGATAAAATCGCTGAAATAATATGTTCCCTGAACAAAAGCGCCAACTCCCCATGCACCACTTATCGGATAAAAAGCCTTTGCGCCCAGAGTACCGGAAAATTTTTCGTTGTCTTTAAAAACGTCTTCAATTTTCAAATCGGCTATTCCAAGCCGTCCATACACTTCCCAAATATTATTTGCTCCATAAGCGACCTGCGAATAAATCTCATTTTGCCTGATTTTGATATCCGCAATGTCCTGGTATATGCCTTCATGATACCGGTATCCGATGGCGGTGTTCAATCCGCCGGCTTCCCGGGAGACGGTTTGGGGCGGGCCAAATAATCCGGCTGCCATTGCCGTTTGACTGACGACAAAAAATATTGATGTCAGGACAAAGACTAAAAAATATTTTTGATATGTTGGTTTTTTCATTTATTTACCTTTTTCGGATAATTCCGGATCGGCTGGCGCGGATGGCTCCTCCGTCGACTCAACGGCAGATGAAACTTTTGCTTTTCTGGCTTTTATTCTCTTGTAACGGTACTGGACATAGGCATCGCGAAACGCAATATAGGGATCAACGGCCGCATCTTTCAGCGCCTCATAATCGCCGATTCTCAGGGACGCTGCGTTGACCTTATCAAGGACATTCACGCCCAGACGGGAGTACCAGGGATTCAGGTAGGCAAGGGGATCAAGAAAATAATTACCGGCAATACTGACCGAATCACGAGGTGTTGAAGGTCCGAAAACCGGCCAGACAATATAAAATCCCTGACCGACACCCCAGACGCCCAGTGTCTGTCCCAAATCCGTATCCTGTTCCTGCAGATTCAGTTCTTTGCCGGCAGAAGGATCAAGCAATCCCCCGATGCCCCAGATGGTGTTAATCGTAAAACGCCCCGCTTCGGTGATCGCGCCGCTCAGGTCCGCCTGGAGCAGGCAACTGATAAACCTCGCGGGAAAACCAAGATTGGAAAAGAAATTTTTCACGCTGATGCGCGCGGGTTCAGGAACAACTGCCTTATAACCCTGCGCAACGGGTTTGACCGCCCAGAAATACAGTTTGTCATTAAATTCATGCGTTACTCTGTTGACCGATTCCAGGGGATCGGCGATGTCCACCCTTTCCTCTTTGGTCGCGTTGTCGGCATACTCATCAAAGGCCTCGTCTTCCATGTATTCTTCGTCCAAGGGATTGGCCGTATCAGCGGCAGCTTTTACTGTAACCTTATCCGACGCGGATGCAAGCAACACAGGAGGCGAATCATTGGAAACAACTAAAGACGTGCCCTCGCCGTAAGCACAGCCTGACATTACAAATATCAATAATAAAATACTAACAAAATAAGATTTCATTTTACAAAATTGAGAAAAAATATTCCGCCATTTGATTGACATGACAATGCACTGATTATCATTTAATGTTTACTGACCTTGTTACGAAGTATTTCCAGTAATTGTTCCGGTTTATCTTTTGACAGGATATCATTAAACTGTGTCCGGTAGTTTTGAACAAGACTGACATTCTCCACCACGACATCATAAACTTTCCATTTACCGTCTTTTAAAATGACCCGATAAAAAACGGGTATTTCTTTGGAGGATGTAATAATTTTGCTTTGAACTTCGGCCTGATTTGCTGAAAGCATGGTTTCTTTATAGAATTCAACTTTTTCGTTGGTATAGTTTAACACTTTGTCAGCGTAAGATTTTTCCAACACCTGCTCAAAGAGATCAACAAATTCTTTTCGTTGCGCAGGGCTGAATTTGTTCCAGTTGCGCGTCAGGGTGCGTTTGGAAAATTCAATTTCATCAAACATTTGCTTGTAAAGGACACGAAGTTTTTCTTTTTTAATTTCCTTGGCCGATTCGGCCTTGAGTTTGGGATCGCTTAATAAAGCAATGACCTCGTTGACACATTTCTTAACCGAATCAAGCGGAGCACCGGCATAAACCGGCAAAGCAAACATCAAAAGCACCAGTGCGATCAATAATCTTAGCCGTTGTTTTTTCATTCCTTCGTCCTCCTAATGCCATTATATCTTTACTGTTTTTTTACATCGCCAAAAGCATATTTGCTGATTAAACTTTCTATATCTATCGGCGCCTGTGTTTCGATGATGGTTCCGTTAGCTTCCAGGAGAGAACCTCCGCCACCCGGATCAATACTGATAAATTTATCGCCCATCAGACCCTCCGTCTTGATGGAGGCAATGGCGTCATCGTAAATCATTATCCCTTTTTTAATCTTGAGTTTAACAACCGCTTTCTGGTTTTCCTGATCCATGGTTATTTTTTCTACTTTTCCAACCTGAATTCCCATGACCTTCACGGGGCTGTTAAGTCTCAGACCGCTTACGGAAATGAATTTGGCTTCAACCGGATAAGACGCATCTTCCAGGAAAGAAACGTGGCCCAGCTTGACGGTCATGTAACCAATGCATAAAAGTCCTAAAAAGACAAAAATTCCAACGATGGTTTCTATCTCATATTTTTTCATGTGTTTACTCCTTTACGGCGCATCTCAGCCGTCCGATTTCTTTTTGATGAGATTTGGCCAGTTTGATAACTGAATCTATACCGGCAACGGGTTTGCCTTCAGCGATGCCCGCTTTGATCGGAAAATCAATACATTTTTCTGCAAGTACGTTTTTCTGCTCTTCATGCCAAATATTACTGATTTCACCCTGCTGAAAATCTTCAATAAACTCTTTTACAATACTTTCCGCCTCGTCAAGATTGGAAAAGGGCAATACCGTGACAAATTCATTAATCTTACGGCGGGTGGAAAAACCGCCGATGTCGCCAAAATGTTTATCAATATATTTTCCCATCGAATGGATTGTTTCCTGTGCCCTGTCGTAACCGATGTTGGAAACAATGGAATTCATGTCCGATAAATCAAAAACAACCACACTATAGCCTTCATCCGACTTGCGGCTTTGTAACTGAGAATGATGTAAAACTTTAAACTGCCTTCTGGAATAAAGACCGGTTAATTCTTTCTGCAAACCTTCCAGGCTCCGGATAACTTCATCGTTGAAAGGATGATCAAAGCCACTCAATTCCTCCGGCGTACCCTGAAAGACAATGGTTTTGTCATAAAGGGCAAGAATCCGGTTGGAAATAAAATACACATCGGGAATTTCGTGACTGACCATGACCGCCGTAAAATTAAATTTCTTCTGGTACTGGGCGATCATGCTCAAAATCGCGTTTTTCCGCACAGGATCCTGACCGGTTGTCGGCTCGTCAAACAAAACAACATTGGGATCGGTAATCAATGCCCGTGCCAGAGCCGCCCTTTTTTGCATGCCTCCGGAAAGCTCCGACGGATATTTCTGCGCGGCCTCGGTCAATTCCGTTTGTTCAATTCTGGCCATGACCCGGTCGTGTATTTCTGATTTTTTCATGTTTGTATTTTCCAAAAGCGGCAGGGCGATATTTTCATAAACCGTCATGGAACCGAACAAGGCATTACTTTGAAACATATAACTGATTTTAGACATGGCTTCGGCCAGTTCGGTCTTTTTCATTTCATTGATCGGTTTTCCGCGAAGAAGAATCCTTCCTTCGTCGGGTTTGAGCAATCCGATAATATGTTTGAGCAATACGCTCTTGCCCGAACCGCTCAGACCGATGATGGTCGTTACCTCTCCCTCGTAAATCTGCAAATTCACCTTATCGAGAACGGTTTGTTCCCCGAACCGCTTGGTAATGTTTTGAAATTCAATCAGAGCCGTATTCATATATTTCTAAACCATCAGCAGTGAAGTCACCACATAATCGGAAACAAGAATCAACACACAAGAAATCACAACGGCCGACGTGGTCGCCAGACCGACCGCCTTGGCGCCTTTGCTGTCTTCGCGCATATGCACAAAATATCCCTGATAGCAGCAAACGGTGGCAACAATAACTGCAAATACGATCGCCTTGACAAAACCGTTGGTCAGATCTTCCATATCAACGTAGGCTTGAATGCTGTGTGAATAGACGCCTGCATTTAAACCCATGAGCGCCACACCGCTGATGTATCCGCCGATAATGCCAATGAGATCGAACACAGTGGTCAGCAGCGGAAAGCTGATAATAGAAGCTGTTATTCGTGGAGTCACAAGGTAGCGAAAAGGATCTATACGCATGGTCTCCAGAGCGTCAATCTGTTCGGAAATACGCTGGACGCCAATTTCAGCCGTTATAGCCGAACCGGCTCTGGCTGTAATCATAATGGCCGTGAGAACCGGCCCCAATTCTCTGATCAGCGACAACGATACCAACGTTCCCAGGGATCCCTCCGCGCCGAATTGCACGAGAGCGTGATACGACTGGAGACCCAGAACCATTCCGGTAAAAAGACTTACCAGCATGATAATCGTTATGGATCGCGCCCCAATGTAATAAATTTGCTGGATCACTTTGGACAATTGTTTGGTATGAAAGGTTTTGAGTAAAGCCAATACCAAAAAAACAGCCGCAGCCCCCATACTGTTGATCCAGCTTATTACGTTTTGGCCGATAACGGCGAAAGGTTTTGTAAGCAACAGATGCAAACTTTTCTTACCTTCGGAACGGTTATTGTCGCCTTCATCAAAAGACATCAAACAATTTCCTCTTGGATTATTCTTGGAATCCTACGTTAAAAATTTTACATATTTATTGAAATTCGTCAATGATTTTAAAAAACGGCTTCTATAAATTCCTGTATGATTTTAGCGACTTCTTTAGGTTTTTGCATGGGAATCAAATGTCCTGTTTCAGGAACAGACAGCAATCTGCCGTCAGCCAATAAGGAAACGGCTCTGTGCAAATCCACAAAGGCCTTGTTTGCGCTTTGTTCTCCTTCCAGAACCAGAACCGGACATGTTAATTTTTGAAGCAATGGCCAGGGGTTGGTGCTCTTTCCACCCATGAACAACGCAGCCTCATTGCGTGGTGCACAGGTAAGCTTTAAATGTCCTTCGGCCTGTTTTTCCATGCCGTATTTAAGATAGAACTGGAGCATTTGTTCATCCCAACCCGCAAACAGTGACTTCGATTTTAGATATTCCAGCGCCGCATTCTCATCTTTCCAGCCGTTTTTTCTTTTGATGGATTGAGAAGCCAGGGGATGATCCTTCAGTTTGATATCTATTTCGTAAAAGACTTCCGGCAGAAAAATCGGTTCAATCAAAATCATGCCACGAGGTTGCAGACCGAATAATGCCGATGCAATGGTCAACACCGTAGCGCCCATGGAATGCCCGACAGCCAGATTATCCCTGATGTTTTGTGAACTGCAAAAGCTGATTAAATCCCTAGCGATGATATCCCAGCCCAAACCCTTTTCCGGATCGCAATCGCGATAATTGCAGATGTAGGGCGCCCAAGCTTCTTTATGCGGTTTTAGTTCCTCGATGACAGAATGCCAGAGCCAGGGTAAAAAGCCGGTAGCGTGAGCGAAAAGAATCTGCGGGGCTTCTCCTTCGTAATAAAGATAAGGAAGTTCTGCTCCACCGACATCGTGAATTTTCAGATCAGGGATGTCTCTTGTTACTTTTATCTGATTATCTTTTGTCGACATCGAAGCACACTATCCTTATAAAAAAAGTGCCGTCCTGATTTCTGGTTAAATGCCTGTTTTAAAAAATAAATACGGCTGCGGCAATGACGGTGGTGAACTGATTATCCCGGCAAATCGCCGACTGCGTGACATTAAGCGTTCGCACGATCTTACCGCTGATTTTAAAAATTTCTTTTTTCTCATCCCAGCTTTCATCAACATTGAAATCAATCCCCAATGTGGAGGCCAGCATGGCCGCCGCCAGATCTTCCCCGTAATCTCCGGCCTGTTTTTCATTTTGACCGTAGGCGTGATGTTCGCTGATATAACCGTAAGATGATTTATCGGAGGGAATAGCGCACCCGACCGAAGCTGCCAGAAGTCTTTTGGGCTCATTGGTACAGCAACGGCTCATGACACAATAGGTAATGGCGCCTGGTGTTAAATCTTTGAGTCCCTGTGTTTTGGAAATCATTTTGCAGCGCGGCGGAAATATGCTGGAAACCTGTACCAGATTACACTTCTCTATTCCCGCATCACGTAAGGCACGCTCAAAAGAATGCAATTCATCTTTGTGCGTGCCCACTCCTTTTGTAAAAAAAATTTTTAGGCACAAAACTATCCATTTTTCATCTCCTTCCTCTTCCCGTGAAAGAAAAAATTTTTTTATTTTTACTTTGTCATCTTACTTCAAGACTGTCAGATTGTACATAAAAGATAGGAGTTAGGCAGTTGCTCATAATGCGCCGCAGGCCGGGGGGCTTGGGGGGTAGTTCCCCCAAAACCCATTTTCATTCCTGGTGTCGAACCCCCGGTTCTGTCCGGCTCCTCTGAAAATAGCAGTTTTTAGACCTCGCAGGTTTTTGAAACCTGCGAGGTCTGGTATTTTCATTCATCGTTGCCGGGCCGCAGGCTGAGTCCGTCTCCTGTGAACATAGCGCCGCAGACCGCGGGCGTG
>CAYNWA010000037.1:0-2042 GCA_964400795.1 uncultured Smithella sp.
ACTGGTGACCTCATCCTTACCAAGGATGTGCTCTACCGACTGAGCTACGTGGGCCTATTTTCTTTCCACGATCAACCTTTTCCACCAGTAGCGGAAAGGACCCACCAAAATGGAGCGGGAAACGGGATTCGAACCCGCGACCCTCAGCTTGGAAGGCTGATGCTCTAGCCACTGAGCTACTCCCGCTTTATGGTGGAGGGGGGAGGATTCGAACCTCCGTAGGCTCCGCCGGCAGATTTACAGTCTGCTCCCTTTGGCCGCTCGGGAACCCCTCCACAAACTTTTATCGCTACCTGGAGCTGGCGATGGGACTCGAACCCGCAACCTGCTGATTACAAATCAGCTGCTCTACCGATTGAGCTACGCCAGCCAATCCCATCTTAAATATTTGTAATATCAATAACTTCCACAATCCAAGGCATAAAAACACATCTACACCCTTAGACGAATTGTGCAATCTAATTTTTAATATTGTTTTTGTCAAGTAAATTTTTAAATAATTATAGATAAATTTTTAAATCTTGAAAAATCTTAAAAGACAAAAACATCCCATAGTTTATTACAAGATCTTTAAAGAGTTATGTATTTTTAGATGTAAAAAAATGAGGCCTTATTTCACGGCCTCAGAAAAATACACTCCCATTTAAAATTTAATTTTATATCACCAACAGAATCAATTTATTTTAATTTTGACAACATAAATACTTTTCTCTTTGAAAGCAAGAAAATGCAAGTTTCCTGCATCAAAAATAAAGGCTCCCGCCCCCAAAGATACAATAGCATCATATTTATCTATCTCTTTTTCATTAATAACTGCAATTTGCTTATTTTCTGCTTGGGCAACATACGCTAGGGACTTGCTGTCCGGACTGAAAACTAGAGTTCGACTTCCAACGCCATCATAATGCTTCTTTTCTTTCCCATCAACAACTACAAAACGTTTTTCTCCCGATTGAGCTCCATAAGCCAAATGCTTGCTGTCCGGACTGAAGATCAAAGAGCCATGTCCAATGTTATCGTATGGTTTTTCCTCTTTTCCATCAATAACTACCATAAACTTTTTATTCGCTGACTGAGCAATATAGGCCACATGCTTGCTGTCTGGACTAAAAACAATGGAGGAACCAATCCGTTCATAACCTTTCCCTTCCTGTCCATCGACTATCAAAAAACGTTTTTTTTCTGATTGAACCTGGTATGCCACCCGGCGGCTGTCCGGACTAAAAAAAATGTGATCTCCGACGCCCTCATAATATTTACCTTCTTTTTCATTAACCACGGCAAACCACTTGTCCGCCGACCTGGCAATATACGCGAATTGTTGGCTGTTCGGACTGAAAAAAAAGTCTATTCCCACATCGTCGTATTGTTTACCCTCTCGTCCATCAACAACCCAAAAGGCTTTTTTATCTGATTTAGCCAGGTAAGCCACGTGATTTCCATCAGAACTGAAAACAATATTATTTCCAATGCCATAGTAATGTTTACCTTCTTTTTCATCAACCACAACAAATTGTCTGCCTTCTGACAAAACCCCGTATGCCAAATGTTTGCTGTCCGGACTGAAAACAAAGTTGGAACCTATTCCCCCTTCATAATACTTGCCTTCCTGACCATCAATCACGGCAAAGCATTTCTTCCCTATCCTAGCAGCATAAGCAATCCTTTGACTATCAGGACTAAAAACGATATTAGATCCAACGGAATCATAATGTTTGCCTTCTTTCCCGTCAACCACAATCAACTGTTTATTACCACTCTGAACTCTATACGCAAAATGTTTGCTGTCCGGACTGAAAACAATATTAGAACCGATACCGTCGTAACGCTTCTGCTCTCTGCCATCAACGATAACAAACTCTTTACCTTCTGCACGAGTAGCATAGGCCACATGTGTACCGTCGGGACTTGCTACTAAGACAGCGGGAGGAAGATCGAATTTGAGAAGAAGTTTTTCAGAAACTGATGTTTGAGCGCTTTTATCCTGCGCAAAAGATGTCATGCTGCAAAAAACAAGAAAGATAGCAATCAAAAAATAGATA
>CAYNWA010000037.1:2052-20332 GCA_964400795.1 uncultured Smithella sp.
CTCAAAAATTAATTTTGCAATCTTTTTTTGATTATTCTATTTTTTATTTAAGCACAAGTAATTTTTTGCATGGGCGCCAGTTGGTTTATCATCAATGAATATGACCTATTCAATTTCAGGACGAATTTTAATTTTATCATCAGAATATTCATTTCTCGTTTTTAGATTTTTACTTAAATGTAAAAAATATTTTGACAAACTTTAATCTTTGCATTAATGTGTTTTAAATCCTAGGCAAAAGCTGTAAAAAACGATGTCGGATATAATGAAAAAACACAACTTGGCAATAAGTGTTCAGCTGCTGATGTCGGGACTGGCTTTGTTGCGCCTTTTACTCAAGGCCGCCCACCCATCGTGTTTAGGTCATCACTAGGAATATAAAAAATGAGTACCTAAAAGGCCGTGGGCAAAAAACGCACGGCCTTTTTTATTATATATAGAAGGGATAAAGTCCAGTAGTCTTTGACTATTGGATCATTGGACTTACAAAAATCAGTTCACTTTGTTTTTGAATTTTGAGTCTCATTACAACCAGCAAGTTTCAGTGCACTGCGTTTCTGACACTTGGGTCTCATTAAGGAGAAGGAATTATGAAAAAGGATCAAAATCGCGTTTACATTTTTGACACGACATTAAGAGACGGTGAGCAATCCCCTGGCTACAGTATGAATACAGAAGAAAAGCTGCTGCTGGCACGGCAGCTCGAAAGACTGGGTGTCGACATCATTGAAGCCGGTTTTCCCATCGCTTCAGAAGGTGATTTTGAAGCCGTCAAATTAATTGCGAAAGAAATAAAAAAATCCCAGGTGGCGGGATTGGCCCGCGCCAACAAAACAGATATCGACCGCGCCTGGCAGGCCATCAAAGGTGCTGCTAATCCGCGCATCCACACTTTTATTTCTTCTTCTGATATTCATCTTAAGTATCAGTTGAAAAAGAGCCGGGAGCAGGTGATCAAAGAAGCCGTGGCCGCAGTAAAGTTAGCTAAATCATACACGGAAAATGTGGAGTTTTCACCCATGGACGCCACTCGTTCGGACAAAGATTACCTGGTTGAAATGGTCTCAGCTGTTATTGACGCCGGAGCCTGCACGGTCAATATTCCCGATACCGTGGGTTATGCCATTCCCGAAGAATTCGGTAATCTGATCGCGCACCTTTTTGCCAATGTAAAAAATATCGGCGATACCATCATTGCCACGCATTGTCACAACGATCTGGGTTTGGCTGTTGCCAATTCCCTGGCCGCTATCAGGCAGGGGGCTCGTCAGGTGGAATGCACCATCAACGGCATTGGAGAACGGGCGGGGAACACGGCGATGGAAGAAGTGGTCATGGCGCTGCAGACACGCAAGGATCTTTTCGGCCTTTATACAAAAATCAACACCGACCAGATTTACAAAACATCGCGTCTGTTGACACAGATCACCGGCATTTCAGTACAACCGAACAAGGCGATCGTGGGCGCTAATGCCTTTGCTCATGAATCCGGCATTCATCAGGACGGTTTGATTAAGGAAAAAATTACCTATGAGATTATGACCCCGCAATCCGTCGGCATCAGCGACACCCATATTGTCCTGGGTAAGCATTCGGGACGTAATGCCATCTCTCACCATCTGAAAGAGATGGGATACCAACTGAACGACGAACAGCTCAATAAGGTTGCAGCACGTGTCAAAGAGCTGGCGGATATCAAGAAAGATATTTATGATGAAGATCTGGAAGTGATTCTTTCGGAGGAAATTTACCGGGGAGAAGATAAATACAATCTGGTTTATTTGAATGTTGTCAGCGGCAACGTGGCCATTCCCACGGCAACGATGGAAGTGCAAGTCGGCAAAGACATTGTTCGAAAAGCCGGATTTGGCAACGGACCGGTGGACGCGACTTTCGCGGCTATCCGTAACATCACAAAAACCAATTATCCGTTGATGAAATATATTGTCAATGCCATCACCGGCGGATCGGACGCACAGGGAGAAGTTACCGTACAGCTTAAATATAATGGTCACTCGGTTGTAGGACGAGGCGCACATCCGGATGTTATTGTCGCGTCCGCCAAGGCCTATATCAATGCGCTGAACCGCCTGGAATTTCTCAAAACGAAAAGCAAGAAAGTTAAAATTGTTGAATAAATTCTTGAAATAAGCTAAAGAGCGTTCCACTTTTTAAAAGGAGCATGCACTGTGGGTAACACAATTACGGAAAAAATATTAATGGCCCATAGCGGTCTGAAGAAAATCTCCGCTGACCAGTTAATTAACGCAAAAGTAGACATCGCGTTAGGGAACGATGTTACCGCGCCGATAGCAATCCACGAATTCAAAAAGGCGGGTGGAACAAAAGTTTTCAATAAAAATAAAGTCGCCCTGGTGCTGGATCATTTTACACCGAACAAGGATATTAATTCCGCGCAGCAATGCAAAGCCGTGCGCGAATTCGCCCTGAAACATAAAATTACTCACTTTTACGAAGGCGGCAATGTGGGCGTTGAACACGCACTGCTCCCAGAAAAAGGAATTGTTCTGCCCGGTGATCTGGTCATTGGAGCAGACAGTCATACCTGCACTTACGGCGCACTGGGCGCCTTTGCCTCTGGAGTAGGCAGTACCGATCTGGCCGCAGCCATGCTGACCGGCGAACTCTGGTTGAAGGTCCCGCAATCCATCAAATTCATCATTTACGGCAAACTGCAAAAATGGGTTTCCGGCAAGGATTTGATTCTGTATATTATCGGACGTATCGGTGTTGATGGAGCGCTTTATCAGGCGATGGAATTCACAGGTGAAACTATCGGCAGACTGCCAATGGCCGATAGATTTTCCATGGCGAACATGGCCATTGAAGCGGGAGCCAAAAACGGAATTTTCGCTCCGGACGCAATAACCAGCGCGTATGTCAAAGCTAGAGCGAAACGTAATTACAAATTTTATGCTTCCGATGCTGATGCCTTTTACGTGGACGTTATCGAAATCAACGCGGAAAAAATTGAGCCGCAGGTGGCCTTTCCGCATCTGCCGTCCAACGTCAAAGACGTCAGCAAAGCGGGTAAGATCAAGATAGACCAGTCACTCATCGGCTCCTGTACAAACGGCCGCATTGAAGATTTGAGGATAGCGGCTAAAATTTTGAAGAACAGGAAGGTTGCGTCCCATGTACGATTAATTGTGGTGCCGGCAACTCCGGCAACATACAAACAGGCGCTCAAAGAAGGCTTGCTGGAGATTTTTATGAAAGCCAAAGCGGTGATAAGTCCGCCTTCTTGCGGCGCCTGTCTGGGCGGACATCTGGGAATTCTCGCGGAGGGAGAAAGGGCTGTCGCTACCACAAATCGCAATTTTGTCGGTCGCATGGGTCATACCAAAAGCGAGGTGTACCTGACAAGTCCCGCAATCGCAGCAGCATCCGCCGTATTAGGGAGAATCGCCTCCCCGGCAGAACTTTAAATAAGGCACAGGCCCAACGTTGCTTCGCACGTTGGATAATTCCCAATCCCAATTAATCGGGATTGGATAATTCGGCTATAAAACTTCAATGCGCGTTGCTTTTGAAGTTTAAGCCTCATTACGACCTGCAAGCTTCAGCGCACTTTGTTTCTGAAGCTTGGGTCTCATTAAGCTTCATTAAGGATTTTAAAATGATATTCAAAGGAAAAATCTGGAAATTTGGAGACAATATCGATACCGACGCGATTATTCCAGCACGCTATTTAACAACGTCGGATCCGCAGGCGCTGGCGGCTCACTGCATGGAAGATGCCGATCCTGATTTTGTTGCCCGCATGAGCAAAGGCGATATCATTTTGGGGGGAGAAAACTTTGGTTGCGGTTCGTCGCGCGAACATGCGCCCATCTCGATCAAGGCAGCGGGCGTTTCGTGTGTAATCGCCAAAAGTTTCGCCAGAATTTTTTATCGCAACTCCTTCAACATGGGGCTGCCCATTTTTGAATCCAGAAAACTTGTTGATGAGATTAAAGAAGGCGAAGAAATAAATGTGGACAGTGCCGCGGGAACCATTATTGTGGCCGGCTCAAACAAAATTTTTAAAATTAATCCCATTCCTCCTTTTATGGAAGAGCTCATTGCCAACGGCGGATTAATGAAACACATCACTAAAAAAAGAGAGTTTAATGAAAAAGGATAATTTTAAAATCGCTGTTTTTGCCGGTGACGGTATCGGACCGGAAATCATGAAGGAAGCCTTAAAGATTTTAAATATTATTTCCAACCACAGAAAGTTAAAATTTCAATTCAACGAAGGACTTGTCGGCGGTATCGCTTACGATAGCGTTGGGACACCCCTTCCTGATTCAAGTCTGAAGCTTGCTTTGCAGAGTGACGCTGTTTTGCTGGGCGCCGTAGGCGGTCCCCGATGGGAATCTCTGGATTACAGCGTCAGGCCGGAAAGAGCGCTGCTGGGCTTACGCGGCCGTTTGGGAATCTATGCCAACCTGCGGCCCATCGTTGCTTTTGACGAACTGCTTGATGCGTCACCGCTTAAAAGAAATATCGTCCAGAACATTGATATTATGATTATCCGTGAATTGACCGGTGATATTTATTTCGGCAAACCGCGCGGCGTAAAAAAAGGGATACATGGGAAACGCAAGGGCGTCAACACCATGGCTTATTCCGAGGATGAAATTCACCGCATTGCCGTCCGTGCTTTTGAAATTGCCCGAACCCGCAGAAAAAATCTTCTTTCGGTGGATAAAGCCAACATTCTCGAAACCATGGAGTTATGGCGTGACGTGGTGACTGAAGTCGGACGACGTTACCCCGATGTTACGCTTAAGCACATGTATGTTGATAACTGTGCCTTACAACTCATCCGTGATCCGGCTCAGTTTGATGTCATTGTCACCACCAATTTATTCGGAGACATATTAAGCGATGAAGCTGCCATGTTGACCGGATCCATCGGTATGCTTCCCTCGGCAAGTATGGGCAAAAAATCCGCTTTATATGAACCCATTCACGGCTCGGCGCCCGATATAGCGGGACAAAACATCGCCAATCCGCTGGCGACCATTCTTTCTGTGGCTTTGATGCTGCGTTACTCCTTATCAATGCATCAGGAAGCCATTCTTACAGAAAATGCAGTCAAAGAAACTTTAAAAGAAGGTTTCCGAACCCGGGATATTTATCAGCAGGGCACAAAACTTGTCGGCACGGAAGAAATGGGTGATCATGTGGCCAAGAATCTATGCAAACTCTTGAATGAATAATAATCAAGGAAACTGCGGATCATGCCCGCGAGGACAGGAAATGGAATCTGTCGTTTTTTTCGAAAAGATATTAATTGATCCTCCCCGTGAAAAAATCTACCGGCGCCTTGGTTTCAGGAAAAAGACCACTGACCTTTCCAGCGCCCGGGTAAAAGAAACTGATTTTTTTATCAATGAAGCGTCCTCTCTGATTTCGCTCAAGGGAATGATGTTGCGCCTTGCCATACAGCATAATGACGGTAAAAAAATACTGCTGTCTGGAGATCTGGCTTTCGCAAGCCAAAAATTATCCAACGTCCTGCGCAATTGTCACGAAGCCGTTCTCATGGGAGCCACGGCCGGCGATGCCATCATGGAAGCGATCAAAGAAAAAACGCTTCAGGACGATTTAGCGGTCGCGGTTGTTTACGATGCCACCGCCAGTGAAATGACCGACTCCGCTCTGGATTGGATTGTGGATTATACCAATCGACTGATCCGCCGTGAAGGCAAAACTCTTTTGCCGAGACGGTTTTCCGCCGGCTACGCCGATTTTGCTCTGGAAAATCAAAAAATAATTTACGAAAAACTGCAAATGGAGAAATTTGGTGTAAAAATAAATTCCAGTTTTATTCTCCTTCCTGAAAAATCCGTTACCGCGATCAGCGGTATTTGCTGACCAAATGCCGCAGAACAATTTATGCATGCAATCAAATAAAGATCATGACAATCGGTTTTTCATTCGCACATAAAAAAACCGGCTTGAAGACATAAAAAAGCTTTCTGACTTGATAATTTTAAAATTATATAATATTATTAATCATTATTGCGAGCTGTTCAATTCTTATCACGACCCCTTTACTGTCACGAAAAGGTTAATTCATGAAAAAAAATCTTTCATCTGGCGTGAATGATTCTCAACACATCAGGGTATTGATCATTGAAGATTCTGAAGATGACGTGTTGCTTATCGAGCGGGAGTTAAAAAGAGGAGGATATAACCCCGTCTATGAGCGGATAGAAACAGCCGCCGCGATGAAAAAAGCACTTCAAGAGAAGGCATGGGATGTTATTCTTTGCGATTATAACATGCCGAAATTCAAAGGTCCTTCTGCCATTGCCTTATTAAAAGAAGAAAACGTCGATATTCCTTTCATTATTGTATCCGGAACGATTGGCGAGGAGAAAGCCGTCGAATGTATGCGTTTGGGCGCCCGTGATTATATCATGAAGGGCAACTATTCACGTCTTTGCCCGGTCATCACCAGGGAATTGGAAGAATCAAAAATCAGAAAAAAACAAAAGGAAACCGAAACCCAAAAGAAGGCTGCGCTTGAACAATTGCGCCACAGCGAGGAACGCTACCGCAAAATTACCCAGTGCGTTCCGGATCTGATCTGGATCATGGATTTATCGGGCCGTTTCATCTATGTCAATGAAGCGGTGGAACGCACTCACGGCTGGACAGTCGATGAGTATCTTAAACTCTCTTTACAGGACCTAGTTTCACCTCAACAAACTGCTAAAGATACTGCAATCATTGCAGAGCAACTTGTGAAAGCCAGTGAACCCGGTTTTGATCGCAATACGACACTCTCTTTCGAATCGGAGGAATTACGCAAGGACGGATCAACTTTTTGGGCTGAGGTCACAGCCACCTTTCTCTGGTCCGAGGATGGGAAACCCAATGGCATTCTTGGTATTACACGTGACGTCACCGAACGTAGAAAGGCGGAAAAAGCGCTGCGGAAGAGTGAAGAACTGCAAACAAGGCTGGTCAATGCCATCCCTGATATTGTTGTTCGCACCGATCTTGAAGGAAATATCCTCTTTGTCAACGATAATGCACTACAGATAGGCGGTTACAGCAAGCAGGAAATGCTGGGCAAGAATCTGCTTCAATTTGTCGCTCCGGAGGATCATGAGGAAGTCATCACAAATCTGCAACTTATGAGAGAAGGCAGACTGGGCCCCAGAGAATATCATCTGACGACCAAAGACAGACGGAAAATCCTGTTTGAAATAAATGGAGATGTGTTGCGTCATGAGGATGGATCGCCTTTTGCTATTGTCAATGTTTGTCGAGACATCACCGAACGCAAACGAACGGAAAAAATACTGCGAGACAAAGATGAACGCCTGCGCGGCATCACCGAAAATCTGCCGGGAGTTATTTTTCAGTTCTATGCAAAAGAGAATGGCGAATACGGAATCAGCTACATCAGTCAACCGTTGGATGATTTTGCTAAAATAATACCCCATATAGATACGGCCAACCCGGATAATGTCTTCTCTGAATTTCTTATGCGGATACAGGAAGACGACAGGGAAAGATTTCTCACATCCATTAAAACAGCGGTCGAATCAGTTTCTCGATGGAGTTTCGAAGGTCGAGTGGCGATACAATCGGGTAAAATAATCTGGTTTCAGGGGCTGTCCGTACCGACGCGCCTTGGAGATCAAATCGTTTTTGATGGAATTTTATTGAACATTTCAGAACGCAAGCTTGCGGAAGAAAATTCACAAAAATCCGAAGAAAAATTCCATAAAATTTTCATGACGACGCCGGAGTGCATTGTTATTTCACGATTGAATGACAGTTTGATTATTGACGTCAATCAGGGATATGAAGATATATTAGGATGGCATCGCGATCAAGTCATTGGGAAAAAGGCTGAAGAATACATAAAATTATTCTGGATGGATCCGGCGGAACACGACTTTATGATCAAAGAATTAAAATGCGGCAGAGAGATCCTGAATCGGGAGCTCAACTTCAGGAAAAATGACGGATCCGAACGTTTTGGTAATTACTCTGCCCGAACCATAACCATCGACGAACAGGAATGCATTATTTTTATCCTTCAGGACATCACCGATCGTAAGTTGATGGAGATAGAACTTAAACGCACATTGAAAACTCTGAGGAAATCCGTTGGAACCACTATCCAGGTCATGGTATCCGCCGTCGAAATGAGAGATCCTTATACAGCCGGTCATCAGCTTCGGGTTGCGGACATCGCCCGAGCCATCGCCACGGAAATGGGTTTATCTCAAGATAGAGTTGATGGGATTCGCATGGTCGGCACAATCCATGACATCGGGAAATTATCCATTCCGGCGGAGATATTGGCCAAACCAACAAAACTGACGAAACTCGAATATTCCCTAATTCAGGAACACGCTCAAAGTGGATTCGAGATGTTGAAAAACGTAGAATCACCATGGCCACTGGCGGAAATAGTCTATCAGCACCATGAGAGATTGGATGGCACCGGTTACCCAAGAAACTTGAAAGGAGATGAAATTATTCTTGAGGCCAGAATTATTTCCGTCGCGGACGTCGTTGAAGCCATGGCCTCTCATCGTCCTTATCGTGCCTCTTTGGGCATTGAACCGGCCCTGCAAGAGATTGAAAAAAATAAGGGAGTTCTGTACGATGAAGCTGTAGTCAATGCCTGTTTGAAACTATTCAGGGAAAAAGGATATAAGCTTCTTCAAGTATAAATTTACGCAATCGTTTGGTCATACTAAACATAAAAACAACATGATTGGAAACATCAAAGGTAAATCTAACGTGGAAAATATTACACCGCAACGTCTTAGAGTATTGATGATCGACGATGTTGAAGATGACGTTCTGCTGACCTTCCGTGAACTGAAAAGAAATGGATTTGATCCCGTCTATGAACGCGTGGAAACTGCGCCAGCCATGAAAAAAGCTCTCCAGGAAAAACAATGGGACATTATTCTCTGCGATTATAAAATGCCCCATTTCAGCGCTCCTCAAGCAATTGCCCTGTTGAAGGAAATTAAAATCGATATTCCCATCATTATTGTATCCGGTAACATCGGCGAAGAAACTGCGATCGAATGTATGCGCCTGGGCGCCCAGGATTATATCATGAAAACAAACTTGTCCCGTCTCTGCCCCGCTATAACCAGAGAATGTGAAGATGCAAAAACCAGGGAGAAAAAGAGATTGGCGGAAGAATTATTAATTCAGAGCGAAGACAAATATCGCCTTATCCTGGAGAATATTGAGGATACTTATTATGAAGTGGATCTTGCCGGTAATTTTATATTTTTCAACGATTCATTGTGTCGGCTGACAGGATGTTCCAAGGAAGAATTGCTCGGAATGCACTACACGCAATTTTCGGATAAGGAAAATTCCAAAAAAGTTTTTCAAGTTTTCAATAAAGTCTACAAAACAAACAAACCTGCCATAGGGTTCGACTGGCGCATTACAAAAATCGATGGAACGAAGAGATATATCGAAGCATCCGTATCATTAAGAAAGGATCCTTCAGGCAAGGCTATCGGGTTCAGAGGCATTATTCGGGACATTACCGAACGTAAAGAAATGGAAAAAAGTTTACGCGAGGAGGAACAAAGATTTCGGGCGTTGGCTGAGCAATCTTCGGATATTATTCTGATAATAAACAGAGAGGGTGTTATCACTTATGAAAATAAGACTGTAAGTGAAATTTTAGGATACAAACCGGAGGAAAGAATCGGCTCCAGTTCTCTGGATAACGTCCACCCGGATGATATGAAATCTAATATGGAAATATTCAGAACATTATTCAACGATGCAAATGTACCCACGATTCGAACCGAGGTTCGTATTCGTCACCTGGACGGAAGCTGGCGAACATTCGAAGAAGTGGCCAGCGTCTTGTCTAGAGGGAGCAACGTCGAATCGGTCGTGGTCAATCTTCGTGATATTACGGAGCGCAAAAAATTCGAAGAGAAGCTAAGAGAAAAAGAATTAATGTTTAGAACTCTTTTCGAAAACAATCCGGTGGGTATTTTTCTGCTGAAAGATAGAACATTCATCGAAGTCAACCCTGCTCTCTGCAATATAACAGGATACACCGATGAAGAACTTATCGGACAGCCCGTCCTTATGGGTTACGCCAGTGAAGAGGAGTGTGTCAGAGCGAGCACGATTCTTTACGAACAAGTTGCTAAAAAAGGATTGGGAATTACGGAAGCTCTTTTAAAACGCAAGAACGGTGAGCTCTTTAATGGTCTGTTGTATCTTAGTCCCATTGATCCACAGGACAGCTCTCTGGGATATGAAGGGATTATGATTGATATCACCGAGCGCAAGCGCGCGGAAGAAGCGTTGAGTAAGAGCGAAAGATACTTCAAGGAAATTACAGAAAACTCTTCTGACATCATTATTATTACCGATGACAAAGGAAACATAAAATATTGCAGTCCCTCTATTGAGCGTTTTGCAGGATACAAACCGCAAGAAGTCATGGGGAAAAGCGCATTTACTTATATTCATCCTGATGAATTTCAGAGGGCATTTGATGATTTCATAAATTTTATTTTAGTCAAAGATAATTCACTATCTTCCAATTCATTCAAAATATTGCACAAAGACGGCTCAGAACGGTATTTTTATGGCATGGGAAAAAACCTGCTGGATAATCCGGATATTGCCGGAGTTGTTATGAATATCCGTGACGTTACCGAACAAAAAAAGGCGGAAGACGCTTTAAAGAAAAGCGAAACAAAATACCGTAACATTTTTGAAAATGCGATGGAGGGCATTTATCAGGTAACTCCGGATGGAAAGTTTATCACCGCCAACTCCACTCTGGCCCGAATGGCCGGCTATGACTCGCCGGAAGAATTTATTGAATTCATTCAGGACATTAAATCCCAGCTATATGTTCACCCCGAAGACCGGGACAGATTTCTTAAAATCATGGAAACACAAGGCATCGTGGAAAATTTTGAAGTGGAATTTTACAAAAAAGACCGAAGCATTTTTTGGGTTGTTCTAAATGCCCGGGTGGTCAAGGATGAACAAGGGGAAATCCTTTACAATGAGGGACTCGTCGAGGACATTAGTCTGCGTAAACAAGCAGAGGAAAGTCTTAAGGAAAGTCTTGAAAGGCTGAAAAGAGCCGTTAATACGACGATCCAGGTTCTCGTATCCGCTTTGGAAATAAGAGATCCCTATACGGCCGGTCACCAGTCCCGGTCCGCAAATCTGGCATGCGCCATTGCAACTGAAATGGGATTGCCTCAGAATAAAATTGATGGAATACGCATGGCCGGTGTCATTCATGATATCGGGAAATTATCCATACCCGTTGAGATATTGTCCAAGCCTTCTAAATTGACCAATCTGGAATTTTCACTCATTAAAGAACATTCCCAAAGCGGTTTTGAAATGTTGAAGGATATTGAATCTCCCTGGCCGTTGGCGAAAATCGTGCAACAGCATCATGAACGAATGAATGGCACCGGCTATCCCCAAAATCTTAGAGGAGAAGAAATTCTGATAGAAGCACGCATTTTGACGGTTGCTGACGTTGTGGAAGCCATGGCTTCACACCGACCCTATCGCGCCTCCCTGGGTGTTGAAGCGGCGTTGGAGGAAATTGAAAAAAACAAGGGAATTCTTTATGATAAAAACGTCGTCGATGCCTGCCTGAGATTGTTCCGCGAAAAAGATTATATTTTAGAATAAATTCACTGACACATTAAATGAAAAATTGTAGAAAAGTTATTATTAATGATATAAGAATGTCAAAAAATTCGTATATTCAGGAGACGGTTGTGGTGGCAATTACAAAAATTAAAAATCTTTTAAATAAAAAAATGGTCATTCTGGACGGCGCTTTCGGCACCGAGCTGCAAAAAAGAGGATTACCCGGTGGTGTTTGCCCCGAAAAGTGGTGCCTTGATAATCAGCAAATCGTCAAAAGTTTGTACACATCATATCAAAATGCGGGTGCCCAGATAGCCTATACCTGTACCTTTGGCGCCAATCGTTTCAAACTTAAACAATACAACCTCGAGAAAAATACCTATCAAATTAACGTTGACCTGACTCGTCTGGCCAAAGAAGCATGCGGAAAAAATACACTGGTTGCCGGAGATATCGGACCAACCGGTTTGTTTATCGAACCTTTCGGCACATTGGCCTTTGAAGAGACAGTTGAAGCTTTTAAAGAGCAGACACGCGGATTGATTGACGGCGGATGCGATCTGATCGTCGTTGAAACCATGATCGACATTCAGGAAGCGCGCGCGGCACTGCTGGCGGTTAAAGAACTGGCCGACATTTTCACGATAGTATCCATGACCTACGAAAAAGACGGACATACACTCGGAGGGACCTCTCCGCAAAGCGCAATCATCACGCTGCAGAGTCTGGGCGCCGATGTTGTCGGTTGTAATTGCTCGGCAGGTCCCGAGCAAATGATTGACTTTATCAAAGCCATGAAACCATACGCGACAGTGCCGCTTTTGGCCAAACCTAATGCCGGCATGCCGAGGCTCAAAGGCAACAAAACCATTTTTGAAATGGACGCAAAGACATTTGCTTCTTTCGGGACAAGCCTTGCCAAAGCAGGGGCGAATCTGCTGGGCGGATGCTGCGGAACAACTCCCGAACACATCAGGGCGCTGTCTCGTGCCGTGGGACGCAGAAAACCGGTTTTGCCCTCGCTCAAATCAATCTCCGCGCTCAGTTCGGCGCGCGGTTTTCTGGACATCAAGGAGAACGAACCTTTGTACCTTGTCGGTGAAAGAATCAATCCCACCGGGAAAAAAGCTCTTCAACAGGAATTAATTGAAGGCAAGCTGTCGATTATCCGACAGATGGCTCAGGAGCAGGAATCTCAGGGAGCGTCGCTGCTGGACGTCAACATTGGACAACCTGGCATTGATGAAGTGCAAACGATCAAGAATGTCATTGGACTTTTATCCACGTCCAGCCGCTTACCACTGGCGATAGATTCCTCCCGCATTGAAACGATTGAAGCGGCCTTGCGGCTTTATCCCGGCAGAATGCTGATTAATTCCATATCCGGAGAAAAAGAAAAAATAAACAAACTATTGCCACTGGCTGCCAAATATGGAGCCATGTTTATTCTGCTTCCCCTGACCGGCGGAGAACTTCCGAAAACAGCCGAAAAGCGCCAGATGATCATAAAAACGATCTTTCGCAAGGCGCAAAAATTCGGCTTCACCAAGGATGACTTTGTCGTGGATGGCTTAACGATGGCGGTGGCTTCCGATGCTCAGGCCGCGCAGGAAACTCTTGCAACACTGAACTGGTGTAAAAAAACTTTCGGTTGCAAAACTATTTTAGGGCTATCCAATGTTTCTTTCGGCATGCCGGGCCGTCCCTGGCTTAATGCCGCTTTTCTGGCGATGGCCCAGTATTGCGGGTTGACCATGGCCATTGCCAATCCGGCGAGCGTCGAATTCATGAACGTAAAAAAGGCAGGCGATGCGCTGACCGCGCGTGAAAAGGCATCTTTGCATTTCATCAACCATTTTTCACAGCAAGCGCCTGCTCCTACGCCGACTTCAGTAACATCAACAATGCCGGAGGAAAAAGTTTTGACGGCCATTCAAAATGGAGACAAGGATAACATCACAACACTGCTTGATGATGCAATGCAATCCGGCAGGTCCGCCTCACAACTGGTCGACGAATTTATGATTCCGGCCATAGTGCGTGTGGGCGATTTTTACGAGAAAAAAATTTACTTTTTGCCGCAGCTTATGGCGGCAGCGGAAACAATGAAAAAAGCGCTGGCTCATCTGGATCCGTTTTTGAAAAAAGCGGCGACAGCGAATAAAGGAAAAATTATTCTGGCAACCGTTCGCGGCGATATTCACGATATCGGGAAAAACATTGTCGCATTGCTTTTGAGAAATTACGGTTATCGCGTAATTGATCTGGGTAAGGACGTTTCGGCCCAGGTTATTGTCAGCACGGCCAAGAAAGAAAAACCCCATATTATCGGTCTTTCCGCACTGATGACCACAACGATGGTTTACATGAAAGACGTTATAACGCTGGCGCGCGCGCAGGGTATCCGGACTGATTTTATCGTCGGCGGCGCCGTAGTTACGGATGCCTACGCAAAATCCATCGGTGCGTCTTTTGCGAAAGACGGTGTGGAAGCGGTTAAAGTCGTCGATTGTTTAATGAAAAAGTAATTTTTTGTGTCATGAAGATCATTAAGACTGGAAAAGAACAAAATACAATAATCCCGGCTATCTTTTTTTCCCTTATGGCCCACCTTATGGTGGGAATTTTTCTGTTTTTCTGTATGACAACGTATTCAACATCCTCACCGGAATTAAACGGGATAAAGCTGGTCTGGGTTTCTTTTGATGACAAAAGGGAATTTCGTAAGGCAGAAATTAAAAACAGTCATTCCGATCCGTCAACGTCGCTTAAAAAAGAAGTCATAAAAGAACAGGTGAATATTGAAACGCCTGATCATCATCCGGAAAGCCCACCGGTCTCCACCATAGCCGTGATGAGTTCGGTTAAGACCCATACAGCGGAAATCAATAAGATGCCGGTCAGCTTGGAAACGAAAGAAAAATCTTTTACCTCCCATGAATACGGCAAAATAGAGACAGCAGGGATCCCTGCAAATATCAACACGGTAATCGCCTATCCTCTGTATAAAGAAAATTCTCCGCCTGTCTATCCGGAGATAGCGCGTGTTCGCGGATATGAAGGTATTGTCCTGGTGTCCGCGGAAATTTTACCGAACGGTCGTGTGGGCGAGGTCAAAATCAGGAAATCGTCCGGTTATGCCATTCTGGATCAATCGGCCATACAGGCGGTCAAACCATGGAAATTCGAACCGGCAAAAAAATCAGGCAATCCCTTTACCGCCTGGGTTGAGCTGCCTATAAAATTTATCCTCAACAGCAATTCACAATCATAATCATAGAACGGAGACAGCAATCATGAGCATCGACAACATGAAGAAAAAACTGGGCGAAATTATTCTCAAGAAATCTTTCAAATACAGTGAAAATCCTCCTTTCACATTAGCCTCCGGCAAACAAAGTTATTATTACTTTAACTGTAAACCGACAACGCTGGATCCCGAAGGCATGAATCTTATCGGAACGATTATCTTCGACATGCTAAAGGATACAGATATTACCGCGGCAGGAGGACTGACTTTGGGGGCTGATCCGATAGCCAATGCTCTATCCGTCATATCTTTTCAAAAGGGGAAACCGATCAAATCTTTCATTGTCAGAAAAGACGTTAAGGATCACGGAACGAAAAGCGCTATTGAAGGCAATGTGTCTTCAGGAGAAAAAGTTGCCATTATTGACGATGTCATTACCACAGGAGGCTCCACCATTATCGCGATAGAACATGCACGAAAGGCAGGGCTACAGGTCGAAATGGTTATTACGCTTATCGACCGCGAAGAAGGCGGCAGGGAAAATATCCTTAAACATGTCGACAATATCAAGAGTATTCTGACCAGAACCGAAATCATGAAAATGCGTACAAAAAAATAATTGGTTTTCAATCATCTGTAAATCACATTGACAGATGACAAGCGTTATCCTATAGTCTGAAAAAAATTAGTGAAACTCCAATTACGGAAGCGAATAACCTAAAGGTCACTATAGGCGTATCGTAATTGGTAAGTTGAACTATCCCGCAAAGCGGAGGGCATGTGCCCATGATCGGATAAACCCATGAAAAACAAACTTTTATTTTTAGTTTTTTTAATTCCACTGATTCTGACGGGATGCAACGCGGCAATAAATTTCCAGGGGAAAGTTGCCGGCATAAGCTATGGCAAGTTCTTTTATGAAGACGGAAATTTTACCAGCGAATACAAAGCCGATATCGATGCCGTCTGGAAGGCCTGTGAAAAAGCCGTTCTTGATTTAAAAGCAACAGGCATTCAAGAAGAACGCAACATTTCATCGGGGACCATTGATGCCGTCATTCAGGGAGAAAAATCTGTTATTAAAGTGGAATATTTAGACAGGAACTTAACTGCCGTTTCCATTTTTGTCGGGACTTTCGGCAACACGGTCGCTTCCCGACTGATCCATGAAAAAATCATCGGCAATTTAGCAACCCGTTAATCCAGATGCATGGATGAAAAAATCAATCAAGAAAATAAAAAATCTATTCGTGTATTTGCCTGGGCTTCTTTCTTAAATGATCTGGGTTCGGATATGATTTATCCGATCTGGCCCTTGTTTGTAACGTCCTTTCTGGGCGCAAACATGGCCATGCTGGGATTGATTGACGGATTAGGCGAAGCCTTCGTTTCCATATCCAAAGCGATATCCGGTTATATTTCCGACAAAATCAGAAAAAGAAAATTTTTTATATGGTCCGGTTATATTCTGGGATCCATGTCGCGTTTTGGCTATGCCTTGGCTCCTGCCTGGCAATGGCTGATTCCGCTGAAAATACTGGATCGTTCGGGAAAAATCCGTTCAGCCCCGCGTGACGCACTGGTGGCCGATATTTCCACCGATCAGAATCGTGGAGGCAATTTCGGTTTAATGAAGGCCATGGACAACCTGGGAGCTGTCTGCGGCATCATCGTCTGTCTTTTACTTTTTGAGAACATTGGCTTTACCAAACTGTTTCTTATCGCCGCTTTGCCGTCACTGGTCAGCGCATTTCTTATCTACAAGTACATCAAGGAAGATAAAATTTCCGAAGGAAAATTGTTTGCCGCTTTTACTGTAAAAGACCTGGATGCCAATTTTAGATTATTTCTTATCCTGAACTCAGTCTTTACTTTAGGAGCGTTCAGCTATTCTTTTTTGCTGATTTTTGCCCAAAAAAGCGGATTCCAGGTCACGTATCTGCCGCTTTTCTATCTCATCATTACAGTAACGGCTGCATTATTTTCTCTGCCCATGGGAAAACTATCGGACAAAATAGGAAGAAAAAAATTGATGTATCTGGCTTTTCTTTTATGGACCGCCATATGCGTCAGCTTTATCCTTTCCACAACCGCCCTGGTTGTTTTTGCCGTTTTTATCCTTTATGGTCTGCACAAAGCGGCTCTGGAAACCGTGCAGAAGACATACACGTCTGAACTATGTCCGGAATGTTTCAGGGCAACGGGCTTAGGTGTGTTTCAAATGGCGATAGGCATTTGCGCTCTTCCCGCTTCTTTAATTGCGGGGTTGCTCTGGGATAAGATTAATATGCAGGCACCTTTTTATTTATCTTTGGCTCTGTCTTTGATTGCCTGTTTCATGCTTCTGTTTGTAAAAGAAAATAATACCTGTTAGCCATCAGACAACAAAATTGCGCAAGAAAACGGTTATCACTTACCGGAATATATAGAAACTTAGTATTTTAGGGGCGTTCCCAACGCCCCCCCTAATAATCAGGAATATGGCCATGCCATATAAAACCCATGTTCTTGTCGTTGTTTTTTCCATAGTTTTATTCATCATCTTTTATTGACTCATAAGTTTTTTCGCTTCTAAAGCTCTTCCAGACACCATATGCGTATAATGCAATAAAAATTGCCAAAAAAAGTTCTTTCAACTCTCTTGGTTCGGGCAATATGAGAATTTTGGGCGGTTCTGATAAAACCAATTCCATGATTTTTTCCGGCACAGAGATCAGGCTGGCGGTAACGGCTATGAACAGAGTGTTCCCTTTCGGAATCATTCGTCGAAAAGACTTGTTTTCAAGCCAGTCTCCCTTATGCTCTGCCCACCAACCTATCAATCCGCCAATAACAACGCCGATTGACACTAATTGTCTTGGCAATTTATTAAATATTACGCCCCAGAATCCTGTGAGGTTGTGCAAATTGGTTTCTTTATGGTCATTGATAGCTCTCCATTGATCATTCGTGCCCCAACCAAAAATATGTTGACCCCAGCTTATTTCTTCTCCCAGAAAAAAAACTGAGCCCAATATAAGTATAAGCATCCACGCTTTTTCCCAAGGTTCCCTGGCATATTTTAAACAAATCAAAAAGTGTCCAGTTGCTATGAAGAGTGCTACGGCGGTCAGATTTTCAACAAGTCCATATTCACTGGCAATGGGCGTTCCTCTGAAAATACCATATGCATTCTCCAGATATGCGTAAACCCAGAGTGCAATTGGAACGCCGTAAACAAGCCAGCGCGGGAAAGTATCAACCTTTTGCATTTTAGTTCTTCACTCGTGATGTGATGCTTTTTTTATATTTTAAATTCAGCGCAGTTGTCAATTTTTTTTAAAATCCCCTCTGTTCTTTCCCCAATAGAGACTCAATATC
>CAYNWA010000037.1:20342-21176 GCA_964400795.1 uncultured Smithella sp.
GTCCGGATTAGCTCAAAAAAAGTGACCTCGTGAGAGCCACGAGAATCAATTTTCTTAAACTGAGAGATACTTTGTGTATATCCAAAAATGGGGCTTTTTTCATTAAAATATACCGGATAATTTTTATTTTAAGAGTTTTCTTAATTCCACGATGCACTCTGACTAATTCCTTTAAATAAGCAAAACAACCATCAAGAGAATTGGTCGTATTTGGAATCCTCAGATCCGGATATTTCTGGTAGGTAAACAAATAAGGCAAATTTGTTTTTAAAATGCGATAGGCGGAACGAAGTCTCTTATGCGTGTAAAATCTATTTACCCGTAAAAGGATCCGTTGTTCTCTCCTTTAAAAATACAGTCCACTTCTGCTGCCAGTTAATAAGCGCGACCGTAAAATCTTTCTCATTTGTTTGGCAAAGTGTTGCGGTGCGTTGCTTGAGCTCAATACTTGCTTCCAATTTCGTGTTATTGGTTAGATAATGTTTAATAATCTGTTTCTGGTTGAAACTTGGTATAAAAATGTAAAATTAAATAACGAGACTTTCAGGAAGAAAATTTACAGTCAATCTTTGCATCTTATATCAAGAAACCGTAGTCCTATGACAATTAATAATCATACCGACTGATAAAACCACTTTATACTATTTCGATTTCTTACGCTGGAGCAATCATTTTGATTGCTTCGAAATATTGTGGTTCAATCGAAGGACGATTGAACCAGCTTTGCCCGCCGCAAGCTGCGGGGTACACAAAGGAACTTGCGCCCCAAGGGGCGCGCGTTTATCCCGCTCGGCTTCGCCTCGGGGATAATTCGACCATCAAATTTCAGTGCAC
>CAYNWA010000038.1:0-1974 GCA_964400795.1 uncultured Smithella sp.
TCCCATCATGTCCTCTGTTTATCTATCGTGGTGCACTTGTAAGTAGAATGCACCTGGCATTTGGTATAACAAAAAACCCGTTTGCTTTCACGCGCTGCCTGACCAGGGTTGGATTAAATATGAAGATTCGGCAACGCTTGGTTGAGGAAATGATCAACCGATCATCATTGCGCTGGATCCGGTTGTGACGGCTTGATCGGCGGCGTTTCTTTCTGTCGCTGATGCGTGTGCAATATGCGCAGGACTTTCACAAAATAAAAAAAGGAGATGCGGGTGATGCAAAAACAAAACATTGATTTTGTAAAAAATTTTAATCCTGTTTGGTTTGCCACTATTCTGGGTTTTGGCGGCATAGCGCTGGCATCGGTTTTGATAACACAGATCTTCGATCTGCCATGGTTGCAACCGTTGGCAGCGACTCTCGTTTATTTCAATTTCTTTCTTCTTTTGTATTTGTTTGCCATATGGATGATCCGTGCGATTTTCTATTTTGACGGGCTGATCACAGATTTAAAGCATCCTGTTGTTGCGGGTTTTCACTCGCTGATGCCGGCGGCGGTCATTATGATTTCCATCAACTTTTCAAAACTGGGTCTTCCTTTATCGCTTTGGCAGTATCAGGTGGTTGCCGTGATATTCTGGGTTGTTGGCGCGGTTTTCGAACTGATTCTTTTGACGTTGACTCTTTACAACCTGATTATCAATGAAAAGATGAACGTCAATTTCATGAATGGCGGATGGCTGGTTCCACCGGTTGCCGCTTTATTGACAACCATGGGAGGATTGAATATCGTTTTGTTTATTACATCGTCCTCGATCGCATTGAGCCTGCTATGGATTAATTATTTTTTCTTTGGTGCTGGCGTGTTCATTTTTATGTTGTTAGCCTTTTCGATTTTTACGAAAATCTTTTTTGCCGAAAAATTGGACGCAAAAGTTTTTCCCTCCCTGTGGATTATGATGGTTCCCTTTTCTTTAATGGCACTTTGTCTTCCTTTGTTTGCCGAGTCCACAGGCCTTTTTCTGCCGGATTTTAAAAACATCTTGGCCGGTATCAGCGTGTTTTTGAATCCCATGCTTATCGGAATTGGAATCTGGCTTTTAATGCTTTTGATCCTCTTGAGCTTTTATTATTTCAGACAGATTAAAATCCCATTTGGGGTGGGATGGTGGGCTTTTATCTTTCCGACCGCATCCGTTTCTATCGCATCCTTGAATTATGCCGTCTATACCCATCAGCTGTTTTTCGGATATATCGGGGTGATCATTTACCTGTTGCTTCTCGCAATAACGGTTGTGGTCATCGCCAAAACGCTAAAAAACCTCACAATAAAAAATGAACAAACGGCAGGAAAAGTGTAATGCTAAAAATTTTATCTGTATAACGGACAATCTGAAGAAAATTTTTATATCATACAATGAATGGCAAATTTCCACTGTATGAAGCAACGGACGTGAAAAATATTTTGCAATCCAATCGGATTTATTTATGATTTTAGTTTTTTTTATTTGAGCGAAACGCCACACAAGAAGTATTGTAGTTGGAGAAATACAGGAATGAATATTGTCTTCATCACACCAGCGTCGGACATCCGCAGGAATCTTCTTTATCGTTGGGGAAATCTGACTTATGGGCATACAAATTCAGTTACAGGACCTTTAATTCTTGGGAAAATTTTAAAAGATGCAGGTCATCAAGTAAGCGTTTATGAGGAACTTTATCAAAATGTTGATTTAAAAAATTTTGACGATGCTGATATTGTAGGCATATATACCATGACCTCTAACGCACCGCATGCATATCGAATTGCAGATATACTTCGCAAAAAGGGGAAACGTATAATCATTGGCGGCATGCATGCAACAGCGATGCCTCAAGAGGCAATAGAACATGCCGATCAAGTTGTAACCGGCGAAGCAGAAATGGTCATAAATGATGTTATTAACTGTAAAATTCGTGAGCGGATTGTCCAT
>CAYNWA010000038.1:2082-14186 GCA_964400795.1 uncultured Smithella sp.
CAACCAGAAATCACTGGACTCCATAAATAAGCATCAGACAATTTCAGATATTAAAAAATGCGCTAAAGCATTATTAAAACACAAAATCAAGTTAATCGCAAGTCTTGTCCTTGGTATGGACGATGATAATATAGACGATATACGACAAAGCGTAAATTTCGTCCGGGAGATAGAAGCTTACCAGCTTCAACCAGCTATACTAACACCGTTTCCGGGCACACGGATATATGAAAAATATAAAAAAGAACAACGGATTATCAATAAAGACTGGCAACATTATGATATGATGCATGTGAATTTCATACCTAAATTGATATTGCCATGGGAGCTTCAAACAGAATTTTTTAAATCGTTAAAAAGATTTTACACGTTTCGTTCTTCCTTCAGAATAATGAAAATTTTTGGCATTGAATCAGCTATCAGAAGAATTCTACTTTCCCTGGTGTTAAGATTGGGGTTTATTGGTATATTTTTTCTCGCCATGATTGAAAGCGATAATTTTTATCGTAAGTTATGGAAAATGAAAGATAACAATAAACGGTTGGTCCGTGAATCTAAAATGGGATCAGTTTTCTATGATTTTCAAAACAGTGAAAACCAAGATAATGAAACGGTACGTTCTAAATGGCGTGTTTCTTCTGATATCGCGGAGGATGTGTAAGTGCGTCAATGGATAATTTATTTATTACTCTTGGGATTAACGGTCGTGGTCATCGCCAAAATGGTTAAAAGTCTCGCGACGAAAAATTGACAAAAGACAGGAGGGAGTATGGTACTTGTTGATAAAAATCAATGCGTTGGTTGTGGAATTTGCGTATCCGTTTGTCAGGAAGCGGTAACACTTGAAGTTGAAAAAGGATTTGCCGAAATCGTAACGGAAAGCGTGGATTGTATCCGGAAAGCCATAACCGCTTGTCCTCAAAATGCGATTAAAGAAATAAAAGATAAACTGATTTTTGCCATTGGGACCGACGATCATAAAACCATCAAATCAAATGACCACGTGGGGCAGTCTCTTTATTTCCAAATATTTGAATATTCCGAAGGAAAAATGGCCTTAAAAGAAACCAGGGAAAATCCCAAATTCAAGGAAGATGAAACAAGGGTTCACGGCGACCCCGGCAAGGCAAAAGCGACGGCTTCCGTATTAAATGGCGTGGATGTTTTGATCGGTAAAATCATGGGGCCGAATATTGTCCGGTTGAAGAATCAATTTGTCTGCGCGATTATCAGAGAAAAAGAGATCACGGCGGCTATGGACATCATCAAGGCAAATATATGCGCCATTGTTCATGAAAAAAACAAGCAGAACAGCAAAGAAAAAAGCGGAATCATCCTAAAATAAAAAAGTAAAAAATATTTCAATCAGATGACGCGTCCGGAAAGTAAAAACCCTGGCGTCCTTTTTCCAGAATAATCAGGAAAACAGGGGTGATAGATTACTCTTTAAAAACTATGGGGAAATATGATCGTCAAAATTTTAGGCGCTGAATCTTTAGGGGTTCGCGGACTTTCCTGCCTGGTGACATTGAAGAACCGGAAAATATTCATTGATCCCGGCATCGCTTTAGGCTGGTCCCGTCACGGATTTTTGCCGCATCCTTTTCAAATTACTGTCGGGAAAAGCGTTAAAACGCAAATCATTGAAGAATTAAAAAATGCCAGCGATGTCATTATCAGCCATTTCGACGGCGACCACTGTCCTTTGCTTCATCCGAATCCTTATCAGTTGGGAATTGGGGAGGTAAAAAATAGTTTATCCCGTTGCTCAATCTGGTCCAAAGGACCGGATCATTGCCCGCCGAATCAGCAAAGGAGAAGAGAAGAATTGGCTGAAAACCTCGACCAGGACTTACCCAGGGCTGAAGGAATTAAAGAAGGACCATTGGAGTTTTCTTTTTCCGTTCCCCATGGGCAACGAGGCAAAGAAGAAAACAGCGTCATGATGACCAGGATTGAGGAGGATGGAAAAACCTTTGTCCATGCGTCGGATATTCAGCTTCTGGACGCAAAAACCATCGAGAGCATTTTGGCCTGGCAACCCCAAATTGTTTTCGCATCCGGCCCCCCTCTTTATCATTATTCTGCTTCGTCATTTCAAATACAAAGAGAAAATGCCTGGGAAAATGCAATCAAGTTGTCGCAGAAGGTTGATATGTTGATAGTGGACCATCACGTCCTGAGGTCCGAAGAAGGAATCGCATGGCTGGAAAAATTAAAACATACGACTCAAAACAACGTCTTCTGCGCGGCGGATTTTATGGGGCGAACACCCGTTTTTCTTGAGGCTTGGCGGAAAGATTTGTATAAATGGCTACCCGTTCCTCAAAGCTGGCATGAAGATTATCAGCAGGGAAAAGTTGATGAAAATGATTATCGGATCAGGGGCTGGAAGTTTTTAATGGACAGCGGGAAAATTAAACTATGCAAATGGTATGATACCTGCCCAATGAAAGAATATACTGACAAGGGGATTTTAGAGAGATATTGGATAGAAAATTACTGTCTGGTGAACAATAAAAATTGCATTCGATACAAAATGGAAGAAGAAAACAAATATCATCCAGACAATTTATTGCCGAATGGCGAAATAAGAATGAATTTGAGATGATAATATTTTTTTGTTTATGATTGCTGTGTTACGCCGATTTAAAGAAAGGAAAAAGAAATTATGATCATTGCAGAAAATGTCAAAAAAATATTAGATGAATTACCCGAGCAGGTCGAGTTAGTGGCGGCGGCAAAAGAAAAAACGCCGGAAGATATTTTGGAAGCCATTGAAGCAGGAGTGAAAATCATTGGGGAAAACTATATTGGAGAAGCAAAGAGAGTTTATAAATTGATCGGGGATCGGGTACTGTGGCATTTTATCGGGATTCCCGGTACGCAGAAACATGATTTTCTCAGAAAGAGCACCCTGCAGATGTTTGATATGATAGAAACGATTGATTCTCTGGAAATAGCAGAAGGGGTGGATCAAAAATGCAGCGAGATCGGCAAAGTCATGCCGATTTTAATAGAAATAAACAGTGGCAGAGAACCTCAGAAATCAGGTGTATTACCGGAAAATGCGGAATCATTAATTAGAGACATATCAAAGCTGCGCAATATAAAAATTATGGGACTGATGACGATGGGGCCCCGGTTTGGCAATCCTGAAAATTCCAGACCTTATTTTACGGAAACCAAAAAGCTGTTTGAACAGATTAAAAAAATTAACTTTGCCAATGTAGAGATGAAATATTTATCCATGGGGATGACCAATTCTTACCATGTCGCGCTGCAGGAAGGGGCAAACATGGTGAGAATAGGAACAAAAATTTTCTTCAAGAAAAAAAGTTGTAACCATGTAGCGGGGTGAAGAAAGACTCAAAAATATTCAACCCCATTGCTATCTATCAGAAAAGGAGCCGAATATGTCCGACACTTTTATTTGGTTGTCTGCATTTGCCATTCTTTCAGCCATAGTCAATGCTCTCGGTATTTTTGCCATTGTAAAATATAGAAAGTGGGCGGAAAAAACAAAAGCCTACTTCATGTGTTTTGCCGCCGGTGTCCTCATTTCAACTCCCTTAATGCTGGCATTGCCTCAGGCTTTGCAGAAAAATTCCTATGCGGGATTTATGGCCGCAGCGGGATTTATATTTATGGTGTTTTCCAATAAATTCATAAGATACCATGCGCAAAAAGAAAACCTGGCTTTTGGCATAGTCGTTGCGGAAGGAATAGGAATTCATTCTTTCGTGGACGGCGTTATTTACGCCGTGACCTTTAGTGTCAGCATTCTGACCGGTTTTCTTTCCGCGACAGGTCTGGTGGTGCATGAATTTGCCGAAGGCGTTATTACTTATCTGGTGTTTATGGAAGCGGAGGTAAAACAAAGAACCGCTATACTGTATGCGCTTTTAATAGCCTCTTTCACCACCCCGCTGGGGGCATTCATCGCTTATCCTTTTATGGGTAGATTAACGGGAAGCGGTTTGGGGTTGATGTTGGGATTCATGTCCGGTGTGTTGATCTATATTTCTGCCTCCCATCTTCTGCCCGAGGCTTTAGGAGATAAAAAGGAACACTCGATTTTCGCTTTTTTGGGCGGAGTCGGTTTGGCAATATTTATTGTATTGTCTAAACTTCTTTAGAGTCTCCTTTTGAACTCAGTGCTCAGGGAAGACTATCATTATTCATTATTGCATAAAACGATCGGATAAAATGAAAATATTGAGCGGGGCATCCCGATATATAAAGTCAGTGATGTGTCTTGAAATATATAACACTGCATTTGTATTTTTTTATTGAATCTCTAAGAAACCTGGGGAGGCGCGAATCAATATCACGGGCCTCGTGACCCGTCGGACGCATTTGAAAGATTGTTTGATTATGTCACATTATTTGTGATATGATTTATTAAATATCACATTCATTAATCATTTGAATAATGCAAGATCAAAAGAAAAGAGCTGGCAAATTTTTCAATCTGGATTTGCAAAGCCGGTTGGCACTTGGTTTTCTGATTGCCACGTGTCTGACGGGACTTTTTGCGACCATTGTCAGCATCTGGACGATTAACAGGAGTACCCTTGCGGAAGTGCAAAACCAGGTTCGCACGGATATGAACACGGCGAAGCTGATCTACAACACCAAACTTCAGAAAATCATGTCCCTTGTACAGTTTACCGCCAAGCGGTGTGATCTTCAGGAACTCTACAAGCAGAACAACAGAGCCGGTCTGGTCTATTTTAAAAGTTTTATCAGACAAAAACCGGGGGCTCCAGTCAGCAATGACCAAATGCTGCTGGACATGCTTACCATTGTGGATGTTCACGGAAACGTGTTATATCGCGCCGCCAATCCGGAAATCAAAGGGGATTCTCTGCTGCATGATCCTTTGGTGAAACGGAGCCTTGAAAAAAGAGTGCCCCTTTATTCCACAGAGCTCCTGCCCATTAAAGAAATCGTGAAAGAAAACCCGGCTCTTTGGGACAGAGCAAATATTAACATTATCAAAACGCCACTATCGGCCGATATTAAAAAAGACAAGCTTTCGGAAGGTATGGTCATGAAAGCTGCCTATCCTGTTACGGATAAAAACACGGACAGATTGTTGGGTGTTCTGGTCGGGGGGGTTCTTATCAACAACGATAACGAGATCGTCGACCAAATCAAAGATACGGTTTATCACGGCGAAAAATATAAAGGTCAGGAAATGGGCGTGGCTACCATATTCCAAGGGGGCGTACGCATTTCCACCAATGTTGTGAATGAATCGCATCAACGAGCTATCGGGACCATCCTTTCCGAAGAGGTTTATAATCGGGTCATTTTGGAAGGAAAGGAATGGGTAGGACGGGCATTCGTTGTGAAAGATTGGTACATTACCACCTATACGCCTATTTTCAACATGAATCAAAAACTCGTTGGTGTTTTATACACAGGAATTCTGGAGGCGAAGTATCGGGACATACAGCGTCACCTGATCTGGATCAATCTTGGTGTCACAATTCTGGGGATGATTATCGCGTTCATCATTTCTCTTTATCTAGGCAACACGATCATCAAGCGAATCCGCGTTTTGAAAAAAGCCACGGAAGCCATCGCTGGAGGTAATCTGAACTATAAACTTCCCCTCGACACGATATCGGGTTTTGCTATGTTGGACGAAGCCTTTAACGATATGACCAAATCCTTGAAAGAACGTAACGCTCAATTGCAGAAAATGCACGAAAAGCTGGTTAAAACGGAGAAAATAACCGCCTTGGGCGAGATGGCGGCCGGCGTTGCCCATGAAATCAACAACCCCCTAGGGGGTATCCTGCTTTATAGTAACATTATCCTTGAGGACATATCGGAAGATAGTCCGATGAGGGAAAACGTTCAGAAGATTATTTATCAAACAAACCGATGCAAGGACATTGTGCATAGTTTGCTGGATTTTGCCAGAACGCCAACGGGCGATATGGTTCCTCTGGATATCAATCAGGTCATTGACGCATCTTTGAGTCTGGTGAAAGACCAGTCTATGTTTCACGGCATTGAGATTGCTATTAATTTGACGGATAATTTACCGTATATTTTGGGAGACCGGTCCAGGTTGGAACAAGTGTTTCTCAATCTCTTTATCAATGCCGCGGATGCCATGAAAAAAGGAGGAACGCTCACTATCCTTACGGAAGAAGGTGCAAATGGCACAATCCGGATTGCCATATCCGATACAGGTCAGGGTATGGATAGAGAACACCTTGCCCATATTTTTGAGCCATTTTATACGACTAAAGAACCAGGTTATGGGACAGGGTTAGGACTCTCCATAACATACGGTATTATCAGAAAGCATAATGGTACTATCGATGCGGAATCCAAACTGGGTGCGGGTACCACATTTGTTATCAATTTACCGGTTTGTTCGGACGGTAAAATCTAAAAGTATATCGAGAATACATTATGATAGTAAGCGATAAAATCTTTATGTTTCTTCATGTCTTGGCTTATTGAAGTATTTTCAACCTTTTTCTTGAATAATATGATCAAATATCATAGCATTTCGCCCGCGTATCGAATCGTAGAAATGCTATGAAGTAGCGTCAAACCGGTTCCGGTACAGATCTCCATATTTTTATTGTTGTGTGTTAGAGGTCTAATGAAGCAATCTACAAAAAAAAATGGGAAAATTCTGATTATTGATGATGAAGAAGCCATTCGGGACGGATGTCATCAAATTCTGACACGTCAGGGCTATCAGGTCGATTGCGTAGATGACGGCATCCGCGGACTTGCTATCGCCTTTCAGGATATTTATGATGTGATATTGCTGGATGTAAAGATGCCCAAAATCAGCGGTCTCGATATTCTTAAAAAGCTTAAGCAGGAAAACAATATTTCCGCAAAAATCATTATTATTACAGGATACGGTACCATTCCTCTGACTGTTCAGGCCATGCGCAACGGTGCATTTAATTTTCTGACGAAACCATACTCGGCAGATGAACTCAAGGCCGTGGTAATGAGTGCTCTAAAACAAGAGGATGTATCCATCAACGACAGTGCGCTGTCTGTCCTTATCGGATCCAGCGAATATATGACAGAGCTGAAAGAGTCGATTCGGCGCATTGCCCAGACGGACAGCACCGTTCTCATCACGGGAGAAAGCGGTACGGGCAAGGAACTGGTTGCACATACTATTCATCAGTTGAGCCGGCGGACTGACAACCCCTTTATCCCTGTCGACTGTTCTTCTCTATCCGAGACGCTTATGGAAAGTGAGCTGTTCGGCCATGTCAAAGGAGCTTTCAGCGGCGCCATGGAATCGCGGGATGGCCGTTTCCAGATGGCGGACAAAGGAACTTTATTCCTTGATGAAATTGCCAACATCAATCTCAATATTCAGAGTAAGTTATTGCGGGTCATTCAGGAACAGGAAGTGCCGCGGGTTGGCAAATCCACGCCGGAAAAAGTGGATGTCCGGTTGATTGCAGCGACCAATCAGGACATACGCCATGAAATCGAAACGGGAAAGTTCAGGCAGGATTTATTTTACCGACTTTCCGTGGTACCCGTCCATATTAAGCCACTCAAGGAGCATAAAACAGATATTCTGCTGCTGGCTCGGTATTTTCTCAATCATTTTCAGAGGAAATATAAATGTCATGTCCGGTTTTTTTCCGAAGAGGCGGAAAAATCGCTCACATCCTATAAATGGCCTGGCAATGTCAGGGAATTGAAAAATACTATTGAGCGGCTTTGTGTCCTTTGCGATCACGAGACAGTCAACTTATCCGATATTTTTTATTACGGTCAGACAGAGACTACCAAGGCACCTGTCGTGGATGCTTTGTCGGGACGAGTGACCCTCGTAGATGTCGAAAAGGCACACATTGAAAAAGCTTTGCACCATTTCAAGTTTCAAATTAACAAGACGGCAGAATTTCTTGGTATCGATCGAAAGACTTTGCGTATCAAGATGCGCAACTTCAATATCAAAACCGGCCATTGAGAAAACGGGGCGTTTCGCCCCGTCCAACATGTTTCTAATCCAGCCCAATATAATAATGTTAGTGAAATCAAATAATTAAGATTTGGCACTGTCCTTGCTTTAAGATTGATAAACATCTTAGGGAGGTATCTGATTATGAAAGCGAAAAAGAAAATACTCCTTGTAGACGACGATAAGGACTTTTTGTTTGCTACAAAACTGATTTTGGAAAAAGCCGGATACGAAGTATTTATGGCGGAAGATGGAAAAGCGGGTGTGGAAATGTGGAAATCCATCACGCCGGATCTGGTCATTATCGACATGATGATGGAAACATGGGGAGAAGGATTCTCCGTTTTGACGAAAATCCGTGCCACCGACGCGGGGCGAAACACCCCATTGTTTATGCTGAGCGCGGTAGATTTGCAAGGTCCCTACAGTTCTTATGAACCGCCGCCGGAATTTCCGACACTCAATAAAGTATTGCATAAACCTATCAAGGCAGACGAATTGCTTGGTTATATTGCCCAGGAACTGAGGAATAAACAACCATGACGACCGATTCCAAACAACGTCTGATTTTGGTTATTGATGATGAGGAAGCTCTGCGGGATGGATGCCGCCAGGTTTTGTCAAAAACTGGATACGATGTGCTTACAGCCGGAAACGGTAGCGAAGGCATTAGATTGGCACGGGAACACTTACCCGACATGGTTTTCGTTGATTTGAAAATGCCGAATCTTTCGGGAATGGAAATTATTGAAATTCTTTCCCACGATATTCCCGATGCTGTACTGGTTATTATTACAGGATACGCGTCCATTATGTCGGCGGTAGAAGCAATGCAGAAAGGAGCTTACGACTATCTACCCAAGCCATTCAGCGCCGATCAGTTGCGTGTTCTGACGCATCGGGGGCTAGAACACCGTAGACTGAAAATGGAAACGAAAATTCTTCGTGAAGAAAAAGACCAGATACAGAAAAACTTTATTACCTTTGTCAGCCATGAAATGCGGTCTCCTCTTGTTGTGATTCGCCAGTACATAGAAACATTGAAGGTGATAGCCGGAGATCGCTTTGATCAGGATGTCCGTGAAATTATCGAAAGATGCGGCAATCGAGTGGAAGGGCTTGAAAATTTGGTTGAGCACTGGCTTGATATAAGTCGCATTGAAAACGGGACCTTCGCAGAGAAAAAAGCTTCCTTGAGTCTTTCCGCCGTTCTTTACCGGAGTATTGAAGAAATGACCCCTCTATGCCGGAAGAGGGGAATTTCTCTTAAAACCGAGATACAGGATAATTTGCCTGAGATCATAGGGGACGAGGAAAGCCTGGTGAGAGTTTTTACTAATATTATCGGCAACGCCACAAAATATACATCGTCACCCGGCATGATAAGCGTCGGCGTTCAACATGACAAATATTATGTAATCGTAAACATATCGGATACGGGAATCGGCATACCCCATGACAAGATTCCTTTTATTTTTGAACCATTTTTCCGATGTAAAGGTCAAGATGAAAGAGTCAGAGGATCAGGCTTGGGTTTGACATTCTGCAAAAAGATTATGGAATCTCATCAGGGCGATATTTCTGTTTCGTCAACGGAAGGAGAAGGAACGATTTTTACGCTCAAATTTCCTGTTCAAATACAAGCAACAAAACCGGAATCGGCATGATTTCCTGATTGCGATGGTGATCAACTTTAAACACAGACGGAATGTACAATGAATTTGGATGATGCGGGAAATTATCGCTTTCATAAAGACGATGTCGCAAATATATGCTTTTGTTGTTCACAAAGCGCAGCCAAATTGTTCATTGTCAGGCATATTGCAAGTAACAGATTAGTCCATCTGTGCTCGGACTGTCTATTAGAGAACTGTGATGATTATTTACTGGACAATACGAAACCATGGGATGTGTCAAAACCTTAAAGAACTCCAGCTTTTAAAAATTTTGTAATAAACTTGCGACAAATATAAAATTTTTTAATTTAAATCTGATATTTTATTTATACAGAGGAGGAAATTTTTATGAAAAAAGCAGATGTTGTTATTTTAGGCGGATTGTCAGGAATTACGGCGGGAATAAGTTGCCGGAGACATTATCCTGACAAAAAGGTTATCATTATCCGGAAAGAGGGAACCGTTCTTATCCCTTGTGGTATTCCATATATTTACGGAACGGTCGGCGGTCCCGAGAACAACGTGATTCCTGATGGCCTTTTGGAAAATAACGGAATAGAATTAGTCAAAGGTGAAGCCGTTGATATTGATCGCCAGAATAAAGTTGTTACTATGAAGGACGGCCAGACCATCGGTTACGAAAAGCTTGTTTTTGCCACCGGTTCCGTTCCACTCATTCCTCCTATTCCGGGAATAGATAAAAAAAATGTGTACCCAGTTAAAAAGGAATTTGATTATTTGTCCGAAGTTTACTGTCAGATGAAAGATGTGAAAGATCTGGTTATTATCGGCGGAGGATTTATCGGGATGGAGTTTGCAGATGAATGCAAAAAAGGAAGAGAAATTAATGTGACTGTGGTGGAAGCTTTGCCGCACTGCCTGCAAATGGCGATGGATAATGAGTTTTGTGATGAAGCACAGGCAAAACTGGCAGAAACCGGAGTTAAAATTATGGTTAATGAAAAGGTGGAAGCTATCTTGGGTAATGAAAAAGTTACCGGCGTGAAGCTTGCCAATGGGAAAGAACTTAAAGCGGATATGGTTATTCTCGGCATTGGCGCTGTCCCAAATACTGATCTTGCCAAAAAAGCAGGATTGGAGCTTGGATTTAGAAATACCATACGTGTTGACCGCTATATGAAAAGCTATACTGACCCGGATATTTTTGCCTGCGGTGATTGCGCAGAAAAGGTGTCTTTTTTTGACGGAAGGCCAAGTGGAGTCATGCTGGCATCGACAGCTACATCGGAAGCACGAATTGCTGGAGCAAACCTGTTTTCACCAACGCATCAGAATTGCGGAGTTATCAGTGTGTTTTCGACCGTCATCAATGAAAGGGCTTTTGGCGTTGCGGGTCTCACTGAACGGACAGCAGGACAAGTTGGAGCCAGAATCGTCATTGGTACAGCGGAAGCTCCGGATACCCATCCGGGTGGTATGCCCAATTCATGCCAGACTAAGGTAAAGCTTCTCTTTGCCAAGGATACGGGTGTTATTCTTGGCGGTTCATTAAGCGGTGGGAAACCCGTTGGAGAAATGGTCAACGTACTGAGCGCCTGCATTATGCACAAAATGACGGCTGATGATATCGTAAAATTTCAAATGGGAACTCATCCGGCCTTGACGTCGTCTCCGATTATGTATCCCATTGTAAACGCTGCATGCAAAACGGTTATTCCTTTGAGAAAAGGGGACGTATAAATACTTTAAGTAAATAGAAATCGGGTGGGTTGAACTTTTTTACACCACCCGATTTCTTTTATGAGAAACAAATCTTTTATTTTATACTGTAGTACTAAAAATAATCTCCGATCAGAAAGGGAAATTTGAATGCTGAAAACAAACTTAATTCATCTGGAAACTGAACAAGAATTTGAAGACACCATTAAAAATAATGCGAACGTGATGATCTGTTGTGGCCGCATGGGACCGATGTGTATTCCGGTATATGCGATGATGGAAGAAGTGCGACCACATTATCCGCATGTTGTATTTACGGATATGGATTTTGATAACCGTCGCACGGCTGTTCATATACGACGATTGCCGGAGTGCAGCTCATTTAAGGGACTTCCATTTACGGTTTATTTTAAAAATAGCAAAGTTGCCCGTGCGACATCAAGCATTCAGACAAAAATTCAAATCATGAAAATATTGGATGAAGTCTTCCCCAACGACGCGAAAGAATGAATGGCTTGTGGAGGAAATATGAAACAAACACTTAAAGCACGTGAAATTAAAACTGGATATCATCCCTCGGGATATCGAATTGATAAAACCGCCTCGGCGATGAACCGCTATACCCGATGGACAATATCAGAAAACGGTGAGTGGATTGATCCCAAACCGGTGTGTTTTGATTCGATGCCTGCGGATGGTTGGATGAAGGCTGAGAAATTTACATGGGATGAAAACAAAAAAAATAAAATACCACTGGATGAGCAATAATG
>CAYNWA010000038.1:14196-18365 GCA_964400795.1 uncultured Smithella sp.
GCGAAAGTAGTCGCATTATTGCAACTGATTTTAAAAAACCGATATCTCCATCTATCCCCCAAATACCTTGTAATACTTATAATTTCCATTAATAATTCTCTGCCATTTTTCCGGCATGATATATGCAAAACTTAATTATGCGATGTAAAATATATTGTGCGATAAAATTTGCCATAATGGAAACAGGAGAGGAAAATTTTTATGAAGATAGCAGTTACGTCAAACGGAAAAGATATTGAAAGCAAAGTGGACAAAAGTTTCGGCAGAGCGAAATGGTTTCTTTTGATCGATTCGGAAACCTCCGCTTTCGAAATTCATTCCAACGAACAGAATTTAAATGCGGCGCAGGGCGCGGGAATTCAGGCCGCTCAAAATGTGGCAAAGTTGGGAGCCAAGGCAGTTCTAACGGGAAATGTCGGCCCCAATGCGTTCAAAACGTTGAGCGCCGCATCCATTCGAATGTTTTTAATTAAGGAAGATTTAACCGTAAAGCAGGCACTGGCCGAATGGAAGGAAGGAAAACTTTCGGAAATAACCGAATCAACCATTGAAGGGCACTGGGTCTAGATCCGTGGCCTTAACGTAAGGGGGTGAATGATATGCCAAGAAGAGATGGGACAGGTCCGCAGGGATTGGGGCCAAAAACCGGTCGTGGTTTAGGCCAGCCGGGAACAGGGACGGTAACAGATCAAATGCCGGAAAATCAAGATAACGTCGTATTTTTTCAGCGGTTTGGACAAAATCTTGGATTGGGCCGGCGTGGATCAGGCCGTGGCATTGGTCGTGGCATGGGCAGAGGTCAAGGACGTAGGCAGGGTCGTAATCGCTAATGCGGTTCATCTCTCTGTTTCGACTGAGACATTTAAGAATAATTGAAGACTCTTTGCGGCAAGATGCTTGGAGTCTTCAATTATTTCTGTAATTACAGGAAAGGTTGAAAAATATAAAAATAGCCATGACTGCTACGGAACCGTCTTTAGACAATCAGACGGAAGTTCGTTTTGGACGGGCTCTTTATGATTTGTTTGTCAATACAGACAGCATGGATTTTGAAGCCGTGAGAAATCCCAATGCTGAACTGGGCGGCGGCACCGGCATCCAATCCGCACAACTCATGTCTCAATATAGTGTATCACACGTTCTTACGGAAAATGCGGATAGAAAATTTTTCAGGCCATGACGACAAAAAAGAATCATATTGAATCGAATAATGTTACAGAAATAATCTTGGAAAGCATTTCCGAAGGGGTTTTCACGGTTGACAACCAGTGGAAAATTACTTCTTTCAACAGGGCTGCGGAAAAGATAACCGGTGTGCCCCGGAGAGAAGCCATCGGCAAGCATTGCTGGGAAGTATTCCGTTCCAATATGTGTGAGCACGACTGTGCGCTACGCAAGACGATGAAACTGAAAAAAAGCATCATTGATACATCGGCTTATATCGTCAATAAGGATCAACGTCAAATTCCGGTGGTGGTGTGCGCATCATTGCTTAAAGATAAAAAAAACCGCGTCCTGGGTGGCGTGGAAACCTTCCGCGACATGAGCTTGGTTGAGGAACTGCGTAAGGAACTTAATACCCGCTACCAGATCGGCGATATGGTCAGTTCCAGCACCAACATGCAAAAAATCTTCGGCATCTTGCCGCAGGTCTCCGAGAGCGGCTCATCGGTTTTAATCCAGGGTGAAAGCGGAACGGGCAAAGAACTGCTGGCTCGTGCCATTCATGATTTAAGCCCAAGGAGAAAACAGCCGTTTGTGCCGATCAACTGCTCCGCCCTGCCGGATACGCTTCTGGAATCGGAACTTTTTGGCCATAAAGCCGGCGCTTTTACCGATGCTAAACGCGACAAACCGGGTTTGTTTTCGATTGCCCGTGGAGGAAGCCTTTTTTTCGATGAAATAGGTGACATTAGCTTGGCATTTCAGGTCCGTCTGTTACGGGTTCTTCAGGATCAGGTTTTTCGGCCTCTGGGTGCGACACGTGATGAAAAAACAGATGTGCGCATTATAGTTGCCACCAACAAAAATTTACAGGAACTTGTCGCGAGCGGCGCTTTCCGCGAAGATTTATATTACCGGATAAATGTTGTCTGTTTGTATCTGCCGCCTTTACGGGAACGCCGGGAGGATATTCCGTATCTGGCCGATCACTTTATCCGGAAAAATAATGTGTTGCGTGGAAAAAAAATCACGGGACTCAGCCAGGAAGCATTGGCTGTTCTGATGACCTATGATTTCCCCGGCAATATCCGCGAGTTGGAAAATGCTATCGAACACGCTTTTGTCCTTTGCCGCGAAGGACAGATTACGCCCCATTGCTTGCCGGAATCGATGCTGGGCAAAATCTGGCCGTTATCGGTACCGCTTAACGTGGGTGACGCCGTCAAAGCAATGGAGGCCAAGACAATCTTGGAAGCGCTAAAGCGAAATCGCAACAACCGCCTAGCTGCCGCCCGCGAATTGGGAATGCACAAAAGCACTTTTTTTAGAAAAATTAAAAACTTGGGTATTGATCTGCCCCCAAAGGACGGACGGTTACCATAAATCTTTTTTTGCAGGGTCGGTTACATGCGACTTTGATTATATTTACAGTCGCATTATCAAGACTTTTTTGTCATGCGTCAATTTTTTTATTTTTAAATTATACATTCATGCTATTGTTATTACTAATATTTTATTAGTTTTTCCCTATATTCCTCCTCTGGCATGTAAAATGCTAAATTAAAAGTATGATGAACGTAAGCCAACGAAAAATAGCCTTGGCCGTGTGGGGCAATATTCTTTCTCCCCTTTTTGATTCGGCAAGCACAGTGCTGCTCACGGACATCAAAGACGGGAAAGTAACTGCACGCCGCACCGAAGCCTTGGGACCTGAACTACCCTACTCGCGCGCATTAAGATTATCCGAATGGGGCGTACAAGTTTTAATTTGCGGAGCTATTTCCGTTGGATTCGCTAGAACGATTGAAGTTTACGGCATTGAAGTTATTCCGTTTATCTCCGGCGAAGTTCAACAAGTATTGGATGCTTACTTGAACGGAACACTGACAGCGGATGTTTTTCATATGCCGGGATTTGTTGGTAGAGGACGCCGCAACCGTTATCGGGGCGGCAGAAGATAAAAGAACATAAACAACCTAGAAAAAAACAAGGAGGATATTATGCCAAGAGGAGACAGAACAGGTCCTGCAGGGATGGGACCGATGACAGGACGCGGCGCAGGTTATTGCGCCGGTTATTCAGTGCCCGGATTTGTCAATCCGGCTTTCGGACGCGGCTTGGGTTTTGGTTTTGGCCGTGGACTTGGATTGGGATTCCGCGGAGGACGTGGCGGCGGTTGGGGCAGAGGTTGGGGCGTTCCCTATGCAGGTTATGGATACGCAGCGCCCTTTTCAGTTCCCTATGCTTCCGCTCCAACCCATGAGCAGGAAATTGATGCGCTTCAAGGACAGGCCAAGTATTTTGAGGATGCCCTTGCGGACATCAAAAAACGGCTCAATGAGTTGGCATCTGAAAAAACTAAGAAATAACTGCCCTTCGAAGCTTTTATTTCCAACAGTAACCCAGATCAAGCCGCTGGTTATCCGGCGGCTTGGCTTTATAAAAGAAGAACACTATAAAATGGACCACTTAAATGGTGTTTTAATATGCGATTACGGCAAAAATCTGAAAGAGAAAAAGGTTCAAAGCTACAAACAAGATGCCATGAATTTTTAAAAATAAAGTCTAGGTACTAACTTTCGAAAAAAAATAAGAGACTTAATATCAGAATACGAAAGCAGAAAATGGTCGGATTTTGAAAAAATAACCGATTCCCAAATAGAAGAATCTGACAAAGCAGAAGAAATCGTTGATTATGAACAAAAATTCATACAGAAACGAAAAGAAAGCATCAGAAAAAAGCTTAAAGAATATATCGAGGAATTTAGCGATCATCATAAATTGATTGAGAAATTAGCTGCTGTGGCATGGGATAGAAAAGAAGCGGAGAAAGCTCTCGGTAAATTGAAGCCTTTACCAGCAGAGATAAAAAATATGGAAGAATTTGTCAGAGAGTTTGAGGAGATGGATTCTAGGCTAAAAGTATTGAAAGACGAACAGAATGAGCTGATTCATGAGAGGATACGATTAGAGGGAAAATCACCAGACAAGTCTGTTGAAGAGAT
>CAYNWA010000039.1:0-16468 GCA_964400795.1 uncultured Smithella sp.
TCAGTGCACTTCGTTTCTGAAATTTGGGTCTCATTAAATTTTTAAAAGGAGGTGGCACATGTTTGACCGTAAAGTTAAAGGTACCATGATGATTGATTTGGTGCGTATGATCAGGGGAAACAAGGATAGGAACTGGAACAAATATCTCCAATCCGAAGACTGGGAGATTATTAAAGGGAAAGTACTTCCTTCGGCATGGTATCCGCTCGAAACATACAAGCGCTGCGGGGCAGCCATTTTTCAGTTACTGGCCGGAGGGAATACGGACATTGTGCACATGAGGGGAAAAATGCGCGCCAAAGAATTATTTGATACAACATACAAACACATTTTATTCGAACGCAATCCAATGAAGGCACTTTCATCTTTTGTAAACTTGTACGGGCAGCTTTTTAATTTCAGCTTTCTCAAATTCAAGGAGCTGGACGCCCATCACGCGAGCGTTACACACAATTACGACCCGTCTGATCCGGGTAATTTACCCTATTGCTATCAATTGTTGGGACATTTGGATACGCTTATTGAGATGACAGGAGGGAAAAATATTAAAACGGAAATTAAAGAAAAAACCTGGCAGGGAGCTGAAGCGACAGTTTTCGACATACAGTGGGAGTGATGCGTATTCCCGCATAAAATTACAAAGCCCCTGGAGAATTCCCCCAAGGGCTTTATTTTTTTTTATTTAAATTTACGGTGATTTCGCCGCAACAATCTCTGTTTAAAAATTCATTTACCAGACTTCTGGAAAAGCCATATTGGTAAAGGTATCTTCCAGTTTGACTTTATGCCCCTGTTCCATATTCGCCAGTGACTGGAACATTTTCTTCTGATTGGCGTCGGTGCTGCAATCGGCCATCTTCTTGTACATCTCCATGGCCTCTTGTTCATTCTTGACCGCCAGCGCGATGGCGTCCGCCGGTTTCATGCTAAGACTCAGCTTAGGCTTATTGATTGTTTCGGCCACTTTGTAATCCTTGGATTCGTCAAAATGCATCTGACCCTTGCCGGACGCCAGGCCTTCCAGAAGTTTGCGATGACCGGCTTCTTCGTCAGCCAGTTCCGTGAATATTTTCTTCAAGCCTGCATCTTTAACTTTATCGGACACACCCTTATAAAAATCGTAGGCCTCAATTTCATTATCCACTGCAAACTCGATTATTTTCTTGTATTCGTCCGTTTTCATTTCAACCCTCCGTTGTGATCGTCACCGATCATATTTTTTATGTGTTATTTTGTTTTGTAAAAAATATACATGAAATGATTTATCGCGTCAAATTATAACGACACCCGCTGATAATGAGACTCGACGACAACAGGAGTCGTTAGTCGAATTATACCTTGTGTAGAACGAGCGTCGCGATGTAATGAAACCCAAGTTTTAGAAGTGTAACGTGCTAAAACTTGCAGGTTAAATTATCACCTATGGTGATTCGAAGCATTGGTGGAATTATCCTGGGAGTGAAACGACTTAGGAGAACGAATAAAATGAAGTTTGAAGCGCAAGTCGAACTAGTGCGTCCCAGAATTAAGAAGCGTCGTGCGCTGAACTCAGACGTACAACCACCATGCATCCAGCTCGGAATGATAGCGTAAAAAATAGACGTTGCCGTCCGCCGCCTTTACCTTGAAATAGTTAACAATAGGCCTGCTGCTGTCCAAATCACCTTCATACCAGCGATCAACGATTTCCACTATCTCCCGTCGCTGGCCCTGATAGGTGAAAGCAACAGGCCGCTCGTTTACTTTGAAGCCGCTGTAGCACTCAACTTTAATTTCTGTATGATTCCCGTTCATGCTTTGTTTAACGTAGAACATTGAACGTAGAACGTTACTTCTGCGTCACGTCAGCTTGACCACTTTGGGCTGCACGAGTTTTTCAAAATCCACGTAAGACATCTCGATCAGTTCCGAGTGCGTGCAGGCATTAAAAAATATCTCGTCATCATCCGTCAGATGCTGGTCTGCGTAAACCTCCATTCCGTACAAATTGCCGAAGGGCGGCATGGCGCCGAGCTCGCAATCCGGAAACATATCCTTGAATTGGCCTTCGACGGCAAGTTCGATTTTTTTCGCTCCGATTGCTTTCTGGAAATGCTCGAAATTGACGGAACGGTTGGCCGGCAGGACCGCCATGGCCATCTTCCCATCAATCAAAACCATGACGGTTTTTGCAACCTTCCTTCCGCTGATGTGCAGAGACTGGGCGATCTCGTGGGCCGTATAGGCGACTGAATGCGTAAGATTCACATATTTGACTGCCTGACTGTCCAAAAACTCTTTCAATTTTCTTGCTGGCATAAGCGACCTCCTTTAAACGTGTTGACGGGGTTAAACGCTTCTGAAAACTAGCCTGCCAAAAGAGCGGGATCACATTTTTGCAACAGGAGGGTGAACAGCAACATCCGTATGGAACTTTTTTTCAATAATACCACAAAAAAGGGGAACAGCCAAACAGTGTTACATATTTACTATCCACCATGCACCAGCCACTGCTTTTCCATTCACCATCCACTAACCACAAGCCACTGTTCAGTCTTCAGCCTATTCGCCCTTTTTTTCAACTTGATCATTTCATGGTGGTAGTGCATTGAAGTTTCAGAGGCATAAAATGAGAAGTGTTTTATCCGTCAGTTTACCCAAAAAACTGGCTTTTGCAGAAGAGAAAGCCTAGCTAAAAAACGAATAAATCGATATTTACATTACTGAGACTCTTTTCTTTTTTTCAACTCTAATGCCGCCTTGAGTCCTTTTTGCCTAATCACTTTTATTTTTTGCCTCATCTCCGTGAGCTTAAAAAATCTTTCCCCGTATTTATTCAGCAGCTTTTGATTTATCTCGAAACCGAGGCCGGGCTTTGTAAATGGTGCGAGCATCGCGTTTTTATCTGGAAGGATAGGATCAATAATTCCCTCTCTCTGTTCAGGCACCCAGGAAGGTTCTTCCAAGGGATATTCAAGGGGAAGTTTATTGCCTTTGTCTGCAAGCACCATATTCCAGTTAACATAAAAACCAATTCCATTTGTCCACGTGTGCGGAGAATATTCCCTGTTATGCGCCTGACAGGCATCAATTACTTTTTTCACCTGCGCGATTCCTCCCGCGAATGTCGCGTCGGGCTGATAGATATGGAAACAATCCTTTTCCATCATGATTTTGATTTCATCCCAGCCATAGTTAAGCTCGGCGCCGGAAATCTTTACCTTTGAAATTTTCTTCAAGGCGGCATTGCCGTCGTAATCCCGCGAATCAAGCGGTTCTTCCAGCCAGGCAATATTGTTTATGTAACAGGCTTCAGAAAATTCTGTCGCGCGTTGCAAATCCCAGGCGGGAATTTTATCGACAATCGTCACCAGCCATCCCTGATTGGCATCCACCCCTAATGCAAGCCCATCGCCGACACCTTTTCTTATCACTTCGACATGCCGGATATCATCTTTAAGCTCCTTATTCTTCACCCGTAACTTTACCGTTTTGAATCCGCGCTCTTTCATCGCCAGAAGTTCGGCTACCCTTTTTTCCGGCTCATGCATTTCTCCCGTGGAACAGTAAACCTCAATGGGACGTGCCTGGCCGCCTAAAAGTTCATATACGGGCTTGCCTTGGCTCTTACCGATGATGTCCCAAAATGCCGGCTCAATCCAAAAATTTCTCCAGCCCAAAATACCAGCCTGCTTCAATAAATTCTGGCAGGTTTCTATGTCTGTTGGATCAGCGCCCAACAAGTATCCGCCAATCAAGTCTCCCAAGCCTTCTCTTTCACGTCCCAGAGCGGAACCAGCCGAATAGCCTTCGATGCCATCATCGGTGACTAATTTTATCAGAGTAAATCCATTATGTGTTTGAGGATAACCGGGAATCCATGTGGGCCAGAATGTCTGCTTCAATGGAACCTGCACATGATAAAGCTCAATCAGAGATATTTTCATAAAAACCTCCTTGAGTGGATCAGTCTCGCATTCACTCCCCAACGGTAACCGGGGGATGAATGTCGCGAAATTACATTTAGATGGAATTTACATCTTCCTACAGGCATTGTCAAAATATATAATGAGACTTACTAAGAACAAGCTTTGCGACGGTCGAAGTATTAGTCGAATTATCCCGCATTAGCGGAGGATATCGAAGATATCCGTGGTATCCCTGAAGCGTATAACCTAAAGGTCACTATAGGCGGAACGGGATAGTGATTACCTTAAAAAGATTATCCCAGGCACAAAGTGCCGTGGAACAGTCATTTCTGTCATTGCGAGGAGCGCCTGGCGTGACGTGGCAATCTTTCTTCTGTTATTTTTAACAGGCAACTAAATATTTTTACTTGAAAATTTTCTCAAAAAGGCGCAAATAAAACTTCGTCCCACTTTTTTTTAAGCAGCGGTAATGAAACTCAAATTTCAAAAGCATAGCGCATTGAAATTTGTAAGTTGAATTATCCCCCTGAAGTGAAACGTAATGGGGGAGCCGTACCTTTAAATTACCTCTGCATGTTTCACTAAAATAAAATTGTAAAGTTAATTGGAGGCTGGAAATTTATATTTAAAGACCTGTCCTATTTATTCTGTCAAGCAGTTGTCTAGATATTAAATGGTGAGGGTGAAATGGCTGAAAATAGAAGATTTGTGAAAGTATTTCTTGCATCACCTAGCGACCTAGGTGACGAACGCAAATCGGCCAAATCGGTGGCCGATGAAACTAACGATCTGTTAGCCGAAGAATTTGGATATCAAGTAGAACTTGTGGGGTGGGAAGACACAATAGCTTCTTTCGGTCGCCCACAAGCCATTATTAACAGGGATGTTGACCGGTGCGAACTTTTTGTGGGTCTGATGTGGAAACGATGGGGCACACCTCCAGATGTTTTAGGCCCATATTCTTCCGGCTTTGAAGAAGAGTTCAATAGATCAGTCGATCGTAAAATTAAAACCGGTAATCCCGAGATTAGCCTCATGTTCAAAGAAATTGATTCTGAATTTCTTTCCGATCCCGGAGAAGATCTTAAGAAAGTCTTGGATTTCAAAAAACGGTTGATCGACGAAAAAAAAATTTACTTCGAAGAATTTTCGGACATTCGCGATTTCGAAACCAAGTTTCGTCGATGTATAGTAAAATACATTAGGTCTCTCAAAGCTGAGGAGTTGGCTAAAGTTTCTGGCCAAAGCCAAGCACCGACAAGTGCAAATGAGAGACAGCAAGCGGCAGAAGGAAATAATCAGGTATTCGAGACCCCTCTCTCCGTCGAAGGCGCCAAATTCCTCCGCGAGTTCATATCTAAAACTGAGAATGAAAATGAGCAAGAGTTGATTGAAGGGGTAGAAATTGCACGATTTAGATTGCTTTCTTCAATTGTTGGAAATCGTGGTAATGATAACTACTCTATTGGTGTACATGATGCAAATCTAATCTTCTCAAAAGACAATCACTTCAAATTGGGCAACAGCGAATTGCGTGGACTTATAGCTAGTGGTTTGGATCGTTATCATTTACAAACGGTACCACTTTGGCGCTGGCTTATAGCGGTTGATGGTCTCATAAAGAATATTCTACCTCTATACACGATTGTTGGTCCTGCAAAGCGGCGAATCAATGCTTTTGCCGCTATGATGCTAATTTCAGAACCAATTCCGTCCAATCCTCAAGATGCTCGCGACCTTTTTCTCAACTCTTGGTTTGCCAAGAAAACAGCTAGTGATCTTAAAGTTGCTGCGCTTAATTACCTTGGCGAATATGGTATTAGTGCCGATCTTACAATTATTCGCCAAGAAATTGATAGGAATGACAATCAGACCATTAACGCCGCTAATGAAGCATTCATTCAGATCAACCTTAGAGAAAGTCGTGAACGTGCGATCCTAGCTCTCTATGAACTCCAACCAACAACCATAAAACAAAGTCTTCTCGCAGTACTTTTCAACCACGAAGCCTCGTTGAGCACGGATATGCTCTTGAATGGTATTGGACACCGAAACTCTGATATCCGACGAATAGTTGCTGAACTATTATGTTTGCGAAGTGCTTTGCCAACGGATGTCGCAGAACAGTTGTTTACTGACAGTGATGTCTCAGTTCGATATACCGCACTGAGATCTCTCGTCGACAGCGGGCGTAAATTTTCGATTGAGGAGGCAAAGGCAATCCTCATCAAACCAATGCCGAGCGCTCTTCTTAGCGTGCGTTCTGCGATATTAGATACTGCCAATGAAGATTGTTTGAATCAATTCATACAGGAGCGACTGAAGTCAAAAACAGACAAAGAACTAGAAATGATTTGTTCCGAGAATTCAATTTTGGATCAAGGTCCTCAGTTCATACTTGCAGAGCGCCAATTCAAGCGACGTGGTGAAGATTTGCGAAAAGCCGTCGATAACCAATACAAGAAGCAATTTGATGAATGGATTCTCACTATGGAAGACAAGTATCCTGGGAGTGTTGGTATTGGAGATAAGACAAAGCGCCTTGAAAATTATATACGTAAAGATCTCACCAGAAAGGCCTTAGATATAATATGCAAAAAAAGAGAATATAAAGACTTAGGGCGTGTAAGAGAAGCATTAAAAAGCGGGTTTGTTGACTACTCCTCAGTTGATGTGGAATATCTAAGAAAGTTCGGTGAATGGGAGGATATCCCCTTGATCATCGACTCGTTGAAGCGCCCAGAGTCCGGACGAAAGAGAACTCTTCTGTCAGGTTTTGATGACGACAGATATCAAACTGCAGCGCGAGCGATATACGCATTAGGTCAGACCAGATTGCCTGAGATCCTTGCAATGTCGATACCAACCCAGCTTTTGGTTTGCCTTATAAGAGAAATATCGGACAAGGTATTTCGCAGACTTAGCGATGTATCAATTCTTCTAGCGTTGCGATCGGAGGATGAAGTAGTCCGCAGAAGTGTTGCGCTGAAGAGTGTCTGCTCTTTACCAAAACGGCGTGTAGCAAAACTTCTTGATAAGTATTTATCTGGAGATGAAGACCATTACTATAATGTTATCCATTGGCTAGATTTTGGTACATCTGTTCCTCGAGACAGAGCATTGCCAGCGGCAAGGAAAGCTCTTAAAAAGGAATGAAGCCCTTGACGTAATCCGAGACAGTCACTAATTTATATTAACAAAACAGAAAACGGAATTATAGACATCGCCCTATTAATTTCTGGATTCCTCGGTCAAGCCGGGAATGACACCTTAAATAAAAAGGAAATCAGGGACAGCGCCCTATTTTGACTCACAGAAGTTGTCAAATTTGTCGGTGGAACGCAATTGTGGAAGAATGTTTCCGCATCATGAAAATGATGATTGACTTGGCCCGAAGAGATATATATATTTTTTTACCATGGCTATCTATGATCAGGAACTGATTGCCCTGGCGGATCGAAGCATCCATCTCAAGAGCGGTAAGATATCTGCATAAAAAAGCAAAGGCTATCATGTCTCAAGATGTCATTGCGAAAAATGGTAATGATAATGGCCTCTGAAAATATTCCTGTGATTATCGGAGTAGGGCAGGTGACCAAGAAGGAGTCATCACCTGTGCAAGGCAACTCGCCAGTGGACCTGATGGCCGAAGCCGTGAAGGTTGCGGCGGAAGATGGCGGCTTGACACGAGAGCACCTTCAAAAAACTGACCTGCTAATCACCACTTCGCTTTTTTCCGATGATGGCATCAACAACCCACCCGGATGCCTGGTTGATAAACTTAGTCTTTCTACTAATACGCGATGCATGGTTTCCGGATTTGGCGGCATCATGCCGCACGCTATGCTGCACCATGCTATGAAGGTTATTGCCGAAGATAAAACCAGTCTTGCTATTCTGACGGGTGCGGAAGCTCAACACACCATGCAGCAGGCGAAAAGTTCCAAATCCTTTAACGGCTGGAACATATCGTCCAGTCGGCGTTGCCTGGCGCCGCTGACCCCTTTTGGTCCGTTTGACGGAGCCTGCGAGACAGAACACATTCACGGCCTTTCGCTTCCCTCTACGGTTTATCCCATGTTTGAAAATGCCCTTCGCCGGCGGTATGGCCTCACGATTGAGGATCACACACAGAAAATCGGCATGCTGATGAGCCGCTTTTCCCATGTGGCGGCTCAAAATCCGCAGGCGTGGTTTCAGGAATCGTTTACACCGGAGGAAATCATTACCGTGTCGGATACCAACCGCAATATCGGTTTCCCTTATACCAAACGGATGAACGCCATGCTTTTTGTAAACCAGGCTGCCGCCCTTATCGTTACATCTGAAAAACATGCCCGCAAGATGGGCGTCGACCCGTCAAAATGGATGTATGTCCACGGCTATGCCGAAGCCAATGACCACTGGAATGTTCTGGAAAGAGAAAGCTACGGTTTTTCTCCAGCCGTTGAAATCGTTGGCCGGACAGCTCTGACGCAGGCCGGCATTACCATCAACGATATCGATTATTTCGATCTGTACAGCTGTTTTCCGGTTGCTGTGCAGGTGACCCGCGACATGTTGGGTATTGCTGAAAACGATGATCGGCCACTAACCGTTACCGGAGGACTTCCCTATTTCGGCGGACCGGGAAACAACTATGTCATGCATTCCATGGCGCAGATGGTTGAGGTTCTGCGTCAGCATCCCGGCAAAACCGGTCTTGTTACGGGCAATTCTTTTTACATGACCAAGCACTCGGCAGCTGTATGTTCAACGAAACCTCCTAAAGACAATGTGGCGGCTACAGCCGATATAAGTCTTTGTCAGCAGACAATTGATCAAAGACCAAAATATGAAATTGATCCAAGACCGAAGGGTCGGGCAATGTTGGAAACCTATACCGTGATTTACGACCGGAATAATTTACCGAGCCGGGGTGTTGTCATTGGAAAAGGAGAAAATGGAAAACGTTTTGCGGCTTTTACACCATCCGACCCGTCTCTGTTTTCAGCAATGATAAATGAAGACTTTTGCGATATCACGGGCACGGTCGTTTCCCAAGACAAAGTCAATACTTTCACTCCCGACTGAAAATTGTTGATGGGGGAGCAGTTCCCTAATCATGTCCGTTGATCAGCAAATTAGGGTCAGCGCCCTTTTTATTTGACGCTATAATAATCAGATAAAAAACTGGATTTCGGCTTGCCGGTTACACGCCAACTTATATTGAAAGGGGCGCACGTCAATTGATTACTGTTCACAATCTTTCCACTTTTGAAAAATTCATCAAGATATTTTTGATTTTCTGAGAACGGAGAAAGGTTACACGTTGATAAGCGTCACCATCAGGAATGGAGAGTTAAAATGGCTACGACTCATTATCCTAAATGACGGTGTAAAAACAATGGCTGTGGTTGTAGAAACGAATAATATCTTCATAGATCCCCTTAATTTTTATATAGAAATCACGATATGCAATTTTTGTTGACATTTCAAAGGAAATACCTTTTTATAAAAAAATATTTTTTATCAATAAAGTTAATTATTTAAATTTTAAACAATCATTCATTATTTTTGATGCATGGAAAAAATCTAAGGATTAGATGATGAGAATTGCTGTTGTTGGCGTTGGAGGGATTGGCGGTTATTATGGCGGTAAACTGGCCCTTGAATATGGACAGTCGGATCAACATGAAATTATTTTTATCGCGCGCGGGGAGCATCTTAAAGCCATTCAGGACAATGGATTACACTTAAAAACGCGCGAGGGGAATTATATTATTCGTCCTCAGATTGTTACAGACGATCCTGCAAAGGCCGGTATTTTCGATTTGGTTTTTTTCTGCACCAAAAGTTATTCCCTGGAAAGTGCTGCTCAACAATTCAGTCCCTGCATCCACAAAAATACCGTTGTGATTTCTCTGCTCAACGGTGTCAACAACCATGAAAGACTGCGAGCCATATTACCGCAAGCGAATATTCTGAATGGCTGCGTTCATATTATTTCCGTTATCGAGAAACCCGGTTTTGTTCATGAAAAAGAAGGACCCGGCATATTGTCATTCGGTACGGATGACGAAACGGCCGGACGTTATCAATACATTCTTGATATTTTGTCGCAGGCAAAAATCAACGCCGTACTTTCGGATCAAATATCCAAAGTTGTATGGGAAAAATATATGTTGATATGTCCCCTCGCGTCCCTTACTTCAGCGTGCGGTAAGACTTACGGCGAAATTATAGAAGAGGGAGAGCTTCGGCAAAAATTAAAAAAAATGATGAAAGAAGTAATTGCGGTTGCACGTGTTCGAAAAATTATTCTTTCTGAAGATGCCATAGAGGGGGCAATAAAACTTATTGGCAGTGTCGCCTATGATAACAAAACGTCCATGCAACGGGACAGAGAAAGCGGCCGGCAATCGGAGACGGATATTATTCCTGGTTTTCTCTGTAAAGCAGGCAAAGAATCGGGAATCCCCACGCCACTGCATGATGAAGTATATGCTCAGCTAAAATAATCCATGGATGAATAATCTTATCAATGAAATTGAACAAAGAACATATTGAATATCTAAAAGAAAACTATGGCAGGAACATTCTGCCGTTATCCATTCTTGACAATGAATACTATCCCGGCACAAGCCCTCTGGAAATTTTATTCTTTTGGAATCGAGAGTCAACGTGCCAGGACGTTAAAGAAAGTCTTTTCAAAACGATTGAACATTACAATCTTTTTTCCAGCCGTTTGATTATGATTGATGATAATAAATTTGCATTACTGCATTGTCCCGATGGAGTTGCATTTAATTATTTGCCGAAAGTGAACGCTACGTTTGATAATATTGATATTAGCGACATCAATAAAATGATCGTTACGTTTAAGACGCTACCGGGGGAACCTTTGTTTGCTGTTACCTACGTACCCATCATCGGTGGAGGATTTGTTGGGGTTCGCAGTTCTCACGCGGTGGGAGATGCGTTCTCCTTGCTTCTTTTCTGCTTTGCATGGAAATGTATCATAGAGGGGAACGATTTTCCTCTTCCCTCTACGCAGAGATTATTCAAAGGGAAGCCGGTTCGTTCCGATCAGATGAATAAAGTGTTTTTACCGCCGTTGTCTGAGCTGAGCAGTCAGATTCGTAATCGGATTAATCGTGGATTCAGCATACAAAAACACACGACCCGGGAATATTTTACAGACGAATTTTTCAGGGAAGTCAAAAACAAAGCCAAACTGGAAAATGATAAATATATCATTTCCAATAATCAGATTATGACCGCATTTCTATTAAAAAAATATCATCATGACATTCTGCCCAACTCAGATAAGGTTAGAATAAGAACCCCGATCAATCTTCGTGAAATACATTCCGACATTGACGCCATGTATATCGGCAATGCCTATATCGATAGTTTTACCGAGTTTACCAAGGATGAAATAGATAAGATGTCCATCCCCGGGATTGCTTATCGTTTAAAAACGTCGATTGACCGTTCGAGAGACGCGAGTTTTATTAAAAATTTGTCATATTTATCTGAATATGGAATCGAGTTCAAAGCCGAATCTTTTCACAATTTTCCAGCCTATAATGTAGAAATGGATGTGGTTGCGACAAACTTGACTCATTTGAATGATCCTGAATCTCTGGGAATGAGTTCCAATCTTGTGAGAGTTTTGGATATGAGCGCAACCGTTCCTACAAGTTTCATTGTTTTAAAGGAAAAAAGCGGCGAAGTGTTTGTTCAGATAACGGGCAGGTACCCGTTAAAGTAATTTCTTTGAATTACAGGAGATGACGCATGAAACATGTCTATTTATTCCTATCGATCGCATTCAATGTTCTTTCCTATATCATCTATAAAAGCATTTCTAACAAGGAAACCAATTTTTTCTGGCTCATAATATTTACATTGGGTTTGATTCTGGGCGGCATTAATGTCTTGTTCTTTACAAGAGCGTTAAGAAACATCAATTTGAGCATTGCATACCCTATATTTTCCGGAACATCCATATTTCTCATGGTGACATTATCGTACTTTATCTTTGGCGAAAAAATAAGCACGATGAATATCGCTGGTGCGGGTATCATTATTTTGGGTATAGCGTTAATATCACATTAAAAAAACATCGTAAGAATAAATTTAAAAGAAGGGTTATAGGCTGAAGACTGTCCCGCGTATGCAATTAAATTGAACTGTCCCTATTCCTGGTCAAGCGATAGCCACAATGCCGGTTTTGGATTTTCCGGACGTGATAAAAAATATTACGGGAGTAAACTGAAATCTGAAAAAGAGAAGGTGTGGCGCTCCCGAAGAGCGCCACACCCTGAAAAATTAGTTTTTATGAGTCATGAGGTAATCACCGATATTACCTTCTATCCATTTCCACTGCGTTCCTTCTCCGGTTTTGTTGGCCACTTTGAAATCAAGTTTGGCCCTGTGCGTCTCGTCGATGACGATGGTGTTCTTCGAGGGGCGCAGAATGGGGAACAGGTGCGGAAAATCGGAAGCGGAGATGCTCAGGCGGACACGATGCCCCTTCTTGAAAACGTTGGTTGCCGGCCAGATTTCGATCACATATTGATAAAGAGTGTCATCAACAATCGGGCTCGGATTCTTTTCAGCCTTGAAATAGAAAGGATCAAAAGCTACGTAGTCCGGATCAACCTGAGTGGGATCGGCCGGGTTGTAAGGTCGAAACATGGCGCCAAGCCAACCCGAGGTAATATTTCTCGCCCGTCCGTTGGGGAATACATCGTTGACTTCAATCACCCACTGCACATCCTTCCTGTCGGCCATGCGTAAAATCATGTCTTTATCATCACCGATGTTGAATGTTTCCTTAATCTGGTCGATGAATAAATCAAGCCCCGCCTGCGTTAACGGACTGGTGAATTTGGTTTTCGCCCAGAAGGTGAGCTTCAGCGGACCGGAAATTTCCATGTCGCTGTCCAAGGGTCCCGTTGTAAAGGTCAGTACGCCTGTTTCATCGTTTCGTTCATCCTCCCAGGGAAGCTGCGCATCCATATTGATCCCCAGCGTGTACTTGGATATCTGGGAAATCATCGTCAGCGGGGAGAAGCCGAGCCACCGCTGGGTAGATCTGGATGGAAGACCGTGAAGCGCCGTCGGACTGTGATAGAGCACCGGGTTGGGCTTGGGCCTTTTGATCCTGAAGAAGACGTTGTTATAATCGGTTGTTTTTATCGTGGAAACCAATTTGTAATTATCATCAGCATTAACAATACCGAACCAGTCACCGAAAATAAGAGACGGCCTGGCTTTCGAAAGATAATAGGTTTTCGCCTCCAGCCGGGAAGCGTCCAGCGGCCAGGATTTTTCCGCCCGCCATTTTTCTTCTCCCAGCACGTAAAGCTGTACCGGGAACTGCTGCAGGAAAGGATCGTCTTTCCCCTTGAGTCTCCAATCCATCCACCGCACAAGTACATCCCAGGTGAAGATGCCGTTACCATTTTTGCCGAGAAGACCCATACCGTTGACGCCCGTCATCATGAAGGCGGCATCAATGTGATACCAGGGTCCGACAATGATGGATTTGTCTGAAGCCGCGTGATTTTTCAGCCCGTACTCATATTGCAGCAGATCACCTCTTTCGAAAATATCAAACCAGCCGGTGGCGTTAAAGACAGGCAGATTTTTCGGCAGGACGTTGCCGCCGACTGCCGCCGGGAATTCGGGACCGAGATCCCATCCGCCTGCCGGTTTATCCGGCCAGTAAAGCATGGGAGACCGCTTGTCGAACCAGGGGGTTCTCGTTTCCAGTTCCGGATTTGAAATCCACCCGAGGGGTACGGTTAATTGATTAAAATGCTCGCCCCAGATCGCTAAAGCATTCATAAAGTCGGTTTTATTGAAACCCGGTTCGGCCACTCCGCCGAGAATCAGGTCAGGGGGGAAAATGCTGATCACGTCCGTCAAGACGATCCAGATCGCCATGAATTCCAGATCGAAATTACCGCCATGCATGACAATATCCTTAAACACGTCGTTGTATGAGGATATCGGCGCGATCGCTTTGAGATGGGTGGGGGTGCCGTCTACCTGTTCGACAAGACCGGCGGCAAGATACTGAATAATGCCCATGTAGGAACCGCCCACCATACCGACGGTGCCATCGGACCAGGGCTGCGCGGGTATCCATTTATCAATCATGTAGGCGACATCATAAGCTTCTATCGGATCGAGCGGACTCCAGATGCCCTCCCCGGAGCCGGTGCCTCTCATATCCAGCAAGACGACATTGTAATCCTTGGGAACAAATGACAGAACGGCAAATAAAAGACCGATGATGTCCCGGTGATAGCCCGTCGCCAGTAAAATCGTCGGGCGTTTTGAGCTGCTCATGCCGTTGTAAGGAGAGGTATGATAAAAAGCCGACGCGTAGATATTGCAGTCATAGCCGACGGGATTTTCGTCTTTTGTCATGGGAATGGCAATGTTGAAATCGACCTTGACATCGTCCACTCCCAGCTTCACGAGGGCTTCCTGCACCTGCGTCTTCAGGGAATCATCCCAAACAACCGCCTTTGCCGGACCGGCAGTGACGACAACTACAAATAACGACAAAAACAGCAGACAAGCGGTTCTAAAAATACCCCCGCGCATGCTGAATCTGTCACCTCGGGCCGACAAAACACTAACATTCCGGTGTTTCATGATGCCTCCTTGTTGCATTGCAGGTGAACAATTATTAAACTAACACACACGCCCCGAAAACGGCCTTCAAAAAACTAAAAATGATAAAACGGATAGTGACTGATGCTAAGCATAAAATGCCAAATTTTAAAAGTTATTTTTCACAGGAACAGGAATTCGGATGTCATTCCCGCGCAGGCGGGAATCCAGTTCGCTTAATTACTTAAATCTTAAAACTTAAAACTTTAGTGAGCCAAGCTGATAATGACACCCGCTAAGCGCAAATATAATGACGCGCGAAGCGCTGGTGGAATTACCCCTGAACGCAGTGCACGGGGGTAGGTACCTTTAAAAATTCGAACTCGAAGCGTAAGCCGTAGTGAGAATCTCTGAAAACGAGCGTTGCGAAGTTTGAAGAGTTATTCGAACTATCCAATCCCGACATGTCGGGATTGGAAACTATACCAAGCGCGTAGCGCTGTGGTAGAACGAACTCTGCGAAGTAATGAAACCCAAGTTTTAGAAGCATAGCGTCCTGAAACTTGTAGGTTGAATTATCACCTTGAACCTAGAACATTGAACGATCTTTTTTCTTCTGACCATTCCAGTAAAATATAAATTACACTTGCATATTCATTCACCACAAAATATATATAATAAAACATCTAACTCACATATGCATTTGAAGGAGATTTCGATATGAACGTTAAAGGCATCATTTATATGACAGGAAAGAATGCTATCGTTGAAGTTTTTGGCCTGGAACCCTGGAATTCCTTTATGGCTAAACTGGCGGCAAAGGAAAAATTTTTCAGCAATCCGATTATGTCAATTACTCCCGTTCCGTTGGATAAATTCATCCTTTTTCTTGACGAGCTTGTTAAAGAATTTTTCAACAACGACATGATGCAGTACGTGACATTTGGCAAGGTAGCGGCTCAATTCGTACTGTCAGATGACGGTATGTATAAATCTTATCGGCTCACCAAGGATAAAAAAACAATCGTCGAATTGATCGTGCCTAAGCTCTGGTCGACCTTTTTTGACGAAGGTATGGTTACAGCAAAGTTCGAGAACAACATTGCTTATTTCAAAGTTACCGGGCTTAAATTCAAGCATCGCTACTTCGAGTACCTTGTTATGGGTTTCATACAGAAGGCCCTCAAACTATACGGTTTGAAAAATGTTCCCAAACTGGTCAGGAGTATGGCAGCAGGCGCTGATGATGTTTATTACCAGTTTGAACTAAAGGACGCTTAGCGACACTCGCAGAAAACTAGCTACGCGACGTTTGAAGCGTTGGTGGTAGTGAGGCAAGCTGAAGACGAGTGCAACGAAGTATGAAGCGTAAGCCGAACTATCCAATCCCGATTCATCGGGATTGGGAGCTATCCCCGCAGCGAAGCGGAGCGGGATAGTGAAAACCTCCATTTTTTGTGTCATTCCCGCATGGGTCTAGCGGGAATCCAGTCTTTAATTTTTTACATTGAACTTAGAACAGTCTTTTCCCTTCACCCTTCACCATTTACTATTTTCTCTTCACATTTCACGTTTCACTATTCCTGTTATTTTTAACATAGAACCTTGAACTTTTTTAATGAGACTCATTGAAAACGAATCCCGACAAGTCGGGATGAAGTTTGAAATTTAAGTCGAACTATCCTAGGAGCGCAGCGACGTAGGAAACGTACCTTTAAAAATGCGAAGTATGAAGCGTAAGGCGAACTATCCCAGGCACGTAGTGCCGTGGGACAGTCTTTTCTGTCATTCCCGACCTGATCGGGAATCCAGCATTTTCGTCATCCCCGCCACGTAGTGCCGCGGGACAGCCTTTTCTGTCATTCCCGACCTGATCGGGAATCCAGCATCTGTTATTTTTAACAGGCAACTAAATATTTTTACTTGAAAATTTTCTCAAAAAG
>CAYNWA010000040.1:0-16161 GCA_964400795.1 uncultured Smithella sp.
AAAGAGGCAAAACGATTGGCAAGTTCGAGATTTTTTGCACGCTTTAAAACGCATGCCGAATAAACGACATCGGAGGATTCCTTAATTTTATAATAACACCCTTTAGCCCCTTTTTCGGAATACGAATGAACATGAGAACAAAAAGCGGCATCCACAGCGCCTTCCATAGCATACTGGAACACCTGTGCCAAATCCGGAGCGTAAACGAGTTTTGGCGTTAAGAAATCCCAAAGCCCGACATCTTGAAGAACCTTTTTTGCTTTTTCCCCATGTACGGCTGTCTCGGGAGTGGCCATGGCAATTTTTTTCACATCATTTTGCCTGAGCGCATCGCGCCAATTGTCAGAAGCGCAGAAATTCTTGTTCGATGACCAGAGAATAACCTCTCCCCGCGCATAAATAAAAGGTTTTTCAGAAAGCGCCTTGGAATGAAGGAGATCGGGTCTTTCTGTATCGGCGGAGAGGAAAATATCGTAGGGCGCGCCGTTGATAATCTGACCATAGATTCTGCCTGCCGATGTAAAAGTTACCTCAATTTTTACACCTGTTTTCTCTTCGAATGCCGAGGCAATTTCCTGGAATGGCTGAATGAACCCGGCAACAACCGCCGCATTGATCTTTTCATTGGCAGCAGCGCTGCCGGGCAAAAAGATGGAACCCGTCACCGCAATTACCATAATAAGAAGAAACACCGGCATCCATTTTAAGTTTAATTTTCTCATCAACGACATGTCCTCGCTTGCTGATGTAAACACGAGGGCAACCTATATTAAAAATAACATTATGTCAAACAAAACATAGTACGGAATTTTATACTGATTGAGGGGCACTGTTGCAGGAAAGCATCGGGTTTTAAATATTTGAAACAACGCACTATATTGGAAAAAATGTCCCGCTTTTTACAGCGGGACATTTTGATTTCCTTTTATTTTAATTTCTCAATCTTCACCGCACAGGCTTTGTATTCAGCTGTCTGTGTCATCGGGTCATAGACGGGATTGGTCAGCCAGTTGGCGCAATTTTCGCGGAAATGGAAAGCCATCCAGACCAGTCCTTTCGGCACCTCTTCTGTGATTCGAGCCTTGACCTCAACCTTGCCGCGTCGCGATTTCACTAGAATTCTCTCTCCTTGCTCAATGCCTTTGGCTTCGGCATCGGCCACGGAGATATCGGCTGTTTCCTCGCCCAGTATGTCATTGATTCCTTCACAGCGTCCGGTCTGCGTCCTGGTATGATAATGATACAGGCGACGGCCGGTGGAAAGCACCATCGGATATTCCTTATCCGGAACTTCCGCCGGCGGTATATAATCGATGGCTTTGAACATACCCAAACCGCGGGTAAACTTGCCACCTTTGTGCAGTGTCGGAGTACCCGGATGATCCGCGGTGGGACATGGCCACTGAAGACCGTCATTTTCTAGACGGGCGTATTTGATTCCCGCCATGGAAGGCGCCAGCACGGATATTTCATTATCCCAGATTTCCTGGGCACTGTTGGATGTCCACTCGTGCCCCATTCTCTTGGCCAGCTCTTTGAATATCCACCAGTTGGGTTTGGCCTCACCCGGGGGCACGCTGGCCGTGCGCACGCGGTTGACGCGCCGTTCCGAACTGCTGAAGGTTCCGTCATTCTCGCTCCACGCAGCGGCCGGAAGAATCACATGAGCGAAGCGAGTTGTTTCCGTCGGGAAAATATCCTGGCATACCAGGAACTCCGCGGATTGCAGTTCACGTTCAACATGATGAATATCCGGTTCGGTGTTGGCCAGGTTTTCACCGAAAACATAAAAGGCTTTGACTTTTCCGGTGGTCAGATTTTTCATCATCGTCGGCATCATCATGCCGGGCTTATCCGGAAGCGATTTGACGTTCCAGGCCTTCTCGAATTTCGCCCGGGCCTCCGCATTGGCCACCTGCTGATAGCCGGGGAAAACATTGGGCAGCGCGCCCATGTCGCAGGCGCCCTGAACGTTGTTCTGACCGCGCTGCGGGTTGACGCCGCCGCATTCCACGCCGACATTGCCCAGCAGCATCTGGAGATTGGCGCAGGACATGACGTTGTTCACGCCGCAGATGTGTTCGGTAATACCCAGGGTGTACATCAGCATCGCCGGTTTGATCGAAGCCATGGTGCGGGCCAGTTCACGAATCGTATCGGCGGGAATACCGCTGATTTTCGCCGCTTTTTCCGGCGTGTATTCCATCACCTTTTTCTTTAGTTCTTCAAATCCTTCTGTGCAGGAGTCCACATATTGCTTATCGTAAAGATTTTCAGTGATGAGAACATTCATCAACGCATTGATCAGAGCAACGTCGGAGCCGACTTTAAGTTGAACGAACATATCGGCAAAATCAACCATATCCGTCCGACGCGGATCAATGACAATCAGCTTGGCGCCGGCCAGCACAGCATCCTTGACAAAAGTTGAAGCAACCGGATGCGCTTCGGTGATATTGGTACCAACCAGAATAATCATTTTCGCCTTCGCGTAATCGGCAAAGGAATTGGTCATCGCGCCCGAACCGAATGAAGTCGCCAGACCGGCGACGGTGGGAGCGTGTCAGGTACGCGCGCAGTGATCGATGTTATTCGTACCGATGACCGCGCGGAAAAATTTCTGCATCTGATAGGAATCTTCGTTAATACTGCGGGCGCAACTGACGCCCGCTATGGCGTCCGGCCCGTCCTTTTTGATAATCTCCTTAAATTTTGTAGCAACGAGGTCAAGGGCTTCATCCCATGAAGCCTCGCGGAATTCTCCATCTTTCTCACGTATCAATGGCGTTTTCAATCTTTCCTCGGAATAAATGAAGTCATAAGCGAAACGTCCCTTCACACAAAGCCTTCCCTGATTGGGCTGGGCGTCTTCGACCGCCGTGACCTTGATAATTTTACCGTCTTTTACATGCAGAAGCTGCTGGCAGCCGACACCGCAGTAAGGACAGGTGGTGCGGATTTTCTGGACTTCCCAGGGACGTCCCAGACCTTTGGCTTTTTTCTCCGTCAGCGCGCCGACGGGACAGACCTGAACGCACTGTCCGCAGAAAACACATTCGCTCATTTCATCGTCATACGCCGTATCACCACCGGTGACAATCTTGCTCTTTTTGCCGCGATAGCCCTGCGAGATGGCGCGGTTTACAACCACTTCGTTACAGGCCTGCACGCAGCGGCCACAGAGAATGCAGCGGCTGAAATCGCGAACAATGAAAGGATTCAAATCTTCAGTGGGGTAACGTTGTTCACTTTCCTCAAAGCGCGGTGTCGTAATTTTATAGAAATAAGCCAGATCCTGCAGACGGCAATTGCCGTTGGCTTCACAGGTGATGCAATTATGTTTACCGCTGGTCAGCATGAACTCAACAATCATTTTCCGGGAGTTGTGAACCAGTTCCGTCTCCGTGGATACTTCCATACCCGGCGTGACCGGCGTGGAACAGGCCGCCACCAGCGAGCGTGCTCCTTTGACTTCAACGCAACAAATACGGCACGCGCCAGTGGGTGTTGAACCTTTCAAATAACACAGCGTGGGAATGTCAACCCCACCGTTCTTCGCCGCTTCTACAATCGTCTGCCCCTGTTCAAAGGGCGTCTCTTTTCCATTTAATAAAAATGTATCAGCCATTTCTTAACTCCACCTTCTTCAAAATTAAATAGATGTCACTCGTGACATATGCCATACATGGCTTATGTCACGAGTGACTCATACAACAATGACCATCAGTCTGTCAATTGAAATCAAGAGGATTGTGTTATGTTTTAATTAACACATTTGCCAATTCTTAATATACTCTCCAAACAGTTAAGCTATTAATATATCAATATTTTCTATAAGCGTATTACTTTCTTAAAAAAGATCTATACCAGGCATGTGACAACTTATTGAAGCCGACAAAACGTTCCCAGAATCCTTTACCGTGAAACATATCAATGAGGCCCTTCATGCCGTCATACTGCATCTTTTCAAATGGCTGCCACCAGAAATTCCTGCGCACAAAAGGCATGGTGCTCAATATGTCATCCACGATAACCTGAGGTTGAGTCATCTCGGCAAAACCGATATCCCCATGAGTCCTGCCGATACCGCTTTCCTTGAATCCGCCCCAGGGTGTTTCGGCAAGACCATGCGTCATCAAATGATCATTGATGGAAATGGCTCCCGCCATGACCCTGCGGCCGATTTGTGCCGCTTTTTTTCTGTTCTTCGACCAGACTGAACAGGTGAGGCCGAGATTGGAATCATTGGCCAAGATTATCGCTTCTTCAATGTTTTCAACGGGCATGACGCCGACAACCGGCCCGAAGGTTTCGTCCTTCATAACCAGCATGTTATGATCAACATCAACCAGAACGGTACAGGGCATAAAATTTCCCTTGGTGTTTTCCGGTACCTTGGATTGCGCGAAGATTTGGGCGCCTTTTGCCAGGGCATCGCCAATATGTTCCTGAACGGTATTCATCTGTTTTCGGGTCGTCATAGCGCCGATGTCTGAGGCGCAGCATTTTCCATCTCCAATGCGAAGGTTTTCCACTCTTTCCTTCAGTATCGCCAAAAATTCATGGTAGACTTTTTTATGCACGTAGATTCTTTCCACACCGCCGCAGGATTGCCCCGAATTTTGCATACCGGCCCAGACCGCGCCGCACGCGGCACGATACAGATCCGCGTCATCGCAGACGATCATCGCGTCGTTGCCACCCAGTTCCAGAACCAATGGCGTCAACCTTTCGGACGCTTTCTTCATCAGGTATTTTCCGACGGGAACGGAACCGGTGAAAAATAACTTATCCACACCGGCATCGATAAAGGCGTCTCCGGCCTTGCTGCCGGGCATATTGATGTAGGTAAAGACGTGTTCGGGAAGGCCGGCGTATTCGACACATTCCTTAAGAATGTGACCGACCATCTGCGTTTCCGATGCCGCCTTTAAAATCACCGTATTCCCCGCCAGTAATCCCATGACGACTTCGGAATAGGGAATGGAAAAGGGATAATTCCAGGGAGAAATGATGCCCACCACGCCATACGGCACACGGACGATGCGGCTTCGTTTGTTGATCAGCATGATATTGCCGAATCCAAGTTTTCTGTCCTTTAAGAATTTTTTCGCATTTTTGCAGTAATAGGATGTCGCCAGCGTCGCCGGACCGACTTCCGCCATCATGGCATCGAAAAGCGTCTTCCCGTTGTCTTGAGATATTATCTGAGCTACTTTTGCCGAATTCTTCTGAATGTATTCGGCAAACTTCATGACATATTCGGTTTTCTTTTTCATGGGCAGTGCCTGCCAGGCGGGTTGAACCTTTCGGGCATTCTGCACAGCGATCTTAACATCTTTGACTGTATGAACCGGATATATGGCAATCACTTCGCCCGTCGCGGGATTGGTGCAAACTGCTCTTTCTTTTTTCGGGACTGAAGTGTCTGTGCAGACCTCAAGATGTTTTTCCGTGCTTGATGCTGGTGAAGTCATGATACGCCTCCTCTGATTGATGATCGAAACATGAGTTAATTATTCTTAATTCTCAAAAAGCCTGGTTTAATACTTCCAGGGCTTCGTGGTAACTGACTTCCACGGGACTGAATGATATGGCGCCGTCATTGAGCGTAGCCTGTGCAATTGCCGCCAGCTCGTTCCTGGTCACGCCTGCCTGGCTAAGCGTCAGGGGCATTCCGCAGAGTTTGTTGAGATTGGCGGTAATGCCGCGTATGGCAGCCACCGTACGTTTGCTTCTTTCATCAACCGGAACTTTCGCGTAATCCTCAGGCGTTGTCAGAAAACGCAGGAGCTTTCCGATGCGCGCTGCCGTTTCCGGCGATTTCCTGATGTAGAATTCCAGACCGAAAGGTAAAATAATGGAATTGGCCACCCCGTGCGGCACATGGCACTGTCCGCCGGTGGCATGGGCAAGCGCGTGCACGATGCCGACCATTGAATTGGAAAAAGATAATCCGGCCAGCAGCGAAGCATTAGACATGGCTAACCGAACATCCTTATCGCCGCCGTTTTTTACAGCGTTCTCGATATTTTCATAAATCATTTCGATGGCCGAAAATGCGAAGGCGTCACTCACCGGATTTTTCTGCGGACCGATATACGCCTCCACCGCGTGCGTCAGCGCGTCCATCGCCGTTGCCGCGGTAATTTTCGGCGGCATGCTGACAGTCATGACCGGATCAAGGACGGCTACTTTCGGAAGCATGAGCGGTGAGGTAAACTGCATTTTCAAATTCTTTGCCGGATTGGCGATGACCGCCGCCATAGTAACCTCCGAACCGGTTCCCGCTGTCGTGGGTATAACAATAAAAGGTTTCATCGGCTTGGTGAGGCGGTTGTTTCCGGTAAACTTCATCAAATCATCCGTCTCTTCGGAAATAACAATATTCACGCCTTTGGCGGAATCGATAACCGAACCGCCGCCGACGGCGATGATCGAATCACAGCCTTGCTGCCTGTAGATAGAAGCAATTTCATTGACGGCGACATTCGATGAATCGACGGGCGTATCATCATATATTGCACCGATCTTGATCCGGGTTCCTCCAAAACTATTGATGACATGATCAACCAACCCCGCTTTGACCACTCCTTTATCGGTAATGATGATCGGCATTTTCGCCCCGAGGAGCTCAAGTTCATAGGACATGGCTTCCAGCGCCTTGTAGCCTGAAATAATCTTCACGGAATTAAAAAATTCATAGTACTTTGGCAAGCCTTCCTTGGTTTCTGTATTCACAACATGCCTCCTTTATTGATATTGAAATGGTTAAATGAAAAATCCGATTGTAGCGTTGGTGTATGCCTTGACCATATTGATTAATGTCTTCATGGTCAGAGGCGGAACCTCTTTAATATAGAAGCGCAAAAGAAAACTGGGAAACAAAATCGTCTGGGCGGCGTTCATCACTCTAATCATAACCATCATGTGATTGAGCTCTCCTCTGATAAACTGCCGGTTATGATAAACCAGATCAGGCGTGCTCATTCTGCCTGTCATCGCCAGATATGCAAACTCGATGTTTTTGACGACCAATTCCAGGTCTGCATGATAACCTTCTTTTTCGCCGACGTACTCAACCTTGTCACCGTTTTTAAAAATCATCATCGACGGACCGTTGTTCACACTGAAACAAAAAGAAAAAGGCTTCGGTAAAGAATCCATTTCCTTTTTTACTTCCCGCAAATTTTTATACGCCGTCTCAATTCCCATACCGAGAAAATAAAGACTTAATCTGGTAATTTGTGTTTTTAACCATTTCTGAGGCGGTTCAATCTGATATTTATTATTCATAGCGTACCCCCTATTTTTTCGAGAAACTTGATTGTAATATTGTCGACTGTCGACAGTAGACATACGATAATAACACCACATTGTCAACTTTTATTTTATGATTCATCAGAGGATTATTGATTCATCTATTTGATATTGTTAATGATATTACTATAACTATTCGCATGTCATTATTAACATAAGTGTTTCTTAAATTTTAATATTGTAATTTACAATTTTGTGATAAGGATAAAAATAACATTTCCAATTGCTTATGTTTTCAGGAATATAAAATTATTGGCAAAAATCTCTATGGAAAAAGAAAAATCACTAAAAATATTAAGTAATACATCTCAGTTGCCAGATCGAATTGCGGAATATCTTGCCGAAAAAATCATTCATATGGAAATCAAACCGGGGGAACGTATTTTTGAGGCAAAAATAGCTCAGGAACTCGGGGTTAGCCGCAGTCCGGTCCGGGAAGCTCTCTATATTCTCAACAAACAGTTTCTGGTTGAATTTCAACCGCGTCGCGGAGCCGTTGTTTCAGGCTTTTCCGTAAAGTTTATTTCGGATTTGTATGACGTACTGACCGCCCTTTATACGCGACTCGCACAGAAAGGTTTATCGCTCGCCACGGAGGAAAATCTCAAAGAGATAACTCCTATATTAAAATCCATGGAAGAATGCGCGGATAAATCCGATTTCGAAGGATATTATAATGGAATGTTTGAATTTACATCGTTTTGTATGAAAAAGGTAAACAACCCGATTTTGGAACAAATTGTTCTCAACCTCTGGCCGAGCAAAAGGCGCATGGAATTTGCAACATTATACCGGCGCAAGACCAGCCTGAGGGAAAATCTGGACTTCTTTTTGAAAGGGACTACATCTTACATGGACGGCCGTCTGGATTTGGTTGAAAAATCTATCAGTGAATATATCGAGCACGAAAAGGAATGCGCCATTCAATTGGCGCATGAATTTGACCAGGATGATACAAATAAAACTTGATCAGGTTCTTCCTGTCGCACGGATAAAGATCTTTTACTGACAAGATGAAACAGACAAAATATAATCAATGAGCCATAAGAAAAAGATCGTTTCAAAATATTTCAACAGGCCCGTCCTCAATACACAGCTAGATTCCATCCATAAACAACTCTCCAGTCTTATCCGTAAAGAAGAAGCTTCTTATGAAGGATCCCCAAATGAGCCGGACACACTCATGGGTCACCTTGAGCGGGTGGCAGCTTACGCTGTATGTCTGGCGTCAAAAGAAGGCATTGACCCTCTGCGCGCCGAACTCGCGGGACTGTTTCACGACGCGGGCAAATTTCACGGCGGAAAATATCATGAAGATGACAAACCGGAAGAAGAATATTCCATTGAGGTCCTTCATCAGTTAGCCGAAGACGACGTTTTAAGCCCGGATATTATAGAAGATGTAGCCGACGCGATTCGCCAGCTCTATCGTGACGACTTCAAGCAAACGCCCTTGAGCATGATTCTTTTCGACGCCGACAATCTGGACAAAATAGGCCTGATCGGCATTGCCAATTACTTTATTAAATCGGGTTTGCGCGGACGGGGAATAACAACCGAAATGATCACCGATCTTACCGTAGAATTAACCTACGCGCGATACGCGGCACGCAGATTTTATACGAAAACCGGACGCGCTCTTGCCGAACGCAGATCTACAGACACGATTCATTTTATTCATCACTTTCTCGCAACCTTCAAAGAAGACGGCCTTTTTGAAGCCCGCATTGAACATGCCCGGGTATCCGATGTGGAACTGGAAGTTGTTACACCATCTGCCTGTCATTGCGGCGCGGCCATGGAAATAAAACAAACATGGATCGAACAGGGGGTCAAGTGCACGGAAATTCACCTGGAAATAGCCTGCTCATCCTGTGCCAACAAACAAAAAATAAAGTTCTGCCGCCCAATGTTTGTGGTATGAAGTCGCACTGATTGCAGATAATGCCTGCAAGAAATAAATCTACGTGAGTTTTTATTATGGAAAATGTTTTAAGCGTGATCTCCTGCCGAAAAAACGGACATTTTAGCCGGCTTTTAATTTATCCCTTTTATAATTCAAGTTCGGCAACCGCCCTGATCCACCCCGCGCTTGCCCCTTTTATTTTAACCGGAAAGCAGTAAAACTTGAAACCCGTTGAAGGAAGCAAATCCAAGTTGGTGAGCTTTTCAATCTGAAAATAACCCTTTTCAATGCCTGCAAAATGACCTTCCCAGATCACAGAGGCATCTTTTGTCCTCACAAAATCCTCCGCCTGAAAAGAAAGCGGCCTGTCCCAGCTCCAGCCGTCTGTGCCGACCACGTGAACACCTTGATCAAGAATCCAGAGCGTTGCTTTCCGGCTGAACCCGCAGCCTTTGACAAGATATTCGGGTGTCCCCCAGTAAGGCGCCGCGCCGCTTTGCGCGAGAAACACATCCCCCGGCGCAAGTGTATGACTGATTTTATCGAGTTTTGCTTTTACGTCGTCAATCGTAATATTGTATCCATCGGGAAAATCGGAAAAATCCAGTTTCACTCCACTGCCCACGCCCCATTCCAGCGGAAACTCATCAATCGTCAAAGCAGGTTTCCCGCCATCCTGTGTCGGGTGAAAGTGCCAGGGCGCATCCATATGCGTGCCCGCGTGCGTTGACACCTCCATGACTTCGACCGCCCAACCAAGGCCCCCCGGCAGGTCATCGGCGGTTAATCCCGGATAAAAGATTTTCATACTCTCAGCGCCAAGAGCATGATCAATATACACAATTTTGGGTATCATGACCGGCGGGTCGCTCGGCAACCCGTGTTCAATCGCCACTGAAAGATCGATAAATCTGCCCATTATCATTACTCCTTTTTTAAATTCTATCAGAAATACCCGGACAGAGCCATGCTTCAAAACCGATGCTCGGACTACTATTTTCTTTAGCCATGATTAGTCCTTCTCGCTTAAATGTATATATTATAGATTTCAAAGGATAGGCGTTCCTTTAGCCGTGGGAATATTACAACTTCCAGGAAACTTTTCAATAATAAAATTCAAGTAAATCAAGGTGTTTCTATTTTCGAAAAGAGGCGCTTGTTAATCTTTCGTTTTTGCTGTTGAACCGACCCTGTTTTGATATCCGATTATATTGATTTTTGCATTTTAAATGTTTATTATATATTTGTAATTTAAAATACGAATGTTTGTGTTTCAACAGTATTCTCTTTGCGGAATAGTTATAAGGCATTCACCATTTCACAGCGCTTCTCATCCGGAATTGTTTGACTAAAGCTTCGAGAAAAGTTTTGTGTCGTCCATTGCAGTACGTTTCCGCCAGCTATATTGGCGGGATAGTTCGCGCTTCAAATTTCAGTCCGTTACATGTCTGAAATTTGGATTAATAAGGCTTATGAAGGAGGTGATAAGCGTCTTTTATAAAAGTCAGTAAAAAAGAGTAAGGGTTGGTGTGAGTGAACGAGTCAATCTTGGTGTTCATACATAAAAGGAGGGTTTATCATGTTTGCACCAAAAAGAATTCTCGTACCAACAGATTTTTCCGATAACTCCGATGAAGCGTTGAAACAGGCATTAGAACTGGCAAAGCAATTCAATGCCAAAGTTTACCTGCTGCACGTCACAACCCCAATCAGACAAGTTACCGTGGATTATGGTTTTGATACTCCGACATATCAGGAAATAAAAAATCAAGAAATGCTTCAAGCACAGAATAGGATGCAACAAGAGCTTACGAAATTTACCGAATTCCAGGAGGTTGAAGTTATCAGCGATATCCGGGAAGGAGAACCTGTTGAGGAGATACTCAAGGAACAGGACGAGAAAGGCGTCGATCTCATTGTCATGCCTTCTCACATTAAAACAGGTTTATTAAAACGGTTTATGGGCATAACTTCCGAGAAAGTGATGGAGGAAGCCAAAAGCCCTGTTTTGTTTGTTCATCACTAATGGACGCAGATCAAAAAACAACCGGGAAAAAGCAGCGTTTTGACGCTGCTTTTTCTTTTTTGATGATAATTACAGAAACGTGTTATTTCACCGTGAGCTTTTATTATGGAAAATGTTTCGACCTAACAGTCTATTCCCAAAATTCGCAGTCATCTGAAAATTATTGCGGTTGCGTACCCCCGTTCCCGGATGCTTTCCCTGAACACGCCGGTAAATCAACAAATTTGCGGCGCAATCGGTGATTGCGCCCTACCTGCTATCGCTTCGGGGATAGTTCGCCTTACGCTTCAAACTTCACTTCGTTTGTTTTCAGCTTGGCTCTTATCTCGCTCCGCTATCGCTTCGGGGATAGTTCGCCTTACGCTTCAAACTTCACTTCGTTTGTTTTCAGCTTGGCTCACTAGGAAGTCTTTGCCTTCTTCAAGGGTTTTACAAAGCACAAGGTTCTTTCGGCCGGTAAAGGTAAGAATGCTCCTGAATATCACTTCTTTCAAACCTTCCACACCGTAAACAGCGGCACATTTGATATAGGGTTCGTTTCCTTTCACAAATTCTTTCAAGGCGGCGGTAACCGACATATCAAAACTCGCGCCCCGGACATTGACCAGGGCAAGAACGGATTTTTCCGGCTGACTGCGAATAGCCACTTTCGCTTTTTCTATCCACGTAATTATTTCATCGGGTTTACCGTTTTCAAAATTTTCATATAATATATTAACGCCTTTATGCGTCAGGAAGCTGACCTCGGGCATATCGAATCTCCTTTCTTATTATTATTTTTTTTGTTTTTTTCGTCGCCATTATAATTTATTTTTATCTGTTTGACCAATACTTTTGCACTTCGTTTCTCAGAAAGCGACAACATAGTATTCAGTCTTTGCAATAACAAAAACGAATTACTTATTACGCAAATAGATTTTCATAATACATAAACGATGATAAGTGGTATTTAATCAGTCCATGCCATACGGGAGGTTTAAAATGTCAGATCAAAAGGAATGCGTTTTTTGTGATATTGTCGCGGGTAAAGCCAAGGCTTATAAAATTTATGAAGATGAATTATCCATGTGTATTCTCGACATTCATCCCTATACCAAAGGGCACTGCCTAGTCATTTCCAAACGGCATGTTCCCTGGTGGCATGAACTCACCGATGAAGAAAATGCCAGTTTATTCAACGTCGCTAAAATTGTTTCCAACAAGATGATGGAAACGTTCAAGCCGGATTTTATCTTTCTTTACGCACGTGGTCGAAGAATTCCGCACACACATCTTTTTCTCATTCCCACATACAGCGGAGATGTTCTGGACAGATTTTTCAACGCTCTGGAAAACTTTCAGGAATCGCCGCAAATGCTTGCAAAACTAAAAGATCCTGCTGAAATGGAAGAAGCGATGAGACTTCTGAAGTTTTAATCGTGTGCCTTCAAGAAGATACCGGGTGGAACACTCAGAAAAGAATTGAAAATATAAGGGTACAATTTAAGGTTGACTTTTGGGCTCTCCGGAAGCATCCGGCAGTTCAAGAAAATATTATTCAAAATTAAATATTTTTTGTGTATTATACCAACAAAGGTGCTTCAAAATATTCGTATTGACGCATACAAATACTTTTTGCGTTTTGTTCAAACATTTCCGAGCACAACTGACATGACAGGTTTGTGGGGACATCATGACAAAAACAATCAATAATAAGAAAAAAGGATATTGGGGAAGAAAAGCCTCCTTGTATCTTTTAAAGGATTTAAATTGAGCCCTGGCTTCCCTGGAAGTTTTCCAGGATATGATCGGCAGACAGGAAAACGTTTTGCTAAAAGCGGTTACCGGCCTGGAAGGCGGCCTGGTGGCAAGTGGTTCGACCTGCGGGGTGGTCACGGGCGGGGCTTTAGGAATCGCGCTTGCGCATGATAACGAGCTGCAAAAGCAAGGGATGATCGCGGAGGCTAAAGTATTATCTCTGGCTGGAGAATACTTCAGGTGGTTTGAAGAGAGTTTTGGCTCTTCATTTTGCAGAGGAAGAAGCGGAGTGGATTTTTATACGGCTTTGGGACAGTTACGCTACTTTTTACCGGGTGACAAGGTTGGAAAGTGTTTATGGCATATTGGAAGTGCAACGAGACACTTATATACCTTCCGTGAAAACGATCTGCTTTCAATGGACATAGACCATACAACACCAGGGAACCCCATACATTGTGCACAATCTGTATTAAGGGGAATAAGAGATCGCAATGGAATAGGCGATCCGCTGCTGGAGCGGTTATCGTTTGTTTTTGATGGCGGAGTGGGCTTGCAGGGAGGAGTTTGTGGCGCTCTTGCAGGAGCAGTCATGGGCATTAATCTTTTACTGGGCATGAATATTCGTGATATAAAATATTTTCAGACCATTAAGGCATTTGCGATAGGTCATGTTAATCTGCTCCTGGAAAAACCAATGGGACAACCTGAGCCTTTTGGCGTGGGCAAGGATATCGTCAAAAGATTTAGAGCCAAAGCCGGAGGGACAGAATGTAGTTCAATTACAAAGATGAAATTTTCTAACTGGGCTGACTTTCAAAAACATATATCCTGTTCCGACCAATGCAAACGATTAATCGAGTTTGCCACGACCGAGGCATCTCATGCTATCCAAAAATTGTTATAATGGTTCTTAACCGAACCTTGATTTTGAATGAGTTCAGAGCAATCAATACTTTAAGGATTCACATGCAGTAAACTGCGCATTGATTTTCATTTAAGGTTAACTATGGAACAGGAAAAAAACTTAACGGTAAAACGCACCGGCATGCGCTATTTGGCGCATAGAGTTTTAAGCGATCCCCTGCTGGATAAGACCTTCCATTTCAAATACGCACAAATTTGTCTATCCAAAAAATGCAACTCCAGATGCAAATACTGCTACATGGCCAGCATTGATTCAGAAACAGGCATATTAAGAACGAATGGTATAGATGAATCAAATAATGAATATGCAAGGCATCCCGACACAGGCATTCCCATTAAAGGATTTAAGATTCCACAATGGGAAGAGGCTGTGGATCTGGCAAAAAAACTGGCATGCGTCGTTCCAACAAATAGATATATTGGTTGGGACTTGGCGTTGACAGATCACGGCTGGGTGATGGTTGAAGGTAATTCAAGCGCACAAATGGGCTTGCACCAATTCTGCGATTTAAAAGGAATGCGTAAAAACCTTGATGAATTATGCAGGCTGATATAAATTTTCACAATAACGAATTCAACAATTTAAAAAATGAAATTTACATCGAACGTCACATCGCTGCCAACGGCATTTCATTGAGAAGAGATAGATGAAAAAACAAAAGCATAAAAAGCATGGCCACAGATCAACATCGCCTGCCCTTCGGCGCAAAAAGGCCAAGGCAAATCTCAAAGAAAGCGAAGAGCGTCTGCACCTGCTTTCCAAGGTGGATGAAGGCATCGCTATTCATGATAAAGGCGTGGTTGTCAGCGCCAACCAGCCGGCCGCAGCGATGTTCGGATATGAACCATCCGAAATGATTGGTATGCATGCCAGAAAACTCTCGATTCCCGAATCATGGAAAGTGATACGGGATCATTTTTCCAATGAGGGGCACGAAAAAAGATATAAATTCGTCGGGGTAAAGAAAGATGGTTCTACTTTTATATGTTCAATTGTCGACAAACCCCATCACCATAACGGCCGCAACCTGAGAATTGCCACCTTGCGTGATATTACCGAACGCAGAAAGACCGAAGAACAGCACCGCAACATTCTCGAAAACATTCAGGAAGGATATTTTGAGGTTGATCTCGCCGGCAATTATACCTTTCTCAACAATTCCATGTGCAGGATTCATGGTTATCCCAAAGAAGAATTATTGGGCATGAATAATCGTGAATACTCCGAGAAGGAAGTTGCAAAAAAAGTTTTTCAGGCGTTCAACGGCGTTTATAAAACGGGGAAACCGCTCAAAGAAATAGACTGGCAGATTACCAGGAAAGACGGAACGAAGGCGTATATTGAAGCATCGGTATCGTTAATGAAAGATGTGGCAGGAAAACCAACAGGATTCAGGGGAATCATTCACGACATCACCGAACGAAAACAGACCGAGGAGGAGTTAAGAAACTTTGCCGAAAATCTGGAGGACGCCAATATCGCTCTTCGTGTCTTGATGAACCGCCGCGATGAAGATCAAAAGGAAATCGAGGAAAAGTTACAGACCAACATCAATCAACTTGTTATTCCGTACCTGAAAAAATTGCATCAGGCCAATCTGGATGATCGCAATAAAAAATACCTCAGTGTTTTAGAAAGCAATCTCCGGGAGGTTTTGTCACCCTTCATGAGAAATTTTCGAGCTTCTCATAAAATGCTTACACCGCAGGAAATTCAAATTGTCGACCTCATCATGAAAGGCAGGAATACAAAGGAAATAGCCGATATGCTGAACGCATCGGCCAACACGATTGCGACTCATCGCAATAATATCAGAAAGAAAATGAACTTGAGAAATTCTAAAATCAATCTTCGCGCCTATATCATGTCCCTCAAACCACGGGTATGAATCCTAGGACAATCCCGATTGATAGCTGGACTGGATCCTAATTCCGCTCTGAAACTTGGATCTCCCTACCCTCCGCTGTGCGGGGTCATTGTCCCGCTAAGCTTCGCACGCGGGATAATTCAACTAACAGATATTACTGCACGGCGTTTGTAATATCTGAGTTTCATTAAAATTTGAGTCTCACAATAACGTGTATTTTGTATACATGTTTTATCATTTTTAATTCACTGTTTCTCACCATTGAAATTCGGGTCTTTTAAGCGCATAAAAGTAATCAAAACTATTAATTTTCTTGGATTTACGACCATCAAATTTCAGTGCACTTCGTTTCTGAAATTTGGGTCTCATTAAATTTT
>CAYNWA010000041.1:0-15670 GCA_964400795.1 uncultured Smithella sp.
AGCGCCGGACTCCAAATCCGGATGCTGGGGGTTCAAGTCCCTCCTGGCCTGCCAATTTTCCTGTTTGTTTTAGGGATTTTTGAATGGAAGACATTAAAGAGAAAATAAAAGTAACGATTCAAAAAATAACTCAGTTTCTTAAAGATGCAAAAATGGAACTGAAGAAAGTAACATGGCCGACGCCAAAACAGACGTTGGCCTCAACGGCGGTTGTAATCATTTTGGTTTTTATTGTTTCTTTTATTCTGGGCATCATTGATTTTATACTTGCTAAAGCAGTTAAATTAATATTGGGTTAGAAAAATGGCTTTTAAATGGTACGTTGTTCATACTTATTCCGGATATGAGAGCAAGGTAAAAATAAGTCTCGAGGAAAGAATTAAAATCACCGGCACACAGGCTTATTTTTCTGATATTCTCATTCCGGAAGAAGATGTTGTGGAATTGATTTCGGGAGAAAAGAAAAGTTCCAAACGCAAGTTTTTCCCCGGTTATATTCTTGTCCGAATGGAGATGAATGATGAAGCCTGGCATGTCGTAAAAGACACTCCGAAAGTTACCGGCTTTATCGGCAGTAAAGATAAACCTTCTCCCATTCCTGATAAAGATGTTGAACATTTAAAACTCAGAATTGATGAAGGAACGTTAAAACCAAAACCGAAATTTAAATTCGATGTAGGTGATCATGTGAAAATTATTGACGGACCTTTCACCAACTTTGACGGGATTATTGATGAGTTAAAACCGGAAAAGAGCAAGCTGCGTGTTATTGTAAGTATTTTTGGCCGGCCGACTCCTGTGGAATTGGACTTCATTCAGGTGACGCAGGGATAAATTAAAAACTGGCGGAATAAAAATATTTAAAAAATATAGATCAGGGTGATTCAACATGGCAAAAAAGATTATCGCGAACATTAAATTACAAATCAAGGCGGGAAAAGCGACTCCATCACCTCCTATCGGTCCGGCACTGGGTCAGCATGGCGTCAATATTATGGAATTCTGCAAGGCTTATAACGCCATGACGCAAAATCAGGAAGGCATGATTATTCCCGTTATTATTACTGTTTATGCTGACAGGTCTTTTACATTTATAACGAAAACACCTCCGGTTTCGGTGTTACTTAAACAGGCGGCCAAAATTGCCAAGGGCTCAAGTGATCCCAAGAGGGACAAGGTTGGGTCGGTGAGTGCCGCTCAGGTCAAAGAAATCGCCGAATTAAAATTCAAGGATTTAAACGCCGTAAATATTGAGGGTGCGATAAATATCATTGCCGGTACGGCAAGATCAATGGGCATTGAAATTTCAGGCTAATAAAATTTAAGAGGTTTTATCATGTTAAAAAGAGGCAAGCGTATATTGGCGGCAAAAGCCAAAGTCGAACCGGGGAAACGATATTCGCTAAAAGAGGCTACAGAAATCGTTGCATCAACAGCTGCAACAAAATTTGACGAAACCGTTGATGCGGCAATTCGTCTAGGCGTTAATCCCGCTCATGCGGACCAGATGGTACGGGGAAGCGTTGTCCTGCCGCATGGGTTAGGAAAAACGGTAAGAGTTTTGGTATTTGCCAAGGGTGAAAAGGAAAAAGAAGCTCTGGATGCCGGTGCCGATTTGGTTGGGAATGATGACGTTATTGAAAAAATCAAGGGTGGCTGGATGGAATTTGATCGTGTTATTGCTACGCCGGATATGATGGGATCCGTCGGAAAGATCGGTAAGATTTTGGGTCCGCGCGGATTGATGCCCAATCCCAAAGTAGGAACGGTAACTTTTGAAGTAGCCAATGCCGTTAAAGAACTGAAAGCGGGTAAAGTCGAATTCCGCGTGGAGAAAGCAGGTATTGTTCATTCACCCGTGGGCAAGGTATCTTTTGGTGCCGAAAAGTTAAGGGAAAACGTCAGCGCTTTACTGGAGACCATTATTAAATTAAAACCGGCATCAAGTAAAGGGACTTACATTAAAAGTATTTCTATTTCCAGCACCATGGGTGTTGGTGTAAGAATTGACCCTCTCGATATTAAGGCTGTTTAATATTATCGGGAGTTTTTGGTAGTAAGTGATAAGGTCGAAGACAGCAGGTACAGAAGTTTAAACGTAAAACGGCCTGCCGAGACTCGTGAAATGAAAATAGTTACTTTTTGATTTTGTGAAGGTAAATAATTTTTGTAAAACGGGAATCGGGATTTGGGCAAGGTTGCCGTTTTTTTATTCTGTATGTGGCTTAATCTCCGGCCTTAGAAAGTAAAATAATATTGAAAGGAGGCTGATAGATTGGATCGGAAAACTAAGGAAGTTGTTGTATCTGAACTGCAAAAGAAGCTCAAAGAAGCGAACTTTGGCGTTTTGACCAGCTTTAGCGGGATGAATGTCGAAAAAATGGAGGCTTTGAGAAACGAATTGCGAAAATCGAATGCTGAATGGAAGGTTGTAAAAAACACCCTTCTGAAAATTGCTTCAGACGGCACCGATTTCAGCATTCTTGCGGATCATTTCAAATGGCCCGTAGCTGTTGTTCTTAGCTATAAGGATCCGGTGGCGCCGGCTAAAGTTCTGATTGATTTTGCCAAAAAAAATCAGGAACTGGACATCAAAGTCGGCGTTTTAAATAAGAAGCTTTTAACCAAGAGTGATCTTACCGTTTTGGCGGAATTACCAGGCAAAGAGGTTCTTTTGGGCAAACTGGTTTCGGTCATGGCGGCGGTACCGACGTCGTTCGTGACCGTTTTAAGCGGCGTTCCGAGAAGCTTTGTGCAAGTGCTCAATGCCTATTGTGATAAGAAAAAAACTTTAAACTAATAAAAACATACAGAGAGGAATAAAAAAATGTCAGATAAAATTACTAAGGATGATGTAGTAAAATTTATTGAAGGAATGACGGTATTAGAGCTTTCTGCTCTGGTCAAAGAATTGGAAGAAAAGTTCGGTGTTTCAGCTGCTGCTCCGATGATGGCAGCAGTTGCTGCGGGTGGCGCCGCCGCTCCTGCCGCTGCTGCTGAAGAAAAAACCGAGTTTGATGCTATCCTTACCGGTTTCGGCGCGGAAAAGATTCAGGTTATCAAGGTTGTTCGCGCGATTACGAATTTAGGATTGAAGGAAGCTAAAGATTTGGTCGAAGGGGTGCCCAAACCCATCAAAGAAGGTGTTTCCAAAGATGAAGCCGCCGATATTAAGAAGAAAATAGAAGAAGTGGGCGGAACCGTTGAAATCAAATAACTCAATCTCCAAATATAAAATTAATTTGCAAGGATGCCATGGGAGACTTTAGAAAAAATTTTGGTCAGGTTAAAAAGATACTGGATATCCCCAATCTAATTGATATTCAGACACAATCTTATGAGAAATTTCTCCAGAAGGAAATTGCGCCCGCGAAACGGGGCAATTTCGGTTTGCAGGGTGCCTTTAAGAGTGTATTCCCCATTTCTGATTTCAGCGGGAAATGTTCTCTGGAATTTGTCAGTTATAAGCTGGGTGATATCCGATATGATGTCAAAGAATGTATTCAAAAAGGAATGACCTATGCCGCTCCGCTGAAAATAGTGGTCAGACTGGTTGTTTTTGATGTTGATCGCTCAACGGACGGTAAAAGTAATCGAGAAACGACTGAAACAAAGCAAATTCGTGATATAAAAGAACAAGAAGTGTACTTTGGTGAAATTCCATTGATGACTGAAAATGGGACTTTCATCATCAACGGAACCGAGCGGGTTATTGTCAATCAGTTGCATCGTTCACCCGGTATCTTTTTTGATCACGACAAAGGAAAAATTGTCGCCAGCGGCAAATTAATCTACTCAGCGCGCGTGATTCCCATCAGGGGGTCCTGGCTGGATCTGGAGTTTGATTCAAAAGACATTCTTTACGTAAGGATTGACCGGCGTAGAAAGATGCCTGTGACCATTTTGTTGAAAGCCTTGGGCAATTCTACGGAATTTATTCTAAATTATTTTTATAGCGTCAATACGGTTATCGTTGAAAATAAAAAGGTCTTCTTTGTCGTTGACGAGTCACTTGTTGGACAAAAAGCGCCGGAAGATGTGAGAGATACGAAAAGTGCTGAAGTGATCGTCAAAAAAGGACGTAAGTTTGCAAAACCCCATATCAAAAGAATGAAGGATGCCGGAATTAAGCGAGTCGCTTTTAATGAGAACGAATTAGCGGGTAAGATTCCCTCACAAGATATTCTTGATCAGGAAAAAGGTGAGATTGTTTTCCGTTGCAATGAGGAATTGCCCACAAACTGTATGGACATCATCAAAGAGAAGGGCATCAAAGAGTTGAAAGTTATTCATATTGATGAAGATATGGATAATGCTTCCATCCGGGATACTCTTTTACTGGATAAAATTGATACCACTGAAAACGCTATCATGGAAATCTATCGTCGTCTGCGCCCCAGTAATCCTCCCACTCCGGAAACGGCGGATAGATTCTTCAAGAGTCTTTTCTTTGAACCCGAAACTTACGATTTGTCCAATGTCGGCCGCGCTAAAATGAACTATAAACTCCACATGAATGTGCCGACCGATACCACGACATTGAGTAATGAAGATATTCTGTCCGCGGTAAAATATCTGATTGATTTGAAAAACGGCGTTGGAGACTGCAGTGTTGATGATATCGATCATTTGGGAAATCGCAGAGTACGCTCCGTTGGAGAACTGATTGAGAATCAGTATCGCATTGGACTGGTGCGCATGGAAAGGGCCATCAAGGAAAAAATGAGCCTGCAGGATATCGAAACCATGATGCCGCATGATCTGATCAATGCCAAACCGGTTTCCGCGGTCGTCAATGAATTCTTTAATTCCAGTCAGCTTTCTCAGTTTATGGATCAAACCAATCCCCTTTCGGAGATCACGCATAAAAGACGTTTGTCAGCATTGGGTCCCGGCGGTTTAACGAGAGAAAGAGCCGGCTTTGAAGTGCGCGATGTTCATCCCACGCATTACGGACGTATTTGTCCGATAGAGACCCCCGAAGGGCCTAATATCGGGTTGATTGTTTCTTTAAGCACTTATGCCCGGGTGAATGAATTCGGTTTTATCGAAACACCATACAGAATGGTGGGGAATGGACGCGTTTCCGATGATGTTCGTTTTGTGACGGCTATTGAAGAGGAAAATCAGATTATTGCTTCGGCAGACCGTCCGTTGAATAAACATGACAAATTTGTTGAAGAGTTAATATCGGTTCGAAAAGGCGGCAGCTATATTTCAGTTGTTCCTGAAGAAATTAAAATGATAGACGTATCTCCCACTCAGTTGGTCAGCGTTGCAGCGGCTTTAATTCCTTTTCTGGAACATGATGATGCCAACCGGGCTCTCATGGGATCCAATATGCAGAGACAGGCCGTTCCTTTAATGAGTCCGGAAGTTCCGGTGGTTGGAACGGGGATAGAATCCGTTGTTGCCCGTGATTCCGGTGCTGTCGTTGTCGCCAAAAGATCAGGTTCCGTAGAAAGCGTTGACGCTTCGAGAATTATTGTCCGGGCGGATCGAATGGAAGAAGACGGTATCGACAGTGGCGTTGATATTTATAATCTGGCCAAATATCAGAGATCCAATCAGGATACTTGTTTTAATCAGAAGCCGATCATCAGCGTCGGCCAGAAAGTACATAAAAAAGATATCCTGGCGGACGGGCCGGCCATTGATAACGGTGAACTGGCGTTGGGCAGAAATGTTATGGTGGCCTTCATGTCCTGGGGTGGTTACAACTATGAAGACTCGATTCTAGTCAGTGAACGGGTTGTCAAAGAAGACATTTTCACATCCATTCATATTGAAGAATTCGAAACCATGTCGCGGGACACCAAGCTGGGCAAAGAAGAAATCACACGTGATATCCCGAATGTCGGGGAGGAAGTGCTGAAAAATCTTGATGAAAGCGGAATCGTCAGCATCGGTGTTTCCGTCAAGCCGGGAGATATTTTGGTCGGTAAAATAACACCGAAAGGCGAAACCCAGTTATCCGCCGAGGAAAAACTTTTGAGAGCGATCTTCGGCGAAAAAGCCAGTGACGTGCGTGACACCTCGCTGCGTGTTCCACCGGGCGTTGAAGGAACAGTGATTGACGCTAAAGTATTTACCAGAAAGGGTGCCGAAAATGATGCTCGATCTAAAGCAATAGAAACAGAAGCTGTCGAGCAGATAACGAAGGACAGGGATGATGAGGTCCGAATTCTTACAGAAACAATTAAAAAAGACATCACAAAACTTGTTGTTGGGAAAACAGCCGCAACGACGATTCGTGACGCTAAAAAGAAAATCGTTTTAAAGAAAGGCGATAAAATCACCAAAGAAATCTGGAGTGATTTGCCTTTCTCCAGTTGGAAGGAAATTGCCATTGCCGAAGATGACGGCTCGGAGGAAAAGATAAGCAATCTCATTGCGTCCCTGGAAAGAAAGATTGATTTTATCAATGCCCATTTTGAAGAGAAGATGGAAAAGATAAAAGCCAGCGATGAACTGCCTCCAGGCGTTATCAAGATGGTAAAAGTCTATATCGCCATTAAGAGGAGGCTATCCGTGGGTGATAAGATGGCCGGTCGTCACGGGAACAAAGGTGTCTTGTCCCGGATTCTTCCTGAAGAAGATATGCCTTATTTTGCCGATGGTTCCCCCGTGGATATTGTTTTGAACCCCTTGGGCGTTCCGTCGCGAATGAATGTCGGACAGATTTTGGAAACACATCTTGGATGGGCCGCAAAATCAATTGGCGAAGATTTAAACGAATTATTAGAGGAGCATAATTCAAGTTTGAATCATATCAAGAACGAATTGAAAAAATCATATTCTTCGCCGGATTTTGATAAATTTATTGATCAGGCATCCTCGGAAGACATCAAAAGATTTGCCGGACGTTTGAAAAAAGGTATGCTTGTGGCCAGTCCCGTGTTTGATGGATGTTCGGAAGAACAAATCGGAGAAATGTTACAGAAAGCTGATTTGCCGGAAACAGGACAATCCCTGTTGTTTGACGGCAGAACCGGAGAACCATTTGATCAGGAAGTAACGGTGGGTATTATTTATATGATGAAACTGCACCATCTGGTTGATAATAAGATACACGCGCGATCTATTGGTCCTTACTCCCTCGTGACGCAGCAGCCACTGGGAGGCAAGGCCCAGTTTGGCGGTCAGAGATTGGGTGAAATGGAAGTATGGGCGATGGAAGCTTATGGCGCAGCTTACGCGCTTCAGGAATTCCTTACGGTCAAATCCGATGATGTGGCAGGGAGAACCAGAATTTACGAATCTATCGTAAAGGGTGAACATAATTTTGAGTCCGGCCTGCCGGAATCCTTTAACGTACTGGTTAAAGAACTCCAGGGACTTGGATTGGATGTGGAATTAATTGAAGAAACAGACGACGTGAGTTAACGCGAAAAATAGTTTGTTGCCGATGAAATAAGCGAAGATAGGCAATTCAACAATTTCACATATTTATTAAGTACAGGAGAAAATTTGTGGAAGACGTTTTTAGTTATTTTGAAAAACCAAAAAATCTAGTCAAATTTAACGCAATGCAAATTTCCATTTCTTCACCGGAGAAAATTCTTTCCTGGTCGCACGGCGAGGTGAAGAAACCGGAAACCATCAATTACCGGACATTCAAGCCGGAAAAAGACGGTCTGTTCTGCGCGAAAATTTTCGGACCGGTCAAGGATTATGAATGCCTTTGCGGACGTTATAAACGGATGAAACACCGCGGCGTGGTCTGTGAAAAATGCGGTGTGGAAGTTATTCAATCGAAAGTCCGCCGTGAACGGATGGGACATATTGTTCTGGCGACGCCTGTGGCGCATATCTGGTTTTTGAAAAGTCTTCCCAGCCGTATCGGCAACGCAGTAGACCTTTCTCTGAAAGAACTGGAAAAGGTTCTTTATTTTGAATCATGGATTGTTCTTGATCCTAAAAATACACCGCTGAAGAAAAAAGACCTGCTCACAGATGAGGAATACGAAGAAGCGAAAGAACAGTACGGGAATGACGGTTTTATAGTCGGGATTGGCGCGGAAGCCATCAGACAGTTGCTGGAAGAAATTGATTTGGAAAAACTCTATGAGGAACTGCGTACGGAGATTATCACTTCCGTTTCCGATACCAAGAAAAAGAAACTGATTAAGAGACTGAAAGTGGTCGAAGCGCTTCGTAAATCCGGCAATAAGCCGGAATGGATGATTCTCACGGTGCTTCCAGTTATTCCGCCGGACCTGCGTCCTCTGGTTCCACTGGATGGAGGACGTTTTGCCACATCCGACCTGAACGATTTGTATCGTCGGGTCATTAACAGAAATAATCGTCTGAAGAGACTCCAGGAACTTAACGCGCCGGAAATCATCATCCGCAATGAAAAACGGATGCTGCAGGAATCGGTGGATGTTCTTTTTGACAATGGCCGTCGTGGTCGGGCGATTACCGGAACAAATAAAAGACCCCTGCGTTCCTTGTCCGACATGCTCAAAGGCAAACAGGGACGTTTTCGCCAGAATCTGCTGGGCAAACGCGTTGACTATTCCGGGCGTTCGGTTGTTACGGTCGGTCCGGATTTGAGACTGCACCAGTGCGGTCTACCCAAGAAAATGGCGATCGAACTTTTTAAACCTTTCATTTACAATCGCTTATTAGAAAAAGGATATGTCACCACCGTTAAGAGCGCCAAGAAAATGGTGGAGAAGGAAACGGCCGAAGTGTGGGATGCACTCGATGAAGTGGTACGCGAATATCCGGTGATTCTGAACCGCGCGCCGACGCTGCATCGTCTGGGTATTCAGGCGTTTGAACCGGTGCTGATTGAGGGCAAGGCCATCCAGCTCCATCCTTTGGTGTGTACGGCTTTCAATGCGGACTTTGACGGAGACCAGATGGCTGTCCATATCCCGCTGTCCGTGGAAGCTCAGACGGAGGCCCGCGTATTAATGATGTCCACCAATAACATCCTTTCGCCTGCCAATGGCAGTCCGATTATTATTCCCAGCCAGGATATCGTTCTGGGCATTTATTATCTGACCCGGTCAAAGACCGGCGTGAAGGGTGAAGGAATGATTTTTGCCGGTCCGGACGAAGTGCGCTGCGCCGTTGATTCCGGTGCAATTGATCTGCATGCGCGCATTAAAGTGCGCATTGATTCGGCATTAAAAGAAACAACAGCGGGCAGAATAATTCTTTCTGAAATAGTTCCCCAAGAAATAAGTTTTGATAATATCAATAAGTTAATGAACAAAAAGGAACTGACGAATCTGATCGATTATTGTTATCGTTTATGCGGCGACAAGACAACGATTCTTTTGTGCGACAGGCTCAAGGATCTTGGCTTTAAATACGCTACCATTTCAGGTCTCTCATTTGCCGTAAGTAATATGATTATTCCGGAACAAAAGAAAAAAATTGTTCTGCAGGCTGATAAAGATGTTTTGAAGATACAAAGACAGTATATGGACGGTCTGATTACCGACGGCGAACGTTATAACAAGGTGGTTGATATCTGGGCGCAGGCAACGGAAAAAATAGCCTCTGAAATGCTCAAAGGTATCAGCACCGAAGAAGTGGCTGCCGCTGAAGGGAAGAAACGTAAAATAGAAAGTTTCAACCCCATTTACATGATGGCCGATTCCGGCGCCCGCGGTTCCGGACAGCAGCTGAGACAGCTAGCCGGTATGCGCGGCCTGATGGCCAAACCTTCCGGTGAAATTATCGAAACACCGATTACCGCCAATTTCCGCGAAGGTCTCACGGTTCTGCAGTATTTTATTTCGACGCATGGAGCCCGCAAAGGTCTGGCGGACACAGCCTTAAAGACAGCCAACTCCGGTTATTTGACCAGAAGACTGGTGGATGTGGCGCAGGACTGCATCATCACGGAGCATGATTGCGAAACGGTTGACGGCGTTTACGTTTCCGCTTTGATGGAGGGCGGTGAAATTATCGAGACCGCCGGTGAACGTGTGCTGGGCCGGGTTGTTCTCAATGACGTTAAGGATCCGTTTACCGGTGAAATTATCGTTAAATCCAACCAGATGATCGATGAAAATCTGGCGGAAAAAATAGACAATGCCGGCATTGAAAGAGTCAATATCAGGTCGGTTCTGACTTGCCGTTCCAAACATGGCGTTTGCGCGATGTGCTACGGACGTGATCTGGCTCACGGTCATCTGGTTAATATTGGTGAAGCGGTTGGCATTGTTGCCGCTCAATCCATCGGTGAACCGGGAACACAGCTCACCATGAGAACATTTCATATCGGTGGAACCGCGAAATTTGACGAACATTCTACACTCGAAGCCCGTCACGATGGTCTTATTAAGTTTGTGAATTTGAATACGGTGACAACAAGAGAAGGCGATCTGGTCGTCATGAAACGTAACGGTGAAGTCCATGTTCTTGACGAGCAGAAGCGAAGCCGCGGTAAATATATCTTATCTTACGGTGCCCATTTGAAAGTAACTGACAACAGTGCCGTTAAGAAGGGTCAATTAATCGCTGAATGGGATCCTTTCTCCATACCGATTCTAGCCGAAGTCGACGGAACGATCAAGTTTGACGATATCATCGAAGGAAAAACGATGCAGGAACAGGTTGATGAAGTAACCGGACTTTCCCGAAAGATCATCGTTGAATTTAAGGGGGGAGATTTGAGGCCCCGTGTTTCTATCAAAGATGTAAAAGGTAAAACGGCTAAATTGGCCGATTCCAATGCTGTGGCTAGATATCTTCTGTCTGTTGGGGTTAATCTGGTTGTTTCTGAAGGGGATCAGGTTAAAGCTGGCGATATTATAGCTAAAATACCGCGGGAAACAACAAAAACCAAGGATATTACAGGTGGTCTACCTCGCGTGGCGGAGCTTTTTGAAGCCCGTAAACCCAAGGATTTTGCAGTGATTAGTGAAATCAGCGGCGTTGTTTCTTACGGTAAGGATGCCAAAGGTAAACGAAAGATCATTGTTACTCCGGAAATAGGAGAAGAAAAGGAATACCTTATTGCCAAGGGCAAGCATATCAGCGTTCAGGAAGGAGATATTGTTATGCCTGGCGATGCATTGATGTCCGGTGTTAACAACCCTCATGATCTTCTTTCCATCAAGGGCGAAAAAGAATTGGCCAGATATCTGGTCGACGAAGTGCAGGAAGTTTATCGTTTACAGGGGGTCAAGATTAACGACAAGCATATGGAAGTGATAGTGCGTCAGATGCTGCGCAGAGTGAAGGTCATGGATCCCGGTGATACAACGTTCATTGCTGATGAAAAAATTGAGCGTTACCGCTTCCAGGAAGAAAACGAAAAAATCATCGCGCAGGGCGGCCGTCCGGCCATTGGTGAACCCCTGCTTCTGGGGATTACCAAAGCTTCTCTGAGCACCCAGAGTTTTATTTCGGCGGCCTCATTCCAGGAAACAACCAAGGTGCTTACGGAAGCCGCTCTTTCCGGCAAAACCGATTATTTAAGAGGTCTTAAAGAAAACGTTATCATGGGCAGGCTGATTACCGCCGGAACGGGTCTGGTGATGTACAGGAAATTAGGCATAAAACTTGCCGGTGAAGAAACTCAGGTGAATGTGGAATAAAATAAAAAAAGCTCAGAAATTGCTTGACATATATAATTTGAGCTGGTACGTACCACCGGTTCGCTGCCGGATATAGTACCATTAAGTAAGAACAGCGATTTGTTTAGGAGGAAAATGCCGACAATTAGTCAACTGGTTCGCAAAGGCAGAACAAAAATTAAAAGAAAAACAAATTCACCGGCGTTGGCCGGGTCGCCGCAACGTCGAGGTGTTTGCGTAAGGGTATATACAACGACACCCAAAAAGCCGAATTCAGCCCTCCGGAAAGTGGCCAGAGTTCGTCTGACCAGCGGTTATGAAGTGACGTCGTACATTCCCGGTATCGGTCATAATCTGCAGGAACATTCTGTCGTTCTGGTGCGCGGAGGAAGAGTCAAGGATCTGCCCGGTGTCCGATATCATGTCATTCGGGGAACGCTGGATACGGTAGGGGTTCAGGATCGCAAACAGGGAAGATCAAAGTACGGTGCGAAAAAGCCAAGTTAACGGAGAGTGTTAAATGCCGAGAAGACGGGAAATCGAAAAAAGAGATATTTTGCCCGATCCCAAGTTTAATAATAAACTGGTGGCAAAATTTATTAATTCTTTACTAAAAAGAGGCAAAAAAAGCGTTGCGGAAAGTATCCTGTACGGCGCTTTTGATATCATTGAAAAACGTGTCAAGGAACAGCCAGTTGAGTTTTTTGAAAAAGCGGTCAACAATGTCAAACCAGTGATTGAAGTCAAATCCAGGCGTGTTGGCGGTTCAACTTATCAGGTTCCTACTGAGGTAGTTCCGTCGAGAAGAACCGCCTTGGCCATTCGCTGGTTGATATCCAACGCTCAGGAACGCACGGAAAAAACCATGCGTGAAAAACTGGCCAGTGAATTGATAGATGCCGCCAACAACCGCGGCGGAGCCATTAAGAAAAAAGAAGCTGTGCATAAAATGGCCGAGGCAAACAAAGCCTTTGCTCATTATAAATTCTAAATAACAAATTAAACGATAAGGAAACCAACCATTCAAAGTTAAGGAGGAAAGGTGAGATGGCAAAGAAAAAATTTGAAAGGACTAAGCCGCATTTAAATATAGGAACAATCGGTCACGTGGATCACGGGAAGACCACATTAACCGCCGCAATTACCAAATATCTGGCAAAAAAAGGTTATGCGGAATTCCGGGCTTTCGATTCTATTGATAATGCTCCGGAAGAAAAAGAACGTGGCGTTACCATCAATATTTCCCATGTGGAATATGAGACGGAAAAAAGACATTACGCTCACGTCGACTGTCCCGGTCACGCTGACTATATTAAAAACATGATTTCCGGTGCCGCCCATATGGACGGAACCATTCTGGTTGTGGCCGCCTCCGATGGTCCGATGCCTCAGACCCGTGAGCATATCCTCCTGGCCCGTCAGGTGCAGGTTCCTTATATTGTCGTTTATTTGAATAAAGTTGATCTGGTTGACGATCCGGAATTGCTGGATCTGGTTGAGCTTGAACTCAGAGAGCTCTTGACTGCCTATGAATTTCCCGGTGATGACATTCCCATCATCCGCGGTTCGGCACTGAAAGCACTGGAAGCCGAGGATACTAATTCTCCCGATGTGAAAAGCATTGAGGAATTGATGAAGGCCGTTGATGATTATATTCCTGAACCGAAACGCGATACCGATAAGCCCTTCTTGATGCCGGTTGGCGATGTTTTTACCATTTCCGGACGTGGTACGGTTGTTACCGGAAGAGTGGACCGTGGAATTGTCAAGGTTGGCGAAGAAGTGGAAATCATCGGAATCAGGCCGACCATTAAAACGGTTGTGACCGGTGTGGAAATGTTCCGTAAAACCCTGGATGAAGGCCGCGCCGGTGACGATGTCGGTTTGTTGATTCGTGGTATCAAAAGAGAGGAAGTGGAAAGAGGACAGGTTGTGGCCAAGCCCGGTTCCATTACGCCTCATACCAAATTTGAAGCGGCCGTTTACGTCCTGACCAAGGAAGAAGGTGGCCGTCACACTCCGTTCTTCTCCGGTTATCGTCCCCAGTTCTATTTCCGGACGACGGACGTGACGGGTGTTGCAACGCTTCCCGAGGGCGTGGAAATGGTGATGCCCGGCGATAACGTCAAAATGTCAATTGAATTAATTACCCCCATTGCAATGGAAGAACAGCTGAGATTCGCAATTCGTGAGGGTGGAAGAACCGTAGGTGCCGGAGTCGTAAGCAAGGTTATAGAATAGGTTATTTGACTGATGAAAGAACAAAAGATTAGAATTCGTCTCAAGGCTTACGATTATAAGCTGTTGGATCGTTCTGTTGAGGAAATCGTGGAAACGGCCAAAAAGACAGGTGCGCGTGTCGCCGGTCCCATCCCTATTCCTACGGAAATCAATAAGTACTGCGTCAATCGTTCTCCTCATGTAGACAAAAAATCTCGAGAGCAGTTCGAAATCAGAACACACAAAAGATTGGTTGATATCGTCGGGCCTACTCAAGCCACAGTGGACGCTTTGATGAAACTGGATCTTTCCGCCGGGGTTGATGTGGAAATAAAAGCGTAGGCATGGAATTAATTTTTTGAAAGATGGCGGTTATCGCTGCCATCGTTCAAGTTGAATATTTTATTTACAAAAAAGTTGGGCTATCAGATGAGCAAGGGAATTATTGGTAAAAAGTTGGGAATGACTCAGGTATTTGCAGATGACGGTTCGGCCGTTGGTGTTACCGCCGTCGAGGTTGAACCATCTGTTGTGTTGCAGGTAAAAACCAAGGAAAAAGATGGTTATGATGCCATTCAACTGGGATACGGCCGTGTCAAGCAGAAAAATGTTACCAAACCCCTGCAGGGTCACTTTAATAAAGCCAATAAAGGTTTTTTCCGTTTTGTAAGAGAATTTTCTTCACAATCAGAGACCTACAATGTGGGACAGGAATTTACTGCTGATATGTTTAAAATGGGCGACTACGTTGATGTTGTCGGGACATCAAAAGGGAAAGGATTTCAGGGTGTTGTGAAAAGACACGGTTTCGGCGGCGGTCGAGCCACTCATGGCTCCATGTTTCACCGGGCTCCCGGTTCCATTGGCGCCAGTGCCGATCCGTCACGTGTCTTTAAGGGCACAAAAATGGGTGGCCACATGGGTAATGTTCGTAAAACAATTCAGAATTTACAGGTGTGGCAGGTTCGTTCCGATAAAAATTTGCTTCTATTGAAGGGTGCTGTTCCGGGAAGCAAAAATGGGTTTGTTTTAATTAAAAAAGCTAAGAAAAAATAGCAATGAAGTCACATCTGGAGTTATGAACATGGCAGTTGCGGATGTTTTTAATATTGAAAAAAAGAAAGTTGCTGAAGTTGACTTGAATGATGCCGTATTTGGCGCTGATGTCAACGAAGCAGTCATATACGATGTGGTTAAAATGCAGCGGGCTGCAAAGCGCTCCGGTACAGCTTCCACGAAAACCAGAAGCGATATCAGCGGCGGCGGTAAAAAACCATGGCGTCAAAAAGGCACCGGCCGCGCCAGAGCTGGAACATCGAGATCTCCTATTTGGAGAAGTGGCGGGACGGTTTTTGGCCCTCATCCCCGGGACTACTCCTACAATATGCCGAAAAAAATGCGTAAGACAGCTTTGATATCCGCCTTAAGCATGAAATTCAAAGACAATAAGATGCTGATACTGAAGGATTTCCCAATGGAAAAGATCAGTACGAAAACATTTAAAAATGTTTTTGATCTTTTTGAACTGAAAAAAGCTCTTTTTGTTCTGGATGATAATAATGAGGTTTTATTGAAGTCGTCACGCAATTTAAAAAACGTCAAAATGATCAGGTCGGAGGGCATTAACGTTTATGATATTCTCAACCATGAACATTTAATCCTTCTCGAACCCTCTGTAAAAAAGATTGAGGGAGCATTGCTGGTATAATGGAACTAAATAAAGTCGTTAAAAAAATACCGGTGGCTAAGCCAATTAAAACAATGACACCAAAAAGTATGCGTTTACCCATAACAATAAGTAAAGAACAGCCTTTTTGATGAGTTTTTACACCTCTTGACACATCTTTTACCCTTTTTTGACATTCTTCATTCGTTCTAAGAACTCCATGATGTCCTTATCGATG
>CAYNWA010000042.1:0-15637 GCA_964400795.1 uncultured Smithella sp.
TGTTCGACTTACAAATTTCAATGCACCTATAGTGCCCTTTAGGGTATTCGTTTTTGAAATTTGAGTCTCACAATCAAAATGCATGTCCTGGAAAACGCTTAAACTCTTCGACTGATTGGCGCTGAGATCCATGTCGATTTCCTTCATCATCGTGACAACGAGAGGATCAATCTGTATGGGATCGGACCCGGCACTTAACGCCGAGTAACGATCCCCGTAAAGATGATTCAAAAACGCTTCAGCCATCTGCGATCGCACCGCATTATGGGTACATAAAAACAATACGTTTTTCTTCATACTGTCATTTTGCATCAGGTTTCCTTTTCAAGCGTATTGGCGTGATAAAATCATTTTATTTTGTCAACGGAACAAATCCTTCTTTCTGGACAATTTTCTGCCCTTCGGCGGATTTAACAAAGGCTAAATACTTGGCCACGTCGCCGGTTGCGTTACCGTCGGTGTACATGTAGAGCTCGCGGGAAAAAGGATATTGTTTGGAAAGCGCCGTCTGGATGGTTGCCGTAATGCCGTTGACCTGCAAGGGGGTCACGCTTTTGTCCAGATAGCCGATGCCGAGATACCCGATGGCATAACGATTTTTGGCAATCGCCGTAACGATGGCGCCGTTGGAGGCTAGCATTTGCGCTCTAGGCGTGACCTTGGTTTTTTTCATGACGAAATGATCCCATGATTCAAATGTGCCCGATGAAGAATCGCGGGAAATGACAACGATCTTCAAATCATCGCCGCCGACTTCCTTCCAATTGGTAATTTTACCCTGATAAATCTGACTGAGTTGATCAACCGATAAATTTTTAACCTTGTTTCGTGGATGGACAACGGGAACAATCGCATCATGAGCGACCACATGGGCAACCGGATTTACATTTTTGGTTTTGGCCAGCGCAATTTCCTCCTTCTTGATTTCGCGGGATGATGTGGCGATGTGTGCCGTCTTATCAATCAGAGCCTTGATCCCCTCACCGGAACCGCCGCCCGAAAGCGACATCTGCACATCAGGATGTTTCTTCATAAAAGCTTCAAGAGTGCTCTGCGTTACCGGCAAAACGGTGGTTGACCCCTTGATGACGATCGATGATCCGGCAAGTGCAACTCCGCTTATCAGGGCAACTGCTGCAAATGTTAAGACTGTTTTTTTTAAAATACTGAACATTACACTTTCCTCCAGCTTTTTGAATTTGCCGTTACCCTACAGGATTCATGTTACAATTTGATGACAGCTTAAAGAAAGTTTAGAAAAAAACGCAAAAAAAGCAGACGGCCGATTACTTCAGGTCGGCAAATTTATAGCCAAAGCCGCGAACGGTAAGAATATATTTGGGATTTTCAATATCCTGCTCGATCTGGGAACGGAGTCGCCGGATATGCACATCAACGGCGCGATCGGTTATGAAGGTGTCGTCACCCCAGACATGATCGATAATCTGATTGCGGGAATAGACCCGGCCGGAATGGCGCGACAGAAAGAAGAGAAGCTTCAGTTCCGTGGGACTTAACGTAACTTTTTTACCATTTATCAGTACAAGACACGATTCGTAATTGATTTTAAGTCCCGCGTGACTGAACTTCTCTTTTACGGCGCATAGCTCATTTTCTTTCAGGCGGCGCAGGACGCTGCGCACTCTGGCGATCAATTCCTTGACGCTAAACGGCTTGGTGACATAATCATCGGCGCCTACTTCGAGACCGGTGACTTTGTACACCTCATCGCTTTTTGCGGTCAGCATGATGATCGGCAGACCCGACGTTTCCGGATTGCGCCGGACGGTTTTACAGACATCAAGCCCGTTCATTTTCGGCAACATCAGATCAAGAATAATTAAATCCGGTTTTTTTGTGCTGATGATTTGCAGGGCGGATTCGCCATCGTAGGCTTTTAATGTGAAAAAGCCCTCTTTCTCCAGGTTATAGGAAATGAGTTCAACAATATCTTTTTCGTCATCAACAATCAAAATTTTAGACATAGAAACCCATCCTATTGGGAAAATGACGGACCTAAGAAATGACAAATACTTTTACACACCAGAGATTTTTTAATCCGGCATAACTTTGAACACTTCATCACCGGGCCGAACACGGTCGGAGACCTTGATGCCGATAAAATCGCCAGCTACTGCTTTTTGTACCGATTTGTTGTCCACTTCCATGGATTGAATCACATCCGTAAAATCAGTTGTATGTCCAGAAAATTTGAGACTGTCTCCGACATTAATCTCTCCTTCTGTGATCTTTACCGCTGCCACTGAAGGTTTTGAGAAGAATTTCATGACTTCGCCGATTTTCTTTTCTGCCATAACCAAACCTCCATGTTTATTTTTGCTCTAAATTCTGCAAATGTTGTTTTAATAGCACCCCACGTCGTCGAAGATACCCTTCAGGACACTCCGCTCCTGGGGTAATTCCACTTACGCTTTAATGAGCCTTGATTTTCCGAAATGTAGTGCACCGGAAAATCATAGAGCGAATTATCCCGCCACCTCCAGGTGGCAGGGACAAACTTCTCTTCGCTTTTCACAGCGAGTGTCATTAATTACTTCTTTTCCTACGAAAAAACAACAATAAAAAAGGCGGGGTTTTGACCCGCCTTTTTACTGAATAATTTTTTAGCTATTCTTTGTCTTCTTCTTTTTTAGCTTTGGGTTTTGCTTTTCCCTTGGGTTTTGCTTTTTCTTTCTTTTTTTCGTCCGAAATAAATTCCAGAATGGAAACGGGCGCATTGTCGCCATATCGGTAACCGGCTTTGACAATTCTTGTATATCCTCCAGCGCGATTGCGATACCGTTCAGTAAGTTCACCAAAGAGTTTACCAACCGTTTCTTTATCCCGTACAACAGCCAGAGCCTGACGCCGCGCGTGCAAACTGCCTTTTTTGCCGAGGGTGATCATTTTCTCCGCCAGTTTTCTCAATTCCTTCGCTCTCGTATCTGTCGTTCGGATACGTTCATGCTTGATAACAGACGTCACCATATTACGAAGCATTGCTTCTTTATGGCTGGAAGTTCTTCCCAGTTTTCTGCCCGCTTTACCGTGATACATTATGAATTTACCTCTTTCCTTTTAATCAATACAATGTTGACTCTTTACCTTTCCTTAAAATTCTAATTTTTAGAGTCGATATCCATACCGAAAGTAAGATCATATTCGCCGAGAATATCTTTGATTTCGCTCAACGACTTGCGGCCGAAATTTTTCGTCTTGAGCATTTCAGCTTCCGTCCTTCTCACCAATTCTCCAATGGTGTTGATCCCCGCGTTTTTCAAACAATTTGCCGAACGAACCGACAGCTCCAGATCTTCCACGGAACGGGACAACACTTTATTCAGCGTGTCCGGTTCATCCGTTTTTTCCGGTAAAATTTCTTCTTCAACTTCCTCAAAGTTAATAAATACATCCAGTTGCTGTTTCAATATTTTAGCGGAATACGCTATGGCATCCTCAGGTTTTACGCTACCATCAGTCCATACTTCCAAAGTCAGTTTGTCATAATCGGCAATCTGACCGACACGCGCGTGGGAAACAATGTAATTAACTTTTTTAATGGGTGAAAAAATAGCATCGATATTAATCGTACCCTTGGGCTGATCCGGTTCGAGTTCCTTTCTAGCCGGAACATAGCCTTTACCCATCTTAATCATCATCTTTGCCCTGAAAGAACCATTGGATACGGTGGCAATATGATGTTCGGGATTCAGCACTTCGACTGTGCCATCAGTAACGATATCAGCGGCAGTCACCGTTCCTGTGCGTGCAACATCAATACTGACTTCTTTAATATTCGCCTGACCCATTTTGAAGCGAACGCCTTTTAAATTCAGAATAATGTCCGTCACATCTTCCTTAATGCCGGGAATCGTGGAAAATTCGTGTAATACTCCTTCAATTTTCACCGAAACAATGGCAGCCCCCTGTATGGAAGAGAGCAGTACTCTTCTTAACGCGTTACCTAATGTTATACCAAAACCTCTTTCCAGAGGCTGTATGGTAAACTCTCCATAGAAATTCGTATGTGTCGCATCATCAACATCAATACGCTTGGGACGAATCAAACTTGACCAGTTCCTTTGCATAATTAAACCCATCCTTATAGTAGCTGGTTTTTAAAAAAACAGTTTATTTTTACTTCGAATAAAGCTCTACAACAAGCTGCTCCTGCACCGGCATGGTTAAATCTTCACGCGCGGGCAGCGTCTTAATTTTAGCCTTGAAATTATCTTTATCCAATTCCAACCAATGAGGAACGCCGCGTCTGACAACTGTCTCAATCGCTCCTAATATGCGGGTTACCTTACGGCTGCCTTCCTTCACTGAAACTTCATCACCGGCCTTGAGCAAATACGATGGAATGTTAACCGGTTTGCCGTTGACCAGAAAATGAGCGTGACTGACTAACTGTCTTGCTTCAATTCTGGAATTGGCGAATCCCATGCGAAAAACCATGTTATCCATCCTTCTTTCCAGAAGCACGAGCAAGTTGGTTCCGGTGATACCCTTTTGTTTATCAGCCTTTTCAAAATAGCCCTTAAACTGTTTCTCCAAAAGGCCGTACATTCTTTTCAGTTTCTGCTTCTCCCTTAACTGGACACCATAATCAGAACGCTGCTTTTTGTGCATCTGACCATGATCTCCCGGAGCATATTCCCTTCTTTCGAAGGAACATTTCTCCGAATAGCATCTGTCGCCTTTTGAAAAAAGCTTCAGCCCTTCACGACGACACAACCTGCATGAGGAATCCGTATATCTTGCCAAAAAAGCCTCCCTTAATCTTTCTTAATTGTTATTCTTTAATCTTATACTCTGCGACGTTTTGGTGGTCTGCATCCATTATGCGGCACAGGCGTTACATCGCGAATTAATGTTATCGTCAAACCGGCAATCTGCAATGATCGCAGGGCCGACTCTCTTCCTGATCCTGGGCCTTTGATGTAAACTTGAACTTTGCGCATTCCCTGTTCTTTGGCTTTACGCACGACATCTTCCGCGGCCATCTGCGCGGCAAAAGGTGTGCTTTTACGCGATCCCTTAAACCCCTGCAGTCCTGATGACGACCATGCAATGACATTACCGCTTAAATCCGTTATTGTTACAATGGTATTATTAAACGTTGACTGAATATGGGCGATTCCCTCGGTAATATTTTTTTTCTCTTTTTTCTTGCCGGTTTTTCTGACTGCTTTAACCATTATTCCTCCCGTTAGGATTTATTCATTACTTTTTCTTGCCTGCGATAGCCCGCCGCGGACCTTTTCTCGTGCGGCCATTCGTATGGGTTCTTTGTCCTCTGACAGGCAACCCCTTGCGATGCCGCAATCCGCGATAGGTTCCGATATCCATGAGACGTTTGACGGACATGGAAATTTCTCTGCGCAGATCACCTTCAACCTTGTGATCCTTGTCAATGATACCTCTGATTGCTGATATTTCCGAATCGGCCAGATCATCGGTCCTTGTGTCCGGACTGACACCGGAATTCTTGAGGATCTGCCTTGCCTTCGCCGGCCCAATGCCGTAAATGTAAGTTAAAGCAACTTCCATTCTTTTATTTTTCGGTAAATCAACACCTGAAATTCGTGCCACCTATAAACCTCCTGAATATTAAAAACTAACCCTGTCGTTGTTTATGTTTTGGATTTTCACAAATCACCCGCAACACGCCTTTGCGTTTGACGATTTTGCATTTCTCACATATTTTTTTTACCGACGATCTTACCTTCACGATTTTAACTCCTCATCTTCAGCAAATAAATTTACTTTGTCCTGTACGTAATTCTGCCCCGGGTCAAATCATAGGGAGAAAGTTCAACGGTAACCTTATCACCCGGCAGTATCTTGATAAAATGCATACGCATCTTACCGGATATATGAGCCAGAACCTTGTGTCCGTTGTCCAGTTCCACCCTGAACATGGCATTGGGCAATGGTTCAATGACTCTTCCTTCGACTTCTATTGCTTCCTCTTTGGCCATACATTTTTTTCGCTACTGTTAAAAGTTATCCGGCCTCCTGGCGGACAAAAAATTAATTCAATTTACTTAATATGTCCGGACCGTTCTCCGTAATCGCTATCGAGTGTTCAAAGTGCGCCGACAAACTTCCATCTTTCGTAACGACTGTCCAGCCATCCGGTAATACCTTAACGTTGTACGCTCCTGCATTAACCATGGGTTCAATGGCTAGGATCATTCCCTTCTTCAGTTCAATACCACGTCCTTTTTCCCCGAAATTGGGAATCTGCGGTTCTTCATGAAGGTTTCTTCCTATCCCATGGCCAACAAAATCACGAACCACTGAAAAACCGGCACTTTCCACCATGTTTTGAACAGCAGCAGATACATCACCGAGCCTGTTGCCTGCTCTGGCCTGCTCTATCCCGGCATATAAACTTTGCTCGGTAACCTGCATGAGTTTTAAGGCTTTCTCAGCAATTTTGCCAACCGGCAGCGTCATGGCTGAATCACCATAAAAACCCTGATAATAAATGCCAAAATCCAAACCGACAATATCACCTTCCTGCAATACGCGTTTGGAAGGCATTCCATGCACAACTTCGTCATTTATTGATATGCAAAGAGAATGCGGATAACCCCGATAACCTTTAAATGCCGGCTTGGCTCCTCTTTTTTCCGCAATCTCCTCAGCAAATTTATCCAGATCTTTTGTTTTAACGCCGGGTCTGATTTTTTCTCTAAGCCTGCTTAAGACCTCTGCAACGATGCGATTACTCGCTCTTGCTTTTTCAATCTCATCCGGAAGCCTGAGGATAATTCCCATGATAAATATCTTCCGTTATCTTCTTCGGGCAATATGGCCCTTTTTCATAAATCCTTCGTATTGTCTGGTCAGCAAATGCGATTCAATCTGACTTGCCGTATCCATCGCCACACCGACAACAATCAAGAGCGCCGTCCCGCCAAAATAAAAAGGAACATTGAGTTGAGCAATCAAAACACTGGGCAGCACACAAATGATGGAAACATAAATCGCTCCGCTAAAAGTCAGTTTTTCCAGCACGTTTTCAATATATTCCGCGGTTTTTTTCCCGGGTCTAATTCCCGGAACGTAACCACCGTATTTTTTCATATTTTCAGCAACATCATCCGGCTTGAACGTAACCGCCGTATAAAAAAAACAAAAGAAGAAAATAAACGCCACATAGAGCGCTTCATAAGCCAGCCTTCCAGGGACCAGATACGAAGCAATGTCTTTCATCCAGGTCTGCGGCGCAAAATTAGCAATGGTCGCCGGAAACATGATTACCGATGAAGCGAAGATAGGAGGAATGACGCCTGACGTATTCACTTTCAAAGGCAGATGAGTTGTCTGCCCCCCATACATTTTACGTCCCACCACTCTTTTCGCGTATTGCACGGGAATACGGCGCTGGCCGCCTTCAACAAAAACGATTGCACCGACAACCACCACCATTAAAGCGGTAATCAACAAAATCACCAGGACTCCCAGTTCACCGGCTGTCGCCAATCTGAATGTATTGCCGATAGCTGCCGGTATCCGGCAAACAATACCAGCAAAAATGATCAGCGAGATGCCGTTGCCGATGCCTTTTTCTGTGATGACCTCACCCAACCACATAATGAAACACGTACCGGAGGTAAGCGTTATCATCGTCATGAGAACAAAACCGATACCGGGCTGTAAAACAATCGGAGCTCCGGACGGGCCGGCCATCTGCTGCAAACCGAAAGCAATTCCAAAACCCTGAATCATACTTAAAAGAACAGTCCCGTAACGGGTATATTGGGTTATCTTGCGGCGGCCTGATTCACCTTCCTTGGAAAGTCGCTCCAAATGCGGAACTGCAATGGTCAACAACTGCAAAATAATTGAAGCACTGATGTAGGGCATAATGCCCAAAGCGAAAATGGAAAAATTACTGAACGCTCCACCGGCAAACATATCCATCAGACCGAACAATGACCCCTTGGCATGCTCAAAATAGGCCAAGAGAGCAACATTATCAATTCCGGGCGTGGGAATATAAACGCCAATGCGATAAACACCCAAAAGAAGGATGGTGAATAAAATCCTTCTCTGCAGTTCCGGAATTTTGGATACACTGCCCAGCCCTTCTAACAACTTATATTACCTCTTCGACTGAACCGCCTGCGGCGGTTATTTTATTTTTCGCGGCCTGGCTGATTTTGGCAACTTTCAACGTGACGGGAAAATCAATTTCTCCCTTGGCCAAAATTTTAATGTTGCTTCCTTCTTTTTTGACAATACCGTTTTGCACAAGAGCCGCTTCATCAATGACTGCACCTTTGCTGAATTTGCGGCATAAATCCAGTATATTTACGGCAACATAATTCTGTCGGAAAGGATTACGAAAACCCCTCTTGGGCAGTCGGCGGGACATCGGCATTTGCCCCCCTTCAAAACCCACTCTGACTTTTCCGCCGGAACGTGCTTTTTGCCCCTTATGGCCTTTACCGGACGTTCCCCCATGACCGGAAGCATTTCCGCGCCCCACGCGTTTACGTTTTTTTACAGCACCCACAGGAGCTTTTAACGAACCCAAATTCATATTTTACCCCTTTGACTCTTCCACGGAAACCAAATGAATAACTTTATTGATCATCCCGCGTATCTGCGGGGTATCCACTAACGTTACAGTTTTATTTAACTTGGTCAGCCCCATACCCTTTAAAATTTTTCTTTGCTTTTCGGGACGACCGATGACGCTTTTTACTTTTGTGATTTTTAGTAATTTACCCACGCTACGTTACCTCTTCATATCATTGGCAGATCTATTTGCCTCTCTGCGCTGAAATTTCCTCAGGATTTTTCAACTGACAAAGCCCTTCCACGGTGGCTTTTACCAGGTTATGCGGATTATGAGACCCCAGGCATTTCGTCAAAATATTATGGACACCGGCTACTTCCAGTACCGCTCGCACAGCGCCGCCGGCAATCAAACCTGTCCCTTCTGAAGCCGGTTTTAACATGACTTTCCCCGCACCGTAACGGCCTATGACTTCATAAGGAATAGTCCTTTCCACAACGGCCACCTTAACCATATTCTTTTTGGCCATGTCCATGCCCTTGCGAATCGCTTCGGGCACTTCATGAGCTTTACCCAAACCCGTTCCAATCATACCCTTACCATCGCCGACAACAACAATGGCACTGAAGCGGAAACGCCTGCCTCCCTTGACGACTTTTGCCGTTCTGTTAATGGCAACCACCCGGTCAAGGAGTTCCACATCTTTCATTTCTTTCTTATCCAAAGATTTTTCCCTTTATTACTTTTTTATTTAATATAATTAAAATTTAAGACCGCTTTCCCGAGCAGCTTCAGCCAGCGCCTTCACACGGCCATGATAGAGAAACCTTCCCCTGTCAAAAACCACACTGTCAATTCCCCTGGTTTTTAACCTTTCAGCAATTAATTTACCCACCTCCCTGGCCACATCTATCTTCTTTTTATCTTTGATAGTCTTCGCTAATTCTTTACAAAGCGTAGAGGCTGTTGCCAGAGTATTTGCTGTCGTATCATTAATGGCCTGAACATAAATATGCTTATCACTGCGGAATACGGAAAGGCGTGGCCTATTCTCTGTTCCCGTAAGTTTAGCCCTTGTTCTTTTTTCTCTTTTTGCTCTTATCTTTAATGTCTTTTTGGAAGCCACTGTTCTACCTCTTTATGGCACTTTAAAAATTTTATTAGGCAGTTGCCGACTTGCCGGCTTTACGTTTAATATACTCGTCAACGTACTTAATGCCCTTGCCTTTATAGGGTTCCGGTTTTCTCAAGGCTCTGATTTCCGCGGCAACTCTGCCAACCAATTCTTTATCAATACCGGAAACGATGATACTAACCTGTTTGTCCACTTTAACATCTATCCCTTTAGGAATGTTGTATTGAACCGGACTCGAAAACCCTAAAACGAGTTTTAGATTTTTGTCGGCCAACTCAGCTCGATACCCCACACCGGATATTTCCAGTTTTTTCTCAAAACCGGTGGTTACCCCCTTAACCATATTGTCTATCAGCGTTCTTATTAAACCATGAGAAGAACGCATTTTGATCTCATCCGATTTTCTCTCCACAATGATGCTGCCATCGCCTATTTTAACGGTAATCCCTTCCGGCAATTGCGAAGAAAGAGTCCCTTTGGGTCCTTCCACCTTAACCAAATCAGCACTCTGACTGATTTTGACATTTTTGGGGAAACTTATTATTTTTTTACCTATTCTCGACATGAACCACAGCTCCTGCTATTATCCTTTCAGTTACCAAACATTGCAAAGAATTTCTCCACCGACATTCAATTCCCTGGCTTCCGCATCCGTTATAACTCCCTTGGATGTTGAGAGAATCGAAATGCCCAGCCCATTGAGAACTTTAGGAATGTTGTCTGAAGTCACATAAACTCGCCGACCCGGTTTGCTCACTCTTTTAATATCCGTAATGACGGTGCGTTTGGCATCAGGATATTTGAGAATTATTTCCAGCTCCTGTTGTCCTTTTTCACTTTTTACCTTGTCATAATTGCTTATGTATCCTGTCTTCTTCAATACTTTGGCGATATTAACATTTATCTGGGACATGCCGACATTGACCTTCTTGAAACGAGCCTTGTTGGCGTTTCTGATTCTGGTTAACATATCGGCAATAGGATCCGTCATCCCCATGCTTTTTCTCCTTAGACTAAGATTACCAACTCGATTTAATCACCCCGGGAAGTTCTCCCTGCAGGGAAAGTTTACGCAAACAAATTCTGCACATATCAAATTTTCTGTAATACGCCCGCGGCCTTCCGCAAAGCGGGCAGCGATTATATTCTCTTACTGAAAATTTCTTCTCCTTTTTCGCTTTCGCGATTAATGACTTTTTCGCCACGCAATATCCTCCGGAGCTTTATCAATTTACTGTTTAAAAGGGACTCCCATCATTTTCAGTAAAAACCTCGCTTCCGCGTCGGTTTTCGCCGTGGTCACAATGGTAACATTCATTCCTTTTATTTTTTCGACCTTGTCATAATCTATTTCAGGAAAAATGATTTGTTCCTGCAAACCAATGGAAAAATTTCCCCTGCCGTCAAACGCGTCAGGTGATATGCCGCGAAAATCCCTTACTTTGGGCAGAGCCGCATTCACTCGACGATCTAAAAATTCATACATAATTTTTTTTCTTAGAGTAACCGAACAGCCAATGGGCATGCCCTGTCTCAGTTTAAACGTCGCTATGGATTTTTTTGCCTTGTTGACGATTGGTTTCTGACCCGTAATTGCCGCCAGTTCCTGTACAGCACCATCAATTATTTTAACATTCTGAATGGCCTCGCCCAATCCCATATTGATGACAATTTTCTCCATTTTGGGCACCTGCATCGGATTTTTATAGTTGAATTCCTTGATCAGAGCCGGTACTGCAGTTTTCAAATAATAGTCTTTTAATCTTGCCATTTTATTTAACCCACATTAAATAACGTCTTTGCATTTGCTGCAAATGCGAACTTTCTTACCGTCTTCAAGCGTTTTGTTTTGTATCCGAACGGACTTGTTACATTTATTACAGAACAAACCGGCATTGGATACATGAATAGAGCCCTCTTTTTCCACAATGCCACCTTTGGTTTTCTGATCGGGTCTTCTATGTTTTTTTATGATGTTGACCTTCTCTATGACGATTCTGTCTTTTTCGGGAATAACCGCGATAACTTTTCCAGTCTTGCCCTTGTCCTTACCGGCAAGCACTTTAACCATATCCCCTTTTTTGATTTTGTTTAAACTCATTTTTCCCCTCTGCGAAACATTTTTACAAAACTTCAGGAGCCAGAGATATAATTTTCATGAACTGTCTCGCTCTTAATTCGCGGGCGACAGGTCCAAAAATTCGCGTTCCAATCGGTTCCATTTGATTGGAAATTAAAACCGCCGAGTTATCATCAAATTTCAGATAAGAACCATCCGGCCTTCTCACTTCCTTGACCGTGCGTACGATAACCGCCTTGATCACATCACCTTTTTTGACTTTGGAATTGGGAATCGCTTCCTTGACGGAAACCACGATCACATCACCCAAACTCGCGTAACGTCGCTTGGAACCACCAAGCACCTTAATGCAAGCAACCTTTTTGGCTCCGGAATTATCCGCAACATTGAGTATGGTCTGCATCTGAATCATATCAAAATCCTCATCAAACTGACTTGTTGAAACAAGCCGATTAATCTATTTAGCCTTCTCCAAAATTTCCAGCATTCGCCAGCGTTTTTCCTTGCTTAAGGGTCGCGATTCAATAATTAAAACCGTGTCTCCCATTTTACTCTGATTCTGTTCATCATGGGCCTTATATTTGACATGTTTACGCACATATTTGTGAAAAACAGGGTGCTTCACAAAACGCTCCGCCCTGACAACAATTGTTTTATCCATCTTATTGCTTATCACTACACCCTTGATAGTGCGTTTATTACCTCGTTCAGCCATCTGTTAACTCGCAGCCTCCTTTTCTTTCAACACAGTTTTGACACGGGCAATATCCTTACGCAAGCGCCCCAGCATAACCGTTGATTCCAGTTGCCCCGATGCATGTCTGATTTTTAACCGGAAAAGTTCTTCGCTTAATTCAGCGTTTTTTTGTTTGAGCCCGCTGACGTCGAGAGCTCTGATTTCTTTAATTTTCATCAGCGATATCCCTTGATAAAAATTTAGTTGCAATGGATAATTTATGGGCTGCCAAACGAAATGCTTCTTGGGCTACGTCTTTGGAAACACCTTCCATTTCATAAAGTACGGAACCGGGCTTGACAACCGCCACCCAGCCTTCGGGAGCTCCCTTGCCTTTACCCATTCGGGTTTCAGCGGGTTTTTTTGTCACTGATTTATGAGGAAAAACCCTAATCCAAATTTTTCCACCGCGCTTTACGTAACGGGTCATCGCAACACGTGCCGCTTCAATTTGTCTGGCAGTAACCCAGCCACATTCGGCCGCCTGTAATCCGTATTCACCAAAAGAAATCGAGCTTCCTCTTGTTGCTTTGCCTCCCATCCGGCCTTTTTGCAACTTTCTGAATTTTACCCTTTTCGGCATTAACATAAAACAAAACTCCCGTTCATCCTATCCACATACATTCCTGTTCCGCATAGCCGTAAAAACCGACGGGCAGGAATAATTTCATTTTTCATCTTTTGTCGGCAGCACTTCTCCGTGGAAAATAAAAACCTTCACCCCGATCAATCCATAAGCCGTATTGGCTTCCGTAAAACCGTAATCAATATCCGCCCGAAGGGTATGCAATGGTACACGGCCCTCCCTGTACCATTCCGATCGCGACATTTCCGCACCGCCTAATCTTCCCGAACAGGCTATTTTGATTCCCTTGGCACCGAATTTTAAGGCATAACCGACGCATTTTTTCATCGCCCGACGAAACGCCACCCTTTTTTCCAGCTGCATGGCAACGTTTTCCGCAACCAACTGAGCATCCACTTCCGGTTTGCGTACTTCCAGAATATTGATAATAATCTCAGCCTGTGAAAACTTTTCTATTTCTGATTTGAGTTTTTCGATTTCGGATCCTTTTTTCCCGATAATGACGCCAGGCCTTGCTGAATAGATGTTAACCTTGGCTTTATTGGCCGCTCTCTCAATTTCAATTTTAGAAATTCCCGCATGATACAGTTTCTTTTTCAGATACTTCCTGATCTGCAAATCCTCATGAAGCACTTCACTGTATTTTTTGTCGGTATACCAAACCGACTGCCACTTCTTAATGTAGCCCAACCGTAATCCTACCGGGTTAACCTTCTGGCCCAAATCTTACCTCCTTAAATTTCGTCCAAAATAACTGTAATATGTGAACTTCTTTTTTTAAATCCTGCGGCTCTTCCCTGTGCTCTGGCACGCCAGCGCTTTAACGAAGGTCCCTGATCAACGTAAATTTCTTTGACGTAAAGAATGTTTTCATCGATATTGGGATTTTGGGCGGCATTGGCCACAGCGGATTTCAGAACATTGGCAACGATACCGGCTGCATACTTTCTGGTGTAAAGAAGAATATTGCGTGCTTCCTGTATCTTTTTCCCTCTGATCAGATCGGCCACAAGCCTTACTTTTTGCGGCGACATTCTTATATATCTTGCAACTGCTTTTGCTTCCATATTCGTTAACTCCAAATCTAACCCGGCACGATCTCCAAATCTTTAAGTCGTAACCTTTGTCTTTCGATCACCGGAATGCGAGAAAAAAACCCGGGTCGGCGCAAATTCTCCGAGCTTGTGGCCAACCATATTCTCCGTCACATATACCGGAATGAACTTTTTCCCGTTATGCACGGCAAACGTGTAACCGATCAGTTCCGGTGTAATGGTTGAACGCCGCGACCATGTCTTGATGACATTCTTGGTTCCCTCGGCTTCCATTCTTCTGATTTTAGCCAGCAACCTTTCTTCAATATATGGACCTTTTTTGATCGAGCGTGCCACGCTTATTTACCTCTTCTCTTAATAATGTATTTGTCAGTTCTCTTGTTTTTTCTCGTTTTATGACCCTTCGTCGGTATGCCCCATGGTGTACAGGGATGTCGTCCGCCGGAAGACTTGCCTTCACCGCCACCCATCGGATGATCAACCGGATTCATTACAACGCCACGAACATGCGGTTTCTTCCCCAGCCAGCGCTTTCTTCCGGCCTTGCCGAAACTGATATTTTCGTGTTCATTGTTTCCCACCTGCCCGATGGTTGCCATACATTCAATGAATACCTTGCGCACTTCACCCGATGGAAGGCGAACCTGCGCATAATTTCCCTCTTTGGCCATGAGCTGACCGTACGCTCCGGCCGACCTGATCAATTGCCCGCCACGGCCAACCTTTAACTCCACATTGTGAATTAACGAACCCAAAGGAATGTACTTTAACGGAACAGCATTGCCCGGTTTAATATCGGCTTTTTCACCGCTAAACAAAACATCTCCGACATTAACCTGCGCCGGAGCGACAATATATCTTTTTTCACCATCACGATAATTCAGCAGCGCGATTCTCGCCGTTCTGTTTGGATCATATTCGATTGCGGCAACGTTGGCCGGGATGTCCGCTTTGTTGCGGCAAAAATCAATCATTCTATATTTGCGTTTATGACCGCCGCCAATATGACGCGCCGTGACTCTCCCATAACTATTACGGCCACCTTTTTTCTTAAGAGGCTTCAACAGCCTCTTAACCGGTTCTGTAGATGTAATTTCCGCGAAATCTGAAACGCTTTGAAAGCGTCTACCCGGTGATGTCGGTTTATACTTAATAATTCCCATCCGTCCAATCCTCAAACCTATTCTTATACGCCTTCAGCAAACTCAATGCTGTTGCCGGCAGCTAAAGTCACCACAGCTTTTTTCCAGGAACTTTTTTGACCTATTGTTCTTCCCATTCTCTTCTTTTTTCCCAAAACATGCATGACGCGAACCTCAATAACTTTTACCTTAAAAAGCTTTTCGACTGCATTCGTTATTTCCACTTTGTTCGCTTTGCGATCTACTTCAAAAAAATATTTATTCGATGCATCCCGCGCCGCAGTGCTTTTGTCCGTGACCAGTAGTTGTTTAACGACTTTATGTAGTGCCATTATACCAGCAATGCTCCCTCATTCTTGTTTAC
>CAYNWA010000043.1:0-15010 GCA_964400795.1 uncultured Smithella sp.
AAAAAAGCCAAAGAGATAATCATAGAAACTTCAGCGGGAACGAGATTGCTTTCTTTTTTTTCATCTCATCCCTCGTCCAGAGGTTTGATTATTCTTCTTCACGGCTGGGAGGGTTCGTCTTCTTCAGCCTACATTCTTTCGACAGGAGATTATTTCTACAGACTTGGTTTTTCTATTTGCCGCCTTAATTTGCGTGATCATGGAGATTCTCATCATCTGAATCCAGAACTCTTTCATGGCGCCCTGCTGCAGGAAACATTCGAGGCGGTTGATTATATATCAGGACTTTCCGGCGGAGCTCCGGCTTATCTTATCGGTTTTTCCCTGGGCGGGAATTTTGCCCTGCGCATTGCCATGAAGCATAAAGACGAACCGGTCGCCAATCTGAGATACGTGTTTGCCGTAAGCCCGCCGCTGGATCCATACAAATCAACCCTCGCCATTGACAACGGCTATTCTGTTTACAGGGTCTATTTTCTGAAAAAATGGAAACGGTCTCTCCTCAAAAAACAGCATCTCTTTCCGGGCAAATACGATTTCAGCACCATGCTTAACGCCAGAACCTGTCTCGAACTGACGGAAAGAATCATGCCCTACTACCGGGATATGGCAACCTATCGCGATTATTTTAATACGTACACGCTTAAAAATGATGCTTTTGAAAAGCTGAGCATTCCTGTTAAAATATTTATTGCGGAAGATGATCCCGTCATACCGCAGGAGGATTATCAGCCTTTGCGTGAAAATGATTTTTTCAAGATATCCAGGCAGAGATTTGGCGGACACTGCGGCTTTATCGATTTGTTTCCCGTCCGGTGCTGGTATAATCAGGCCATTGCCGAAATCATAATGTAGCATTTAAGGATTTGTAGATCGATGGATCTGGATATTTTTCAGAATAAAGATTTTTTCCCCCGGCATGTACGGGACAGGCTTTCAGCCGTTCCCGTCGATTACAAGGAAAAGAATTTTCAAATAGATAAATCAAGGCAGGAAGGCTCTAACCATATGAAAGCTGCAGTGGTCTTGCTGCTCCACTTTACAAAAATTAAAGACCGGAACGAATATGTTTTCCAGCTTATCAAACGCTCTTCGAAAGTCAAACAGGGTGGAGACATCGGATGTCCCGGCGGAATGCTGCAGCCCAGGCAGGACAACATGCTGAGTTCTTTTCTGAAAACGGGCATGCTTCCCGCACTTCGCGGCAGGATAGCCCGAAACATACAGAACGTGGACAGCGATACTGCGACTCTGATTAGGCTTTTCCTGACAACCGCTTTGCGGGAAGCCTGGGAAGAAATCGGTCTGAATCCGCTTAATACAAAGTTTCTCGGCGCCCTGTCCTCCTCCCCGCTGAATATGTTTGCCCGGACAATTTTTCCGGTGGTCTGTATGACACGCCGGAAATTTGTGTACACATTAAATCCCGAGGTCGATAAAATTCTGGAAATTCCCCTGAGCTTTTTCTTTGAAAGTGGAAACTACGCCATGCTGAACATAAAAACATCGTCGGGAGAAAACCATGAATTTTTTCAATATCAAACACCCTGCGTGGTGATTCCCGACGACAGGGGCAACGAGGACATTCTCTGGGGAGCTACTTTTCAAATTATCCAGAATTTTCTGAACATTATCTCCGACGGCGAACTCCCTTCAACTTATTCTTCCAGAATATTGGATAAGGTACTGACAAGTAAATATATTTTCCCAAAAGGTTGAGGGCATGCCTGAACTAAAAATTAGGAAGAAAATCATCAACACAATCATCTTTGACTTCGACGGAACTCTGGCCAAACTAAACATTGATTTTCAAAAAATGCGTGAGATTATCACAGAACTTATTGTCGCCTTCGGTATTATGGAAAATCAGATTCAGACCAACTTTGTTCTGGAAAAGATTGATGCCGCTTTTGAGATTCTGACGCAACGTTCAAACAAAGACGCCAAACATTTTTTGACTGAAGCCAATGCCGTCATCGAAAAAATTGAAACCGATGCCGCGGATAAAGGCGAACTTTTTGACCATACGAAAAAATTGCTTACATCTCTTCCGGCAATGAATATTTCCTGCGCAATCATAACCAGAAACTGCGCCAAAGCCGTTAAAATTGTTTTTCCGGATATTTTATCCTATTGCCCGGTGGTAGTCTGTCGCGACGATGTCAACAAGGTTAAACCACATCCGGAACACATCAACCTTGCCATGAAAATACTCGGTTGTTCAGCCCAAGGAACGTTGATGATGGGCGACCATCCAATTGACATAAAAACCGGCCGCAATGCCGGAACGCTGACCTGCGGTGTGCTCACCGGACGCTGTACAAGAGAAGATTTCATCAACGCGGGCGCTGATATTGTATTAGCCAATGCCGTGGATATATTGAATATACTACAATAATTAAATAAATATTTGATAGTGGTTTGGTTTTGTACGCGATTCTATCTTCTTATTTTTCACAATCCGGGACATCTGATCCTTTTTTGCAATGAATTTTGGAAGAAACTCTGCAAAATTTCTGATAGATATGGAAGCATCATATTAGTCATTGAATTATCGGCTTTATTTAATTAGAATCAAACTAAACATTGACAAACACTGCGGGTGATTACCGTGGACCGTACAAACAAATACGATATTCAATACCTTTTTGAACCGGCGAACATCGTCGTAATCGGCGCTTCGCAGGACAAAAAGAAAATCGGCTACGCCGTCTTCCATAATATCATCTCCGGCGGTTACAAGGGAGATGTCTTTCCTGTCAGTCCCAAGGGTGGTTACATCAACGGTCATCGGGTATTTACCGATATTCTGGAAATAAAGGGCGATATTGATTGCGCTTCTATTGTAATACCGGCAAAGGGGGTCAAGGACGCGGTAAAAAAATGCGCGCAAAAGAAAGTCAAATTCCTCCAGATTATTACCTCCGGATTTTCAGAAGTTGGAAACGTCAGAGAAGAAAAAGAAATTGTCGCTATTGCCAAAGAGGCCGGAACGCGCATCGTGGGGCCGAATATGTTCGGCTTGTACTCCTGCGCCGCCTCTCTTAATTCAACCTTCTCCGCTTCCATAATCAATCCCGGGAATGTCGCGATCCTGACGCAAAGCGGCGCTCTCGGCATCGCCATGATCGCTAAAACGTCCGTCGCGAACATAGGATTGTCCGCCATTGTTTCCATCGGCAATAAATGCGATGTTGATGAAGCCGATTTGCTTGAATATCTTGTTGACAGTCACCACACAAAAGTCATTTTAATGTACATCGAAGGAGTAAAAAAGGGAGAACGGCTTATTGAAACGCTGAAAACCGCGACGGGCATAAAACCGGTCATTGTGATAAAGTCAGGAAAGTCCAAAAGAGGCGCGCGCGCCGCCGCGTCTCACACGGGTTCGTTGGCGGGATCGGATGAAATTTTCGATGCCATCATGAAACAGTGCGGTGTATTGCGCGCCGAAAGCCTGGAAGACGCCTTCAACTGGTGTAAATTCATGATTTCCGTGCAAAAGCCGAAAAATCAAAAAAGCGTGATCGTGTCCAACGGGGGAGGCGTCGGCGTAATGGCCACCGACGCGTGCGAAAAGTATGGCGTTGCGCTGTATGACGATCAGAATGTGTTAAAAAATCTGTACGAATCCGTCACGCCTTCTTTCGGATCGACAAAAAATCCGATTGATCTTACCGGCACGGCCGGCGCTTATGAATATGCCCGTGCTCTCACGGTAACCGCTGAATCCACGGATGTCGGTTCCACAATCGCACTGTACTGCGAAACCGCCGTTTTCGATTCCGATAACCTGTCCCAAATGATCAAGGAATCTTATGCCGGACATCGGAAAAACGGCAAAGCAATCAGCTATGCCCTGATTGGCGGACGCCAGGTGGAACAAGTGATTGAATTATTAAAAGCAGACAGAATTCCTGTTTTCAATGACGTGGAGCAGGCCGTTTCGTGTCTGGGCGCCTTCTACAGATATTACAAATACCATGATGAGGTATCGCACGCATCCGATGATTACAAAATCGATACGGCTGCAGTCGATAAAATCATTGATAAAGCATTACTGGACGGCAGAACCTTCCTTCTGGCCGATGAAGGCGCAGCAGTCATGCGGGCCGCCGACATTGTCATACCGCACAGCAAAATCGCACATAACATCAGCGAGGCGGTGCATTTCGCCTCTGAAACCGGCTATCCGGTCACCTTAAAGGTTGTTTCAAAAGATATTCTACACAAAAGCGATGCCGGGGGCGTCCTGCTGGACTTAAATGATGAAAAGGAAGTCGTCGTCGGTTACGAAGCCATCATGCACAACTGCCGGGAATACAAACCTGATGCCGTTATCGAGGGAATTGCCGTCGCGGAAATGGCCAAGGAAGGCGTTGAACTGATTGTCGGCGCGAGACGGGATGCGTCCTTCGGCCCGGTCGTTATGTGCGGGCTGGGAGGCATTTATGTTGAAATATTGAAGGACATTTCCTTCAGAGCTCTTCCTATCAACCGGGATATTGCCCTGGCCATGCTGAAGGAAGTCAGATCCTATCCCCTGTTGCTCGGCGCGCGGGGAGAAGAAAAAAAAGATATTAAGTCCGTTATTGATACAATCATCAAGATAGGTTCCATGATCAGGAAGTGTAAAAGAATTACCGATATCGAAATTAATCCGGTGCTCGTATATAATGAAAAAGAAGGCATTAAAGCGGTTGACGCACGGATTTTAATCGACAAAACAAAGGGGGATACATCATGAAAAAAATAGTTGTTTCTTCAATGAGAAGTAACGCAGGAAAAACAAGCGTAATCTCCGGAATCATTTCCTCGGTGAAAGATAAAAAATTCGGATACGCCAAGCCCCTCGGAGACAGATTAATCTACCGCAAAAAAAGAACCTGGGATTACGACGCAAACCTGATGATCAATCTTCTGGAACGCAAGGGCGACCTCGAAAGCCATCTGGAAAAAATAACCCTTGGTTTCGATCATTCGCGTTTGAAATATATGTACAATCAGGAAGGAATCAAAAAAGCTCTGTCCGATATCGTAGAGGATATCGGTGGCGCCAATGATGTCCTGTTTATTGAAGGCGGCAGGGATTTGAGCTTCGGCGCTTATCTTGATCTCGATCCGCTTTCCATCGCCACATCCATAGACGGCAAACTGGTCATCGTCGTGAGCGGCGAAACCGATTGTGTATTGGATGATATCAAATTCATAGAAAAATATATGAAAATACAAGACGCCCGTTTCGGCGGCGTCATCATCAATAAAATAAAGGATTTGGACGATTTCGAAAATACCTGCGCGCCTGACATAAAGAAAATCGGCATCGATATTATCGGCGTAATTCCTTATGAACCCGAGCTAACTTACTTCACCGTTGACTTTCTTGCCGAGAAACTTCTGGCCAGAGTTATTGCGGGCGAACTTCATCTGAAAAATGTCATAAAAAATATTATTATCGGAACGCCCGTCGACACTGCCAGGCAACCTCTCCCCGCGAAACCCGGACTTCGTGAGGGAAATCAACTGATGATAACAAGCGGCGACCAAAGCGATATGATTCTTGCCGCTATGGAACGCGACACCGCGGGAATAATCATTACCGATAATATTGCTCCCGATCAGAGCATTATTATTAGAGCAAACGAACGGGGAATACCCATTTTGCTTGTGAGCACGGACACCTTCAATACCGCCAAAGCGATTGACGATATGGAAGCTCTTCTGAGAAAAGACGACACCGATAAAATCGGGCTTTTATCCCGACTGATCGAAAAACATACGCATATAAGAGATTTATTGAAGTAAATTCATCTGGTATGCTTTTTTTGTATCATGCTGTGTATACATCAAATATTATACGGCTGATTCCCCTCCCCTTTGAACTTTGTCTCACGTCGTCGAAGATGCCCTAGGGGACTTCGCTCCTGGGATAGTTCGACTTACGACTCAAACGTCATCCCGACACATCGGGATTCGTTTTCGTCGAGTCTCACTATCTTGATTGACAGGCATTGTCTTTTTAATCTATAATCAAAATAAGAAATAACCGAAGATCAGTTGGCGCGCAACTCAAAACAATAAGCGGATCCGATTATGCAACCAGAAATTTTTCTAGACTTCCTGGATGGCTTCAAAAAAGCATATCCTGAAAAATTCGTTTCAGAAGATGAAATTTTCAGGCATATCCGCCGGGGCGATCATATCTTTGTTGCCTCCGGTTGCGGAGAACCGCAATACGTTGTTCAGGCAATGATCCGTTACGTGGAATCGAATCCTAAAGCTTTCTTCGATGCGGAAATTATTCATATTTACTCATTGGGTCTTGCACCATACGCCGGCCCCAAGTACAAAGCGAATTTTCGCCACAATTCTTTCTTCATTGGCAACAGTACCCGCGAATCAATCAATACGGGAATGGCGGATTACACGCCTATCTCTCTTTCACAACTTCCCGCCTTGTTAGCCAGCGGCGCTGTCCGAATCGATGTCGCACTGATACAAACCTCTCTACCGGATGAACATCATTACTTAAGCCTCGGGGTAAGTGTCGACGTCGTCAAAGCCGCCACAGAAAAAGCAAAAATAGTCATCGCTCAGATTAACCCCAATATGCCCCGGATTCACGGAGACGGCTTTATTCACATAAAAGATGTTGATTTTATTATTCCCTATGATGAGCCACTCTTGGAAGTATCAAAAACTAAAACCAGCGAAGCGATCAAGACCATCGGCAAAAACGTCGCACGTCTGGTGCAGGATGGTGATACCATTCAAGTCGGTTGGGGCGGTTTGCCCAATGCTGTCATGGCCAGTTTGTGTAACAAAAAAAATCTGGGAGTGCACACCGAACTTTTAAGCGATGGTCTGGTGTATCTCATGAAAACCGGTGTTATTGATAATTCCCGGAAATCCATTGATCATGGAAAAACCGTTGCCGCTTTCTGCATGGGAACGAGGGAAACCTACGATTTCCTCGACAACAATCCTTCCATCTTTCTTCGTACGCTGGACTACACCAATAACCAGTTAGTTATTTCCCATATAGAAAATATGGTGGCGATCAACAGCGCGTTGGAAATAGATTTAAGCGGACAGGCGACTTCGGAATCCATCGGTGGCGTCTTTTACAGTGGTATCGGCGGGCACCAGGACTTTATGAGAGGCGCGTTGTTTTCCAAGAACGGCAAAACAATTCTCGCCCTTAAATCCACGTCTCATGACGATACGGTATCGCGTATTGTCCCGGCACTGAAAGAACAGGCCGGCGTAACGCTCAATCGAAGCGATGTCCGGTATGTGGTCACTGAATACGGGATTGCCTATCTGCATGGTAAAAATATCAGGGAACGCACCATGTCACTCATTGCCATAGCTCATCCCAAATTTCGTCCATGGTTGATTGAAGAAGCAAAAAAACGTGGATTGATCTTCAAAGATCAGGCTTTTATTCCCGGAAAACGTGGGGAGTATCCCGAAGATTTGGAAACCTACCTTACAACAAAAACCGGAGTGCAGATTTTTATCAGACCGGTCAAGATCAGCGATGAAAGTCTTTTGAAAGATTTTTTCTATTCTCTTTCCGATAGGAGCATCGAAAGAAGATTTATATCCTCCCGCAAAGATATGCCGCACGAAAGACTTCAGAACTTTGTCGTCATTGATTATTCGAAGGAAGTTGTATTAGTGGTCATAAGAGGAGATCGGGATAACCCCGTCATTGTCGGCGTCGGCCAATATGGAATTGATGAAAACACTCATACCGCCGAAGTGGCCTTTGCGGTTCGTGACGATCAGCAAAATTCAGGCATAGGCTTTGAATTGTTGAAATATCTTACCTATCTCGCCAAAAGACAGGGTTTGCTTGGATTTACTGCCGAAGTGCTGGTTGAAAACAAACCCATGCTTCATGTTTTTGAAAAAGGCGGGTTTGATATAAAGAAAAAAATTGACAGCGGCGTTTACGAACTGACACTAAAATTTAAAACATAATTTATGGAAGGAGTTTTAACCATTGATTAATACCCATGTATTCAGAGAATATGACGTTAGAGGCGTTGTGGACAAGGACTTGAATGAAGATTTTGTTTTTCACCTGGGCCGGGCGATTGGAACGTATGCCAAAAGAAAAAAAATAAAAAACATGACCATTGGGCGTGATTGCCGTTTAAGTTCGGATGCTTACCACAATTATCTCATCAAAGGCCTCAATACCGCCGGCATCAATACGATTGACATCGGCATGTGCGCCACTCCCATGCTTTACTTCTCCATTCGCCATCTGAAAATCGGCGGAGGCGTCATGGTTACGGGAAGTCATAATCCGCCGGAATTCAACGGATTCAAAATATGTATTGGTCACAGCACCATCTACGGAGAGCAAATCCAGGAACTGAGAAAAATTATGGAAATTGGCCAATATGCCAAAGGAACTTCGAAAGCGCGGCAAAAGGATATTTCCAAAGATTACGAAAATTATCTTTTTAAAAGAATAAAAATCAAAAAGAAAATCAAAGTTGTGGTTGATGGCGGCAATGGCGTCGGCGGTTATTTCGCCCTCCCTCTTTTAAAGCGATACGGCTGTGAAATCATTCCGATCAACTGCGAACCGGACGGCAACTTTCCCAAACATTTTCCCGATCCCACCGTCGAGGAGAATTTAGTCGAACTGATAAAAATCGTGCGCAAAAGCAAAGCGGATCTGGGCATTGCTTTTGACGGCGATGCCGATCGCCTGGGAGTCATCACCGATAAAGGTGAAATCATCTGGGGTGACAAACTTCTGCTGCTTTTCGCCCGTCACATTTTGAGGAAAAATCCCCGTTCCACCATCATCGGCGAAGTAAAATGTTCGCAGGTTTTATACGATGATATTAAAAAGCACTCCGGAAACGCCATTATGTGGAAAGCGGGACATTCTTTAATCAAGGCAAAAATGAAAGAAGTCAAAGCCGCTCTGGGCGGAGAAATGAGCGGTCATTTCTTTTTTGCCGACCGGTATTTCGGCTATGACGACGCAATCTATGCTACGCTTCGATTGCTGGAAATTATTTCTCAAACGGGCAAAAAACTAAGCGCGTTATTTGCCGACGTGCCCAAAACCTTCGTCACGCCGGAAATCAGAGTCGATTGTCCGGATAGTAAAAAAGCAGAAACAGTAGACAGAATTAAGAAATATTTCCAAAACACTCCCGGTATTGTGGATATAGACGGGATTCGTATTCCTTTCGATGACGGATGGGCGCTGGTGCGTTCCTCCAACACACAACCGGTAATTGTTTTACGTTTTGAAGCTTCCACAAAAAAGAAATTGCAATGGATTCGTGATCAAGTAGAACCGCTTTTGAAAATGTGAATGGTTGATGGTTGATAGTGGATAGAAACCATTCACCATTCACCATTCACCATTCACCATCTACCATCCACTATTAACTAGCCACTAGCCACTAGCTGTTATCCACTAGTCACTAAGTATCCCGCGTCGCTTGCGCTCCTGGGATAGTTCCCAATGGCAAAGCCTTTGGATAGTTCAACTAACCAATTCCAATGCGTTTCACTTTTGGAATTGGAGTTTCACTACGACTTACGCTTCAAACTTCACTACACTCGTTTTCAGCTTGGCTCACTATCTTTCTCTTAATCTTAACCTTTATAAGTTTTTCAACATTCTTCCTTGGCTCAATGCCGAATTTGTGTTCAATAAGGCTCAAATATTCTTTTCTTTTATGATATTTCAGCCATGCTTCATCCCTGAATTTCAACACCTCGGCCGCGCTCAAATAATTCGTCGGCAAAGGCTGACTTTCATAGGACATGAAGGCGTATCCTTCATAGGAATCCGGCAGTTTCCAGCCGTTTTTTAACGCCTTTAAATATAATGGTGAACCGGGCAGCGCCATACAGGTATAAAAATTGGCAAATGGCGTGTTCAAAGCGCATGACAGATCAAACGTCTGCATCATTGTTTCATAATTATCATCAGGAAGCCCAAAAATATAATTGGCGGCAACATTAATTCCCTCATCATCAATCTGCTTCGCTATTTTTTTCATGTCAATTTCGTCAAATCTGCCCTTGGCAATACTTTTTCTCACCGATAAATTTCCCGATTCAAAACCCACGCCAAGCCATTTTACGCCCGCCTGCCTGAACAACTTTAAATATTTTGACGTAACAGTATCCACGCGCGCATAGCACCATAATCTTAAATCTCGGTCTTTTTTTATCAAACCTTTCATCAATGGCTCAAAATGCGCAGCTTTAAGAAAAAACATTTCGTCCGATATTCTTATCGTTTGCACACCCATCTCAATGAGCTTATTGAATTCACGCATGATCCATTCCGGACTCCAGTACCTGATGTAAGCTGAATTTGCCGATGTTATACGATCACTGCTGTTAATCCGGTTCATGATATTGATCATGCAAAAATCACATTTGAAGGGGCAACCCAGTGATGTGTACAGGGCGGCAAAAGGCGTGCGTTTTTCATGATCATAACCGGCATGCCAGAAATGAGAACGGTAAAGATCCAACGGTTTTTTTTCGTAGGGCAGCAAATCCCAGGCATATCCGGGCAGATCAATATCCATTTTATTTTCAGGAACAACATGACGCGGCGGATTAAGAATTATTTTTTTGTCCTTTTTGTACCCTATTCCTTTTATGTTGCTCAAGTTGTCTTTCAAATCGGAGGCGAGAAGATCGTGCAGCGCGTAAACGCCTTCATTAAGCAGAACAATATCTATGAAAGCATGGGACAACACATCCGCGGGCAAAGCGCTGACATGAGGCCCCACAAAACAGGTCGGATATTCCGGATAGGCTGCTTTAAGTTTTTCGCACAAACGCGTGCCGCCGATCATGCTCGTAGTCCCGGAGTTTGGGTTCTGACCATATAGGACAAAACATACCAGGCGCGGATTGGCCTCTTGAATTCTTTGCATCGCCCGGGTGTCGGTCAACCGCTCCGCTTTGCAGTCCAGAATGGCAACACCGAACCCTTTGCTGCGGCAGGACTCCGCCAAAAGCAGACTCCACGTCGGAGTTTCTATCGCCGAGTAGGTTTTACTTAACGATTGATACGCTTCCAGCGAAGAATCCGGTTCGACAAAAAGGATATCCAAACGCCGATTTGGAGAATGCGCGTTCATAGACCTCACCCGATTAACATTTTACGTCCATTATTAAGGATATTGAATAAAAATCAACTATTATTTTTTACTAAAACTTATCGTTCTTATTCAATTCCCTGACACGGCGAACCAGCAAGCGGCAACAATTTAAAATATTCTGCGGAGAATAAACGGCCAATTCATCCGTATAGTAAAACGTGAACAGCTCTCGGGCTATCTCATCATCATTCTTTTTACATTGGGTAATATAGTCCCGTACATCCTTGGCGCATTGTACGGCTTTTTGAAAAATGTTTTTGATCTCTTCTTGCGAGGAAAAGAATCCGTTATGGGCAAACCCCACAAAATCATGATTCATACTTTCGAGACGAGCCATTGTCGCCATATAATCGTTCAATCCCGTAAAAAAAGTGGGGAAAAATCCTCTTCCGGGATAATGATTTCCCAGACTGTCCGATACCAGGGCGGCATTTATCCCGGGTATCCGGACAAGAATATTCCCGGGAGAATGACCCTTTGCTTCCAGAAAATTGATGGTTAAATCTCCCAGATTGAGTTCTTCTCCCTGACGGACAACTCTGCATCCGGCAAGCGATGGGGGGAATAAAATAACTTTTTTCTTCTTAATCAAGCCACGAGCAGCCATGGTCTTCGTCATGTGAACATCTTCGGAAATCACAGATTGTGCGGCTTTGGGATGAGCCATAAATGCTTCAGCTCCCCTTCCCGCAATGACGCAGGCATCAGGAAATGAATTTTTCAGATAATCCAGGCCTGTAATGTGATCACTGTGGGGATGCGTCACGATAATAAAATCAGGTTTTACTTTCAGAGAAGAAAGCTGATGAAGCAGGATGTCTGAAGTCGCTGATATACCCGTTTCAACAAGCGCGAAAGCCTGCGTGCCTTTGAGCAGATAAATATGAAAATAGTCGTTGCCTAAAATCCAGAGGTTTTCATGTATTTTACAGGGGTACATTTATGCTTTTTAAAAAACAGTCATATAACGACGACTTTATATTATTTTATATTTACGGCAACCGGTAATACCACTCAGACCCGCGTTTAATGACCGCCACGGAACAGGACAGGTTGTCCGTCAACTGCGTTTTGGTATCGTGAACTCTTATGACATACCTGTATATCGTATAATTTTCATCATCGATTTTCTTATCGACCCTTTCCGTGACCTGAAATTTTTCCAGGATCACCGTATTTTTATTATATTCACCCAACACAGTATCCGCGTAGCTTCCGCCGCCGTAACAGCTATAGATGGCAGATTCCTTGAGAAACGATTCGGAAGGATTCGATGCACAACTGCACAATAAAAAAGCTTGAATGATCAAGACAACCAACAAAAAGGACCTGCTTTTAATGTGAAAAATCATTCGCTTCATTGCTCTATTCATTGGAAAAAATGCTTTATTCAATATCGTCCTTTCTTAAATTCAGTGAATTTTTGATAAGTGTAATCCACTTATCCGTAATCCGTCAACATTAATTATGTTTGATGCAATATTTCTCTCTTGACAGCACACAAAAAGGGGATTATTTTAACCACAAGAATAAACACGAAAAACGTTAATCAAACCTTCAACTTCTGGAGTGCGTCATGATAAGGATTGATCAGAAGTTGCCTGTTTTGTGGTTCCTGTGGAGATTGTCACACATCTTCTGGAGCCTTCTCTTTTCTCCTTAATTACGCATTCCTGACTTTTTTTAAATAATTTATTTTACTCACATGAAAGGAGAACGTTATGAAAAAACTGTTGATGTTGTTTATGATCGTCATGATGATGTCATTGGTTCCCGTCGTACAGGCATCCGCGGCTGGTGCAATTTGCGACCCTTGCGCCGATTCCGACAGTGACGGCGTCAACAACTGTCAGGACAAGTGTCCCAGTACGCTTCACGGTTGTCCCGTGGACAACGAAGGCTGTCCGCTGGATTCCGATAAGGACGGGGTCATCGACTGCAAGGACATTTGTCCCGATACGCCTGCCGGCTGCAAAGTGGACGGATATTACGGTTGCCCCTTTGATGCCGACAGAGACACCGTTCTTGACTGTCTGGACAAATGCCCCGATACTCCCCAGGGCTGTGCCGTGGACAATGACGGCTGTCCCGTTGATCTGGACAACGACGGTGTCATGGACTGCCGGGACAAATGCATCTGCTGCGAGACACAGGGTTGTCCCGTGGACAAAGATGGTTGCCCCATTGATTCCGACCGGGACGGTATTTTTGACTGCAGAGACAAATGCCCCGATACCCCCGCGGGCTCTAAAGTAGCAAAAGACGGTTGCATGCATGCCAAAGCCACCGTTGAACTGAAGGTCGAATTCGATACCGACAGATCATATATTAAAGAAAAATATCGCGATGACATCAGGAGGGTTGCCGATTTCATGCAAGAGTATCCCAATTCAAAAGCTGTTATTGAAGGCCATACCGACAGCGTCGGTTCGGATCAATACAACATGAAATTAGCACATGACCGCGCCAATAGCGTACGCAGTTACCTGATGAAAGAATTCGGCATTGACCCGTCCCGTCTTGTGGCCAAAAGTTATGGCGAATCCAGGCCGGTCGCCAGCAACAATACCGACGAAGGCCGTCAGAAAAACCGCAGGGTCTGGGTTTTTATTGAAGAGATAGGCGCAAAATAAATTTCTATTTCTAAATTGTTGATTAAAAAGGCTCCATGATCGGCAAGGTTATGGGGCCTTTTTATGACCTCTGTTCAGCCAAGTCTTTTTGACTTGGCTGTCTTCATTGAAAAAGGGGGAAGAGAGGGGGATTTTAAAATATTGTAGCGCGTTCGCCGAACGCGCCGCAACGTGTATCAAAATATTTTAAAAGTTTGGATGATCAAAAATAAAAAATCCGGTTCAATCGTTCTTCGATAAAACCAGCTTAAAGCAAATAAGTTAATAAGTTAAGAGCGTCCCTCATTTACTCATACCTCTGTTCAGCCAAGTCTTTTTGACTTGGCTGTTGATCAACGGTCGAGTCAAAAAGACTCGACCGAACTTATGCGAGCATGTTGCCGGCTCCGCATTGTTTGCTAAAATGTTCTTAGAAAAAAAATGGTTCAATCGAAGAACGGTTGAATCAGCTTAAGCAAATGTCAAGAATAAAGATTTGACTCCAGCCTCCTGCTCAGCCTCTCTAAGGCTGAGGAAGTTTTTTATAGATGTCTTTTCTGTGACCAATTTTAACGACCAGAATAACAAGAACATCATCATGTATTTCGTATACGATTCTATAATCTCCGATTCTAACTTTATGAAAATTATTATTTCCTTTCATTTTTGTTGTAGCTTCATCCGGCAGATTTTCAGCGAGAGATTCTATTTTTCGCTTGATGCGTATTAATTCTTTTTTGGGAAGATGCCTGATATCTTTTTCTACCGATGGCCTGAACTTTATGGCGTATGTCATTTTAGAGGCCTAGTTTTTTCCAGAATTGATCTGCCGGTATGTCATTCCCGGGTTCTTTAATGGCTTTGATGGCGTCTTCAATATCAATGCGATCTTCAATTTCCTGTAGCAATCTAAGTTCGTCCATGCCAACCAATGCGGCAATGTCCTCGCCTCTTCTCGTTAAAATAATCGGTTCCTTACCAAAGGATACACGATTAACAATATTGGAAAGGTTTTTTCTGGCATCGGCCGTGGATATTTTTGTAGGCATTTTTTATCTCCTGTGTACGATTTGTACAAATGGTACAAGAGGCCAAATAATTTGTCAAGTAAATTAGTTAATGGTTGATGATTGATGGTTGATGATTAACAGCGTCCCTATCTGTCAACCCAATTTGTCATCCCTCTATGTAAAAAAGCAAGTCCAAATAATCTATAATGGGCGATGA
>CAYNWA010000044.1:0-6839 GCA_964400795.1 uncultured Smithella sp.
TGAGACTCAAATTTCAAAAGCGTAGCGCATTGAAATTTGTAAGTCGAACAATCCCGCACAGCGGAGGATATGATACCCCGCCCCTTGGGGCGGAATTAGCGTCCTGTTCCGACAGCTATCGGAATTGGCCTGGGGTTCATACCCGTGATTAAATCGAAAATTATCTGACGCTCTTTTGCAGTAAGAACATATGCAAGACGCGCAAGAAACGAGCCGCTAGGCGTATATTTGCTTACGTTGAGAAGTGCGGCGTGTGGCTCAACACAGCAGACTATGTTTCCCCTTAGGGCATGAGCTTTTTCAACAGCCCTATATGCTATCCGTTTTAATCTCCAACTTCTTCTTATGACGGTTTAGGGCCAGCATAATCAGTTTGTCCAGAAGGTCGCTGTATTTCAAACCGCTGGCCTCCCAGAGTTTCGGATACATGCTGATCCTGGTAAAGCCTGGTAGCGTATTGATTTCGTTGAGATAAAATTTATTGGTTTTCTTATCCAGAAAGAAATCAACTCTTGCCATGGAAGAGCAGCCAAGCGCCATGTATCCTTCAACCGCAATCTTTCGGATTTTGCTGGAAAGGGCTTTGTTAATTTCGGCGGGGATCTTCAGCGCCGCGCCGTTGGGGTCGATATACTTGGCTTCGTAGGAATAAAATTCATGGTTGGGAATTATTTCGCCCAAGACTGATCCAACGGGATTTTCATTGCCTAAAACGGCGCATTCGATTTCGCGGCAGTCAATAGCCTCTTCAATCATCACGCGATTGTCAAACTGAAAGGCAAAGTTCATCGCCTTGGCGAGTTCCTCTTTTTTCTTCACCTTTTTAACACCAACGGATGAACCGGTGCAAACAGGTTTAACAAATAGAGGCAGGCCAAGTTTTTCCAGCATGTTTTTTATAATGAACTTCGCTTCAGCGTCATCCTGCCAGCGTTGTTTATTCACGGTTACGGAAGGAACAACGGGAATATCTGCCTGATTCAGCAATCTTTTGGCGATGTCTTTATCCATACCCACAGCCGAACCGGTCACATCCGCTCCCACATAAGGCACCATTGCCAGTTCCAGCAGCCCCTGCAACGTGCCGTCTTCACAGAACGTTCCGTGAATCACCGGGAAAACGACATCGACCACCACGTCTTTATTTTTGTTCTTTATATCGTAAAGATGCAGCCTGTTTTTCTGCTCGAAGTGATTGACCAGCCACATACCCTTCTTTTTCAAAGCCAGTTTTCGTCCGAAGTCCTTATCTGGAATAATTTCGGGCTTTTCCTGTACATACCAGCGGCCGTCCCTAGCAATACCGATGGCCGTTACTGTATATTTATTACGGTCCAGAGAGGCAACCACAGAAGCGGCAGAGCAAAGCGACACATCGTGCTCGCCGGACCTTCCACCGTATAGAATGCCAATCCTTATTTTTGCTTTGTTTTTTAATATAGTATTGCCAGCCATATGCATCCTTTTAAATATTAATTGATTTTGCAGTGGATATAAGCCCTTAATGGCTAAATTGTCAATTTAATTTTGTATTTATCCTTTTAAGGCCTTGTAAAGGAGCCTTGACAACATTTATATCTGTAAATATATTACATCCGAATTGAAGAAAATATTTGTGGTGAATTATGCCCCTTTATTTTAACGCGGCACAAATGCCTGTAACAAAAAAAGCTTTTAACGATGCCGAAAATCTTGTATCGCGTCAGTTCAGGTTAAGTGACGCGGAGTTCAGGAAAAGTAAATATGATGTAAAAACGCTGGCTTACCTGGATAAGGAGGAAATTAAAGACGGGGCTTTTGCCCATCTTTGCAAGTACACGTATGAAAAACCGGGCGGATTGACGGGAAATGCTGAAAATAAATTTGATTTTTACCGTATCTGTCTGCAGGACAACATTATTCTGGACGCGGTAGAGAGGGCAAACTCTTTTATCAAGCTCAGTCCGTTGATGCTTTACATTGCGGTCCATGAATTGATTCATGTTCTGCGTTTCAGTAATGGTGAAATTGATTTTGAAGCCGGTGCGGAGGAAAAGGAAAAAGAAGAGGTTATCGTGAATAATCTGACCCGTGCCGCTCTTTTACCGGTTAAAGGTTATGATTTGGAAATAGTTTTAGACTGCTTCAGCAGTAATTTTAAAAATTTTGATACATTCAATTAATGGAGGTAAGTTTTTAATATGCCTATCTACGAATATAAGTGCCAGAAATGCGGCAGACAATTTGAAGCGTTTCAGGGAATCACCGATCCGGAGTTAAAAAGCTGCAAATTCTGCAAAGGCAAGGTTCATAAAATGATGTCTCTTTCCTCTTTCAGTCTGAAAGGATCGGGCTGGTATGTGACGGATTACAAGGGAAAGAAACCGGGAGCTATGACCAAGAAGGAAAAAACTGAAAAAACCGAAAGCCCATCAACTTCAGCCGCTGAAACATCTAAAACGGAATCCGCCAAAGTCAGCAAAGAGGAATAGATATACCCACAAATAGTGCTCCAAGCAGAAAACAAATCCCGACAGGTGTTGCCTGTCGGGATTAAATTTTATTGTGAGACTCAAATTTCAAAAACGACGTGTATTGAAATTTGTAAGTCGAACCATCCTGCCTAAGCACGGTATAATACCCCGCAGCTTGCTGCAGAATTAGGGTCCAGGGCTTGCCCTGGTGGAATACCTGTGATTCTTTGGGGCTAAATCATTATCCTATGACGCTACCTTAAAATAGGGCTGGATTTCGCGGCATAGTTCTTCCGGAACGGTTGGACAAATAATTTCGTTGTGCAGCTTTTCAAAATAATTTAAATCGCTCGTTCCCAATGGATGAACGGCAAAACGGGGAACAACTTTTCCCTGCACATAGAAATAATTATTGTTTGTCATGGTCGCGTAAAAGGACATATTAAAACTTATAAAATTATTGGTGTAAAGATAACTGAATATCCGGGAAAGGCCCGTCAGGAATTCGTTGAAATTGGATTCGGTCAAGTCAAAAAAAGATGTTTTTTCCCGGAAAATGAAATCAATTTCACCGGCCATGCCCTTGGGCGCAAAACTTGTCAGCCAGCAGACATTGCCCGTATCGGCAATGAATCGTTTATCTGATTTCTTCTCCAGAGCAATTAAATTACTCCACAGGTTGTCTCCGTTGGAAGCCGCTGCATAATTCTGCGCACTGGATAAAAGCTTTTGCATAAGACTGGTTGGTCGATAACCTGCAATGGTCTGCAAATGGGGATGAATCAAACCACCTCCTGCCGGAGGCATATAATTCCAGTTGATCGAGCAGTATTTGAAGGCAAGATTTTTTTCAACGATTCGATGAAAATAATCGCGGCAGACGGCAAAACCGTCGCGCATATATTCCGGGGTAAGTTCATTCATCGCGACGAAATGACGGAAAGAAAAAATCGCAACATTATTATTTGGGTCATAAGGGAAGGCGTTGGGAAAAAGACACGCTTCTCCCCTTTTGAGATACCCTTCTTCAATAAAATTGGTCATGAATCTCGGAGTTGTTTTCTCAAAAAGATCGGCACAAAATGGACATAAAGATTCCGGCGATTTTTCCAGATAATGGTCTACATCGGGTTTCTGTGCGATACGCAGGCGATAAGGCAGAATGCGGCAGGCAACTCCGGTAATTTCATCATAACGCGATTCAATGGTTATTTTTCTCTCCTGAAAACCGTTGAATGGATCAAGATAATATCCTGTGGTTATTTCTTTTTTAAAACCAAGATCTTTCATAGAATTCCTTTCTGCATTTTATATTATTCATTGGCGCCGGATACATGTTTGGGTTCCCGTCTCAATCTTCTGAAAATGAATTTTTCCACACTCCGCTGCGACAATTCGCCTTCTACATTTTCTTTCAAAATATCCAAAGGGATTTCCATCCGCGCGGCGCTTCGATGGCCGCCACCCTTGCCGATCAATCCAAAAGCCCTTTGTGCGATGAGACCGCAGTTTTGCCTGTATCCGTCACCGCGAAAAATAATGACAAGCCTGTCTTCAACGATTCCGGCCACAACCACATAATACGTTCCGATCAAACGCAAATAAAAATCGGCAATCTGCACGCAGACATCGGCGCTTTCCACGGTGTTCAGAAAACAAACACGTCGACCACGAAAATTGTTCATGTGATGATAGGCGTAATTAAAATATTTCAAGAAACGGTCTGGCGTCTGATTCAGTTCAATGCGACGGATCAACTGCATATTGGCGTATTTTGTATGATAAGAATAAGCTTTGATATCCTCGATAATCGTGGCGCGATCAAAATTGTCCGTATCCGTTTTGATGCCATAAAGCAGAGCGGTATGCAGAATGCGGGAAATCTTGATTCGGGAACGCAGCAAATATTCGGTCAGAATGCTGGACAAGGCGCCGTAATGGGGCCGTATATCCGTCAGTTCGGCGTTCCATTTGCCTTCATAAGGATGATGGTCGAAAACAATCTGCGGTTTTAGAAATTTCATTGAATTGGCAAAAAAAGAAGGCTGGGCATCCAAAAGCGCAATTAAACGATACGCATTAAAATCCACCTGATGGATGGAATGAATATCAAGGTGTAAGGCAGAAACAAATTCAATGTTTTGCTGTCTGATTAACGGTTCGGTGGAGACGAAAATGCTTTTAGAAAGTCCTTTTGTTTGCTGAATGATTTCGCGCAAAGCCATGGCTGAAGCGATGGCATCCGGGTCGGGACTTCCATGCATCAACAACAATAAAGAATCATCGGGCTGAACCATGTCCATCAGTTTTTTCAAGTTCAGCTCTGTTTCTTTTCTGATCGGAATGACTTCTTCTCTCATGAATTCGGCTTTATATGTTGCCGGTTGCGTCTCCCTTAATAAACAAGAATCTTACAGGGATGCTCCTTTACGACATCTCCGACAACAGCAGCATGCATGATACCCGCCGCCTGCATTGTCTCCACAAGTTTTTGCGCCTTATTCGCGGGAAGGCTGAAAAACAAACCTCCCGCTGTCTGCGGATCAAAAAGCAAATCAAAAAGCCAGTCCGGACAGGTCTTCTCTTTGATGACTTGATTGATCCGAAAATCCCTGTTGCGGTAGAGGCCACCGGGGATAAAACCTGTTTCCATCAAATCACGTACGCCTTCAAGGACCGGTATTGCCGCGGAGTTGATGCGCAGACCGACGTCACTGTCTTCAATCATTTCACAGGCGTGTCCCAGTAATCCAAAACCGGTGATATCGGTACAGGCATGAATATCGCCTGCGTCAATCGTAAGCTCCGCTGCTTTTTTGTTCAGAGAGGTCATCGTGTCAATCACCTGCTTGATTTGTTCAGGGGATGCCTCATCCACTTTAATGGCAGTACTGATAATGCCTGTTCCGATGGGCTTTGTCAGGATCAATTTATCACCCGCTTTGGCGCCGCGGTTATACAATACCTTGTCAGGATGAACAACCCCGGTTACGGAAAGACCGTATTTGATTTCATTGTCTTCAACGCTATGTCCGCCAACGAGCAATACATTGGCTTCGCGCATTTTATTCAATCCACCGCGCAAAACTTCTCCCAAAACGGAAATATCCATTGTTTTGATTGGAAAACAGACGATGTTCATTGCGGTCAGGGGTTTGGCACCCATCGCGTAAATATCATTAAGCGCATTGGTGGCGGCAATCTGTCCAAAGGTAAAAGGATCATCAACCGTGGGCGTGAAAAAATCAACGGTTTGTACCAAAGCAACTTCGTCAGAAATTTTATACACTCCCGCGTCTTCCGCGTGTTCGAATCCCGTTAACAAATCCGGATCCTGAACGAGCGGCAAATCGCGCATGATTTTAGACAGATCACCCGGACCTATCTTACAGGCTCAACCCGCGCCCTGCACTGTCTGTGTTAAACGAACAATCTTTTTCTCTTCCATTTTCTCTCTTAAAATCGGCTACAAAATGTCCTGAAAATTCAGGCATTAGTGGCTGAAGTATAAGAAGAACAGCTTTGCATGTCAATCACGAATATAAAACATCAAGCTGGTTGTGAAGTTATATTCCATGGTGCTGGAATTAAGGCTTGCAGGTTGGCAGGTAATCGCATAAGAAAAGGCAGAGCCAAAATGGACACTGCCTTTTCTGTTTAACATAATAATCTTCAATTTGATGCCGATGATGGATTACATGATTTCTTTAGCTATTTTCCATTCGTTGTTTATTTTTTTCAACTTCAAAATCTTTTTGCCTGAATTTTTACTTATCGATGAACTGTAATGTTGAATGAATGCCGCTGAGGCGGTGTTTTCTTCCGCTACGATTTGTAAATCATCAAGGCTGATTTTTACATTTTTATTTTTACTGTTCAAAGCGGCCTTATGAGCAACCCAGGCATCCAGGTTCTGTCCTTTTGACTGAAAATCTGTTGCATAACAATTGCGGTAATTTTCCATGTCGCCTGATTGCCAGCTTGTCAGCCATTTATTTATCAAAATTTGAACGTCTTGTTTGTTCCCCCCTGAAGCATATTGCATATCAGCAACAGCGGGTGTGACAGGAACGACCGCTTGTGGAGCGGCAGATTCTTCAGTCTTGGGGGCAGCTGCCTCTGCCGGAGCGGCAGGCTCTTCAACTGTGGGGGCAGACACTTCAGCGGGAGCCGTCGTTTCCTCCGAGGTGACTGCTTCAACCGGAGCGGCTGGTGCTTCAACTTTTGGTGGACGAACGTAACCATCTTCCCACCATTGTTTAGCCGTGGGGGCTGAGTTGTCCTCTGTTTCTGCCTGTACTATCGTTACACAAAAAAACAATATTAAGCCGATTGTTAAAATGAAAAATTTTTTCATACTCTTCTCCTTCTGCCTGGATTTTTTTG
>CAYNWA010000044.1:6849-14449 GCA_964400795.1 uncultured Smithella sp.
TTTTTTGAAAAAACTTACATAGTCGATATTGCAATTATATCAGAGGCTAATGGTACTCCTATACTAAAATAGATTTTTTATGTCAATGAACTCGTTAATAAAAATGTTTGTTTTACAGTGCCCCGTCGCTTGTTGCTGAGGATTTATTCATTACATGTCTTGTGTCGATCTCCAGAGTGTTTTCCTTTGTGGAAATAGTTTTATATCGGATTGTTTCTACTGATGGAATAGCATGTTTACATTATAATGAAGCTCTAAAGATTCACTGGCAGTATGCTTTGCTTTGATACATCTTTAATGTTGTGCATATTTTCATGGAACAGGCTTTTTGAGCATCCTGGCAACCGAGCTCTTTATTCCCTTGAAGGAAATGGGCATATGCCCTGTTATTGTAGGCTATAGCATAATTTGGTTTCAGACGGATGGCCGTATTGAAATCATCGAAAACGTTTTGATACCGACCGAGTTTTGCGTAAGCAACCCCCCGATTATGATAGGCATAAGCATAACGCGGTGCTATAAGAACGGCCTTGTTATAATGACGGATAGCTTCCTCAAATTGCCCTTTTTCATATAAGGCAAGCCCCAAATCATTATGCGCCAGAAAATTATCTTTTGTCGTGCTTAAAGCGTGATTGAAAAGTTCAAAACTGTTCTTCCAATAGCCACATTGATTCCATGACAAAACCGCCATGACGGTGAGAGCGGCAAGTCCCGCCGGCAATAAAAACTTTTTGCTCTTCATTAGAGAGGGTAATCCCCAAGCCAGCATAATGGCAATGCCGATGGAAGGCAGATAAGTATAGCGGTCGGCCATTCCGTAGTCTCCATTCTGAATGATGCCAATTACCGGCATAATGGTTATAACGTACCACATCCATCCAACAAAGAGATATTGAAAGCGTTTTGCTGTTGCAATGACAGCGGCGCTAATGAGTACAGTCAGTAAAACAGATCCTAAGATCTGCCACGCGGGGATTTCAAATCTAAAAGGATAGCTAATCGTCAGGTCGTAAGGCCATAAAATCTTGATCGGATAAGTTATAAAAGAAACAAACGAGTTCGCGATTCTGGAACTCAAAGGGAAAGCGTCTCCCGACGGCTTGAACTGGTTATAAATGGTAATAATGGAAAAGATTGCGGAGAGAGCAAAAAAAGGTGTTTTCTCCTTCAACTGCCATAGAAACAAATTATCTTTCTGTGATTCAATTCCGATGCGGCATCGGGAAAGCGGCCAGTAATCAAGCAAAATCATTATGACCGGCAACGTGACCACCATGGGTTTGCTCATGAGGGCAAGAGCATACGATACGAGCGTTAAAACATATCTTTTTATATTTGGTTTCTCTGTATAATAGACATAAAGAGAAAGCGTCAGCATCCAGAAAAACGCGCTCAGAACATCTTTGCGTTCGGAAATCCAGGCTACCGATTCCACGCGCAGGGGATGTAGCGCAAAGAGCGCCGCAATAAAGGCGCTTTTCCAGATAGCGCCGGTCATTCGGTTCAAAAGCCGGAAAAGCAATAAAGTACTTAAGGTATGCAGGATGATATTGGTCAGGTGATAACCGCCGGCATTCGGACCATAAAGTTTATAATCGATCATCAGGGAAAGCCACGTAAAAGGATGCCAGAATTGGGCGTAGACTGAAAAAAATGCCCAACGGATTCCTTCAATTCCTAAGCGAATATGACGATTCTTTCTGACATAATCATCGTCATCAAGATTGATAAAACCATATTGGGTAACCTGCCAGTAAATAGCAAGTATGGCAATACACAAGATGATATGAATAATAAGTTTTTGTCTTGCCGGGCTGATGTTTATCTTATTTAACATATTGACCTTTTTAGATTATAGGTAACACATGTTAAGTTATCTTTCATTAAATTTTTGACGATTTTCTTTCGCAAAGTTAAATGAATTTTTAAAATTTTTACCATGAAGAAGTATTTGCTTGGTTTGGAAACACCTAACGTTCGATAGACGATTGCTAAACACCCATATACAATTATAGATGAAGAGGAAGCCATTGAAAATAATAATACAATTTACTTTAGCATTGTCCATCAAAAAGGATCTTGGCCATGCGCCTTTTTCTGAAATGATAAATCTTGAATTATAAATTTATATTTGTTACAAAGAACAGCCTTAGAATTCAGGTTAAGTAATAGAGATGAATTGGTTTGAGATTCTTTTGGGAATATAATGTAAACGGCAAGACAAGAAAATACAACAAATCTTTTGTAAAATGATATTTGTATAAATTCCATTTTCCAAAATATAAATTATAGTCCGTATTGCTCTTTAATATTATGAATATAGTTGTTAAAGGAGAGATGTCCGAGCGGCTGAAGGAGCACGACTGGAAATCGTGTGTATGCCCCCAAAGGTGTACCGCGGTCCCGCGCAACGGAGGCTTGTGAACCCCGTCAGGTCCGGAAGGAAGCAGCGGCAGCAATGTTCGCCATGTGTTGCGGTAAACCCGGTCACCAGTAATTTATCTGCCTAGCATCAGGAGTTCATTTGGAATATCTCGTTCTAGCCCGAAAATTCAGACCGCAAACTTTTGAAGAGGTTGCCGGTCAGTCCCATGTTGTCAAAACCCTGCGTAATGCCATAGCCCAGGGTCGCGTGGCGCACGCTTTTCTTTTCAGTGGTCCGCGCGGCGTCGGAAAAACGTCCGTTGCCCGTATTTTGTCCAAGGCGCTCAATTGTGAAAAAGGGCCGACGCCCACGCCCTGCAATGAATGTGCAAATTGCAAAGAGATAACCAACAACTCATCGCTGGATGTGCACGAAATCGACGGCGCTTCCAACCGCGGTATTGATGAAATCCGTGAACTTAGGGAAAATGTCAAATTCGCACCCGCGTCTTCACGATACAAGATTTATATTATCGATGAAGTACACATGCTTACCGATCCGGCTTTCAACGCGCTTCTGAAAACGCTGGAAGAACCACCGGCGCATGTGATTTTTATGTTCGCCACGACGGAAAGCCACAAAATTCCGGCCACCATTCTATCTCGCTGTCAATGCTATGATTTTCGACGGATATCTCTTAAGGAGATCATTGCGAATCTGGAGCTCGTTGCCTCCAGGGAAGGCATTAAAATCAGTCCGATCGCCCTGTCCTGGATTGCTGAAGCGGGTGACGGCAGTATGCGCGACGCACAGAGTATTTTTGATCAGGTTATTTCTTACGCCGGGATGGATATCAAGGATACCGATGTGGAAGAATGTTTGGGGTTAGCCGCGAGAAAATACCTTTTTCGTATTTCTGCAGCGGTTTTAAGTCAGGATGCGGCTGCGTGTCTGATGATTCTGGAAGAGGCGTATCTGGCAGGTCTTGATATGAAGTATTTTTATCAGATGCTGCTCAGGCATTTCAGAAATCTGTTACTGGTGAAAATTGCCGGTGACGGTAGTTCATCTTTTGATATCGCGACCGAGCAGATTGAAAAGATGAAAGAACAGGTTGAGAAAATATCGAGGGAAACCCTGCAGCGATATCTGGAAATTCTGCTTTCAGAAGAGGCAAATTTCCGCCGCAGTCAGGAGCCGCGCATGAAGCTGGAAGCGATAATCGTCAAGATGGCTTATCTCGCGCCGATCATCCCTCTGGGTGACATTATTTCGACCATTGAAAGCATCGAGAAAAGATTACAAACCGGTTTGCCGGCAGACGGCGAAAATACTTTACCGCAGTTTTCAGCCGCGCCGCGCTCAAACGGTTCAAAGTTGAATGCCGAAACGGAAAATGATTTATCTGAAGAATCTAAAAATGAAAATATTTCACAAACGAATCATACATCGGATTTGAAATCTTTGCGCGACGATTTGAAAAAATTTATCAAAAAAGAGAGCGCTCACCTGGGAAGAAGAATTGATTCCGTTGAGATTGTAAGTTACGAAAACGATCACCTCACCCTGGGCTTTCCTTCAAACTTCATTTTTCTGGAGGAAATAAAAAATGATCACAAACAAAAATTGCAGGAAATAGCCGGCAAGTTTTTTCAGAAGAATGTCGTATTGAAAATAGAAGCTCTTAACGGTGAAAACGGCGGTGCAAACGGAAACAAACCGCGCAGTCAGACTAGTATTGTCAATGATATAAAACGGGAAGCGATGCGGCAACCGCTTTTACAGAAGGTGATGGATGAACTGTCCGATGCCAAAGTGGTGGAAATCAAGGTGCAGACGGATAAAATAAATTCGTAAAAAATTTTTTAAATAATCAGGAGGATAAAGCGTGCAAAATTTTAACACCATCATGAAGCAGGCCAAAAAAATGCAGGAACGCATGGCCAGTCTGCAGAAAGAACTGGAAACAAAAACTGTCGAAGCTCAGGCCGGCGGCGGTATGGTCAGCGTTGTGGTGAACGGCAAATATGAAGTTGTTTCGCTCAAAATCGAAAAGGAAGTGGTTAATCCCGAAGATATCGAGATGCTGCAGGATTTGATTGCTGCTGCCGTTAACGAGGGAATCCGCAAGGCTCAGGAAATGGGAGCTGCGGAAATGGGCAAAATTACCGGAGGACTCAACATACCCGGTTTTTAGAGCCGCTTTAAATCAAAGATGATATCAAGGCGGCGAGGAGGAGGCGACGAGGCGTATATGATAATACGTTGAGGATGCTGACGACGAAGCCAACAAAGATAGCGCTTTGATTTAATCGGCGTAGAGGTTAAATATGAAAGCATACGCCCAACCTATTAAAAAATTAATTGCCGAGCTGGGCAAACTTCCCGGTATCGGTGAAAAAACAGCCGCTAGGCTGGCCAATTATATTTTGCGTTCCACGGAAGATGATGTCCGAAAGCTCGCGGAAAGCATCGTGGAAGTCAAAAAGAAAATCAAGCTCTGCAAGGTATGCCTGAACCTGACGGAAGAAGACACCTGTTACATTTGTAGCGATGCCTCCCGAGACAAGGAAATGATTTGTGTTGTGGAAGACCCTGACGCGCTGGCAGCCATTGAAGAGTCCGGCGGATATCGCGGAACGTATCATGTTCTTCACGGAGCCCTGGCACCTCTGGATGGTATCGGACCGGATAATCTACGGCTGGGAGAGCTTATTCAGCGCATCAAAGTAGGCAATATCAAAGAAGTCATTATCGCAACCAATACCAATGTTCACGGCGAATCCACAGCATTGCTCCTGACCAGAATGCTCAAAGAAAAAAATATCAAACTGACGCGCATCGCCATGGGTGTGCCCATGGGCGGAGATTTGAAATATATTGATAAGATGACGATATCGAAGTCGTTGGAATTCCGGCGCAGCATGTAATATCATCAAAAAATCATTAAGCTATTTATCTGTGTGCGATAATCAGTATCTATTCTCTGATGTCCCAATTTGTCCCAAAATTTGGAAATAGTTGACCATGAAGATTAGGGGAAAGAGGCAATTTAAAGACTGATGGTCAAAAATTTTTTACTTTGGTCATCAATGATTTCCAAGGCATTGATTATTTGTGTCTTTCTCAACAGAGTAAGTGGCTTAATTCTTGAATGTCACAAACGACTGAGCAATAAGTAAAAAGATATTGACTGAAGTTTTTTTCTATATTATGAATCACAGTCATTTTTTGTATCAAAATTAAGGAGACGGAATCAATGATAGAAGTCAGATGGCATGGACGCGGCGGTCAGGGAGCGGTGACATCGGTGGAATTACTGGCTGTGTCGGCAATTGCCGCCGGGAAATACGCTCAGGGATTTCCCAGTTTCGGTCCGGAACGAAGAGGAGCGCCCGTTGCCGCTTTTACCCGTATTGCGGATAAAAAAATCAATGTTCGCTCAGGTATATATGAACCTGATGTGGTGTTGATTCTGGATTCCAGTTTGATTGGCTTGGTGAATGTTCTTGATGGTTTAAAGCCGGAAGGGAAATTGATTGTCAATACGCATAAAACCCCGGAGGAAATTCGCAAAGCGTTAAATTACAAGGGGACATTAGCCATCGTAGACGGCACAGGAATTGCGCGCAAGGAAATGGGCGTACCCATTGCCAATACCACGATGATCGGAGCGTTACTGAAGGTTATAGGCGTCATGGAGCTCGACGCCATGAAAGAATCTATTGAGCACCGTTTCGGCAGAATCGCCCAGAAGAATCTCAACGCGATGAAACGGGCTTACGATGAAATAAAAATATACAATTAAGGGGTAAATCTCAATGGCACTGAAAACATGGAAGGAGCTTCCCATCGGCTGTATTGTGTCCGATCCGGGAAGTGCCAGTGAATATCATACGGGAAGCTGGCGGTCTCAAAGACCCATCTGGGATAATGCAAAATGTATCAAATGTGGCATCTGTTATATTTATTGTCCGGAAGGTTGCGTTCAGCAGACCGAAGACGGCTTCTTTCAAGCAGATCTGGATTATTGCAAGGGATGCGGCATTTGCGCGCATGAATGCTGGCCCCGTGCGATATCGATGATTGAGGAGGGATAACATGGGTAAACGTGTTGGAATGGAAGTGGCAATTGCCGTTGCGGAAGCCGTTGGTCTTTGTGATATCGATATGGCGGCCGTTTATCCTATTACACCCCAGTCACACATCGCGGAGCATGTTTCCGATCTGGTTGCCAATGGTGAAATTGACGCGGAATTCGTCACGGTGGAATCAGAACATTCGGCGATGAGCGCCGTCATCGGAGCCTCCGGTGCCGGTGCCCGCGCATTCACGGCAACAAGCTCCCAGGGATTGATGCTGATGCATGAACTTCTGCCGATTGCTTCGGCAATGCGCCTGCCAATCTGCATGGCCATCGCGAATCGGGCTGTTTCCGGTCCTCTGAATATTTTAAATGATCACACTGATATCATGCCTCAGCGTGATTGCGGTTGGATTTCTCTTTTTGTGGAAAACGGTCAGGAAGCCATCGATCTGGCGATTCAAGCTTTCAAAATTGCGGAGCACAAGGATGTCATGCTGCCTGTCTGCGTCAATATCGACGGTTTTCAGTTGACGCACATGGTGGAACCTTTTGAAATGCCGTCTAAAGAAGAGGTGGATAAGTTTCTTCCGCCTTTTGTGCCGCACGCGACATTGCATCCCGCAAAGCCTGTGACGATGGGCGCTTTCGCCATGTCCGATTATTTTACCGAAATCATGAAAGCCAAGGATGAAGCCCTGAAAAGCTCCAAAAAAGTCATTTTGGAAGTCTGGGATGAATGGGCAAAATTATTCGGCCGTTCCTATAAACCGGTGGAAACTTACAAAGCAGAAGACGCAGAAATTCTAATGCTGACAATGGGTTCGATGGGAGAAACGGCCCAACTGGCTATTGACGAACTGCGCAGCAAAGGTGTCAAGGCCGGTTTGGTCAAATTGAGAATGTGGCGTCCCTTCCCGTTTGAGGAAATAAAAGCAGCTGTTCAAAACGCGAAAAAACTGATTGTGACCGACCGTGCCATCACGTTCGGCGGTCCCGGCGGTCCTGTGTTTGCGGAAATCAAATCCGCCATGTATGCTGAAGCTCAGCGTCCTTTAATTTATAATTACATTTACGGTCTTGGCGGACGCGACGTTCCCGTCGGCGATTTTGTCGGTATGTTTGAAAAGGTTCTGGCGGATACTGAA
>CAYNWA010000045.1:0-14336 GCA_964400795.1 uncultured Smithella sp.
CAAAAATCACCGAAAGAAACAAGGGGTTATGACTGAATCGTCGCAACTCCTTGATTTTTTCAAGTGCCGAGGGACAGAATCGAACTGCCGACACGGGGATTTTCAGTCCCTGTTATATAGTTTCACACGACTTCACAAAATAACATATTTTACTTGACATTCCAGAATCTTATCTGATATCTATCTTCATAAGACATCACACAAAAAACCTTGGTTTCATCAAAAATCTTGTACCTATCTTGTACCAAACAGGGGAGGGGATATCATGGAATGGAGTCCGGCAGGTCATGGATTGCAGTACCGAAAACACGCCAAACGGAAACACGGAATCCGGTTTGATCGTTATTTTCGGGGCCGATACACGGTGACGGGAAAAACGGTTACGGTTGGATTCGGTTGGGAGTCCGAAGGCTGGACGCAAGACAAATGTTTAAAGGAACTGGGAAGCCTTAAGGAAGCCGCAAAGATCGGACAAGGGCCATCTACCTTAAGGGAGAAGCAAATTGAAGACAGGAAACAGCGCCAGGCCGAAAAAAAGCGAAATATAACCTTTGCCGATTTCTTTGAAAAAACATACTGGCCGGTTGCTGTTTCCAGTAAAAAACCCGAATCCTACCGAAAAGAACGGGAACACTTCCGCCAATGGATCAACCCGGAAATCGGAGACCTTCCCTTCCGGGAGATTACAAGGCTTCGCATTGAAAAAATCAAACATGCCATGCAGGAAAAAAAGCGGTCATGGCGGTCAATCGAATATGTGCTGGCTACAATCCGCCAGGTCTGGAATCTCGCCAAGGAAAACGGACTGACTCCTCTGGAGAGTCCGACCAAAAAGGTCAAGCAAAAAAAGACCAGCAATAAAAGAATCCGGTTTTTATCAAGGGATGAGGCCGAATTATTACTTAATGCCTTGCGCGGAAAGTCTGAGCAGACATATCAAATCAGCTTGTTATCTCTTGATTGCGGACTTCGATTCGGGGAAGTGGCGAATTTAACCTTTTCCGATATTGATCTTAAACGAGAGTCCTTGACCTTGCGAGACACCAAATCGGGAACAAACAGGACTGTTTTCATGACGCAACGAGTCAAGGAAATGATTGAATCGCTTGAATTCGGAAACAACGGGGATCTTGTTTTTAAGACATCCAAAGGAGGAAAACTCGATAGAATATCTCATTCGTTTTTTAGAACCGTTGAAGAGCTTGGCTTGAATGATGGGGTGATCGATCCGAGGCAAAAGGTCGTGTTTCACAGCTTACGCCATACATACGCTTCCTGGCTTGTGGAAAGCGGGGTCGATCTGTACACGGTTCAAAAGTTGTTAGGACATTCCAGTCTTGTCATGACCGAGCGATACTCCCATCTTTCACCGAATAAGCTGAAAAGCGCCATCAAGCAAATGGAAAATCATTCGGAAGAAAAACCGATTTCTTATGGACGGAACGCGACCGGACAATCCGGCTTATCGAGGTGATTAATGTTGGAACCCACGAAAAAGCGCCGTACTGATATTATCGAAATGTGCTTTCGAGGCCCTGCGGCTCATCGGAAGCAAGCGGCAAAAATGCTCGAAAAACTTGGTTTTGTGGACACATCGGAAAGCATCCCCTGGCGGGAGGCATTTCCGGAGTATTCGGAGGAGGACGGGCCGGTTGTATGCCTGAAAGCCATACGGCGGCGGGAAGGGTTGACTCAAAAAGAACTGGCTGACAAATCCGGTATTCCTCAGAGCCACGTTTCTTTAATGGAACGGGGTAAAATGCGGATCAGCGTGGTTCGCGCCAAGAAACTGGGCAAAGCCCTGAACACCGGATACAAGGTCTTTTTGTAATACGCTTTTACCATTCTGCAAAGTTTCTCTTTTCCGAAAAAAATCTTGATTTTTCCTTTCTGTGGGTTTATAAATACAATCATGTAATTATAAATTCAAAGCAAGGGGGATACGATGAATTTCAATACCAAGGCTGTTTCCAGAATCACAGAAGCGACCAAAAGGCAAATTGATTACTGGGACACTTCAGATTTCATAAAACCCTCAATACAAGAGGCATCAGGGCAGGGAAGCGTTCGATTATACTCGTTCAATGATCTCATTCAGATTAAAGCGGCAAAGACCCTTCTCGATAAAGGCATCAGTCTTCAGAAAATCAGAAAATCCGTATGGTATTTGAAGAAAAACATGCCGGACATTGATAAACCTCTTTCAGATCTCAAGTTCTTAACTGATGGAGAAACCATCTTCGTTCTCACAAGAGATTCGGATGAAGTTATTGATACGCTGCGTCAAGGTCAATTGGTTTTTTCATTTGCTTTGGGAGCAATGATTGAAGAATTGAAAGGCGAGGTAAAAGCTCTTCATGATCGAAAAAAATATGAGGTCAAGGTCATGAAACGCAAATATACCGTTATTCTTCATGCCGATACGGAAGATGGGGGCTATTGGGCGGAATGTCCCGATATTCCGGGCTGTGCATCTCAGGGGGACACCATAGAAGAGACTCTTACAATGATAAAAGATGCCATAGCGGGTTGTATTCAGGTAAGAAATGAACATGCAGAATCGGCAAAGAGCGCATGAGTGGCATCCATAACCTAAAACCGGAAAGAGTCGTAAAAGCCTTCGAAAGAGCTGGTTGGAAGTTTGATAGACAAGCAGGAAGCCACAAGATACTGACCAAGGAAGGAAGTTCCGTTATTCTCTCGATACCAGTTCACAAAGGCAGGCCATTAAAACAGGGATTATTGAAACACTTGATTTCATCCGCCGGTCTTACAGTTGATGAATTCCTGAGGCTATATAAATAAATTCTGCGAAAATTTGTAATACACTTTCCGGGGATAGGGTCGCTCCCGAAAAGACGGAATCCTGACCGTCCTTCCCCGGCTTCCATCAGGGCGCAACAGGAGGCGCAATGATCCAGCAAGACTTTGCAGAATCTTTCCCGAGACTGCTTTTAAACAATATGAAATTGCACGTCGAAAGATGGGTGAAGGAATATCCCGATGTGCCTTTTAATTCCGTAACTCTGTATCATTTCTCTCCGACCAAATTCCGAAAATATGCTAAAGCCGCAATTCAAACGCAGTACGCAGTAGTATTTGAAATCTCTGATGAGGACGAAACGCTTTCATTGACCGATGAGCAAGTCCGGGAAGCGTCTTTGGAAATAATCACCGGCAAGAAACCGCAAAATCCATGGGAAACTTTCAGGTCTGATATGGATGACGATGCTTTTTTGACGCCGGACTTCCTAAATGTTTACAAGGAGCCGCCAAGCAAGGATTTTAGGGCTGAATGGCGATTTTTTGTGAAATTACTCAATACCGAGTTAGGGCCGCAAATCCGAACCGAAGAACCGCATTTTACTCTTTGGGATGGTGGACATGGCGAAGCTTTTGAAATCGGTGGTCAAATTTGTGAAGTTAAGCGAGAAATAGAGCGATGGGAGATTAAGCACCCGCAAACCATTACCGAAGAAAAAATCAAGGAAGAGAAGGTCGCGGAACTGAAAAGCCGATTGGCCGAATTGGAAGCTGAATGGCGGGAAGATAAACCGGATGCAGATCCTTCCGCGTTAACGAATTTATTTGCTCTTTCCGGGGAATTTTGGAAAGTCTGCTATAAGGGCAAAACAGCGCATTTCAGGGATCTGGATGCTATTCGTTATGTTGCCTATTTACTCCAATATCCTGGAAAAGATTTTTCTTTAAATGAGTTAAGTAACCTCGTAAAGGGGAATTGTCAAGAACCAGACGGGCATTATTCCAAATACAGCGCAGAACAGCTTGAAGCGGAAGGACTTTCATTAGAAAATTCGCTAGCGGATATGCTTTCCCCAGATGAGGCAGCAAGGATGGAAGATGCAGCTGAAAAGATTTGGGGCGCTCTTCAAGCGGCGAAAAAGAGCAATGACCAAAATTGTTTAGAAAAAGCGGAAGAAGATTGGAGGAAGACCGTGCTTTTTTTTGACAATAACTATAGTTTGACAATCAGACCGGAAGGTGGCGGACTCAAATTTTATCAGCACCACCGATTAAGTAAAGAAAACGAGAATCTTCGGAAAAATATTTCAAAACAAATCAAGAACGCAACCAAGACTATTAAAAAAAACATGCCTGATTTAAGCGAACACTTGAACAATTATATTAGCAAAGGGCAAAAGGTTTCTTATCGACCAACCCCGCCTATCGAATGGCATGTAAGAATGTAACCCCCTAATTCTCATCTTGATCCCCAAGTAAAGAGCCTATGGACACACCATAGGCTCTTTTATTTTTCACGCCTCAACTTTTTTTAAACAAATGAAAAAAATTGAAATGCACCCTGAAAATACGCATCTGCGCCCTGAAAATACGCCCTATAGATTATAGGAACAAAAAAATCACTAATGACACAATGGGAGGGTTCAAATGGTGATCGAGGAAATTGGAAGAAATTGGCCCGACTGCTTTTCGCGGGAAAAAGCTTCGGAACTTGTGGGCGGAGTTATCAGCCCAAGGTCTTTGGCAAATTTAGATTGCCTTGGCCTGGGGCCGGAGAGGAGGCTTCGAGTCGGACGCAAAATTGTCTATACGCGAGAATCGTTTGTTGAATGGTTCAAACGTAGAATCAAAGAGGTCTCTTGATGGGTAAAAAATTCAAAAAGGCAGCGGCGAAGTGTTTTCTTCCTTGGGTGGCTTGGGCGATCACGAGTTTGTCGTATTCGGATAAACTCAGTCGTTTTTTAGATAAGCTTCTTTTGGCCGCCGAGGATGAAACATGATCGAGCAATTCAAGGAAGTAATGGCTTCCAACGGTATCGACCTTCAGGGTGGTGAAGTAATCGCAGACGGACGGCTTCACCGATTCAAACCGGATGGCAGCAAAAATCCGGACGGTTGGTATGTTCTTCATTCGGACGGAATCCCGGCGGGTAGCTTCGGGAACTGGAAGACCGGCCAGTCTTACACCTGGTGTATGCAGAAGCAATCTGAGCTAACCCCACGGGAACAGGAAGACTTTCGGCGAAGGATTGAACAGCAGAGCCGAGCCCGTGAAGCCGAGCAAGCGCGAATCCATGAACAGGCTGCCAAAAAAGCTCAATGGCTCTGGAAAACGGCGACACCGGCGACCGATCACCCGTACTTACAAAGAAAGCAGGTCAAGGCATACGGGTTGCGGATTGCCAAGGATGGACGGCTCATTGTTCCGGCATACGACACAAGCGGATCGATCAGAACCTTGCAGTTTATTTCAGACAACGGAGAAAAATGGTTTCTTCCAGGCGGTCAAAAACGTGGATGTTTCTGTGAGATCCCAGGCGACATCGGAGCCATTTATATAGGTGAAGGCCTCGCAACAATGCTGACCGTTCACGAAGACACCGGCAGCCATGCTGTAATCAGCTTCGACGCGGGAAACCTTCTTCCGGTTGCACGGATGATCCGGCAGAAATACCCGGAAAGCGAGATCATCATTGCGGCGGATAACGACCGATGGACGACCGGGAATCCCGGACTTAGCAAAGCACGACAGGCGGCCAAACTAATCAAAGCTCGGGTTGCCGTACCGAAATTCAAAGATGTTTCGAGCAAACCCACAGACTGGAACGACTTACACGCATTTGAAGGAATCGATGCGGTGAAGCAGCAGTTACAGACATCAACAGGCTTAATTTTCGTAAAACGAGGAGACCCCGAAAGTGGAACACGAAAACGGATTAAAGTTTCCTTTGGAAACTCTAAAAGCGGTAATTAAAAAACATCTTTTTATAGAAGATGCCACCGTGATTGACGTTATGCTGGCCGTTCATTTGGCAAATCAATTTCAAACCGATCCTTTATGGATGCTGTTTATTGCTCCACCTTCGACTACTAAGACAGAGCTGCTGCGTGGGTTTGAAGGACATCCGCAAACGTGTTTCCTTTCATCGCTGACACCATCAACTCTAATAAGTGGACAGAAACCGACGAAAAGTACACCACAACCGTCTTTGCTGCCAAAATTGAACGATAAAACGCTTGTACTGAAAGATTTTACCACCGTGCTCTCCATGCGGAGCGAACAACAACAGGAGATTCTTGCACAGCTTCGAGAGGTTTACGACGGTAGTTATTCTAAAGCTTTCGGAACGGGCGTGAAAATTGATTGGCAGGGTCATGTAGGGTTTATGGGGGCCTGTACGCCTGTGTACGACCGGCATTATTCTGTTATTGGTTCGATGGGGGATCGATTCCTTTTATATCGGAGTAACACGCATGATGAATATCATATGGGGTTGAAAGCAATACGAAATGTGGGCAAAGAAGACACCATGCGCGAGGAAATCAGGGACGCGGTTCATAAATTTATCGACCAGTTTGATATGGAAAACGTCCAATTCGACCAAACCCCTGAAGATATCGAATCCTTGGTAATTTTTTTGGCTGTATTCTGTGCTTATGCGCGGTGTGTTGTTGAACGTGATTATCGGACACAGTGCATCCAATACCAGCCCGAACCGGAAGGCCCGGCGCGACTGGCGAAGCAATTTATACAAATAGGGATGGCGCTGGCGTGTGTTCGTGGCAAAAGGTGTATCGATGAATCCATATATGAAACCGTGAAAAAAATCGGGAGAGATTTAATCAGCAAGCACCGGTTGAAAATTATTCAAAGTCTGTGGGCTGAAAAGGTTTTTGAAGTGCTGTCCGAATGGCGGAAAACAAAAGAAATCGCAAAAACAACCGGGATGCCAGCTACAACGGCAAAAGTCATCCTTGAAGACCTTGCAGCGATTGGATTGTTAAATCAAGACTTGGACGGAACCGGGGAAACCACTGCTTGGACTTGGCAGCTTTCCCAAAAAGGAATGGATTTTATCGCCGGGTCTGAAATTTTTGATTAAGGCTTGGGGGGGGTAACAAAGAATATACATAGATAAAAAGAAATAAAACAAAATTAAAGGGTTATATTGCTATGTACATTCTTTGTTAAGCTAAAACAGATTTTTTAATGGAGTGCTCAGGTCGAAGATGGGGGTCTCCGCTTGAGCGGGTGGATGGTGGGCGAAAGGAATATTTTGACACGATAAAAAGGCAAACTTGACCCATAAAAACGAATTGAAAAACTATTGTAATTCGGGCCTTCCGGCACGGCTGTTTAATGACGCAACTTATTGAAATGGCTTATCAATTTACAAATAAAGGAATAAGTTAATTAAACTGAGAGTTAACTTAATTAACTTTCGAATTTCCTGACACGATAAAAAAAGGAAAAAAAATGACAACAGCGCAAATCGATATCGAAAAAGAAATCAGCAAGATTAAAAAATTGGCATTGGGGCTGAAAACTGAGGATTTGGTGCAATTAGAGGAAGACTTAAGGCAACTTCGCAATATCGCGCACGACCTTGAATATTTTACCGATGAACAAGTTCGCATAATCAAAGAAAACGCAGCAGAACGAAAAGTCCGGGGAATGATTCAGGCGGGTTATAGATTCAACTCTATCGTGATTGATAAAGTCCACTTCTACCATGATGAGAATGGCGAATTGCGAAAGGGGTTCGATCCACGCGAAACCCCTTTCTAAATGAAAAATGCCGGGGTGAGCGCCAACTCAGACCCGACTAAGAAGAAACGAACGGACACATGCTAATGAAAATAACAATCGATTGCAAGCTAAAAATCACCGGTGCACCCGACCACCTGAAGCGGCGTATTGCCGACCAGTTGAGCTTCCCGAATCCGGCTTACCTTGAAGCGGAAAAAATGGGAAGGTGGATAGGTGATATTCCCGAATTTTTACAGTTCTATGAAATTGCTCCTGACGACGCCATGATTATTCCAAGGGGTTTTGCCGGGCAGTTATTCAAAATTATTTCCCGCACACAATACCAGATCATCGACAAACGGCGAACATTGCCGGAAGTGGATTTCCATTTTGCCGGAACCCCGAAGCCATTTCAGCAAATAGCCGTCGATGACATACTTTCAAAGGACTTCGGCACCTTGAGAGCACCGACCGGATCAGGCAAAACGGTTATGGCGCTAGAAATCATAGCAGAGCGGAAGCAGCCTTGCCTTGTGATTTGCCATACAAAGGAATTGCTCAACCAATGGGTTGACCGGATTGAGACCTTCCTTGGAATTCCCCGGACTGAAATCGGTGTTATCGGCGGCGGCAAGCGGAAGATCGGGGATCGGATCACCGTGGGTTTGGTTCAATCGATATACAAATGCGCGGATGCGGTTGCTCCTCATATCGGCCACCTGATTGTCGATGAATGCCATCGAACACCTTCAAGGACTTTCACGGAGTGCGTGAGTGCTTTCGACTCAAAGTATATGTTGGGTCTGAGCGCCACACCATGGCGGCGGGACAAACTATCACGGCTCATCTATTGGTTTTTGGGTGACGTGGTTCATGAGGTTGATGCAGATCAGCTTCGGGAAAACGGGGATATCCTCAAGGCCGAAGTTGTCACCAGAGAAACCGATTTTCGACCATTTTCAGACCCGGTTACCGAATACAGCCGGATGCTCTCCGAGCTTACCGAAGACCCCGACAGAAACCGTCTTATTGCTTCAGACGTTGTACAGCAGGTCCGGAAGAATGAAGGCATATCCTTGGTGCTATCAGACCGGAAGGCGCATTGTGAAGCGCTACAGGCGGCTTTAGCCAAGCATGGCATTGATGCGGCATTGCTGACCGGGGATTTACCAGCAAAGCAGCGGCAAGAAACCGTTGAAAAGCTGAATGATGGACAAGTCAAGGTGTTAGTTGCCACAGGTCAATTGATCGGTGAAGGCTTCGACTGCAAGGCCCTGTCAACCCTGTTTCTGGCAACACCGATCAAATTCAGCGGGCGAGTACTGCAATATCTGGGAAGAGTCCTCAGACCGGCACCGGGGAAAAAGAAAGCCGTGGTTTATGATTATATCGATGTCAATGTTGGGCCGCTGGTTGCATCGGCAAAGGCAAGGCAAAGGGTTTATAGTGGATAATCATTACAAAACTTCACCAAACTTTCTGACAAAATCAGCGAATACAAAACTTCAGAAAACTTCATAGCATAAGGAGGAAAAAAATAATGAGTTATAACAATGATGGCTTTGATCTTTTATCAAATGAATTTAAAGAGGCAGCCGACTCCGGCGAACTGGATGAAGACATTGACCGTGGGATGAGTCTGGACCGCGCTTTCACACGGTACAAGGCACGAAAGGAAAGAGCGGAAAACGAAGCCAAGATTGCCGACCTTGAAAGGAAAATACAAGAAGCCCGAAAGGCGCAAGCCCAGAAGTCAAAGGCTAGGTCAACAGTGCCCAAAAACAGCGGGGAACGGCTTGAACGAGCCAAGGCTCGCGTCAGCCAGATGAGGCAGAATCAGGCAGCACCACCAATATTGGAATCATCTCCCCCGTTGAGCTATGCCGAACGGGTTGAAAGAGCGGAGGCCCTCGTTCGGCAGATGCGGCAGGGCAAACACTAATGGAAGAGAGGTGGAAGCAGTTTTGAGACGAACAGATAAAAATCATTGAACGCAAATTTAATGAGTTGCGGCGGTTTATCAAAGAACAAACAGAAGAATTCAAACACGCATTGGCACAGAAAGGATAGTAACGTGATTGACTTATCAGAGATGGAAAAAGACTTATTGATGAAGATTTACAGTGGGCGAGGAAACGATCAGGCGCTTCCCTATTGGCGGGTTGTGGTTCGAGCGGCCATTGAGCAACCTCCGGTTGAAGTTGGCGGGAATTCCGAAAGTGGTTTAAGCTGGTTGACGGGCTGTAAGGATATGAATGAGGCACTGCTGAGGGTTCAGCGAACGAAAATGAAATTTCAAACCACTTTAGCGGAATATCCGAGCTTAACCATTGACCGTTTTGTTGAAGATGAAATCTTTCTTCGAATGGGTTATGTGGTTGCAACAACCGATCTATACTACCAAAAAGCCGATGCTCTCGAATACCAAAAGGCCCTTTCCGATCACGGGCTTGAAAGCCTCCTTATCTTTACCGCACCGGATAAGCCGGATGCCCTTCTTGAAAACTTGAAAAAGCAACCGGTCAAGCAGCTTGTAGAAAAAGGTCTTGCCGTTCAGGTGTCCGGGGGTCTTTCATGCAATCCTTGGAAAGGGGTTTGCCTGACAAAGGCGGGATACGATGTTATCAATCAAGCGATTCTGCCCGAAAAGAGATTGGAAAAACAGGGACAAAAAACAACGAAGAAAAGCTATTTGATACGCTGCACGGGGTGCAAAAAGATTTATCATCGAACAACGGATGCTTTCAACCCCGATGAAATCGCAAACGGTTCAATGTTTGAGCTTCTTCCCAAATATAGAACGTGGGGGCCGAATTGGGGCGCTCATGTGCGTTTTGAGGCCCTGACCTGCCCGGATTGCGAGTTTTGCTATGTTGACGGCAAGGGCAAGCTTCGACCGGGCGTACTTGTTGACCCGGAACCGGAAACAACCAAAGCGGGAGGAAGTGCCGATGCCGTCTAAAACAGCACACCGGACAAAACTCGTTGAATACCTGGCAGACCCAAGCAACCCAATATTAAGTCGTGCAGAACTCGCTACACAGGTCCTGGGGTTTAAATACCCTCAGCAAATCCATGTTGCTTTTACCGCAGCCGAATTAAATGAGATTGAGCGGGAAGCCCTCGCAATTCGCCGGGGAAAATATGCTTCCGCTCTCGCTCGTGTCGATGCAGGTTTACTGAAAAAAGCGGCTGAAGGCGATCCCGCAGCGGCGAAGTTAGTATATCAGCGGTTTGAAGGATGGAGTGAAAAAACAAATCTGAACATCGGTGGTGGTATTAGTATTGGCGCACCCCTTACCTTGGAAGAAGAACTGTTTCTTCAAAAACATTATACCACTACTAATTTATTGGAGGAGGGAAAATAGATGCAATCAAGATCAAATGCACCGATTTCTTACAGGAGCAGACAAAGGACGGGGCTTACCAGCAGGCCATCGGCTTCGTCTTATGTGAGCGGGTACAATCCTTCCACGATGTCCAAGGCCATGATGGTTGGGAGTCAGGCTTCACCGGCGGTTTCGGCGCTTGGAACGGGGCTTGCGGCTTCGACGGATACGGCCAAAAACACTACGACTACGCCACTGGAAAAGTACCTGTCAGAACCGGATTCGGTTGTCATGGATGAAGGCTTACAGGCCGGGGCAATGATAGGCAATGCTCCGAAAGGGATAACGGCGGAGACTTCCGCTCGTGATGCTTTGGTTGACACTTTATCGACACCGACGATTGCGGATATTGGGAAAAACTCTTTGGGGGTGCTCGGATTAGTTGGCAGTAACGTTAGCACGAACGCATTGGCAAACCCGGAAGTTGCAAGCGTTATTGCCAATCAGCCGGTTGAAGCGGCAAAGTCCGTAACGACTTCGGCTTTGCCTGCTTTATCGGTGTTTGGGCTTATGAACACTATCGCAGGCACACCTCTTGCCGCCAAAAATGCCCGTGACGCTCTTGATATATATACCGATGAAGAAATAGACCAATATTCAGAGTTGACGAATAAATTTGAGAATATGGAAGATGTTCGGGAAAATCCGCTGTCAATGGAAATGTCGCAACTGTAAACCACTGTGGAGGGGCTTCTGTCAAACCGTGGGCAAACACTGACAAGCCAAGTTGTTGGTATGCTTGGCAAGGGTGTTAGCGGGGTTGCATCCAAGATTAGCGGTTTGATTAGCGGCCTGTTCGGGGATAATGCTCAAAATTCGGCTGCGCTATCGGGTTTCGGCATTCCGGGAGCTTCGGGGCTTGCCGCTTCGATAGGCAGTGCCGGGAGGGGCAGTTTCGGGGATAGCCAGGGATTGTCCGATACGGGATTTGGTCACATGGGGTTATCTGATATTGCGGATGCTTTAGCAGAGGCCGAAGGCTTTGAGAGCGATATTGAGGGTTCAATACCGGGAGCTAAGGCGCTTGCTGATGCTATCGCCAATGCGAGTCCGGGGGGTTCAAGCGCAAGCGGGGGAAATGTTGGTTCCGGTGCCGGTGGAGAAGCAGGCGGCGTGCCGGGAGCCGATACGAAATGAGCATAATACGGTTATTTCCCTATCACGGCATCACCGATAGCGCCGTCAAGACCGAGAGAATGGCCTATAACGCCAATGGCAGTAGCTTCAATGATATACCGAAATACTTTCTTGGCTGTTCCCGGTTGCTCTTTTTCGGAATCTTTTTTGGCTTGTTCTTCGGCTTTTTTCTTTTCGTATTCGGCGTTTATCGCAGATTGTTTTTGATAAATTCTTTGCCATTCGGTTTGCGGTTGAGACGGTTCAACAGTCTGAACAGCTTCAGCCGTTTCAACCGGCTTCGGTTTATGGGCGCAACCGACACAAATAAACATCGAAACCATGATAACGGCAAGCATCTTTTTCATGGTGTTATCCCCTTAAGAGGTTCCCGTGTCATATAAGATCAATTAACTTCGAAATCTGTTGATTGTCAACAAAAAGGAATCCAATGGAAAAATTTAGATGTGCCTGGTGCGGCAAGATCGAAAAATACAACGGCTGCAAAGATCCTTCAAATGAATATCTATGCGGTAGCTGTGTTCAAATCTTTTTAAAGTTTTCCCAGGATGAACTTAAAGAGGCTTTCCGCTTGGCAATATCCAAAGGAAATTCTGACAAGGCAGCGATTTTGAAAATATTCATAAAATCACAAGAACAGGAGGAATTAATTGGAAAGCGACCTGAAAGATTTGAAAGATGTAATGACCGAAACAGAACTGATAGAGTTTCTCGCCGTTAAAAAATCGGTGCTGAAACGGTTCAGGCAGGAAGGACTCCCATTTTGCAGGCTATCCCGATATTATCGGGTGTATTTGGTGAAGGATGTTTTAGGCTTCATTTCCCGACACCGGATGATCTTATCAGAGACCGAACGACAGGCATGCGAAGAATGAACTCCCACCGCACTCAAACCCCACTCAATGACGTTCCCGTGATGGTCATTTTTTGAGCCTATACCTTCCTATGGGTTGAAGGGAAAACGTGCAAATTTCTCGCCTGACGAAATGAAACCCGACTGGTGTGCGATCAATCTCCATCGACGGCATTTAACGCCTTCGCAGTTGGCAATGGTAGCGGCACGGGCGCGGGATGTTTACGATAGGCAGGCCAAGGAGAGAATGACCGAGGGCAAAAACCAATATAGCCCTATGGAAAATTTGCCACAGGGCTTAAAGGGAGCCGCCCGTGACCAAGCCGGAAAAGCCGCTGGGTATTTTCGGGGCGGTTGGTGGATCATGCAACCAAGGTGCTTGAAAAAGGAAAGCGGGATATTAAACCCCGCTTTCAGAAATAAGTTCATGAAAATTAATTCTTTTTGTGGCTATCGGTCCTGTTATGGATTCGAAAACCTTGGAGTGATCGTAGTGATATGGATTATAAAAAAAAATAAGTAAGAATCATTGAAGTTCCTGCCTTAGATATTTGTTTTTTTTTAAATTCTTCTTGAACCCAGCAAGGCCAAACAACCCTGCACCGACAAGAAGGATTGTGGTTGGTTCGGGAACCGGTTGAAGGGTATATCTTAATTTATATTCACTCTCGTAGCTAAAATCAACTCCGTATATGTGAATGGAAGTCGGTAGTTTATAATTATTAGTAATTAGATTCCATGGCTCACCTGATAACAGAACAATTGTGCTATCATACCAATTTATGCCATAATAATCTTCTTCTAACGAACCTGCATGCTGAGTGTTCCATATGCCAATTTGCCATGGAAGGCTTTCACTAGAAAGGCTCGGACATACATCAATGTTATCCAACCATCCATTAAATTTCATTTTATTATCAAAAGATACAAGTTCATAACTCCATGTAACATAATCAATATATCCACCATCCTCTACTGCAAAAAAATCATGGTACTGAAATAGCAAGTTAAAATTTGCAATACCATCAATCTGAATTATTTCATCATTATTGATTGTTAAGGTGCCTGAAAAACTTTTTGTAATTTGGTCTGGTAGAATTGGGCTGCTGTTAGCATTCAATGGTTTAATTAAAAACAAAATTAAAATCAGAAAGAGCGTACAAGAAATTTTATCAAAATACTTCATAAGCATCCCTCTCTGTTATAATTTATTGCTAATTATGCAAAAACCATGCAAAATAGTAATAAAACTTATTAATTTTACATATTTTAATTCAAAATGGTCTCTTAAAAGTCATTTTTATGGAGATTTTCAATAGCTAACCTCTTGAAAATATATAGGTACAATTCTGCCTTTAGGATTTTTATCGCTTTCCTCAATTAAAAACACCAAATGATCGAAATGCTTCAATTGTGAAAAAAAAGTAAGAAAATATTATGAATT
>CAYNWA010000046.1:0-13680 GCA_964400795.1 uncultured Smithella sp.
TATGCGGACCGTGGGTGAAATAATGCAGCAACGAACCACCCACCACGCCGCCGGCAGCCAGCAAACTCAAGGGCTTGAGTAAGCCCTTCCAGATCGTGATGGTAAAGGGAACCTTAGGATCTTTCTTGATGCCCTCATAAATTTCCGGCTTCTCTTTCAACACATACATCATATGCGTGCCGCCGACAAATTTATCGCCGTACACATTGGCGTCGCCGCCCAGTTGCTGTACGCGGGCTTCGGCAGTTTTGACGGCCTCTTCCTTATCCAGCCACTTGAGGGCGCCGGTCGGACAGGCCTTGACGCAGGCCGGAGTCAGATTGTTGGCAAGCCTTGTTTCGCACATATCGCATTTGAAAACTTTCTCCGTCTTTTTGTCGTACTTGGGCACTTCAAACGGACAGGCGGACATGCACTCCTTGCAACCGATGCATTTGTCTCTGTCCATACCCACCGTGCCAAATTCTTTATTATAGTAAAGAGCCCCGCTGGGACACACCGTTACACAGGCTGCTTCGGTGCAATGCATGCAGGCCTCTTTCCGGAAAAGCCATCTGACATCACCTTCGGGTGCGACATAATCCTGAAAGTGAATAATCATGAAAGTATTATGCTGCAAAGAAGGCGGATTCTGATATGTGCCGGTATGTTCCGTCTGCCCGGCTTTCAATCCATTCCACTGTTTGCAGGCCAGTTGACAACCGCGGCATGCTGTACATTTTGAAGCATCGTATAATTTTATTTTTTCCGACATTTTACTTCACCCCCTTTACAACATTAGCCATGAAGGCTTTACTCTCCGGTATCATCGTGTTGGCATCGCCGATCGTCGGCGTCAAGAGATTCGCCGAGTCGCCGGTGGTGAATACCTCCGCAACCTTATCACCTTTATTGTACCCTCGGTCCTTCGTCGTAATCCAACCGAAATGCCAGGGAATACCGATTTCATGGATTTCATTACCGTCAATATTAAAAGGCTTGAATCGGGGTGTCACAATGGCCGTACAGACCACTTTGCCGCGCGCTGTACTTACCGTACATTTATCTCCGGTTTCAATACCCCTCATTTTCGCCAGTTCCTCACTCATTTCCACGAACATGCCCGGCTGCATTTCCGCCAGCCATGGACACCAACGGGTTAAAACACCAGTCTGCCAGTGCTCACTGACGCGGTAGGTCGAGCAAATAAACGGGAATCTTGGGTCGCAACTTTCGACGCCGGAATACACGTCCATGTCGGAACCGACGCCTTCTTTATCAAAACGCTTGATAGCGGGATTACTTTTCTGCGGTGAAAGCAGATTCTTCTCAATCGGGCATTCGAGCGGTTCGTAATGCTCAGGGAACGGCCCATCCGCCAGACCCGGGCCGAAGAGGCTGGCCACGCCGTCCGGTTTCATAATAAATGGCGGCCGACCTTTGCCGGGGTTGCCGGCTCCATCGGGCACATCGCCTTTCCATTTTTCCTCTTTAGAATTCCAGGTAATTACAGCGCGGCTGGGATCCCAAGGATTGCCGTTCAAATCAACTGACGCGCCATTATAAATGATGCGGCGATTGACCGGCCAGGACCAGCACCATTCAGGATAGAGTCCCAGACCCGTCGGATCGGACTGTCCGCGGCGCATACCAAGAATTCCTTTGTCATTTACAGAACCACAATAAATCCAGTTCCCTGATGAGGTAGAACCGTCATCCTGCAGCCAGGCAAAAGTCGGAACGAGATCTCCCTTCTTGAATGATTTGAACTCGCCTTTCTTCGTGGGATTCTCAACGGTTTTATCTTCGAGGAAGAAACCGTTGATTTCCGCAGCCACTTTACGGGGTTCATAATGAAATTCTTTCCCTACATGCTTGCCATAGGGCCACGTCAGTTTGGTTATGGCTGCCGCATGAGGACCGCCCTGTTTTTCGTAAAGTTCTTTAACTTTAAAGAAAAGCTCACTCATGATGTCGCCATCCGGTTTGGAATCTCCGTAATACGGAACGGCTTTATAACGCCATTGCATTAAACGACCGCTGTTGGAGATACTGCCTTCTTTTTCTACAGAGGAAGCACAAGGCAGCATGAAAACTTCTGTTTTTATTTTTGACGGATCCATCCCCGGACCGCGCCAGAAGGAACCGGTCTCATTGTCGAATAAGTTGACATTAACCAGCCAGTCCACCTTGCTCAACGCCTGACGCACCTTATTGGAATGCGCACCGGAACAGGCCGGGTTCATACCCCAGGCAAAGAATCCGGTAAACTTGCCCTTGTACATGTTGTCAAAAATTTGGAGCCAGGAATAATTGACACCTGTGTCAAGTTTGGGCATTGTTTCATAAGCGTCTTCGAGGCTCATGTTCAATCCGTACATGGAACGCAATAAACTGGCTACATATTTGGGTTTGTTCTTCCACCAGTTAAGAGAGTTTTTTTCCTTGGTTTTTGGGGTATTTTTTTCATTATATTCGGCCAGCGTTGGCAGCGAGCCTGTCGGTGTTCCCAGATAGCCCGGCAAGATATGAAAAAGCAATGCGTAATCGGTGGAACCCTGAACGTTGGACTCACCGCGCATGGCCGCCACACCGCCGCCTGCAATACCCATATTGCCCAGAAGCAACTGGATGATGCACATGGTTCTGATATTCTGCACGCCCACGGTGTGCTGGGTCCAACCCATCGCGTAAAGTTCCACACCCGCTTTGTTGGGCTTGCCGGTTGAAGCATAGAGCTTGTAAATTTCAATAAGTTTGTCTTTGGGCGTTCCGGTGATCTTGGAAACAACATCCGGTGTGTAACGGGAATAATGTTTCTTCAAGAGCTGGAAAACGCAATTGGGATCCGACAACGTAGGATCTTTTTTGATAACGCCTTCCGCATCCGTCTGATAAGACCAGGTTGATTTATCGTACTTCCCGTCTTTCAGGCCGGAGAATACGCCGTTGTTTTCTCCCGGAAGTTTGAGGTCCGGATTGATCAGAAACGACGCATTCGTATAATTCTTTACATACTCCGTAAAGTAAAGTTTGTTATCAAGTATATATTTAATCATGCCGCCCAGGAAAGCGATATCGGTTCCTGAACGAAGTGGTGCGTAAAGGTGGGCCTTGGATGCCGACTGCGTAAAGCGAGGATCAACGCAAATAATCTTCGCGCCACGTTTATCGACGGCTTCCTGAATCCATTTGAAAGAAACTGGATGATTGGAAGCGGGATTGCTTCCCATGATCAAGAATACATCAGCATTCTTAAAATCAATCCAGTGGTTGGTCATTGCGCCGCGTCCGAACGACTCTCCCAGAGCCGCAACAGTCGGGCTGTGTCAGATACGGGCCTGATGTTCGATATAGACCAGACCCAACCCCCTTAAGAATTTTTGGTACGTAAAGCATTCTTCATTGTCCATCGCCGCGCTTCCCACGGAGGCAATGCCCTCCGTACGATTGACGAACTCGCCTTTAGCATTTACTTTTTTAAAACTGGCGTCACGACTTTTCTTTATTTTTTTTGCAATTTCCTCAAGCGCCCACTCCCATTCAACTTCCTTCCATTCTCTGGCATAGGGAGCTCTGTAAAGAGGCTTGCCCAGTCGGTTCTTGTTGACAGCCATTTGATAGATCGAACCGCCCTTACTGCATAGCGCACCTCTGTTAATGGGACTATCGGGATCACCTTCTGTGTTGATAACCTTGCCGTCACGCACGGACACGATGATGCTGCATCCGACGGAACAATACGGACAAACGGTGGTGGTTTCTTTGGCATGCTTGACTTTCAGTTCCCTGGCGTGCGCGGATATGGACTTAAGGCTGATACCCAAACCGCTGACCACCGCCACAGCGCTTGAAATCTTCAAGAAACCTCTTCGGCTGACGTTCATGAATCTTTCTCCTTTCCTCAGATTTTTTAAATATTTTTTTGTGCTCTAATCTTTTCAAATACAATTAGCCGTGTACTTCAGGCTTTTTTAGGAAAAGCTTCTTGGAACAACAAAGGCATCAACGATCATACGTTCTTCCAAAGAATAACGCTTTCACTGCGTGCTCGTTATACATTAAGGCCGAAACGTTGTCAACGGCAAAATATGAATAAATTCAATTGTTTATGTCATTTTTGACATAATAAAAATCGTAATAAGATTGAACCTCTATAAAAATCATGTTCCCCCATCAATGACAAAATGACTTTTGGTCAATCCGGGTTCGATTGGTTTATCCCCAAAAATGACTAAAAGTCAAAATTACGATTAATGAATTTATATCTTATAAGATTGAAAAAACGACTCAATTATCCTTGGCATTCGCAAATAAATAAAAAAGTGTAAATTTATCCACATTTAAACGACTTCTAATATAAAGAACGAGAATTGATTATGATTTTAAACTTCTTGTATGATATGCTTAATTATTGGGTAACGTTGTTTGTATCTTCGCAATAGATTGATGATCCGAAAGGAGATGAGCTATGTCCAATTTAATTCGTTTTGGTGTTTCACTGGAAAGCGACCTTTTGAGCAAATTCGACCGGCACATTAAGAAGCACAAATATACAAACCGTTCCGAAGCCATCCGCGATTTAATCAGATCGGAGTTGATTAAAGAGGAGTGGACGGAAAACAAAGACGTTACCGGAGCGATTACGATTGTTTATGATCATCATACACGGGAACTGGTCAATAAAGTGCTTGATATTCAACATGATCATCATGCCTGCATTTTATCCACACAGCACATTCATCTCGATCATCACAATTGTTTTGAGATTATTGTATGCAAAGGCAAGGCAACGGAAATCGAAAAACTTTATTTGGAGCTCAAATCACTCAAAGGCGTGAAACACGCCGGTTTTATGATGGCAACCAAGGGGAAAAACATATCGTAATCAATAAAAATAAGATCCGCTGAAATAATATTCGTATGGTTGGAAGTAAACCAATCTGATTGCCCTGAAATAGTGAGGAGGTTGCCTTTGAAAATACTCTACTACGATTGTTTTGCCGGCATCAGCGGCGATATGAACCTGGGCGCTATGCTTGATGTGGGCGTTGATCAAAAGCATCTTCTAAAAGAGCTCGGCAAACTGCGCATTGATTCTTACAAAATAAAAATTTCCCGGGGTAAGCGCGGCGGCATCACCGGCACGAAATTTGATGTTGTTGTTCCATCTCTGAAGACAACGTCTTTGCGTCGCGTACAAAAGGATTGTACTTATCGCGGCATTACAAAACTTATCAGGCAAAGCAAGCTGTCTGCCAATATCAAAAAGACAAGCCTTGACATTTTCACACGTCTTGCTGAGGTGGAAGGAAAAATTCACGGACACAAAATTGAGAACGTTCATTTTCACGAGTTGGGCGCAATCGATTCAATTATCGACATCGTTGGCGCGGCTATTTGCTTTGAGTATTTAAACGTTGACAAGATTATCTCCTCTCCCGTTCAACTTGGTTCCGGCATGATCCATTGCAATCACGGGACATTGCCTGTTCCGGCGCCGGCTACAGCGGAAATTCTCAAAGGGATTCCGGTAAAGACCGGCCTTGTACCCTTTGAAGCGACCACTCCCACGGGAGCGGCAATTATTGCCGCGACGGCATCCGCCTTTACGGAAAAGATTGATTTCACACCGCGGAAAATCGGCTACGGACTGGGCAGTAAGGATTCCGCTGTCCCGAATGTCTTGCGTGTATTTTTAGGAGAAATACCCGCTGCCGCTTTACCTGATACAGAGATCGGTGACGCTGTAATGATCGAATGCAACATCGATGATATGAGTCCCGAGCTCTACGATAATTTGATGGAACTTCTTTTTTCCGCCGGAGCGCAAGATGTGTTTTTCACGCCAATTATTATGAAGAAGTCCCGTCCGGCAATCACCATATCGGTGTTATGTGATCCTGAAAAGCAACAGGTGATGGAACAGATATTTTGGCTTCATTCGTCAACCTTCGGTCTTCGTTCCCGCAAAGTGTCCAAGAGCATGTTGAAACGCGAAATTGAAAAAGTAAAAACCAAATATGGTGAAATTTCCGTAAAAAAAGGTTATCTCAACGGCCGCATGATCAAATCCAAACCGGAATACGAAGATTGCAGGAAACGGGCGAAAGAAAACAACGTCTCTCTTCAGGAGATTTACGAAAGTGTTCGTTTAGCCAAAAGGACTAAAAAATGAATGCCAACGAACTGAAAATTCTGTTAAAAAAATTCCGCGATGGAAAAATCGATATGGAAACCGTTATCGGCAGGTTGAGGAATCTATCGTATATCGATCTGGGCTGTGCCAAGCTCGACACGCATCGCGAGTTGCGCGTCAGTCATCCGGAAGTCGTCTTTTGCCCGGGGAAAACCATTACACAGATCAAAACGATTATGCGGGCGATGATGGCTCAGGATAACAACATTCTGGCCACACGCGCCGACAAGGAAATTTTTGCCGCCGTTAAAGAATTTTGTCCTGCCGCCGTTTATAATCCGCTTGCCCGGACCATAACCGTGACACGAAAAAAATCCCGCCCTTCCAAACATTACATTGCCGTTGTAACAGCCGGAACGTCCGATTTGCCCGTTGCCGAGGAAGCCGCTGTTACCGCCGAAATTTTCGGCAACCGTGTGGAAAGAATAATTGACGTCGGGGTGGCGGGAGTTCATCGTTTATTGGATAAAATCGATTTAATCCGTGGAGCGCGTGTCATTATTGTGGTTGCCGGGATGGAAGGAGCCCTGCCCAGCGTTGTCGGCGGACTGGTTGATAAACCGATCATTGCGGTGCCCACTTCCGTCGGTTATGGGGCAAGCTTTCAGGGAGTGGCCGCGTTATTGGCCATGCTCAACAGCTGTGCGGGCGGAGTATCGGTTGTGAATATCGACAACGGCTTTGGGGCGGGCTGCATGGCCAGTCTGATCAATAAGCTTAAATAGTTCAGCGTACAAATTTATCCGGGCTTTTTTGTCGGATACCAAGAACTTCGTTCATGCTGCCGGTGCGGTAACCTTTCAGATCCAAAGCACAATAAGCAAATCCGATTTTTTGAAATTTTTTGCATACGTTATTCATGAGTTTCAGATTAAAAAATTTGCGCATTTCACCCTCAGCAACTTCTATCCGTGCCGTATCACCATGATAACGCACCCGCACCTGTTTGAATCCGAGATCGAAGAGATATTGCTCGGCCTTATCCACCATGGCCAGCTTATCCCGGGTTATTTTTTCCCCATAGGGGAAGCGTGATGCCAGACAGGCAAAAGATGGTTTATCCCACGTGGGCAATCCCATTTTTTTTGATAATTTTCTAATAGCGTCTTTTCTGAAACCGGCGTCCTGAAGCGGGCTGATAATTCCCAGCTCTTTGAGAACCCGCGAGCCGGGACGGTAATCGCTAAGATCGTCGATATTGGAGCCTTCGGCAATGTTTTGGATATGATGTTTTCCGGCCACGGCCTTGAATTTAGAAAACAGTTCGTATTTGCACAAATAGCACCGGTTTGGCTGATTATCGGAAAATCCTTTTATTTTTAATTCCGCACATTTGATAATAATGTGTTTGATTCCGGCGCTCCGCGCAAAATTCGATGCTTCCTTAAATTCCCGTTCGGGAAAAGTTGCCGAGCGCGCGGTCATTGCAATGACTTTATCCTTTAATACATCATGGGCAATTTTCAAAAGGAACGTGCTGTCCACGCCGCCCGAATAAGCCACGGCTAAAGAACCCAATTTTTCTAGATCGGATTGAAACCGTTTTAATAAATCCTGATGTTTCTTAGTCATCTTCAAATCAATGCTCAGCGTCCCTGGAGTGACAGGGGCAATTCCAGATTGTTTTCTTCCAGAAGCTTCTTATCGGTAAGTATTGCCGAAACCGGACCGTCGGCAACCACATTACCTTCCTTAATGACAATGCAGCGCTGACATACATCCAGAATCAAATCGAGATCGTGCGAAGCGATTATTTTAGAATGCTGGAAGGTCTTGAGCAAATTGATGAGCAATCGTCTTGATCGCGGATCGAGGTTGGCGCCCGGCTCATCCATGGCCAGGATGTCCGGTTCCACAGCCATGACTGCCGCTATGGCCACGGCGCTTTTTTGTCCGCAGGAAAGATGATGCGGCGGTTTATTTTTTAGTTCCAGACCATTCACCAGGTTCAGCGCGAATTCCACCCTTGCCCGCACGGCGGTTTCATCCAGACAGAGATTCAGCGGACCGAAAGCAACATCTTCATAAACCGTCGGCATAAAAAGCTGATCGTCAGGATTTTGAAAAACAATGCCGACCTTTCTGCGTATCTCGTGCCGGGTCTGACGGGTTAGAAAAAGATCGCCGATATTGACCGTTCCCGACGTCGGCATCAGATAGCCGTTCATGTGCAGCAAAAGGGTGGATTTACCCGCTCCGTTGGCCCCGATGATGCCCACCGATTCACCGTGCGTGATACGGAACGAAACATCCCGCAGGGCTTCGGTTCCGTCAGGGTATTGGAAAGAAACATTTTTAAACTCGACAATGTGATGACTCATGAAATAACTCCTTGCACTAATCTGCCCAGCATTTGCGTTGCCGGATAAAACCGGAAAACATAAAGAAAAGTTAAGACAAATACGATAAAAATAACATCGGCCGTTTTAATACGAAAACGTTTGAGCATGGGCATATCGCCCTGAAATCCGCGGGCAAGCATGGCGAAGTAAATCCGCTCCGCTCTTTCGACGGTGCGCATAAAAAGCGTCCCGACGATACGGACAAATACTTTCATTCCCTTACCCCGTTCGCCATATGAGCGCATGTTTCTCGCCCGAACAATCCGCATGGTTTCTTCCATCAGGACAAAAATATAACGGTAGAGAAAAGAAAGCTGCGAAACGAAAAGAGAAGGCAATCCCAACCGCCTCAGGCCGTGACAAACACCCGGGAAAGATGTCGTGGCAATAAGTAACAGCGCCGTGCTGACGGTGAGGGTGAATTTGAGCATAATGGATAAGAAAGATATCCACCCTGCCGAGACGGCCAGGCCGTTAATCATGACTTCCCCTGTATCCAGAAGAGGATTAAAAATACCGATGAAGACGGCGAAAGGCGATACCAGAATCACTTTTCTGAGGATAAACATAAAAGGAATTTCGCCAATGGTCATCAGCAGCATCGGATAAAGAAAAAAGGGCAACAGGGCGGCTATTTCATACTTGGAAAAAGAAATGACGGTAAAAAGAAAGAATAGCGTGGCAATTAATTTTGCCCTCGGGTCCAGTCGATGAACAAAGGTATCTTTGTAGGATAGCTGATCGATGAATCCGATATTGTAATATTGTTTATCAAAATTCATGATTAAATCCGGCGTTTAAATTATGATTGCAAAATAGCATAAGCCCTGGCAATAACTCCAGATGTTTTTGCCGGGGCTTATATCGTAAATTCTTCAAAGATTTTATTGCTTCTTGAAAAGCCGGATTCCGAAACCGATCATTAAAATGAAGATGAGAACAATGGCTCCTCCGATAATACCGGAAACCGTAGTACCCGTTTCTATCCCCGGCCAGGAAGGAGCTTCATTTTCGTTTGATGGTTCATTGGCCGCTGGCTTGAATCCATAATCGGGAAGAAAAGCGGTCTTTTCCTGAATATCTTTAAGAGCGGGAGCAATACCCTGTGCGGCTTCCTCCAGTTCACCTTTGCCGGTAACTTTTTCAATGGACCATTCCAGTCCGTCCGGATGCGTGGAGGCAAACCAGGAAAGGGCGCCGCCCGTGATAATGGCCAGAATCACAAAGGCGGCCAGAATATTTTTAATAGAAACACCGGCGTCAAGAGGCTGAGAGATCGACGTTGCTTCAAGGATTTCCGGCCTGGCTTTTCTTACATAATTGATAATGCCGGCGGTGATCATTCCTTCCACAAGGCCTATGGCCAGATGAATCGGTTGCATCAGCAGGACAAATGTGCCGAAGGGCAGTTCTGTTTTGCCGGATAAAAGCGTTTCCAGGACAACCGAGAAAGCGCCCAGTTGCAGCGCAATAATTACACTAACAATTGCGGCAAGGGATATCCGTTTGGCGCTTGTGCCGTCTCCCGCGATAGGTTTATAAATCAGAGGGTACGCAATGAAACAGGGGTAAACTCCCATATTCCAGATATTACAGCCCAGGGCAAGCAACCCTCCGTCGGCAAAGAAAAGCGCCTGCACCGTCAAGATGGAAGCCAGGGCAAGAAACGCCGCATAAGGTCCTAACATGATTGCCAGAAGCATACCGCCGCCGATGTGTCCGCTGGAACCCGTGACAGGAATGGTGAAATTAATCATCTGGCCGGCAAATACAAAAGCTCCCATGACACCCATCAACGGGATGGTTTTGTTATCAATATTCTCTTTCAGTTTTTTAGATGAATATCCGATAGCCGCCACGGAGCCGGCCCACATCGTTGCTCCCACCGCGGGTGAGAGTAAAGCATCCGCCATATGCATGGTAGGTTCTCCTTTAAAAACGGAAAGCCAGGCCGGCCAGTGCGGAAATGTCCGTTTCCGGATTTGTCAGACCGACTTTGACTCCAAGATCAACATCAAAATTTTCAGTGATGGAGTAAATGATGCCGCCGATGAGAAAAACAGGGTCGTCACCCGCCTCATCATCGGGATTCCGCTCTATACCGATATTCGCAACAAGCTGTAAATCTTTAACAACTTCACAGGTGGCAGCAAGTGAAGCATGCCAGATATCTTCGCGCTCATCGGCTTCGTTTTCATTCCGGATGTATCCCAGATTCGCATGAAACGCGAAAGGTTCCACGTCCTGGGAGGCAATCAAAAATACCTGACCTCCGATTTTTCCGGTGCCCAATCCCTTGTCCTCATCGCCGGTGGGAAAACTGATTCCCGGTTTCAGGGCCATGCTGAATCCGTTTTTTTCAAATAACTGCCACTTCACTTCCAGTCCCGCATCGCCGATGCCGTCTTCTTTATATACAACGCTGCCATCTTCTTTTTCCCGTCCCCAAAGGTAAGGCAGGCTCAAAACCAGGTCAACATTCTCCACGATGCCGTAGGAAAGTGTGGCCGCGGCCTCGGCTCCCGTTGCTTTAACCGAAACACCGCCAACGTCCTCTTTGTCCCGATCATATTGACCGGTCAATTCCAATTGAAATTTCCCCTTTCCCTGAGTGCCGGTGTCATCGGTAATCAGCGGATGGGCTGCCCAGGACGGACAGGCTATAAACAGCGCCGCTACAAATATCATTCCCTTCGCAAACCATTGATTGATCATTTTGAAACGTCCTCCTTAGTGCTACGAATATTAAATATGTAACACAATTTTCATAGACTGTCAAGGATGGAAAAAAGACGGCGGATCACAATCCTTTTCCCGATTCAAATAAAGCATCGGGATCCGGAAATTGCGAAAGGCATGATATCCGCTAAGCAATGATTTTTTCGGATTTATCAATCTTTTTTATAACGAATGAAAGCGTCTATCCCGAATGCTGCAACAGCAAATTGACAAAACGCAGGTAAGGACGCAGCGCCGGTGTGCCCCCGCCTTCGGAAATGATTTGCAGCGTTTTTTCTGAATCGGTAACAACTGCGCCCCCCAAATGCGTCACCGGTGTATCGTAAAAAATTTCAGGAACAAGCGGTGTGGAGGGCCCCATCAAAACAACTGACCGCGGCGTTCCCAACAAACCGATTGTTTCTTCAAACGTATTATTCAAAAGCGTAGTTGCCGTGATAATCGCGACATCACAATCCTTAAGCGCTTTTTGTTTTTCCTCCGGGGAGAGTAATTCCAGGCGTTCGGGATTTTTTTCAACAATGGTCAGTGTCGCGCCGGTGGATCGAATGCGTTCGACGAGCGGAGCGAAAAGCCCGACCATGGCAACTTTCTCGCCAGGTTGAAGATTCAGGAAAGTGGTGGCTTCGCGGTCTTCGTTATCTTCTCCCTTAGGAAAAACAAGCGCGTTGGCCGTGGCCACACCGATGGTTCTGTGCAAAGCGTTTTTCCCGTCAACAAGATTTTTTAAAACGTCAATCGCGGAAGAACCGACGTAGGTTCCTGCCTCTTTTAAAACCGTACAGCCGCGCGGAGAGTTTTCCGGCAACACGGCAGCCAGACCCGCTGATCCGTTATCCAACTTGATCCCCACATAACTCAAACCGATACGCAAATCGGCAATCCGGAAATCTTTTGCCGATGTTTCAAGATGTTCATAAAGACGTTTTAAAATGATTCCTTTTTCAGTCATTGATAATTCCCACCCTCTTCCTTCCTTTTTATTTCCGGTGAATTCCGAGAATAATGATCGGTGTCTTTTCTTTATATTCCGTATAAACTTCGCCGAAACGCTTCTCCAATTCCGGTTCTTCAATATATTTGAATTCAAGAACACTCATCAGAACAAACAGCGGCGTCATGAAAAATGTAAGCGTTACCGATCCAAAATAAATACCTATTCCGGCCATGACCATAAAAAGACCCGTCATCATCGGATTGCGTGAATAAGCGTAAGGGCCGTCGGTAATCAGTTTTGGCGGAGGATTTACCGGAACAGGCGTTCCTTTTGTTTTAAAGAATTTAACCACGCACCACAACCATAAAAGAGAACCACCGACAAGAAAAGGCAAAGAAAGTATCATGCGCAAAGGTTTTGCAATAAATTCCGGCAATCCCAGGAAATGATCCAGATAAAGAGAAAGAAATATCAGTAGGAGTACGACACCGGAAAAAACACAGCCGAACAACGGTGTAAGAAACAAACGCGCTCTTTTGGTGCCCGTTGCAATTCCGTATATAAAGTTGACGACACCTTCAATAAGTTTTTTCATAGGCTTCGAGATTTTGACTGAATTAGTAAAACACGTTGCGCGTGAGAACGCAACAAACCAATTCTTTCGGCTCAATCACTTTTAATTTTTGGTTTTGACGGCTGACACGTCGGAGTAAGGTGTCTCTCCCTGACAATTAAGGCATTTCTCGCCATCTTTCAAAGGATAGGCTTCATTACAGACAGGGCAAATACCCACCGGTCCCATTTTCTTACGACGGACTCTTTCCGGCTCAACCTGAACCTTCTGCACGCTGAGCAGTCCGTGCCCGGCTTCTTTGATCTGAGCAAAAAGGGCTTCGGCATCCTGCTGATCTTTTTTCTTCTTTTTCAAATACCAGTCGCGCACTTCGGGCCAGCGATTCAGTTTTTCCGTATCCAGATAAACCCGCACGCCCTTGCCGCTGTATTTTTCATAAAGTGTTACAGCATACCGGCCGAAGTTGACGATGGAAAGCCAGCCGTTGCCGATGGTGCAAGGGGTCAAAATCTGCACGGCATCAGGCAGACAAACGGGTGTTTCACAAACGGCGTCAAATAATTCTCCTTCGGGCAGATTTTTCATCGCCAGATCAACGATAAAACCGCCGATGAGTAAACCCGGCGCCAGGGTTCCGTGGAATGATTTTACCAGATGGATGTATTCTTCGTAGGAATAGGTACAGATGTTCATAAATATTGCTCCTTATTTCATTTCTAAATCAAAGTGCTATCTTTGTTGGTCCCGATTTATCGGGATCGGCTTCTTCGACATATTTGTCATTTCGACCGGAGGCTATAGTCCAGCTACGCTGCGAAGAAATCTATTTCACGATTTTAAAGATTTCTCAGTCACTCCGTTCCTTCGAAATGGGTGTAATGGCAAAAAATGTGTGCTGTTTTTCATTTTT
>CAYNWA010000047.1:0-12832 GCA_964400795.1 uncultured Smithella sp.
GCATGAGGTCTTCTCTTTAGCAAAACGTGGTGCACTTTGAATTGGAATTCACCCCGGGAGCGGTGAATTAAGTGTTATGTCCCCTGAATTCCAAGTGTTATGTCCCCTAAATTCCGAAGTCATGAAAACGTAACGAATGTTTTTTTATTGACTATCTTTAATCAACATGGTTGCGGGATCAAGCAACAAATCTTTTTTCGAAGAATCGGCAGAACCGCCTTTGAGTGATGTGATATACACTTCTTCACCTTTTGTTGCCAGTTGAACAATAACATCGAACAAATCAGCCACATGCAGGAAAGAAAGCGGCAGGCCGTTTTCCTGCGGCGGTTCATGGCGGTGGGTATGCACCGTAAACCAAATACGCATGGAATATTTTTCCGCAAGTTGATTTAACTGAACAAGCTGACCCCTGCCCGCGTCGTCAAATCTAAAGCCGTCAATGATGACCATATTCGGTTTGAAGATATTCTGTTCCATCAGATCGGTCATGCGTTCTTCCAGTTTCGGCGCGCTGAAACCTTCGACCTTAAACGTCATGATAAATCGATAAGGCTGAATTTTATCCCAGTGATCATTGACGTCAGGAATACCGAATTTTTCAGCGATGTCATGAAATATTTCCTGATACCACAAATCAACCTTGCTCACCGCGTCATGCAGACTGACATGCAGTACCGGTTGTTCCCGCAACATCATATTTAATGCCAGTTGAACGAGCAGGGCGGTCTTCCCCACTCCAGCGTGAGCCAGAACAGCGCCAAAACCTCCGACAGGTAAAATGTCTTCGCTGTCATAACCAAGATTGACAAGCGGATTGCGGTAAATCATTTCTTTTTTGATCATGATGATATCCTTATAAGTTAGATGAATAACATTTTTTTCCCTTTTCAGGGCAACGTTGATTGTTAGCATTTTATGTTACTTAATAATTATATTTTAAATCTGGAGTCCCGCCGGAACCATACAGGAATAACAGACCTGTTACGCAGCAGTCTTTTTGTTTTGAGCCACTTCCAAGGCAATCTTTTCCGCGATGGACTGCGGTACCTGTCGGTAAATCGCAAATTCCATAGTAAACTGCGCCTTGCCCTGTGTAGCTGAACGCAGGATGGTCGAAAAACCAAACATTTCCGCCAGCGGTACCTGCGCCTCAATCACACACATGATATCTTCATCCTGAGAACCAATAATCATACCGCGGCGCTGATTTAACAGCCCCATGACCGATCCCTGAAATTCTGCCGGTGTTTCCACAACAACCTTCATGATCGGTTCATGAATAACCGGCTTCGCCCGCAAATACGCTTCCTTGAAAGCGCCGCGCGCCGCCGCCTGAAAAGCCATGTCCGATGAATCCACCGCGTGAGATGCGCCGTCATTGATGACAACCTTTACGCCGGTAACCGGAAACTCCAACTTCGGTCCCTTGGCCATGCTCTGCTTGAATCCCTTTTCGCAAGCGGCAATGTATTGCGTGGGAATCGCACCGCCGAATATTTTATTTTCAAAAACAAACTCGGCATCGGTGATCGGTTCCAGATAACCGGCCACGCGTCCGAACTGTCCGGCGCCACCCGTCTGCTTCTTATGCGTGTAATTGAAATCGGATCGTTGGGTAATGGTTTCGCGATAAGCGACACGTGGATTACCCGTTGAGACATCGGCTCCATATTCACGACGCATTCTTTCCACATAAATATCCAGATGCAGTTCGCCCATGCCCTCAATAATCGTGTCCCCGGTTTCGTTATCGACAAAAGTTTTAAACGTCGGGTCTTCCTTGGCAAACCTATTGAGCGCTTTGGCCATGGCAATCTGCGATTTGTTGTCCTTGGGAACAATCGCCAGCGAAATAACCGGCTTGGGAACATACATCGAAATCATCGTTAGATTCACTCCCGGAGAAGTAAAAGTGTCACCTGAAGAACATTCGATTCCAAATAACGCTCCGATGTAACCCGCTCTTAACGCTTCGACATCTTCCATTTGATCGGCATGCATGCGCACCAGCCGTCCAACCTTCACCTTTTTACCGGTGCGAACATTAACGATGGTTGAACCTTTTGCCAGCGTGCCCTGATAAACGCGGATATAAGTTAATTGACCGTACTGACCGTCTTCCAGTTTAAAGACCAGTGCGACAATCGGTTTTTCCGTATCATTGCTCAGCACGACTCTTTCTTCGTTTTTGTCCATATCAATCGCTTCATTTTCTATTTCGGAAGGACAGGGCAGAAGATAATTTACACCGTCAAGCATCGGCTGAACGCCTTTATTTTTATAAGCAGACCCCATGTAAACGGGAGTAATTTCCCTCTGAAGGGTGCCTTTGCGCAAAGCTGCGTAAATTAAATCGGAGCTGATTTCACGTTCTTCCAGAATCGCTTCAGTGAGTTCATCAGAGAAAAGTGATGCTGCATCAATCAATTCTTCCCTTTTTGCTTTGGCTTCTTCCAGAAGATTTTGCGGAATTTCGGCTTCGCGGACGATCTCGCCATTATCGCCATCGAAATAAAGTGCCTTCATGCCGACCAGATCAACAACACCCTGTACATCGTTTTCCAGACCGATGGGAATCTGCATCGCCACGGCATTATGACCCAGCTTTGATCTTAATTGTCCGATAACACGAAAGGGATTGGCGCCGCTGCGGTCACATTTATTAATAAAAGCGATGCAGGGGACCTTGTATCTTTTCATCTGGCGGTCAACGGTAATGGATTGGGACTGAACGCCGCCAACAGCACACAACACCAGAATGGCTCCGTCCAGAACACGAAGTGAGCGTTCCACCTCGATAGTAAAATCAACGTGTCCCGGAGTGTCAATAATATTTACTTCATAACCTTTCCATTCACAATACGTGGCCGCCGAAGCGATGGTGATACCGCGTTCCTTTTCCAGTTCCATGGAATCCATCGTGGCGCCGACGCCGTCTTTACCCTTAACATCATGAATGGCATGAATCCTTTTTGTATAGTAAAGAATTCTTTCGGTAAGCGTGGTTTTTCCTGAATCAATGTGAGCGCTTATGCCGATATTCCGAATTTTCTGATCATCAATTTTCATTACTTTTTTCCTTTTTCATTTACCTTTACAATCCCATTCGCTTCGCTCAGGGATAGTTCGCCTTACGCTTCGAGCTTCATTACAATCGCTCTCAGCTTGGCTCACTAATAAAAAACCCCACACTTGTAAGTATCTCTGCAAGATGGGGTATCCACCATAAACGAGCATTTGTGAGGTGCGCTTAATACATGTTGCGGCGCAATATGTCAAGCTATTATTTCTCGAAATTAAAACCTCAAGAACGCTTGTTTATTACAGTTAAACGTGCTAATCATCTTTTCAGCATAATTTATTGAATTATAAAGGTGTTTCAGATGTTTGATGAAATAATGTCTCGTCTGTATCGGATTATCATACCCCTGCCCAACAGTCCGCTAAAGGATTTAAATTCTTATGTCATTAAAGCCGATGATCGTAATCTGATTATTGACACCGGCTTCAATCGCAATGTTTGTTTTGAAGCCATGCAGGAAGGCCTGCGTGACTTGGATATCGATTTGACCAAAACAGACTTCATGCTGACGCATATGCACTCCGACCACACGGGACTGGTTTCTCGATTATTTACCGACACCAGCAAGGTTTACATCAGCAGAATCGACTCCCTGGTATTCAATGAAAACATCGACTGGTCGGCAATGTTGGATTATGCTCTGCACAATGGTTTCGAGGTGGAAGAACTGATCAAGGCAGCTGAAAGCCACCCCGGCTTTAAGTACCGCCCGAAAAAAATCCCGGAGTTTACTCTGCTTGATGACTGCGATATCATTCAGATCGGCGATTACCGTCTTCAATGTCTGCTGACGCCGGGACATACCCAGGGACATATTTGTCTTTATGAAGAAGAAAAACAGCTATTATTTTCCGGAGACCATATTCTCTGCGACATCACGCCGCACATCGAGTCGTGGTCGTATGAAATCAATTCCCTGAAACATTATATGGAAAGTCTGGACAGGGTCAGAAACCTGCCGGTCAAACTGGTTCTGCCGGGACACCGTAATTTCTTTACCGACCTCGCGGGAAGAATTGACGAATTAAAAAAACATCACGAAATCAGAGCTAATGAAGTACTTGAGGTTTTGGGTAAAAATACAATGAGCGCCTATGATATTGCCGGAGGCATGACCTGGGATATCGATTGCGAAACCTGGGAGCAATTTCCCATCACCCAGAAATGGTTTGCCGTCGGCGAAGCCATTGCTCACCTTCTTTATCTGGAAAGTAAAGGACAAATCAAACGACTCAAAGGCGAGAAAACTGATACCTACACAGCATCATAAAAATCAAACTATGTTATGAGAAACAATAATGATAAAATTTTAAAATAGCTTAACGAATCAGAAAGATAATTATTAGCCGGATGACATGATGAACAAAGAGCTCGTCAAAACCTACAGATTATTTCTCAAGGATAGTATCCGCAAAACCATTAATTTCTCCCTGGTGGATCAAAGCAAAGGCCTTGCTCCTCCTCCCATTGAAAAACCCTATTCAAAAGATGCCAAACGTATCGACCTGATTCAATGGAATCAACTGAAAAATATCGGCAAAATCGAATTAAAAACAGCTATTGAGAATCGTGAAAGCAGAAGATCCTACAACAATCAGCCTTTATTGATTGAAGAATTGTCTTTTTTATTGTGGGCGACTCAGGGCATCCGGCAAAAACTTGATGCGGGACATGCCCTAAGAACAGTCCCTTCAGCGGGTTGCCGTCATGCCCTGGAGACATATTTATGCATTCTGAATGTTCAGAATGTCGAGAAGGGAATCTACCGTTATCTACCGCTTGAACATCAGCTCTTGTTTGAATTTACCGAAAACAATCTGGACAAAAAAATAACGCAGGCTGTTTTTGGTCAAAGCTATCCCGGGGAAGCGGCCGTTACCTTCATCTGGACGGCTATACCTTACAGAATGGAATGGCGTTACAGCATTGCCGCGCACAAGGTTATTGCCATTGATGCAGGCCATGTCTGCCAGAATCTTTATCTTGCCTGTGAAGCGATCGGGACCGGTACCTGCGCCATTGCTGCTTATGACCAGGAGGCAATGGACAAACTTCTTCGTATTGACGGCGAGGATGAATTTACCATATATCTTGCCTCTGTCGGCAAGAAGTTGAAGTAAGACTTCGATCTCCGGAGAGCTTATGCTGATGGCTCTTCCCTGCTGCCCGAACGTCAAACAGAATGTTCCGAATCTAGTCTTGACAATCTTGTAATCTTTAAAAAAAGCTTACCGATTATTTACCCGATGAACAGCCGGAAAAGAATAAGACCGCATTATTTCTTGGTTGTATAATCGTAAAATCCCTTGCCGCTCTTCATTCCTATCTCGCCGCGCTCCACATACTTTTTCAACAAGTCGGCGCTCATCTGCGCGTTTGAATCATTGCGTTTTCGCGCCCAGAAATCAGTAATTCTCCATATTGACGTGTTTTTTCAGCCAGGCAATGACATCATTAAAAACTTCTTCGCGATTCATTTCGTTAAGCATCTCGTGGCGGCCGTCGTCGTAAAATTTTAACGTCACATCACTGATGCCTGCGTCTCTTAGCGTATTGTAAACCTGAATCACTCCTCTTGTGTTTGCGCCGACCGGATCTTTGGCACCTGAGAAAAAATAGATGGGAAGATTTTTTGGAATCTTCGCGATATTTTCTTTTTTGTTTATATAGCCAAGACCGCCAAGCATATCGCAGAAAAATCCAGCCGTAAAAACACCGCCGCACAAGGGATCATTGATGTATTTGTCCACTTCGGCATTGTCGCGGGAGAGCCAATCGAAGTCTGTGCGGTTGGGTTTAAAAGCATTATTGAAAGCCCCGAAAGATAATTTAGTCATAATTTCGCTTCTTGCTCTTTTGCCACGTAGCCTTGCTTCCATTTTCGCGATGAAAAGCCCGATTTTGCCGATGGGCCCCGGATCGCCGCCTGTGCCGGAGAGAACAAGGCCTGTAAGCTCACGACCGTAAAGCATTGAATAATGACGGGAGAGAAATGACCCCATGCTGTGTCCGAAGAGAAAGAAAGGCTTGTTGGGAAAATCCTTTTTAATGATGCCGGTCAGCGTGTGCAGATCATCCACAACTTTTTCCCAGCCGTTTTCATCGGCAAAATAGCCGATATTCTCCGGCGAGCCGGCTGTTTTGCCGTGCCCCCGATGATCGTTGGCGTAAACAGCATATCCTTCACTGGTCAGTTTTTGGGCAAAGCGTTCATAGCGCGCTGCGTGCTCTCCCATTCCGTGAGCTATCTGAATCGCTGCCCTGACAGTTGATGCGTCATCCGGCAGCCATTTATAAACAAAGATCTTTACACCATCCGAAGTACTAAAAGTAAACGTATCGCTTTTCATTACCATTCACCTCTATTTTTTGCGGATTTATCTGGGGATCAATCCCTACATTTACATTTATATGTCTCTCGTAGGGCGCGTTCCCCGAGCGCGCCGCTGTTTTGCTTCGTTTTTTAAATTTGAGTCTCACAATAAAGCAGTTAATCTTTTTTTGCTTTTTTATAATAATGGATTGAACTTATTATTGATTTGATCCATTAAAAAGTTTTTTGGAAATTGCCTGATTTTTTGCGTTCTTCGTAAATTACCCTCGCCACGAACTCGTTTCCCCGATTGTTCAGATGGTCACCAGCATTTAAATAATTGATTTGCCCTTCCGGTATAAACATATCAGCAGTATCTTCATAAGGCAACGATTGAGTATGTCTTTGCTCGGCAAGACGACGATGCTTAACAACATCATGGGCCATCAGCACGTAACTTGAAATGCCTTCAATGATAAAAAGGATCAAACAAAGGACGACAATATTGATGACAATGATTCGAATAAAAGACACCGTTTTTGAAGTTTTAAATTCGCCCATTGATTGTATTACCAATATTTACCTATTCAAACAAAGTCCGCCCGGGAAGACGTGATCGAAATTAAATCTTATTTATATTTTTTTTGATGAACACCGCGATTTCCTCGTTGGCAATTCTCGCTTCGGGAATATAAACAACGGAATGGAAAACATGAAAGAGGCCTTCCCATTCTTTAATCGCGCAGTCAACGCCCGCTTTTTTGAGGGCTTCGGCCATGCGGAGCGAATCGCTCAGCAGCATTTCGCTGGTGCCCACGTGAATCAGCGTCGGCGGCAGTCCGCGCAAGTCCGCGTACAGGGGTGAAATGAGAGGCGAGCGCAAGTCAGCGCCGTTTGCGTAGAGCTTCGCCATATAATCGATGCCGGCTTCGGTAAACATCGGATCCTCTCCGGCTTTGGTGTGCATGGTTTCGCCGGTGTGAGCAAGATCCACCCACGGTGACATGGCGAATGCCGCGACGGGAAGCGGGCCCCCGTTTTCTTTCAGTTTCAAAAGTGTCGCGAAGGTCAGGCCTCCTCCGGCGGAATCACCGCCGATGACGATGGACTCGGGCGGCACGCCCTGTTGTAAAAGCCAGCGGTATGCCTTGACGGCATCTTCTATTGCGGCGGGATAGGGATGTTCCGGCGCAAGCCGGTAATCCACGGACAAAACTCTGATTTGGGACAAATCGCTCAGTAATCCGGTAACGCCGATATGTGTTTGAGGAGAACACATTGAATAGGCGCCTCCATGAAGATACAAGATCGTTGCCTTATCGTTCTCGTTTTGATTAAACGCCTTTACCCATAAAGCCTCCGGCCCTCCGGCGTTGACGTTTTCAATCATACATCCTGCAGGCGGCAGGGCGAACGACATCATGCCTGCCATCCCCTGACGCAAGAGCTCTATCGGCAGTTCGCGGATATTCTCGACTTTCATCGTTGCCATAACGGCCATGACATGTTGTGCTTCCTGACTGATCATTATATTCCTCGTTTATAAAATTATAAAAGCATCTTGACTATTTTCAGAAAGATTATTGATTTTTTTTGGGGAAAGGCTGTTAACGCGGGTGAAGTTTAAAATAAATCAACTGCCTGCAACATCCTGCAACAGATGGACAAGCTTAAATGTGCTTGTCTATTTCCTCCAATAATCTTTGCAAGTTATAGGGTTTGGAAAAGAACGAATGTTTGCCCATCATGTTGTTACGCCTTTCTTCTTCCTGTTTGGTCAATAACGCCGTAACAAATATGATCGGGATATTCTGTGTCTCCGGATTGGCCTCCAGCATGGCGACCACGTCCCCGCCCTCAAGATCGGGCATATTGATATCGAGCAAAATCAAATCCGGGTTCTGGGTTTTCGCCAGCAAAACGCCCATTTCTCCGTCCAGAGCGGTAATGACATCAAAACCGTTTTTGGTCAAATCGTATTCCACAAGTTTTAGAAAAACTTTATCGTCATCAACGACAAGAATTTTCTTGGATTCCACCATCGGCCACCTCTTTTTTGACTTGTTCAAAAACAGATTTTAATGTTCCGATGTTGCTTTTTATGACGCCAATATCCAGTTTTTGGGTCGCTCCTATTTCTATGGCTTTCGCTATGGATTGAACTGCCTCTATGCGCAAATTTCCCGCCGATCCCTGAATCAGATGAGCGGCCTTGCGTATTTCTTCGTAATCTGTCGTCCCGGTGATGTTTTCAAGACTTTTCAAGGCTGGTTCAGTCTGTTCGATAAACATATCAAGCAATTCATTAAAAAGCTCTTCCGGCATGTCCAGTTCCCGAAAAGCTTTTTCTCGATCTATCAACATGATCATTTCCCCGTATAGATGCAACGGCTGCCTGCCACCAACTTGTTGATTCCATTATATATCAAGCCGGCCAAATTGTATAGACTTTCTTTAATTCTATTTCTTAATGGATGCAAGATGCCCTACGGCTTTTTCCAGACCATCGAGCGTCAGTTCGAACATGGGGAATACCTGACGGATCATTTGAACCGTCCGACTGTAGTACCATTCGTCAACGGACATGGGATTCAGCCAGGCGCAATGACGAAAAGTTTTCGCGATGAATTTGAGGCGTTCAATACTGGAACCGCTCGGTTTTGCATCGATGTAAATTGCCCCGTTGGGATGAGACAGTTCATAAGGCGCCATATTGGCATCTCCCACAATGATGACCCGTGTTTCCGGATCCCAGCGGACAAAATCGTCAACATCATGGGGTTTGTAGTATCGTTGAGGATCGGACCAAACGCGACTATAAATGGTGTTATGAAAAAAGAAGATTTTCAGATCCTTGAACTGTGAGTTGGCGTAATGAAAAAGTGTCTGAACAACTTCAATATAAGGTTCCATGGACCAGCCGCCATTATCGATCAGAAGCATAACCTTCAGCCGATCGGTCAGACGACGGTCGAAGATGATTTCGATTTCACCGGCGTTGCGCATGGTTTCGTAAACGGTCTTGTCCACGTTCACGACATCCTTGGGACCGGTCGGCACCAGGCGACGCAGTCTTTTCATCGCCTCGCCCATCTGAATCGAGGTTAGCGGTCCTTCCTGAGAATAATCCCGGTAACGTCTTTCCATGGCCACCTTGATGGCCGAATGATTTCTGGATACGCCGCCGACGCGCATCCCGCCGGGATGATACCCGGAATGCCCTGTCGGCGATGTGCCGCCTGTTCCAATCCATTTGTTGCCGCCATGATGCGCTTCGGTCTGGTCTTTAAGGCGATCCAGAAAATATTGAATCAGTTCTTCCGGTGTCATTTTTTTTAGTTTGTCTTTATCGACGCCCAGAAGATCAGCCAGTTCCTGCGGATTTTGCAGCCATTCCTCCAGCATGGCGCGGGCAACTTCCGTCAATTCCACCGTTGTCGGATCTTCCAGGGAAGCGTTTTTGAAATGATGAGCAAATATCTGGTCATACGTATCAAAATAACGTTCGCTTTTCACCAGAACGGCGCGGGCAACGGTATAGAAATCGTCAAGAGAATGAATCAGTCCTTTATGCATCGCCTTTTGCAGGCGCAGGAATGACGTCGGCGTTACAGGTATGCCCCTTTCTCTCAACGTGTAGAAAAAATTTACAAACACGCCTCAACCCTCATCCACGCGATCTGACGATCTGCTGATTTGCCTGTTGCAGGTCGGCACTTTTCTTGAACAATACTCCCAGAAAAGGCACCCTCCCCTGATAAAGCGTTTTTGGTTTAAAGTCAGGATCGCTTTTCAAAGCGCGAATCCAGTTGATCAGTTCCCGCGTAGCCGGTTTTTTCTCGATGCCCCGCAGTTCCCGCAAACGGTAAAACGTGGTGATACAGACTTTCATCAGTTCTTCGTCCAGCTTCGGAAAATGCACGTTCACGATGAGGCGCATCATATCGGGGTCGGGAAAAGCGATATGATGGAAATTACAGCGTCCGAGGAACGGATCGGAAAGATCTTTCTTGGCGTTGGATGTAATAACGATCACCGGTCGATGTTTGGCCGTAATGGTTTTGTCGATTTCAATAATGTCAAACTGCATCTGGTCCAGAACATCGAGCATATCGTCCTGAAAATCCGTATCGGCTTTGTCAATCTCGTCAATTAAAAGAACTGTTTTCTTATCCGAGGTAAACGCCTGACCGATCTTGCCCATTTTAATATAGGCTTCAATATCGCTGACATTGCGTTTGGAATCGCCGAAACGGCTGTCGTTGAGGCGTGTCAATGTATCGTACTGATAAAGCGCTTCTATCAATTTCATGCTGGATTTGACGTTCAAAACAATCAGCGACATTTGCAAACTCTCCGCGATGGCGTGAGCCAGCATCGTTTTTCCCGTACCCGGTTCGCCTTTGAGCAAAAGAGGCATTTCCAGCGCCATGGACACATTAACAATTTTTGCCAGCTCATCGTCCAAAACATACCTGGACGCGCCACTGAACCGGGAATTATTTTTTTCTGAAGACATAAAACATACTCCTGTTGCCCTGCTTATTTACAACGCAAAACGTCCGTAAAGGGCTAAAATGAATTTTATATTGGTAATTTTTCTATCCGATTCTGACGGAAAATTCCAGCCGTTTTTGGTTTTGTTTCAGAACAAAATTTTTTCTTTAGAATTGAAGAGATGGACGTTTATCAAACCACGGTTGGGCTTTTTCCAGTTGAGAAGCCAGCCTGAATAAAGTGGCCTCATCGCCAAAAGGGGCGATAAACTGGACACCGCAGGGCATGCCTTTTTCATCCCATTGCAAAGGAACATTCATGGCCGGTTGACCGGTAAAATTTGCCAACTGAGTAAAGGGTGTTCTGGCAAGCGTCTGGATCGCTATCTTGTTGACCAATCCGGAGGCCTTGGCCAGAAATCCCAGCTTCAAAAAACTTATGATTTCCATGGCTGCTTTCTCGTACGACTTGGGCAACAGCTCTCCTATATTAGCCGCAGGATATGCCACGGTTGGAGTAAGATACAAATCGTACTTTAAATGAAAATTTCCCATGGCCCTTGCGGCAATATCCCATTGGCGTATGGCATTGACAAAATCCGCCGCACTGTAACAACGGCCAAGCTGGCCGAAAAACCATGTGGTGATTTCAAAATCTTTTTTCCCGACTTTTTTCTTTAATACGCTTTTGGCCGCATCGATATCCGCGGCAATTTCTCCAAAATACATGGTGAAATACGTATTGGCCAGTTTATAGCCGTCTATTTCCGGTTTTGCTTCTTCAACCTTATGTCCTAAATCCTGAAGCAGTTTGACTGTTTTCAGCACGGCTTTTTTGCAATATGCATGCGTTTCCGTTCTCAGAGGTGATTCGGTGCTAAAGGCGATCTTCAGTGAAGAGGGTTCCCGGTTTATTTCCTCGCTGTATGATCTCTCCGGAGGTTTGATGATATAGGGCGCTCCCGGATCGGCGCCTTGAATCGCATCGAGCATCGCAGCGCTGTCGCGAACCGATCTGGTCAACACACCTTCCACTGCCGCGCCCTGCCACAATTCGCCCGATTTTGGTCCTGTTGGAATGCGTCCCCTTGAAGGCTTCAAGCCTATTAAACCGCAGTAACAGGCCGGAATGCGGATGGAACCTCCTCCGTCACCGCCGGATGCCATGGGCACCATGCCGGAAGCAACAGCCGCCGCCGAGCCTCCACTTGATCCGCCACATGTTCGCCCAATATTCCACGGATTGCGTGTCGGGCCGAATAATTCCGGCTCGGTGATGCCCATCAGACCGAATTCAGGTGTGTTGGTTTTTCCCAGCGTGATCAGTCCTGCTTTCTTGAACCGTTTTACAAGCTCGCTGTCATAATCCGGAACATAATCCTTATAAGCACGGCAACCACTTGTTAATTTCACTCCGGCATAAACACTGACTAAATCTTTAATGAGAAAAGGCACGCCCGCGAAAGATCCGTCAGGAAGAGGCATTTTCGCCGCAGAACGTCCTATATCAAACATCGGAGTGATGACAGCATTGAAAACGGGATTGAATTTTTCAATACGCTTTATCGCTTCTTCGCAAAGTTCAACGGGAGTAATTTTTTTCTCCCGCACCAGCTCTGCCAATCCCAATCCGTCATATTGATCATACTCGGAAAAACCTGTCATCATTCAAAACATCTTTCATAATGATAAATAAGCAATTATATAAAAGCTTAATGCATTTAATTTTCATTTGCAAAATTATTTTTCGCTTGCATAAATGAACAACCCCGCCGCGAGCAGCGGAGTATCCAAATGAACTTGCGCCCCTCGGGGCGGGGAATTAGACCCGCATTTATCCCGCTCCACTACGCTTCGGAGATATCCCTATGTGCTTCGCACACGGGACAATTCAACTTACACATTTCAGTACACTTTGTTTCTGAAATGTGAGTTTCA
>CAYNWA010000048.1:0-11716 GCA_964400795.1 uncultured Smithella sp.
GATGGCGCGATTTGAACGCGCGACTCCTGCGTCCCGAACGCAGTGCCCTACCAAACTGGGCCACATCCCGACACGGGACGGACGATATAAAATTTATTTCTAATTGTCCAACTATTTTTATTCATTTTTTGTTTTCCTTCTTATTTTCATCAAAACATAGAATTTTAACAGGAATGAATAAAGCTTGAAGGAATTGATATGTAATTGTAATTTGCGAAAAGGCATGTTATAAATAAATAAAATTTGTCATAAAATAGGTTATTTACTGTGATTATATACGATTTAAAATGTGAAAACGGACATGCTTTTGAAGGTTGGTTCAAAGACCGGGAGAATTTTGTTATGCAAAATTCAAAGAAACTGGTTTCCTGTCCGGTTTGTAACAGTACACATGTCGACATCATACCTTCTTCCATTACCATCATGGGAAATGATTCACGTTTTCAAAAAAAATCCCAGAACAAGGAAATTTCTCCGATAGCCGCTCTGAGAACTCTTCATCAGTATATTGATAAAAACTTTGAGGATGTTGGTAATAAATTTGCGGAAATTGCTTTAAAAATACATTGCGGAGATGAAGAAAAAAGAAATATTAAAGGAACAACGACGCATCAGGAAGAAGAAAATTTAAAAGAAGAAGGTGTGCAATTTATAAAAATTCCATTGCTCAAGATGGATAGTTAATAAAAATATTTAACGTAATTCTTTATAAAATTTGATTTTCCGTTGCCCATAAAGGGTTTTTTTGTTTTACAGGTAATATGAAATTATGAGTAAATTTTATAAAAGCGTACTCGAAGGCATTGGTAATACGCCCTTGGTGGAAATTACAAGGCTTAATCACAATCCCAACGTAAAGGTCCTTGCCAAAATGGAAAGTGCCAATCCTGGAGGATCCATCAAGGATCGTCCGGCACTTTATATGATTGAAAATGCGGAAAAGCGGGGAGCGTTAACCCATGATAAAATCATTCTGGAAGCAACCAGTGGTAATACCGGCATAGGTTTGGCAATGATTGCCGCGATAAAGGGATATAAACTTTGTCTGATTATGCCGGAATCGGCCAGTGAAGAAAGAAAGAAGATATTGCGGGCTATGGGAGCGGAATTATATTTTACCCCGGCCAATCAGGGTACCGATGGCGCCATTGAGGTGGCCTACAGGATGCTGCGCGAAAATCCGGATAAATACTTCGGCACGGATCAATTTAATAACGACGATAATGTTGCCGCTCATTATTACGGTACCGCGCAGGAAATCTGGGAACAAACTGAAGGAAAAGTGACCATGGTGGTAGCCAGTATCGGCACCAGCGGCACGGTCATGGGAATTTCCAAAAGACTCAAAGAACTAAATCCGAAAATCAAGATTGTCGGTGTCGAGCCTTATCTTCAGCATAAAATACAGGGATTAAAAAATATGCGGGAATCTTACCGTCCGGGAATCTTTAATAAAAACATGCTGGATGAAAAAATAAATATTCAGGATGAAGATGCCTTTGAAATGTCCCGCAGGATCGCCCGGGAAGAAGGTTTATTTGTAGGAATGAGTTCTGGAGCGGCGATGTTTGTTGCTTTACAAAAATCACAACAAATGAAAGAAGGACTGATTGCTGTTATTTTACCGGATGGTGGGGAACGATATTTAAGCACGGAATTGTTTGCTTTTAAACAAGAAATATCCACATTGAATCTTTATAATTCTTTTGTGCGCATGAAAACTCTTTTTAATCCGATTAAAAATGATGAGGTCTGTATGCGGACATGTGGACCGACAATTCACAATACCCCGCATTTGGGAAATTACCGGCGTCTGGTGGTGTCCGATTTGATCAACCGCTATTTAGTTTATAAGGGATACAAGGTAAAACACGTTCTGGACATTGTTGATTTTGGCGATAAATCCATAAAAGGCTCTGAAAAAGAGGGCGTGAACCTTACGGATTATTCACGAAAATATTTGCAGATTTTTATGAAGGATGTTCAATTTCTTAATATTCATCAGGACAATATCTATGTAAAAGCCTCGGAAAGTGTGGATGCGATGTTGAAAATTGTCGAAAAGCTGGTCGACAGGGAATATGCATATGAAAAACTGCATTCGGTTTATTACAACATTTCCAAACTATCCGGTTATGGTATTCTATCCAATATAGACTTGAAAAAAAACAGGCAGGGGAAATCCGTTGATCTTGACGATTATGAAAAAGACAGCCCATCGGATTTTGCTCTATTGAAGAGATCAAGTTTAGGAGAATTAAAAAGAGGTATCTATTATAAGACGGTGTGGGGCAATGTAAGGCCCAGCTGGCATTTGGAGTGCGCAGCGATTTCCAGTAAATATCTGGGAGCGGCGTATGATATTCATGTCAGTGGCGCCGACGAAACATTTCCTCATGGTGAAAATGTTTTGGCAATCCATAAAGCTTTTTCCGGCCATAACGGACCTAATTATTGGATGAACGCCGAATTGGTCATGGTTGAGGACCGGAAAATGTCCCGTTCCCTGAATAATGCTGTATCGTTGTCCGAATTGGAGCAACAAGGATACACCGGAAAAGATGTGCGATTTTTTCTCATGGGAATACATTATCGAAAACCGGTTCATTATTCAGCGGAAGCATTACAAGCGGCAAAAAATACAGTTAGAAAAATAAATACGTTTGTTTGCAGACTCCTTGCTGTCGAAAACAGTCAAACAAGCGATTTTGCCGAAACCGATCAATTGATTTACGATCTTAAGCATGATTTCGCGAATGCGTTGGATGATGATCTCAACATGGCCGGCGCGCTGGCTGTTTTGTTTAATTTTATCGGTAAAGTAAATTCTCCTTTAACTCAGGGCTTGATCAATAAAGGCGACGCCGATAAAATCCTTTCTGCATTGAAGAACATTAATAAAGTTTTAGTAATCATGGATTTTGAAACTCAAGTGGCGGAAAAAAGGATCAATGATTTGATCAGTAAAAGAGAAATTGCCAGAAAAACCCGTAATTGGGAAGAGGCGGATTCTTACAGGGCCAAGTTATCTGAACTTGGCGTTGATGTCTTGGATACACCTCATGGTGTCGTTTGGCGATTCAGGTGAAAAAATGGGCACTATTAAAAAATCAGTTATAGCCGGTTCGTGGTATCCCGCAAATCCTTCAACGCTCAGGAGAGATATAGAGAATTATTTCAAGTCGGCATCCTTGCCGGAATTACAAGGAGAAGTTGTGGGATTGATTTCCCCGCATGCGGGTTACCTCTATTCCGGGCAAGTTGCCGCCTATGCCTATAAGTCTGTCCGTGGCAAGAAATACGATACAGTCATTGTGGTCGGGCCCAGTCATCGGGTCGCCTTTCATGGCGTGTCTGTTTTTAGCCGTGGCGGCTATGAGACGCCTCTGGGAATTGTTCCCATCGATGAAGATCTGGCGGAAAAAATTAAGAAAATCAGCTCTATCGTCGCGGATTTTTCAGGCGCCCATCTCCAGGAGCATTCGGTTGAAATTCAGTTGCCTTTTTTACAGGTTGCTCTTGGCGATTTTTTATTTCTGCCTTTAGTCATGGGAGACCAGGATGCAATGACCTGTAGAAAACTGGCCGAGGCTATATACAAATCTTCACAAGGCAAAAAAATATTAATAGTGGGCAGTTCCGATCTGTCTCATTTTTACAATTATAGCGTGGCAAAAACGATGGATTCCATTGTGCTTAAGCATTTAAAAGACAATGATGCCGAAGGACTTATGCAAAGTCTGGAAAATGGAGAAGTCGAGGCTTGCGGTGGCGGGCCCATGGCGGTCGTTATGTTAACTGCACGCATGATGAAAGCTGACAAGGTCCATTTTTTAAAGTATGCTAATTCCGGAGACGTTACCGGCGATAAAAATTCGGTTGTAGGATATGCCTCTGCGGTCTTCTTCACGTAAAAAGGTTTTTTGCCGGACTGTTTCATTCAACGGCCTTTGATACATCAAGAGATGTTGTATCTTTAACATGGTATAAAAGAGGAATATAAGATGGAATTAACAGATCAAGAGAAAACCACGTTGTTGAATATAGCGAAAAACGCGATTAAGGCTGAAATCAATCATCAGGAACGACCTGAATTCAATAGTGATTCAGAAACACTCAGACAAAAAAGGGGAGCCTTTGTAACGTTGAAGAAAAATGGCAGCTTACGCGGTTGTATCGGTTACATCAAGGCGTATAAGCCACTCGCGGAAACTGTTCAGGAAATGGCCGTAGCGGCGGCGTTTCATGATCCGAGGTTTCCGTCGTTAAAACCGGAAGAGCTGAAACAATTAACTTTTGAAATATCAGTTTTAAGTCCCTTGAAGCGCATTAAAGATGTGAACGAAATTGAGGTGGGAAAGCATGGTATATATATAATTCGTGGAAATAGATCAGGGTTACTATTACCGCAGGTGGCGACTGAATATGGGTGGGACAGACAAACCTTTTTGAAACAAACTTGTCATAAAGCCGGATTGCAAGCGGATGCCTGGATGGATGATGCAACTGAGATTTACATTTTTTCAGCCGATTATTTTGGCGATGTGTCTTGAATAACCTTTTCACCATGTGTTTTTGTAAACTTATTTAAGGTATGGAATTGATCAGACGTCATAAAGGGGTGGTATGTTTCATTTGCGTTCTGCTGCTGATGGCCGGAATGGTTTTATTTTCCCCGTATTTCCTGCTTTATGCCACAGATTATAAAAAGGCGGATGCAATTATTCTTTTACTGGGACCGGATTTCAAAGCGCGCCATAGGGCCGCAAAGGAATTGATTGCTTTGGGCATTGCGGATTATCTGATTATTTCAGCCTATAATAAAACCTACAGAAGTTATGGTCAGGGCAAGACCCAGCATCTTATTTCGGATAAGAATGCTTTCGGGGCTGATTCAAAAAACAATTCATCTTATCCGAGTTTTTATGAAGACACGCATATTGAAATCATCAAAGCCAAAAAGGTCATGTCCGATTATGGATTGAAATCGGCGATATTTGTCAGTTCACCCTATCATATGCGACGAATACGATTCATTGCGGGGAAGGAATTCAATTTTAAGGATGCCGATTTTTATTTTGTTCCGACACGCTACGAAAAGGCTCCGGCATCTTTCTGGGAATTGTCCCCTTCGGAGTGGAGAAAGGTCAGGAGGGAATACGGTAAAATTATATGGTTCTTTATCTATTCCACATGGTCTGATTATTTCAATTGATTTTTGTCCCTAAAAAAGCCCTCCTGAAAACTCAATGTCTTACAGGAGGGCTTTGTATATCGCAGATCTAGTGTCTATGATCAGACATCCTTTCTTTGGGTACAGGCCTCCTGATAAAGTCTCATCATGCAGAGAAATAAACCGAGAATGAAGAACCCCAGCATAAAATGGGGAGACGTTCCCAAGATACCGTCCAGCAAATGACCGATATAAAGGAATAAGAACGAAACAATCACCATCGTAAAACCCCAGGCGGAAAGCATTACGACCTGCTTGACATTGTTCAGTTGTGCGTGCTGCGTTTTATGTATAGCTATCATTATACGATCCTCATTTCCGGTCAGTATTTTTTGTGCCCTCGGGTTAGCTGACGATGGTTTTTACCGTTTCAATCACCGGATTGGTGAAAAGCGCCATCAGAATGGTATACAGAGCGAAGACCCCGACCACTTCACCGACATACATCTTTTCATATTTCCGTTTCAAAGAAACCATGATCAACCCACCCACGATCAGGCATCCCAGCTGGAAGAAGGGGAAATTGGCTGCGCCCGCTGCTGCATATTCAGCAAAGCTGAAAGTTGCCGTTAAAAGAATCACCGCCGCCGCTACGATTGTTGTTGCTAATGTCTTTTTCATGATCTGTTACCTCCTAATGAGACCCAAGTTTCAGAAACGTAGTGCGCTGGAACTTGCTGGTCGAATTATCCCGCTCAGCGGGATTTGTTGTTTAATTAATGAAAAGACCGTGCCAAAAGACAAAAAAAATTGGATATAGGATGTAAATACTTGATAATATGAGCTATATTAATAAATTATGATTATTCATCTATGGAGGGGAGGGATATTCCATCCATTAATATTTAAATAAAATATTAAAAGTGTTTAACGTAATGTAGAGACATTAGATAGTTTTCAGATAATGCAAAGAAAAAATACATTAAATCAATTTACGAGTCTTAGATAAAGTAAATTGAAGAAAAAGAAGACCTGTTAAAAATTATTTGATGCAGACGCGGCGCACCTGCTTGAAGTCGGTAAAGCCTTTGATGGTTTTAATAAGTCCGTCCTGTAAAAGTGTTGTCATCCCCTCGCTTATCGATTTGTCTCGCATGACTTCCACGGTTTCGTGTTTCTGAACCATTCGTTTGATATCCTCAGTGCCAACAAGAAGCTCATGGATTCCCATTCTGCCCTTATACCCGGTGCCGTCACAATTCGGACAACCCTTGGCTCTGTAAAGTTTGAAATCATCATTATACGGAATATTAAGTTTTGTGAATTCTTCGGGGCCATAACTTCTGGCGATTTCGTCATATTCTTCCTTGGGAGGATGATACACTTCCTTGCACGATTTACAGAGTGTGCGGACAAGACGTTGGGCAAGGATTCCCAATAAAGCATCGGCAAAATTAAGAGGATCAATGCCCATATCCAGCAAACGGACGATGGTTTCCGGAACGCTGTTTGTATGCAGTGTGCTGAAAACCAGGTGACCGGTCAGAGATGCCTCGACACCTGTTTTTGCTGTTTCAAAATCGCGCATTTCACCGACCATGATGATGTCAGGATCGGCGCGCAGGAATGAACGCATGGCTGCAGCAAAGTCAAAACCAATTTTGGGCTGCACCTGCACTTGACGCAGTCCGTATTGTGTGATTTCGACGGGATCCTCCGCCGTCCATATTTTTCTATCCGGCCGGTTGATGTGATGCAAGGCCGCATGCAGCGTGGTTGTCTTACCGGAACCGGTAGGCCCGACAACAAGAATCATGCCGTAGGGTTTGGAAATAATGTTAATGAGCTCATTGTAATTACGAGGCAACAAACCCATATCATTCAATGGCATTGTTTCCCCTTTGGCGAGAATTCTCATCACAACATCTTCAACGCCGCCCTGCGTGGGGATGGTTGCCACACGTAATTCAATTTCGTCACCCGTGTTGCGCCGGAATTTAATTTTGCCGTCCTGCGGCAGTCTTTTTATAGTGATGTCCAGATTGGACATGATTTTAATGCGCGATATAATCGCTGCGCGATAACTGAAAGGGACTGTTTGATACAGAGCGCAATCGCCATCAACACGGAATCTTATTTCGACATTCTTCCGTTCTACATTGGGTTCGATATGAATATCGGACGCACGGCGCACATAGGCATCATTGACGATTTTATTAACGAGTTGCATGATGACACTGTCTGTTTCGGAAACCATTTCACCGAAATCTTCATCATCATCATCTGTCCCACCTTCATCACCTTCCATGCGACCAAGTATTTCTGTAAAAGAATGTTCTTCATCCGGAATATTATAAAAAAGGCTAATATATTTTATAATATCTTCTTCGAGGGCGACATCATATTTTATTTTTTTTGTTTTCAGCAGACTTTCGATCGTATCCCGCTTAATGATGTTATTAGGGTCATCGATGAGAACGTGAATCCTGTCTCCAATCATTTCCAGAGGCACCCAGAGTTCGCGGCGCAGAAAATTTTTCTTTAAATCTTTAATCAAATTACCCGGAATAGGCGTTTTGTCATTATATTGAATAAAGCGGCAATTATAAAACTCCTCGAAGGCGTGGCCGATATCGGCTTTTGATATCTTGTGTTTTTGCATGAGAAAATTTTCCATGGAAATTTTTTTCTCACGCGATTCTTTCCAGGCGGCTTCCAGTTCTTCTTCCTTGAGCAAATCATGGCTCAACAGATAATCAAACCGGGTTTTCCGGTGTCGAACAAAACGCTGTTGATTATAAAAGGCCACCCCCAGAACTTCGGCAATCTCCAGCGCCAGGGCTATTTCATCTTCAGAGAATTTTCCCTCTCCGACTTTTTTATTGATAATCTGGAGAACGCCCATCAACTGATTGTTGTTATAAATGGGCGTAGCGAGAACCTGCCTCGTTTTAAACCCTGTTTTTTTATCCCAACTGTCATCAAAGGTGAGTTCCGCTTCAATGCTTTTCAGTTCCTTTTGGCTGTAGGCATTTTCAATGTTAATAACGGCGCCCGTGTTGGCGACATATCCGGCGATGCTTTTATTGTTGATGGGCAACCGGATTTCTTTGAGTTGGGTGCCGGCCAGAAACATGGAATAGATTTCGTTGCGAAGTTTGTCCACGACATAAATGGTAAGGGAATTGGCGTTAAAAATCGATAGAATTCCGCCTTTCAAATCAACGAGAATCTGTTTGATATTTTGCGCGGCGTGGATACGGTTGGTTATGTCCAACAGTTCCTTGCGCACTTTGGAAGTGGAAGTGCCGTTCATCATTGGTGCCGTTGGTGCTACTTTGTGTGAGGGACCAGCCATGAGGTAAATTTATTCCTTAATATTTCACGAATTGAAAGTACTTTACCAAGGATTTACATGAATGTCAATCCGACTGATTATGCAATTAATTGTAAAAATCAACCCGCTGTAACAACCCTGGAAAAATCGGCAATTTGATGAAAAAGACCCGATATTTCGGCCAGAAGTGATAAGCGATTGAAACGTATCTTATCATCCTTGTCCATGACCATGACGTTATCAAAGAAAGCGTCGACATGAGGACGTAGCGCGGCCAATTTGTTTAGCGCGGCAATGAAATCTCTTTCCGCGATACCTTTTTCCACGCGAGGTCTGATGTTGTCAAAATAAGAAAAGAGATTTATTTCCGCATCAGCCGAAAGAAGATTTACATCAAACTGACCATTTTTAAAGTCTTTTAAAATATTGTCTACACGTTTGAAGGCGATGGAGACCGGTTCGAAGTCGGGGTTTTTGCGAAAATCCTCCAACGCTTTTATTTTTTCAATAACCTCTACAAGTTCATCGATATCCGTTGATAAAACGGCATCAACCGTATCGTAAGCATAGCCCTGGGCAATCAATTGATTCTGCAGGCGTCCTTTGAAAAACTCAATAATGTCTTTTTTTACTTCTTCTACCGGTTTTTTTAAAACATCTTTGAGCTGTGCCAGACTTTCATCAATCAGAAAATTCAGCCCGAGCGGGTAACCCCGGGATAAAATAATATTAATAATACCCAGCGCCTGACGCCGCAAAGCGTACGGGTCGGCTGTACCGGTCGGCGGCATTCCCACGCCGAAGAAACCGGCGATCGTGTCAATCTTGTCGGCAATACCGACAATGGCGCCTTCATCGGATTGCGGAAGGTCTCCACCGGCGACAATCGGCAGATAATGTTCGTAAATGGCATTGGCGATTTCCGGTTTTTCGCCGGCGATGAGCGCGTATTCCCTGCCCATAATACCCTGAAGTTCGGAAAATTCACCGACCATCAGCGACTCCAGATCGGCTTTGGCCAGAAGCGCGGCGCGGTCCACATTTTTCTTCACGGACGGTTTTACTTTACCGGCTATTTTTACAGCCAGTTTGCGGAAACGCATGACTTTCTTATGTGAGGTTCCCAGCAGCGTATGGAAAACAACTTTTTTCAGCGATTCCACACGATCTTCCAGGGGAACTTTTTTATCTTCTTCAAAAAAGAAAGATGCATCGGCAAGTCGCGCGCGCAATACCCTTTCATTGCCTTTGGCGACAACGGAAATGTCGCGGGGCTTGGTGTTGCTGACCGCAATAAAGTAAGGTAGAAGTTTCCCTTCTGCATTAACAATCGGGAAATATTTCTGATGCGAAATCATCGTGGTGGTCAGAACCTCTTTGGGGATTTTCAGATATTCCGCTTCGAAACCGCCGCGCACGATGACCGGATATTCCACGATAAAGCTAACCGTTTCCAACGAATCATCATCATAGAAAAGTTTTCCGCCGACTTCCGACGCGGCTTTTTCAGCTTCTTCCAGAATCAGTTTTTTTCTTTCCGCCTGATCGGTAATCACAAAATTTTCTCTGGCTTTGTTCAGGTAATCTTCAAAACCGGTGACCGTAAAAGACGCGGGGCTCATAAAACGGTGACCATAGGACATATTGCCGCTTTCAATATCTTCAATCTTCAGCGGAACAACCTCGCCGCCGTGGAGCGTCAGAAGCCAGTGCACCGGCCGGGCAAAGCGCAATGTGTAATCAGCCCAGCGCATGGATTTACGGAAAGGAATCGCCATCATGAAATCCTTGAGAATATCCGGCAGCAGGTCTTTGGTCGGTTGTCCGGCAATGGTTTTACGCGCGCCGAGATACTCGCCCTTTTCGGTAGTAATGGTTTCCAGTTGCGAAACGTCCAGTCCCTGACCACGGGCAAAACCGATGGCCGCTTTGGTCGGCTGACCGTTTTCATCGAATGCGGCTTTCCTGGCCGGGCCCAATTTTTCAACGGTCTGATCTTCCTGTTTCGGTGATAAATCTTTAATGTACAGAACCAGACGGCGCGGTGTTGCCAGGCATTTGATGCCGTCGAAAGCGATGCGTTTTTCCGTCAGCGATTTACGGATGATCTCTTCCATATCCACCACCGCTTTGGATAAAAATCCCGCGGGAATTTCTTCGGTTCCAATTTCAAAAAGCAGTTCGTTACTCATTTTATCTCCAGATATTTATTATTTCTTTAATGAGACCCAAATTTCAGAAACGAAGTGCATAACCTGAAGGTCATCTTCGACTGAAATTTGATGGTCGAATTATCCCCGAGGCGAATAACCTAAAGGTCACTATAGGCCGAGCGGGGTAAAAGGGGATACCCCATTTCTTCACGTTGTTTCATATACAGTTCCGCGCTGATGCGTGCCAGATTTCTTACCCGACCGATGTAACTGGTGCGCTCTGCCACGCTGATGGCGCCACGGGCATTCAGCAGGTTAAAGGTGTGAGAGCATTTCAAACAGTAATCATAAGCGGGAAGGGGAAGATTCTTTTCGGCGATACGCAAAGCTTCCTCTTCGTATGTGTCGAAAAGCTTGCGCAGCATGGGGATGTCGGCAATTTCAAAATTATATGTCGAAAATTCCACTTCGCTACGGTGATGCACGTCGCCGTATTTGATTTTATCCGTCCATTGCAGATCGTAGACGTTATTGACGCCCTGTAGATACATGGCAATGCGTTCCGTGCCGTATGTCAGTTCGGCGCAGACCGGATTGCAGTCAAAACCGCCGACCTGCTGGAAATACGTAAACTGGGAAATTTCCATGCCGTCGAGCCAGACTTCCCAGCCCAGTCCCCAGGCGCCCAGCGTCGGCGATTCCCAGTCGTCTTCCACGAAGCGGATGTCATGATCCAGCGGGTCAATGCCGAAACTCTTTAACGAATCCAGATAGAGTTCCTGAATATTGACCGGTGAGGGTTTCATGATGACCTGATACTGATAGTAATGTTGCAGGCGGTTGGGATTTTCACCGTAGCGGCCATCGGTGGGACGCCGTGAGGGCTGCACATAACCCACATTCCACGGTTCCGGTCCCAGAGCGCGCAGGCAGGTGGCGGGGTGGAACGTTCCGGCCCCCACTTCCATATCGTAAGGCTGCTGAATGACACAGCCTTTGGAATCCCAGTATTTTTCGAGGGCAAAAATTAATTCCTGAAAAGTCACAATTTTC
>CAYNWA010000049.1:0-7490 GCA_964400795.1 uncultured Smithella sp.
ATTGAGAATGCTGCATCCGAAATGGGTCAAAGAGATGGAGCATGAAGGCAAACTCGTGATTGCCGACGATAAAAAATAAAGTTGAACAATTTCCAATAAAGAAACGATGTGGTTCGTATTTAATTGACCAAGTGGCGCACATCTGATACAGGGTGTGCGCCACTTTTGTTGTGAGACTCGCTGTGAGTGAGACTCGTTGACTATCGATAGTAGTTTTCGGCTATCGGAAACAAGCCCGCTATACTATGGGAGCTAATCTGTAAAAGGAAAAATCATGACCCAAGAACAAACGTCCGAGATCAAAAATATCATAGACCGTGCTCTGGAACAGAATCCTGAGAACAAGGAAATCATTAAAGCGTTTGCACCGATTATCGTCAGGCAGAGACAGCTTGCCGAAAAGCCTTCGGAGCAGAAACTGGATTGTTCCGCGATCGATAAACAGAAGCTCAAAGCCGGCGTGCCGGTCAGCCGTCAGATCAATTTAATATTGCCGGGCGATTCGTTAAAGGAAATCGCTTTGTCTTTAGTCGAAGCGGTGAAGGAAGGAATGCCGCAACTGACGGAAAATATCGACTTGATATCAAACCTGATCAGGAACGATAAAATCAAACCGGCGGATTATTTCAAAAGCTCTCCGGATGGAGAAAGCAGGGCACCCGATGTCTGGGCGAAAGATTTAAAAGTCTCTCCGTCCAATGCGTCATTTTTAATGAGTCTGGTCAGCCGCGTTGTCCTGGAACAGAGGGCAAAAGAGATAACGGCAGCCATCGGTGCCTTTGACTGGGAAAAAGGTTACTGTCCGATCTGCGGCGAATTTCCATCCATCGCGCTGATTGAGGAAGAAGGCGGCAAACGATTTCTACATTGCTCCTCTTGCGGACAGGACTGGCGTTTCACGCGCATCAGTTGTCCTTATTGTGAAAAGGAAACCCGTAAGGACATGGAATATTTTTACGTGGAAAATAAAACACAGGAAGCCGCATTTGTCTGTGACCAGTGTAAAAAATACCTGGTGACGCTGTATCGTGCCGGAAAACTTTTTGCACGCGACATGGATGTTTCCGCAATCAGTCTGATTCACATGGATCTTCTCATGCAGAACAAAGGTTATGAGCCGATGTCCATCTGCGCCTGGAATGTTTTGAGTTAAGCAATTCTAAATTACTCTGAATAGAGATTGACCTGACAGCTTGCGTCAGGTCTTGTATTACATTCTTTCTGATGTCCGCAATTTTCAAATTTGTCTTTTTATGCTAAGTTAAAACCGAATTCTGTAACATATGCATTACACATAAGGAGGGAATTACGATGACTGTTAAAATTACATGGCTTGGACATGCAAGCATAAAAGCAGAAGACGGGTCAAAAATAATATACATCGATCCATGGAAGGTCAAAGGTCCCCAGGCTGATATTATTCTGATAACCCATAGTCATTTTGATCATTATTCGCCTGATGACATAAAGGATCTTTCGTCTCCTGATACAATTGTTGTAGGTTCGGAAGATATTCCCGTAGCAGAAAATAATAAGATGGCTCCTGGAAGAAAAATTACGGTAAAAGATATTGTCATAGAAGCTGTTCCTGCCTATAACGTTGACAAACAGTTTCATCCAAAAGAGAACGGCTGGATTGGCTATATTTTCACAATGGGAGGTAAGCGTATCTATTGCGCGGGAGACACAGACCGAATACCTGAGATGAAAGGTCTGAAGGTCGATGTCGCATGTCTGCCTGTTGGCGGCACATATACAATGGATTCGGCCTCGGCAATACAAGCCGTAAACGACATAAAATCAGCGCATGTGATCCCCATACACTATGGCGAGGTGGCCGGCACTAAAAAGGATGCGGAACAACTGCTTTCGATTAAGACATCACAAATACATGTTCTGGACCCCGGACAGAGCATTGAAATTTAATGAGACCCAAATTTTAATGGGACTCCAATATGACAAGCGAATAACCTAAATACCCTAAAGGGCACTATAGGGTCACTATAGGCCGAGGGGGATAAATGTGGGTCTAATTCCCCGAGTTTGGTCGAGTCTTTTTGACTCGACCATTTATATCCACAATATATATTATAAACAGCCAAATCAAAAAGACCTGGCTGAACCGGGGCAAGTGAAGGTCAGGGCATTTAAACCATTTCACTCCAAATTATTTTGTCGGGACTTTATCTTTAGCATTTCATTAAATCACCGGAATATTTTTATTTTTGTCTATTTTGGTTTATGCGATAAATGGCATAGGTCATAATTGACAGAATTGACAACATTCGTGCTTACCGCTATTAAATTTCCGTTAAAAAAATAGAACTCTTGGTCATTAAGAGTAAAGATAATTTCGATTGGAGAAGAAGATGGAGAAGAAAATACCTATCAAGATAGACGGAAAAGATTTTGAAGCGACTGCCGGTCAGACTGTTTTGGAATGCGCCCGTGATAACGGAATTTTTATTCCGACGCTTTGTCATTTAGCCAAAACAACCAATGTCGGCGCCTGCCGTGTTTGCGTTGTGGAGCAGGAAGGCGCCCGCTCGCTGGTGGCCTCATGCTGCATGCCGGTAAGCCCCAACATGGTGATTCGTACCAACTCGGAAGCTGTGCAGAAAGCCCGGAAGATGATTGTTGAACTGCTCTGGTCGTCCGGCGATCATAATTGCCTGACCTGCGAGCAAAACGGTAATTGTGAATTGCAGAATCTGGTTTACTGGCTGCAAATTGACAAGCCGCGCTTTGAAATCAAAGCTCAAGGTTATGCTTCGGATGACAGCAATACCATGATTGCGCGCGACATGGACAAGTGCATCCTCTGCGGACGCTGTGTTCGCGCCTGCAATGAAATCCAGGTCAACGAAGTTCTGGATTTTGCCCATCGCAGTTACAAGGCCAAGGTCGGTCCCGCCTTCGACCAGAATTACATTGATTCAACCTGCGTTTTCTGCGGCGAGTGTGTGCAGGCCTGTCCCACCGGCGCTCTCACGTTCAAGCAGGCGAAATTCGCCGGCCGGCCCTGGGAACTTAACAAAGTGCGTACCACCTGTACCTATTGCGGCGTCGGTTGTCAGATGGATCTCTACACCAAGGATAATAAAATCGTCAAGGTCATGGGTAACCCCGAATACGGCCAGCCCAACGAAGGAAGCCTGTGCGTTAAGGGACGCTTCGGCATGGATTTTGTGGCGCATCCCGACCGTCTGAAAAAACCTCTGATCCGCTACAAGAAAAATGAGGACTTCAAGGAAACGACCTGGGACGAAGCGTTTACGTTTATTGCCGACAAGCTTTCCAAGATTAAAAAAGAACACGGCGCCGACAGCATTGCGGGGCTCGCCTCGGCACGCTGCACCAACGAAGAAAATTATCTGTTCCAGAAATTCATGAGAGCCGGTATCGGCACCAACAATGTCGATCACTGTGCCCGGCTTTGACACTCTGTCACGGTGGCCGGTCTGGCCGCCACATTCGGCAGCGGTGCAATGACGAACTCCATAGACGAAATTGAATTCACCGACCTGATTCTGACCATCGGCACCAACACCACCGAAAATCATCCGGTCATCGGCGCCAAGGTCAAACGCGCGACCCGACGCGGCGCGAAACTGATTGTGATTGATCCCCGCGAAATCGGTCTGGTCAAATACGCCGATATCTGGCTGAGGCAGAATCCCGGAACCGATGTTGCCGTGATCAACGGAATGATGAACGTCATCATCTCCGAAGGTCTCTATGCCAAGGAATACGTGAAAGACAGAACCGAGGGATTCGACGCGCTCAAAAAGATGGTCGAAAAATACACGCCGGAAAAGGTCGAAAAGATTTCCGGTGTGCCCGCGGAAGATTTGAAGAAAGCCGCCCGGATGTATGCGAAGGCAGACCATGCCAGCATCCTTTACGCCATGGGCATTACCCAGCACATCAGCGGCACGGACAATGTCAAGAGCTGCGCCAATCTTTCCATGCTTTGCGGCAATGTCGGCATTGAAGGCGGCGGCGTGAATCCACTCCGAGGCCAGAACAATGTTCAGGGCGCCTGCGACATGGGCGCGCTTCCCAATGTTTATCCCGCCTACCAGCAGGTGGCCAATGAAGACGTCCGTAAAAAGTTTGAAGGGTTCTGGAACGCCAAACTTTCCCCCAAACCGGGACTGACCATCATGGAGATCATGGCGGCGGCCGGCAAAGGCGATATCAAGGCGGTTTACATCATGGGCGAAAATCCCATGCTTTCCGATCCCGATTTGCACCACGTGAAAAAAGAACTTCAAAAACTGGATCTGATGATCGTCCAGGATCTGTTCCTGACCGAAACCGCCGAGCTGGCCGATGTGGTTTTACCGGTAGCCAGCTTTGCCGAAAAGGATGGAACGTTTTCCAATACCGAACGCCGCGTTCAGCGCGTGCGTAAAGCGATCGACGCTCCGGGTGAAGCCAAGACCGACTGGGAAGTCATCTGCGGCATTGCCAACAAGATGGGTTACAAAATGAATTACGCTTCTGCCAAGGAAATTTTTGAAGAAGTGGCGAAAGTCACGCCCAGCTACGCGGGCATCTCTTACGAGCGCCTGGAAAAAGGCGGCATCCAGTGGCCCTGTCCCACGTCGGATCATCCGGGAACCAAGTTCCTGCACAAGGATAAGTTCTCCCGTGGTCTGGGATTATTCACCGCCATTGAATACATTCCGCCCGCTGAATTGCCGGACAAACAATATCCGTTCCTGCTTTCCACCGGACGCGTCCTGTATCATTACCACACCGGCACTATGACCACGCGTACCAAAGGCCTGACCGAACGGTATCCCGAAAGTCTTGTGGAAATCAATCCGGTCGATGCCGACAAACTGAAAATTGCCGAGGGCCGGAAAGTCAAGGTCACATCCCGGCGCGGCACGGTGGAAGCCAAGGCAACCATCACCCAAAAGAGCGCTCCCGGTTCGATCTTCATGAACTTCCATTTCGCGGACACATCCGTCAACCTGTTGACCAATCCGGCTTTGGACCCGATCGGAAAAATTCCGGAATACAAGGTCTGCGCGGTAAAACTGGAAGCCGCTTAATCGTTAACCCCTTCATAAAATATAAATAAAAAAGAGATGCCCCTGAAAAGGGGCATCTCTTTTTGTTTGACGTTAGGATTATTCCCCTTCATTGCTGGAGCGTCATTTTCCTCTACATATTATTATAATTCAATACGGTGTAGAGGAAAGCCAATGGCTTTACATGAAGCAACAATACGGCGCTTAGTGTCTCTACTGAAACGCTGCTTTTGTAATATGTTTTTCATTCTTTCGTTATTAAGTATCGGAATGATGACAGAACATTGTTCAAGATCCTTATCACGTTTCGCATCCGATAACCGCCTTTGAGCAATAATGAGTTTATGAAGAAAGAAAGCCTCGGGAATAGGAAAACGGATATTAAAACCACTTAACTCAACTATATTAGAAAAGTCGGTCATGATACCGACGAAAGGAAGAGGAATAGCATTGACGTTCCATTCAGGAATAGATAGAGCGCCCTGGCAGCGCCCGCCGGAGCGCTGCCCGATGAACTCCACTTCATAACCGCCACCGGTAAACTTTTGTACCCCTTCGGCATCAAAGTAATCAGTAAATCCCATGTCGGTAATGAGCTCTTTCAAATCAGCTCTTAATTTACTTTTTGCGTGGGCAATATTAACGGCAAAATCAACATCGAGAGTGCGTAAAACATACCTGGCACCGTAAAGTTCCTGATAAATAAGCATGACCCAACTACCGATCAGAACTGATCTTTCAAAAAATCCGACATCACTCATCGCATGGAAAAGATTTTTAATGTTATCCGGGAATAAATTATCCGGTAGTTTATTATTCACGATCACCTTTCCGCTTTGATTTTTTTAAAAGCTTTGCCAAATACAGTATGCGTTTCTTGTAAGCGAGGATTTCTTTCCGGCATTTTTCACGCTCTACGATCTGCTTCTTAATTTTCGGTAGATTCTGTTCGGCAACATGCAGATTGACAATTTTTCCCCCATCACGCCAAACAAGGTAATGATAAAAATATTTTTTATCTTTAACTTTTTTCGCGCGCACATTAAGAGCGCCCCTGGGATAGTTATTCAACTTGGCTTGAAGGGCTTGAACAACTTCCTGACTTCGCCTGAATTCATCCTCCAGCATCCCGTGAACGACATTATCTTTTTCCGCTACTTTCATGATAAATATCTACCAATGTAGTGGAAATTTGTCAATGGAAAATTCCGGAATACAAAGTCTGCGCGGTAAAACTGGAAGCGGCGTAAATTAAACAATTAACTGAAACAAAAAAGCTATGTCTCTGAAAAGAGGCATAGCTTTTTTTATATGTCATTCCCGACCTGATCGGGCCATGGTGCCAGTCAGGGTAAATCCGTTTTAGAAATTAATTGGGCGCTGTCCCTAATTTCCCCTAATTTCCATTAGAGGCTTCATTTTTTATTAGTAAGCTTTTCCTTTCAAATTCACCCAATTTTATATCTGTTACTTGATAAATCTTCCTGAATACCTTTCGAGCGCCTGTTAGTTCGTCAAACCCAGAAAAGGTAATTCTTAGTTCTGCAGCAACGCCAAGTGCTAGCAAATCTTCAAGAATAAGTTCTTTTCTGGTGGCTTTTTCTCTGATATGCAGAGGTAATAGAGGTCTTGTACAATAATCAGTATGATTTGGGCAAATTCGAAGTCGCGTTCGTAACTTTGATTTACGAACCGGATTCATTAATGCAATTGAATATACTTTTTCGCCATCAGTTTCCATTGGAATATGTACTATAGTCCATATTTGTGAGCTAGGATTGATGAGGCCTTTTATTCGAACAGCAGCTCTTACTTCAATATCAATTATAGAACGACGACCGCTATTTTCAAACTTGATTCGATAACGGACGCCTGATTTATCGTCATCATCTGCCACAGGGATTTTACTTTTAGTCTTACTAATTGAATCTGAAACAGTAATGTTTGGTGCCATCAAACGGAAAAGTACCCACCAAGAAAAGAACGAAGTAAATAGTCCGATAATCAAACCAATAAATTGAGAAATGATAGGATTTGAAAGTGTTTGCTGAATAGTTTGTACAATTATGCGAAGCATTCTTTGTCTACGAACAATCAAAATATAAGTAAGATATTATATTTTCTTTTTTTAATATATAGATCGCCTTAATAATGTATTACAATATATAATGTCTTTATTAGCATCATTTATTGATTTCTTGTTTATTTAAATTTGAGAGCCTTCCTGTCTCTATTGTATTCATGACCAATGCACAGGTCGGTGTTATTTAATATAGGATCAATCATGGATGTTGTAAAAATTATTTGATGCTTCACATCCGATTTCTGAGATAAGTTAACTATGAGTTTTTGGAAATTCTGGCTTCTTTTTTCTTCCATACCTTTGTCTTCCATGTTGTCGCAAATAATCATCCGCGGATAACGAAAAAAATCAAGATTTAAAGC
>CAYNWA010000049.1:7500-10573 GCA_964400795.1 uncultured Smithella sp.
AAAGCAGCATACAAAATTGCATAATGAATGCTATTTTTTAAATAGATTATTGAGCTAGCAGAAAATTGATTTCGGTTATCTACAGCAAAAGTATTTTTTGTAAATGTTATCTGAATATTTTTGACTGTTTGAAAGGCTTCTTCTCGCGGCAAATCACTCGTTAAGAGTAGTCGTGCGTATTCATTTATTTTGTCGAATGCTGTATCTATCCTGTTTTTCTGCTTTGCTCGTTTAGTTTGAATCGAATGTTCCAGTCCCTTTATTTCTGATCCTAAACGCATTTTTTTTGATTTTGCATTTTCTAAAATCATAGCGGCCTTAACTTGCTTTAAAAGGAATTCTATTTCGCCCTGAAGTTCACCCTTCTTAATCAAAAGTGAATCAATGTATTCATCCCGAACCGTCTTAACTTTAAGCATAGTTTCATCAAAGCGTAACTGTGCATTTCTGGTTTTTTCATTTAGTTCTGGTAAAGCAGCCTTACGCACAGTTAATTTGTTCTCTTTTTCGGTAAGGAGTAAATCGGACTCCTTTATTTGTAAAAGAAGTTCTTGTCTCATCCTTAAAGCTTGTGATGATAATCCATCTTTTTGAATATTTTGCTTGCATAAAGAACAAATATCTTCAGAAAGTTCAGGATGTATTGGTGAAAGACAGTGAGGACAAAAGGATATTGGTAACTGGCCTAAAGTCTCTCGTGTTTTAATTGATTCATCTAAGGCATCAACCCGTTTTTGAAGGCTACTAATAAATCTTCTAGAATCTTCCACTTCATATTCAAGCGCTTGCACATCATTCAGGGTCGACGAATACTTGTTTTTTAGAAAGGAAAGGTTAGTATGCAATTCCTTATAGACAGTCAACAGATCATTATCTTCTAATATTTTATTTAATATGGTCTGGTTATCAAGAGTGGCTTGGATTTTTTGAATTTGCTCCTTATTTTCATTAATAGTGGCTTCAATCTTTTTAATTTCTATTTCCTGTTCTGTTTCTCCAAGGATTTCTATAAGCCCATCTACTTGGCGTGAAATGCTTTCAAGTTCCTTTTGTTTTGCTCTAAGGCTTAATTCATCTGAATAAAGAGAGTCATCGTAAATTCCAAATAATACTTCACCTACAGTATTTCTCGTGAGTGGTGTGTCAAACTGCTCATCACGCATAAGCGACTCCACGGAACTTAATTGGTCAATGTATATTAATCTTAGTATCTGATGCATTGTAATATTACTTGAATTATCATTCTTAACTTCTGGAAATTCTAATGCACGAAAAAGTACTTGAGAAAAACTATCAATATTTTCGCTTCTTCGAAAAGGGAATTCCTGCCAACCTTCAGCAACTGACTTACTTGCATCTGCTAGCGTTCCCCAATATATGGCCATATTTTGTCTGCTGGAATTTGATACCATCCTTTTTAATGTCAATATAATGTTGTTTATTTCTATCTCGGCAATAATATAGTCACAGCGTTCAGCTTCCGGTTTCCACTTATTGTGATCACCACCTAGAATAAAAAAAATAAAATCTGCTATAGTTGATTTACCGGAACTGTTAGTGCCCCTTATAATATTAACGCCATCGTGAAAATATTCATCATATACAGAGAGACCTTTACAGAACACGCATAATCTTCGTAGTGATAATTGAGGTTTAAGAAGGATCATATTGATACTCCAGTAATTCCGTTCGAGCTTTCAGCCCTTTATTGCCATAAAGGCTTATAGAATTGAAACTTCGTGTTAATAAATCAATAATGTTCGAATCGACTGAATTTGCTTTTTCAATTGTTTCATTTAAGTCTTTTGGTATCGGCGTAACGGTTCGTCGCACTTTTCCTTGCGACAAACTCTCTGCATCAATGAGGTTATAGGATGCCAAACACTTGAGTGCAATTATTTGTAAAGGTTCCAATTGGTGAAAAATACGATGAGGGTCATTGAACTCTTCATAACGTTGCTCATACGCCCTGATCTGTCTTCTGAACGAAAGCAACTCTCTGGGAAATTTCATTCTATTAATTTCTTGTGGAAATAGAAGATAAAAATCTAGAATTTTTATTCTCTCAATCTCATGATCATCAATAGGAAGTTTTGTTAGCAGACGTAATATCCTAAATATACAATGATTAATATCAAAAGCTGGATGATATAAAAGCATATTTAAACCCATTTAATATGACAGTTACCTGTCAAATAGTACAGCATGCCGTTGATGTCGTCTGCATATATATGTAAAATGTTTTCATTAAAAAGACCGAGAATAGGATTTATGATTTTAGATTGAATCAGATCATTTATTTCAGATTCTTGCGCACCATTGGTAATTTTCGGATGTATATGATTATAATATCTAGTATATACCTCCGCAAGTAAATATGAATGTATCTCTTGTGCTGACTCATAGAACTGATGCTTAGCAAGTTTTTTTACATAGCGTTCTTTTGTACTACTTGCAAATGGCAGGTGCGTTGATCTTTTACCTTCTTTCAACTTGGCTTCTAATCCAATAATTTCATCGTTAGCAATTGGTGTAATATAATGTTCCAATTTCTCAATTACTTCATTAAATTGAATATTTTTTTCCAATTCTTTTTTATATTTTTCCGTTAGTCTACCGAGTTCAGCGGATACACTACTTTCTGGCATATATATGGATTTGTTTATGTCACGGCCAGCAAGATCACCATTTACTATATTGCCCTTCTGAATTGTTTTCAGGGTGTTAATTAGAGAATGTTTATCGTGGGGTATTAGATCATCCATTTTAAAATATTGTCCATTTAACAACATTTATTTGCTTTTATTTATATCCCTACCTGCTTGATCTCCGCCAACAACATTTTTTGATTGTTTGGTTTTTGTTATATTTTTTTGTTTATGTATTTTTATTGTTATACCAGCCAATAAACCAGCAATTAAGGTGACAATAACAATAATAATCTTCGTCCAATCCATAAGATTACCTCTTCAAAAGAAACTAACAAATTTCATTCTTCATTTAACATTACAAACTTATTTCAGTGAAACATGCAGAACCAAAGACGCCATCGGCGCCTGCTGCTTTTTTTAAA
>CAYNWA010000050.1:0-9454 GCA_964400795.1 uncultured Smithella sp.
AGGAGGGCCTCCAGATAGGGCCGAATGACCTTCTCAACTCTGCAAATTTTCGCATAGCGCATGAGAGCGTCAACATTAACGGTTTTCCGTTCGCGGTAAAACCGAACCGCTTCCACCGCCGTGTCGAGACCGATTTTGTTACGGAACTTAAAGCAGTCGGCAAGCGTTTTCTCAGGGCTATAGATGCGTACGGCTACACCATCGAGTTCATGGGTCTCCACTCCGGCACTATATGCCTGACCAGAAACCCAGTAAATTCTTATCGGCGGATATTCCAGCCGGGGTATCTCCGCGCCACGCTGGAGAGCCACGTGGACCTCGTGGGGTATCTGTGTCGTGAGTTCATGAAACGCAAGCGCAGAGATCAGGCAGATTACACCACCCCGAACTCGTGTTGCTACGGTTACCAGATCGGGGTTTCCCGGTGGTTCGCTGTCGACAAGACGATATACACCGCGACTGACCGCCTCCAGCGTACCGTCATCACGCATGCTGTAGAGCGTGCTCGGATGGATGCCCGCCTGCAGCGCCTGGGATGTGCGTAAGATACCGCCGTGTTTCCTGAAAACAGCCACCGCTTTTTCGAAGCGAGAACCCCGCTTATCCGTTTTCCATGATGTTCTGATAAAATCACCTTCACTTATTAATTTGTGCCGGTAATATTATCAAATTTGGATGACATGTCAAGAGGCACCGAGGCTTCGGATCCACAAAATTATCATGTGGTTATGTATAGTGGCGATTCCTCTCTATCACTTTGGCCAACTTTACCAGGCGGTGCCTGAGATCAATGATATGGATGAGTTCGGTCTTGAACAGATCTCCTTGCCGATTTTCCTGGGGTGGTTTCTTAGGTTTCATGTTAAAAAATTGCAAGATTTTGTAAGGTTGATGATGAAATTCTTGCAATTCTGATAGCACATTTTGTAAATGATTTCCAATAAAATCAGATAGAAAAACACTTTTTCAGTATCGACAAATTAGCCTTTGTGCGATATTGCCTTCAAAGACATAAAAAGCCATCCTGTGAGTCAAGGCTGGAAAGAATTTTTATCCTGGATATAGAAAAAAGATTTCTTGGCAATAAAATCGGCAGATTTTGAGAATCGGATAATAGATTATAAGAGAATGAAGGCGTCTGAGAATATTGAAAAAGACGCCATTTTGTCATCAACGAAACCAATAATTTGGTTCTCCTTACAATGCTTAAATACACCTCTCTTTTGATAATTTTATCCATATAATTTATATTTGGATTTTCTTGACAATTCAAATATTTATTTCTTATATGTCCATTGTGAAAGAAAAGATGGCTTGAACTTTTAACCAAGGGACGGCGATTTGTGGTGAACATAGGACCGCATTACTCAAAAGAGAGATAGGGTTTTGTGCCTATCGAAGGGACAATATGCTCCTCTACCCAGTCCACCTGAATGGTTTCAACTGGGTATATATGTGCTGGCAGGAATATGTTGTCGGACGTTGACGACGATGTTTCTTTACTTGCCCGCATCCGAAAATCACATTTTCACCAAAAGATTGGATAAGAAAACGTCCGATATTATTGATCGAAAAGGAAACAATTAAAATAATGGATACGGATTTATCCTTTATAACAAATGAAAAAAACCAAAGCCTGAAGGATCGGTTTGAAGTTCTTATCAAAGACACCTGCCTTTTTGATTGTCTGGTCGGATACTTTTATTCCAGCGGATTTCACGCGATTTACAAATCTTTAGAAAATACGAAAAAAATACGAATCCTTATAGGTATAAACATAAACAGGCAAGTGTACGGTTTGTTAGAAGATTCCCTCAAAGATTGCCGGCAAAAAATCGACTTTTCGCACTCAGAGGCTAAAGAGGAGGTGGAATCATTAATAGAAAAAGAAATGGAGGATTCAAAAGATAATCGAAAAGTCGAAGAAGGTGTTATTAAGTTTATTGAATGGGTAAAAGGCAAAAAACTGGAGATCAGGGCTTACCCTTCCCAAAACCTTCATGCCAAACTCTATATCATGACATTTAAAGAAGATGACAGGGATGTGGGAAGGGTGATTACCGGTTCCAGCAACTTTACCCAGGCGGGGCTGATCGATAACCTGGAATTTAATGTGGAGCTGAAAAACCGGAGCGATTATGAGTTCGCCCGAATGAAATTTGAGGAATTATGGGCTGATGCCGTGGATGTCGGTGAAAAATATGTGCAGACGATTCAGGAAAAAACCTGGCTCAGCCAAAATATCACGCCTTATCAGCTTTATCTGAAATTTCTTTATGAATATTTCAAAGACGAACTTAGCCAGACCGATGAAGTCTTTGTAAAATATCTGCCGCAGGAGTTTAAAAAACTCGAATATCAGGAACAGGCCGTTTTAAACGCCAAAAAGATACTTTTGGAATACGGCGGGGTTTTTGTTTCGGATGTTGTCGGGTTAGGAAAGACATACATTTCCGCCATGCTGGCGGCTCAGCTTGACGGACGCACGCTTGTCATTGCACCGCCGATGCTTTTGGAAAAAAACAATCCCGGTTCATGGCGAAATGTATTTTCCGATTTCCGGGTTCCGGCCGACTATGAATCCCTTGGGAAGCTGGACGACCTTCTTCTTCAGGGAACTGAAAAATACGCAAATATCATTATCGATGAGGCCCACCGCTTTAGAACGGAATCGACCGTTACCTATGAAAAACTAGCCGAAGTCTGCCGCGGCAAACGGGTAATCTTAGTAACCGCCACACCATACAACAATGCACCCAGGGATATTCTCAGCCTGTTGAAATTATTTCAGAAGGCTAAAAAAAGCACCATTCCTAATCTGCCGGATCTGGAGGGATTTTTCGGCCAGCTCGAACGTAAACTGAAAAAGCTGGACCGGCAAAAGGATCATGCCAAATACATTAACATCGTCAAAGAAAACGCGCGTGAAATCCGTGAAAAAGTCCTCAAATATCTTATGGTTCGACGTACCCGGACAGAGATTGAACAATACTTTTCAAAAGACATCACTTTTCAAGGGTTAAGGTTCCCAAAAGTCGAAAAACCGACACCGTTTTTTTACGAACTAAACGAAAAAGAAGATGAAATATTTAATAAAACCATTGAACTGATTGCACTAACGTTTAAATACGCCCGTTATATGCCCCTGCTCTATTATCAAGGCAAGCTGGATCAGCTGGAGCGGCAATCCCAAAAGAACATGGGCCGTTTTATGAAAATCCTGCTGGTCAAGCGTCTCGAAAGCAGTTTCGATGCCTTTAGAAAATCGGTGGACAGATTTCTGCATTCCTACCAAATGTTTATCAAAGAGTTCGACAACGGCAGTGTATATGTCAGCGCGAAACACACCAACAAGATTTTTGAGCTCCTGGAAAACGACGACGATGAAGCGATTCAGCGCCTGATTGATGAAGGCAAGGCGCAACAGTATGACAGCAGCGATTTTACAGAAGAATTCCGACATGACCTGCAGCATGACCATGATGTGTTGCTGGAGATAAAAAGGCTTTGGACGAACATCAAACGCGACCCTAAGCTCTTAAAATTCCTGGATGAATTATCAAAAAACCCGGTATTGCACCAAAACCATCTGATTATTTTTACGGAATCAAAGGAGACCGCAGAGTATCTGTTTAAAAATTTGCATGACCAGTACCAGGATCGGGTGCTTTGCTATACCGGTGGCTCCAGCGAAGTTATCCGGGACAAAGTCATTGAAAACTTTGATGCCCGGGCACGCCACCCGAAAAATGATTACCGGATACTGGTTTCCACGGAAGTATTGGCCGAAGGGGTAAACCTGCATCGCTCCAATACGGTCATCAATTATGATATCCCCTGGAACCCGACCCGCATGATGCAGCGTGTGGGCCGCATCAATCGCGTGGACACATCTTTTGATAAAATTCACACCTTTAATTTTTTCCCCACAACCCAGTCCAACGACCAGATAAAGCTCAAAGAAGCGGCTGAAGCTAAAATTAATGCATTTCTGACCCTGCTGGGCGGTGATGCCGAATTATTGACCGAAGGCGAACCCATCGGCTCCCATGAGCTTTTTAATCGCTTGATTTCAAGGCAAACTTTGGAAGGGGAGGATGAATCCGGAGAAAGCGAATTAAAATATCTTCATTCCATCAAAGAGATCCGCGATAAAAATCCGGACCTTTTTGAAAAGATTAAACGCCTCCCTAAAAAAGCAAGAACGGCCAAAAGCAACCCTGACATAGCCGATTCCCTCATCACCTATTTCCGAAAGGGGAAATTGCAGAAATTTTTCAGTGCGTGTTCCCAACCGGAAGCGCTGGAGCTGGACTTTATTTCGGCGGCCAAGCTGATTGAAAGCAGCCCCGACGAGACAAAGAGGAAACTACCTGAACAATTTTATGATTTACTGGATAAAAACAAGCAAGCCTTTATTTTAGCGACCACCGCCGAATTTTCTCAAAAAAGCCAAAAGGGTGGGCGCGACAGCGCATTCAATATTCTAAAGATTTTAAAAGCAACCTTGAAAAACACCCAGAAGTTTACCGAAGACCAGGAGATTTACCTTAAAAAGGTAATAACCCAGCTTGAAGAAGGCGGCCTTCCTAAACAGACGGCAAAGCAAACCCTGAAGACCTTAAATAAATTGAAAAAAGAAGTCGAAAACCCTTTTAAGGTACTTGCCGTGCTTCAAACCAATATTCCGGTAAAACTGCTGGAAGCGCATTATGCGGAGCAGAATCCAACGGTATTCGGCAAAAGGGAAGTGATCCTATCAATGTATTTGAGCGGGAAATAATCATGCATAAACAGCAGGCCCAAAACCGCATCGAAGAAACCTTTGAGAAGCCTTTTGACAAGACGCGCTTCACGGTGTTTGTTAAAAATCTTTTGAACAAAATTGATGAATCAAAAGCGTTCCACGCACATGGGGATGTAAAAGAAAGTTTCAAAACTGTTGTCAAAACATATGAACGCCTGGGCACCTATACTTCTCCAAACGGCGAAAAGATAGATATCCTGATCGTATATTTACATAAAACGTTTTCCATCCATCACGCCAGGGTTACTCAAAGGAATTTTGCCGGGAAATATCTGGCAGACAGGGGGCAAAAAGACGCCGGTCTCTTTGCGTTCGTTTCTCCTGATAACGATGACTGGCGCTTTTCCCTGGTCAAGATGGATTACAGGTTTGAAGAGACGCCAACCGGCAAAATGAAAGTTAAAGAGGAGTTTACTCCCGCCCGGCGCTGGTCGTTTTTAGTGGGTGCAAACGAAAGAAGCCACACCGCCCAGAGCCGGCTGGTTAAGATTCTTGCCGAAGTTGATCGCAATCCCACCCTTGCTGAACTGGAAGAAGCCTTCAACATCGAAACCGTTACCAAAGAATTTTTTTTCAAATACCGCGACCTTTTTATTCGTACCAAGGAAGAGATGGACCAGGTTATTGCAAGCAACGCCAAAGCCAGGTCCGATTTTGAAGCCAAGGGCGTCAATACCGTCGATTTTGCAAAAAAACTTTTAGGGCAGATCGTTTTTCTCTATTTCTTACAAAAGAAAGGGTGGTTCGGTGCCGGGCGCGATGCCGATTGGGGAGAGGGTTCAAAACAGTTCCTGCGTGAACTCTTTGAGAAAAAACATAGCGATTATGCCAATTTCTTTGACGATATTCTGGAACCCCTTTTTTACGAAGCACTTCGCAATGATCGCAGTCATGACGATCATTATTACAGCCGTTTCAAATGTAAAATCCCTTTTCTAAACGGCGGGCTTTTCGACCCCATCGGAAATTATGATTGGGTCCATACCGATATTTTTTTGCCGGACGATCTGTTTTCAAATTCTAAAAAAACCAAAGAGGGGGATACGGGCGACGGCATCCTGGATATTTTCGACCGGTATAATTTCACGGTTAAAGAAGATGAGCCGCTCGAAAAGGAAGTGGCCATTGATCCCGAACTTCTGGGAAAGGCTTATGAAAAATTTAACGCCATCCGGCCTGATAACTTTGAAGAATATAAGAAGTCATTAAAGAGCGGCAAAAAAGGGGATGAAAGCAAATTCAACAAGCAGTATGGGGTTTATTACACTCCTCGCGAAATTGTCCACTTCATGTGCCAGCAAAGCCTTATCAATTATCTTCATACGGAACTAAACGATACGTTTATCGCCTATGAAATATTTGGGGAAAAGCAATACCAGATATTCGGCAACAAATGGAAGAAGGGCCAGTTGGAGCTGACACAGGAGCATCGATCAAAACCATCCATTACAAAAGAAGATATTGAAACCCTGATTCTTCTGGGCGAACAGGTTAATGAAAACGATGCGCGGGTTGAAAGCAAGGGCAAAGAGACCGGCACCTATTCTTACAAACTTCCTGAAGTCATCCGTAAAAACGCTGAACTGATCGACAAGAAGTTGGCAGACATCACCATCTGCGATCCTGCCGTTGGTTCCGGCGCCTTTCCGGTGGGAATTATGAGCGAAATCGTAAAGGCGCGGACCGTATTAACCACTTTCATTGAAAACAAGGCCGGCCGGACATCCTACGATTTCAAGCGCAGATGCATCGAACATTCTCTCTATGGCGTGGATATCGATCCGGGCGCTGTGGAAATTGCCAAGTTGCGGTTGTGGCTATCTTTGGTGGTGGATGAAGATGACATCAACAATATCAAGCCGTTGCCGAATCTGGATTATAAAATTGTGTGCGGAAATTCGCTGCTGGGATATCCTTACCGTCCGATGGGACTTGATAGGATAGAAGAGCTCAAAGCGCAATTTTTCAACGAAACGCGGCCTGCTGAAAAGAGAAAAATAAAGGATCGGATTGATCAGACGATTTACGAACAGTTTAAGAGCAGTAAAAAAAGCCTCGGATACAAAGTTACAATGGACTTTCAAATCAACTTTTCCGAGGTGTTTAACGAAAAAGGCGGGTTTGATGTGGTGATTGCAAATCCCCCATATGTTCGTCAGGAAGCGATTAAACCGCTTAAACCACATTTGAAAAAAGCTTATCGAGATTTTTACTGTGGCACTGCGGATATATATACCTATTTTTATAAATGTGGTTTTAACCTGCTGAAAACCGGTGGTCATCTATGCTTCATCGCACCAAACAAGTTTATGCGGGCCGGTTATGGCGAAAACACGCGCGTGTTGCTGACGACTCTGGTCACACCCAAACTGGTAGTCGATTTCGGCGACCTTCCCATTTTTGAGGCCACGACCTATCCCTCGATCGTTCTAGTTGAAAAACGAAAGCCGGATGTTCATGACAAGGCAATTGCGGCGACTTTTAACGATGAAGATCATCTAAAGAGGCTGGGAGAAACCATCAACAAAATCGGTTTTTACATTCCTGTGTCATCGTTCAAGAAAGACGGATGGAACCTGGAACAGCCGGAAATATTGGCCCTGATGGAAAAGCTCCGGTTAAAGGGCACCCCGCTGGGCGAGTATGTACAGAATAAATTTTATTATGGCATAAAAACCGGTCTCAATGAAGCCTTTGTCATCGATGCGGCCACGCGGGAGAAGCTGATTGCCGACGATCCCAAAAGCGCCGAACTCATTAAGCCCTGGCTCCGAGGCAAAGACATCCGGAAATGGCGAGCTGAATGGGCGGGATTGTATGGTATCTTTACTCGTCGAGGAATAGACATTGAGCAGTATCCAGCTATTAAACGCCATCTGGAGCAGTTCCGGAAAGATCTTGAACCGAAAAGATCGGAAAAAGACAAAAGAGGGCGTAAGCCGGGTTCTTATAAATGGTTCGAGATTCAGGATAACATTGCTTATTTTGAGGAATTTGAAAAACCTAAAATTATTTGGGGAAATTTGGCAACAGAACCAAAGTTCGCATTTGATATTGCCTCATGCTATGTAAGCGCCCCTGCGAATATTATTCCCATAGATGATTTATATCTACTGGCCATATTGAACTCGCCCTTATGTCGGTGGTGGATCAATCTTCAAGCCGCTACCCGTTCCGGTGGATTTCTTGAGTATAAACCCATGTATGTTGGTGCAATTCCTGTTTATCGTGCTACCGATGAGCAGAAAGTCCCCATCATTAAACAAACCTGTGCCATCCTCGCCGCCCCCGATAGCCCCGATGTCCCGAAGATTGAACGAGAAATCAACCGGATGGTTTACGAATTGTACGGTTTAACCGAAGCTGAAATCAAAATAGTCGAGAGCAGCAAATGAATGATCTTACTTTTTTTATTTCCAGTCCTAAAATAAAAAACAAAAAGGCCGAATTTCGCAGCTACGGCATTGACCTGGGAACGACAAATTCCACGATTGCCGAAACTGCATGGCGACAGGGTTTACCTTAATGAAAGAGAGGCAGACGATGGCCCAATCGTTATTTAATCGTTTTCCAAACGTCGGTGAACAACCGGTATTCTGGGGCGATGATAGGGCAGAGCCAGCAAATGCCTATAAGGCGATCGTAAACCTGGATAGCAAAAAGGTATATTCAATCGTTTCAAATGCCTATAAGATCATCCGACATGAAGAGGCTATCTGTAAGGTCGAAAAAATACTCAACGATCACCCGGAGTTTGCCGCATATGACACGGATACGGCCCTATATAACGAAGGCGGACGACTGCGAAAGACATATCGTTTCAACAATATCAAGGTCGAAATCCAACACGACGATTGGATTAGTGCTGAACTCCATCTTTACAACAGTTACGATCTTACCTGGCCATTCGTTCTTTTATTAGGCGCCTATAACGAATCTCCCGCACATGTCAGCTACCGTATATCTTAATCAGAACGATCAGAGATTCTATGATCTCGATCGATGTTTATTGAAGAATTTAGGTTCATTAAAACCTATTCAGCAATGTGATGCTTAATTCGTGCCATGAGTTGATCTTCATTCCGGTATTGTGATTGAAATGAAGATATGGGATAATTAAGCGATTATAAAGATTACGATTCTTGTCAAGGAATTGGTATTCCTTGAAGAACTATTTGATTTCATCGTTAATGAATGAAGGCGGGACGTCCGACTTGAATAGTTTCAACGGTAAGATGGACGTCCCGCCTTTCTGTATTAAAAGATAACATGATATTGTGGAGAGGCAAATTATGAACGAAAAATTAAGAGACACACCCTCGCCTGAGTCGTGTGTGAATAAAATATTCGAAATCAGCGGCGTCAGATTTGATCCCGAAACCGCCGCTGACTTGTGGCCGAGGATTTTGCGACATAAATGGCTCATGTCCGAAAAACTTGGTCGGGATGTAGGCTTGCGGGTCGCGTGCATCGATTTCATCGAACATATGGAACAAGCTCGTAAAGAATACTTGGCATACAAGAGAAGAGACACCTTGACTGAGATGGGGGCGCAGACCATCAGAAAAGAAATATGGGACACCATCTCTGACTCTCAACCTCCAAAGCAGATCGTTCAGAGGAAAATCATACTTCCGTTGACAGAGA
>CAYNWA010000051.1:0-7088 GCA_964400795.1 uncultured Smithella sp.
GTGGAAGCCGGAATTGCCCTTGGCCGGCGACCGGAACTGGTCGGCGGCGGTTTGATCCGCGGCCTGGGCGGTTGGGCTGAAGTAAAAAAGATGCGGCTGAAGGGTATGGACCGGATCAAGGGCGATGAGCGGATACCTGTCGATTCGGATTTCGCGCTTTCCGTGCTGTCCAGCGCAAAAGAGCGGTTTGAGCGCAGCTGTCAACTCAAAAGGCTTGGATACGATTTTGATCGCGTTGCTGAAAAAGTCGCTGCCATTTTTGAAATCGATCCGGATGAAATATTTCAAAAAGGCCGCCGGAAAACCCGCGCAGACGCCCGGAGTCTTTTTCGTTACTGGTGTTCCAGCGGACTGGGCATGTCGCTGACCGAACTTGCAAGGAAGCTTGAAATGACCGTTTCGGGCGCCGGCTATGCCGCCGGAAGAGGTGAAGCGCTTGCAAAACACCACCAATATAGCTTAACAAAAAAATATAGTGAGTTACTTAAGGACGTCCCGTACTTTTTCCTCATTGTAGGCGTTGGCTTGAATCTGATCAGAGAATAACGGCTTTCACCCCCAAGTTTTTCTTGACAGCCAAAATAGATGTAATTACAATGTGAACACGACAAGATTTAAGGAGGTATCCGATGAGAGCGCGTATTGTAAAAATTGGAAATTCCCAAGGAATTCGATTACCTAAACCAATTATTGAACAGGCGGGTATATCTGACGATGTCGATATCATAGTTGAGAACGATAAAATCATTATCCGCCCTATTTTGCAGCCCAGAGCTGGATGGGATGAGGCGTTCCAAAAAATGGCCGAAAATGGTGACGATCTGCTGATCGATATCGAGCAACCGATATCACATTCATGGGATGAGGAAGAATGGCACTGGTAATCATGCGCTTTGATGTCTATCTGATAAATTTGGATCCTACGATTGGCTCAGAAATCAAGAAAACCCGTCCTTGCGTAATAATTTCACCGGACGAGATGAATAGACACATAAGAACCGTTATTGTGGCGCCCATGACTACAGCTGGCAAGGATTATCCAACCAGAGTATATTGCGAATTTAAAGGTAAAAAAGGACAAATCGTATTGGACCAAATAAGAACGACTGATAAATCCAGGCTCATAAGAAAAATCGGTACAGTGGATACTCAAATTCAGGCTGAAGTTATTTCGACATTGCAATCTATGTTTGCGTACTAAATTGCTGGGGAATCTCTTTTTGAACAGAGCAGGGCAGAAAATTATCCCTGAGTTTTTTTACCAATTCATTAGTTCCTAAAATCATTCCATGTTTCAGATCCTCCCATAATCGCTTTTCCTCCTCGCAATACGGCTACACTTTTTCTCTATATGCCCAATGCCTGTTCCGATCGCCGAATTGTCCTGCGCAAAAGAGCGGTTTGAGCGCAGCTGCCGACTCAAAAGGCTTGGATACGATTTTGATCGCGTTGCTGAAAAAGTGGCTGCCATTTATGAAATCGATCCGGACGAAATATTTCAAAAAGGCCGCCGGAAAACCCGCGCAGACGCCCGGGGTCTTTTTTGTTACTGGTGTTCCAGCGGGCTGGGCATGTCGCTGACCGAACTTGCAAGGAAGCTTGAAATGATCGTTTCGGGCGCCGGCTATGCCGCCGGAAGAGGCGAAACGCTTGCAAAACGCCACCAATATAGCTTAACCAAATAATATAGTGAGTTACTTAAGGACGTCCCTGACTTTCCCTCCCCTGGTCGTTCACGACCCTTACCTTACTTCCGTTTATTGCCGATATCCAACACGGGCAATAACACGCAACATGGGCTTGATTTAACAGGATTTCTTTGATCTTTTTGTGTTGTATTTTCTATCACAATGTCCTAAACTTGCCGGCAAAACTGTCGGATAATATTATGACTCAAAATTGCCGGGGAGAGGAATATGGATGAGGATGGTTCGAAGTCATTGGATATCTTAGGGGTAAAACCTATCGCAGACTCCATAAACATCGTCACGAAGGAGACCGTTGCAGGCGCTTCGTCTTTTCTGGGCAAAATCTGTTTACCAGCGGCTGAGGAATTTGGATTTCTTCTCAGAGATAAAGTTAGCAATTGGCGACTAAACAATCAAATACGAATGCTACAAAAATCAGAGCAGAAGTACGACAGATTCTCGCAAGAATCAGCTCATGCCCACCCTCGCCTCGTGTCACGTATATTGGATTGCAGCTCGTGGAATGATTCTGATGACGTCCATGATCTGTGGGCCGGGTTACTCGCTTCATCTTGTACCCCAGATGGCAAGGATGAGAGCAATCTGATATTCGTCAATATTCTTTCGCAGCTCACAAGCCTGCAAGCAAAGATCCTCAAATACTGCTGTGAAACAGCAAAGAAGGCTGCCTCTAAAGGAGGATGGATTCATGCTGAACCCTATTACTTGGAACTGGCAAAGTTGGAGGAAATACTTCAAATCACAGACGTACATAGACTGGATCGAGAAATGGATCATTTGAGGGCGCTCGGAATTGTCGAAGCAGGCTTTATGCCAGATTCAACTGTCGCCATTCTAACTCCTACTTCTTTGGGGCTTCAAATGTATGTTCGGTGTCAAGGTTACTTAGGGTCACCATTCGAGTTTTTTGGCATCAGCCAAGATCGTGAATCATAATCGGGTACGGGGGAGTTTTTCTCTCCCCCTCCCCACACCACCTAGCATGCGGGTCCGCACTAGGCGGTTCCCATGAGCTACCGTGCCGTAGCAGGGTAATGAATGTTAACCCACAGTTCTTTGACAGACAGCAAACCCTGATCCTTGAGCCATTTATTGGTCGCTGAAAAAGTGGCTGCCATTTATGAAATCGATCCGGATGAAATATTTCAAAAAGGCCGCCGTAAAACCCGCGCAGACGTCCGGGGTCTTTTTTGTTACTGGTGTTCAAGCGGACTGGACATGTCGCTGACCGAACTTGCGAGGAAGCTTGAAATGACCCTTTCGGGCGCCGGCTATGCCGCCGGAAGAGGCGAAGCGCTTGCAAAAAGCCACCAATATAGCTTAACCAAATAATATAGTGAGTTACTTAAGGACGTCCCTGATTTTCCCCTGATTTTCCTGCATATACAGAAATATTAGATTTTAAAACATATCTTGATTTGAAGTTTTGTATTGTCATAGGTAGAAGAGAAAATCTAAATCGCAAAGATCAGGGTAGAAGATATTCATTCAGAATTAAAGGACGCGAAATCTCGACTTATGACCGGATACTTGATGTTGCATCAAAACTTGATTCAATAAATATTAATGGGAACAAATAAAAGAAAGGCTTGTCATGGGCTTTTTTAAATCACTATTGAAATCGAAATTATCTGAGAAACCCGAAGATTATAAAAGAATATATTTTCGATGGGAAGTCGGTGGTCAAGAGTATGGCCCCCTGTTTTTTGATGATATGATAACTCGAAATTGGTCAGGTCCACCAATCGAAGGTCGATTTGAAAATGAAAATGAGTGGCGTCAATATGCCTATTTCCTCAAAATATTAGATAACTTGAAGGCATCTCAGAATCAATTGAGTATGTTAAATAAACACAATATTAATATTGATAAAGAAAACCTTAAATTTCGAGAAGCAATAGAGCTAATCGAAAATAACGAAGATGAACTCAGGAAACAAAGGGCAATTGAAAAGCAGGAAAAGGAAAAGTTGCCAGCAACAAGAAACACAATAAAAAAATTAGAATCTTATGGGATAAAATTCCATGACAATATAACTCGTTCCGAGGCTAAAATTTTAATTTCAAAACATGAAGAGAAAGAACAAATCAAACAGATTGTAAAGGATTTTAACAAAAGAGGTATTGATATTTCATCGAAATTTGAAATTGAAACATCCATAAATGAATCAGCAAATAAGTTTTCATTCACAGAACTCCTATCAGATTTGAATGATCTTTTTACAAGATTAATTGAATTTGATGTCACTTATACGTTACCAGAAAAACTAAATGCAGAATTAATTTCAAAAATAAACAACAAGATAGAAAACGCCCTATTTGATGCTGAAGATGCAGAAGAACAAATTAAAGACAGAGAAATTTTTGTAAAAGAGGGTGATTTTAAAATAGTTGGTAAATTACCAAAAAGTAATATGCAGAAATTAAATAAAGAAGTTATTGAAAATCATCTTCAAGGAAGTTGGGATTTTGAACGTGATGTGCTTAAACTTATAAGGAAACACTTTCCTGATATCAAACTTAAAAAAGATGAGTTTTAAAAACATGAACGATGCTTCTGCCTGTCATATTTGAAAACCCATGCCGAGATCAGCCGGATTGGATGCGCCCGGAATTCTGCATCACGTGATAATCCGGGGAATTGAACGCCGGGACATATTCCGGGATCAAGCGGATCAGCAAGATTCTGTCGACCGGTTGTCAAAACTTGTCCAGGAAACCCGGACAAGCTGTTATGCGTGGGTTTTGATGACCAATCATGCCCATTTTCTGTTTCGCTCCGGACCTTGCGGACTTGCCGAACTCATTCGGCGGCTTTTGACCGGATATGCGGTCAGTTTCAACCACCGTCACAAGCGCCATGGGCAGCTGTTTCAGAACCGGTACAAATCCATTATCTGCCAGGAAGACGCTTACCTCAAGGAACTCGCTATATTCACTTCAATCCGCTCAGGGCCAATATGGTTGAAGACTTCGGAACGCTCAACCGCTATGCTTTCAGCGGCCACAGGCTGCCGGCGGGAAAGGCCGAATGCGGCCGGCAGATGGCGGCTATGTGCTTGGATACTTTGGCGAAAGCGCGGCCATTGCTTCGAAACGATACCTTGCCTATGTGGAAGCCGGAATTGCCCTTGGCCGGCGACCGGAACTGGTCGGCGGCGGTTTGAGCGCAGCTGCCAACTCAAAAGGCTTGGATGCGATTTTGATCGTGTTGCTGAAAAAGTTGCTGCCATTTATGAAATCGATCCGGATGAAATATTTCAAAAAGGCCGCCGGAAAACCCGCGCAAACGCCCGGGGTCTTTTTTGTTACGGGTGTTCCAGCGGGCTGGGCATGTCGCTGACCGAACATGCAAGGAAGCTTGAAATGACCGTTTCGGGCGCCGGCTATGCCGCCGGAAGAGGCGAAGCGCTTGCAAAACGCCACCAATATAGCTTAACCAAATAATATAGTTAGTTATTTAAGGACGTCCCTGATTTTCCTCACATACAGCAAGCGACTGGGGATTGTGGAGCCGGTTTTCGGCAACATTCGCGCATGCAAGCGGATGGACAGGTTCACTCTGCGTGGCCGGATCAAGGTAAATCTCCAATGGCTGCTGTGCTGTCTGGTTCACAATATTGAAAAGATCGTCAACTTTGGGAAAAGTTATGCAATGGTGGCGGCATAATGGGGATCAGACTGGAAATCCGGCTGTAAGGGCTTGATTGGTTCTTTCCACCTGTTTCCGCCATTTTATTGAATGTTCGTTTTCCTTGAAAATCACCGAATTCTTGTCGTTTCACTTTGCTGGCATAAAAATTATCTTATAAAAATGGTTTTTCATCAAGCTGGTTAGACGAAAGGACGATTAGAGGGACAGGATACATAACAACATAAGCCATGTGCGGCCGTTTTGTATTTATAACCGACTTAACAAGAATCGTTCAAGCCTTCGATGTCCGGAAGGTCACTGATGAATTGTATCAGGGGGATTGAAGGGACAGGATACGTAATTCAAAAAAACATTGAAGTATTACACTCCCCGCTCTAACAGGGTGTTGAAAAACAAGAATCAGGCCGTCTGGCAAGGCCCGGCGATACGACAAGCGCAGCATATTCAAGCATATGTGAGCATAGGCAAGAGCCCCGCAACGCTGAATGGCGGCCTCAGGCGCAGTTTTTCAACACCCTGATAAAACCCTATCAGCTGGGTCGGAATTGCCAGGAGACATTTGTGGTCGAAGCCAGGAAGTGGGGGAAGGTTGCTAAAAAATAGAAAAACAGGAGACATGAAACTATGACGGAAACACGTTGCATCAGTCATCGGGGGAGGGGGTTTTTCTCGGGGTTGTTGATCCTTTCCATTTTATGCGCATGCGCTGCTCTGCCAGCGAATACGGAAGAAAGTCTTCCCGTGCCGGTCAAGGACGGCTATACGATTCATTACGAAGAAGTCGTGGAAGTCGATGATACGCTTAAGCAAAATGATTTGTTCAACCGGACAAAGCTGTGGGTTGCGCAAAACTATAAGAAGACCGCCTTTTTTAATCCGATCCAGCTCGAAGAAAGGGATAACGGGTTAATAATCGTCAATATTTTTTACAAGTACAGCACGCGAGCTTTCATCCATCAATACAACTACACGGTTTATTCTGTCGGGAAAATACAGGTCAAGGATGGCAAATACAAATATACCTTCTCGGATTTCACCTATGTGTGCTCCGGTTCCAACAAACATTACGAGGTGAAAGAGCCGGTCAGTTGTGCGAATTTCATTTATCAGCACAACCTCAGAAATCCGTCTTCCGGCGTGTTCACGAAGGCGCTTTACGGGCTTGACGGCGGGATGAAGAGCGTAATCGCTTCACTTCACAAATCGCTTACGGAACCCGATGATTTTTAATAAGGTTCTTCCGGAAAAGCTGTTTTCACCCGCTTCATTTCAGGTCGAGAATCCCAAGTGGATAAATGAATACGACGAAAGGAATTCCATAATAAAAAATGCTGATGATTATAGGCGTTGGACTCATTCTTTCGTGGTGCGTTTCCGGCAAAGTGGAGATCTTCACCCAAACTGTATACAACTACGCATGTACGGGCGTAGCTTGATGGGCAGCCTGAAACGGTATCATTTCTTGAGAATGAATTCGGAGTAGAGATTAGAAAAATAATTGCTTAACCAATCCATACAGCCGATCGCTACGCTCCGGCTGATGTCGTCGTTAGGCAGACCGAATCTATTCACACCTGCAAGGAGATTTTTCAGAATGGACATCCCGCGGATCTTCAACATCACCGAAAGTGCTCACCGCATCCACAACCCGATCACACCAGAAAAGCTTACCACTCTCGGCGCGGCGCTGCGTCTGGAATCGGGGGCCCGAGTGCTCGACCTCGG
>CAYNWA010000052.1:0-6253 GCA_964400795.1 uncultured Smithella sp.
AAGCTCCTATGCGCTGATGGTACTGCATGGGCGACTGTGTGGGAGAGTAGGTGCCGCCGGATTTAAAACATGAAGCCCTTTCCGATTAATCGGAAAGGGCTTTCTTATTAGTCCTTGGAACGAAAATGAAAACTTTCATAATCAGCATAGCAAAAAGAGAAGAGGTGTACAAACAATGGGAGTAATATCAGTGAGGCTTAATCCTCGGGAAGAAAAAGTGATAAAAAAATTAGTAGATTATTATGATGAAAACAGATCAAAGTTATTGAAAAGATCACTTTATGAATTGTATGAAAATATTATTGACGGAAATGAGATTGAAAAATTTAAAAAAAAAGAATCATCAAAAAAAGACAAAATTTCATTCTGCCGAGGAAAGATTAAAAGCAATTGAGTGAGCCCCAAGTTTTCATGAGACTCAAAATTCAGGAACGCAGTGAAATGAATTTTATAAGTCGAATTATCCCACATACGAAGCCATGTGGGACAGAAACTTTTGCTGGACGAATTATCCACCACGATTTAGCGAGTGTGTCATAATTATAAATACAAATATTAATGTCCTCCGCTGGCGGAGGTGTCACGCAGTGGCGGAGGTGGATAAAATTCATGTAATGCGTGACTGGCTATCGGGATTATCAAGAGCATTTTCTATTTTTTCCAGGATAATCCCGGAGGAAAAGAAATCCACGAGCATACCGTTTACATTGTCCTTAATAATTTCCGTAACAGGCGGGGTGTTGGATACCATGAGCGCTATTAACGATTCCGGTATGGATGTCCTGCAGAAATACAACGCCATGATGGAGAGCGAACAGTACCAGAACATCCTGGCGGCAAGCTGGCAGCAGTAGTGAGTTTTAGTGTCTGGCTTTTTTAATTTAATTGGGCGCGTTTACCAAACGCGCCGCTTTCGGATTGCTCAGGGAGCAATCCCTACAATTGCTTAATGGGGTCTGTACGGCGCAAGCCGGGTAACACCTCTCGGAAATTCGTCCGACTTCGCGCCAGCGCACAGTCTCTCCGCCGGGGTGACGACTTAAGTGGCCATGTGCACAATGTCGTAACGATTATTGGACTGTTAATAATACAAATACAATTCAAACCCCTGCGGTTTTCCATAAACCGCAGGGGTTTTTTTATGAACATCCATATGAATAGAGTCTACTGGGGAATATTGAATTTTTTAAGGGCGTTTTCGATGTTTTTCCTGCTTTCCTGGACTTTTTTGATGATCTCTCTCCCGGATTCTTCAGTCAGGATTTTCGCATCTATTGCACGTTCTAGCTCTGTAATATATTCGGAAAGCAAACCGTAATCGTTTCTTAAGGTGATGACAAAGGTGCGTAATTCGGCTACCAGCATATTGATATGTTCCGCAAGATCTTTCAGATCATCCCACTTTCTTAGTTTTATCACCACGTCAAGGTCTCCCTCGGTAATTCTGTCCAGGGATTTCTTCAGGCGAAATAAAGGTCCGGCGATCTTATGGGAAATAAAAATACTGACCGCTCCGAAGAATATAATAATGCCTCCGATCCAAGGCCATATCTTGGCGTGCAAAAGAAGAAGCGCTCTGGCCGCGTCGGTTTTTTCGGAGAGGGGATAATCAAAATAGAGAGTCAGAATATAAGGGGCAAATATAATGGTAACAAACATCAACGTATAGGTTAGAAGGAGCAGTATGGTGAGCAATATATATTTGGTTTGAAATTTCTTTTCTACAAAATAATTTCTGCGTTTGTGAAAATTCATAGTTATCTTCCTTCTTGTGTTATCCGGGAATCAATTAATGTCAGGACCGTGTGTTTGGCATCCTTTGCCCGGGCCGTAACCGTGTAACTTGATCCGCTGATGGAGTATTCCGGAGAATCTAATTCTTCTTTTATCTGCTCGCAAAGTCCTGAAGAAAAAACTCTTCTATCTGATTCATCAACGCAGTTGGTGAAATTGATACTGCCGGGATATGTACCATAGTCCAACTGGTATTCCGTAAGAGCCTTGCCCGCGTTGTCGAGAACGGATGTTGCAACAGTCACCCTTGCCTTGCCGATGTAATTTGTGTAGATGGAAATCGCGATGAGTACGAGAACGATTAAAACGAGAAGAGCGACGAGTAATTCAATCATCGTAAATCCCGAGCGTCTTTTGTTTGAAAGAATCAAATGCACGGCTCTTTCTTTTAATTTTCGTAGCATTCAGCTTCCTCACATTGGTTTGTGACAGTAAAGCCATGAAAAACTTTGCATGCGGAAACAAACGAAAATACTTTTTAAGTATGTCTAAGTATATGGAAAGGGTCGTAATCTGTCAAGAAATATGATGAATATGATTATTGCAAAAGGATGCTTTCATGATTTAACCGAAAAATATCAAATTAAAATTCAAAGTAGAAATTAATTTGCGGCTCAACAATTTTGCCGATGGTTTCCAGTGATTTGAATTTTGGATCGTAAATCAAAGATGTCAGGGCATCAATAAAATTTGAAATATTTTCATCGTCACCATCGGCGTGGACAGGAGATTTGTTATTCCCATGACCATACGCCAACGAAAATTTTATTTTTATGTTTTCTGCGATCAACTTGTTTTTCGGGCTTTGTGTTGCAGACCTTTCCGGATAAGACGGAATTTCAAATTTGTCCATGTAATCATCGGAAGCAGATATTGCTGAATCGAAAGCAGAAAAAGTCTGGATAAAAAGTTTTTTGCCGTCACTGCTCAACAAGAGATTATTATCCACGACAAAAGGTTCCCAGTGAAAAATAAATCCCGACGCGTGAGCTGATAATGTCAACGCCAAACAGACTATAAGGGCCATTATTCCCGGCCATGCAAGTTTCTGGATATATTTCATAAAATAATACAGATCATTGTTTAAGGGATTTTTATTTTTTGCCCGTAGAGCAGAGGGTCCGTCAATTTCATATGATTTATTTTGAGCAGCTCTGCCAGCGTGGTTGAATGCTTTTTAGCCACAATGAAAAGAGTGTCGCCTTTTTTTACGGTATAATATTTATACGGCTTTTTTCTTTTAATCGATTTGTCCATCTTCTTTGATTGTTTTTTGTTTATTTCTTTGTCTTCGCCTTCATCTTCATCGCTTTCTTCATCTGCCGGCACCATGATTTCCCGGCCGATAAAGATGGTGTCTTGACGTTTCATATCATTCAATTTTAGAAGAACATCGATTTTTGTATTGAATTTAGCGGCTATTGAAAAAAGAGTGTCTCCTTTGTTGATTTTATATTCTGTTGTGGGTATTGCATCATCGCCGGGTGCTTTGTCCGAGCCGGTAAAATAATTTTCTACGGAAGAGGATATGGCGCAAGCCAGATTGTCTTGAAAATCTTTTTGCTTCAGCAGCCTTTCTTCCTCAAGATTGGATAAATAGGCTGTTTCAATCAGCACCGCGGGAATGTCCGGTAGTTTTAAAACGCGGAAGGGGGCCTCCTGAACGATTCCATATTTTAAACAATTAACGCTGTTCAGGTGTTTTATTAACGTTTCGGCGTATATTTTCGACAAGTTAATGGTGTTGGTTTGAAACATATTCATGATGATCGGATTGGATTCGTTGTTGCTTTCAATATCGGTTTCGCCGCCGATAATATCCGATAAATTCTCGTTATGCGCCAGGAGTTTTGCCGCTTCATTACTGGCAGCACCGGTGGAAAGGCAATAGACGGAAGAACCTTTGGCTTCGCGATTTCTGGCCGCATCCGCGTGAACGCTGATAAAAAGGCTGGCCTGTAAATCCCTGGCTTTTTGCAGGCGTCTGTTGAAAGAAACGTAATAATCGCCGTCACGCGTTAACACTGCGCGGTATCCCGGTATTTTATTAATATTGTTTCGAATTTTACGGCTGATGGAAAGCACGATATTCTTCTCGTGAGTTCCTTTTTTCCCTATTGCTCCCGGATCTTCCCCACCGTGGCCCGGATCAATGATAATCACTTTTTTCCTTTTTGCTTTGGAAATCTTCGGCTTTGCAGATTGTTCTTTTTTGAATTCTTCAAGCATGATATCTATAACAATTCTGTCGGGTCTGTCCTGGAATTTTTTCAGTTTAAAAACTTTTATTTTCCGGTGTCTATCCAGGAAAAATTCTATCCGGATATCTTTTTTATTGATGTGATGGAAGTTAATTTTTTTTATGCCCGGCTGATTGAGCATTATGCTCGACTTGATATTTTTACTGACGGTGGCTTGCTGGAGATTTAGAACAAACTTGTTTTCACTTTCCCTTATTGTATAGTCAGGTTTGTCATTGACGTCCAAAACTATTCTGGTGTGATCCGGCGCTGTCCAGTAACGGTAATTCAATATTTCCAGCGCACCGTAACACTCAGAGGCCATGATCAGGACAAGAAAGGCTGTCAGGAGGAATGAAAATTTTTTAAAAACATTTTTGGGCTGATGCGTCATAATTGAAAAATAGCAAATTTATTTGTTCACTGCAACTGTTTGCTGGAAAATGTGTTGACAAGTTGTGATTATGATGTCATTTTCTGCACAAAAAAAAGGAATCGTCGTTAAGAATGTCTACGCGGGGAAATCTTTTTAAAAAGGCTTTGCTTGATGTTTCCGGGTTTTCAGTTACGTGGGAACTGGTCCCGGGGAGAGGCGCACGGGAAACTGCTCAGGAAAAGACCATTGCATTGGCCGGACAGGCCGCTGAAGGCGGAAAAATACAAGCCCTCACCCTGACCGACAATCCCGGCGGAACGCCGGCCATGTCTGCTGATTTCATGGCGGGGGAGATCTTGAAACTGGGGATTGAACCTCTTGTCCATTTTACCTGCAAAGACAAAAACCGCAATCAGATTGAAAGCCAGCTTTACGCCCTCGAACGGTCGAGCGTGAGAAACATTCTTGTGATGAGCGGTGATTATCCCGTATCGGGTTATCAGGGAAGACCTGCCCCGGTGTTTGATTTGGATCCCATTCATGTTTTACAGTTGATATCGGATATGAACAAGGGATTGGAGTATCCGGGTATTAAAGGCGTTGTTCGTCAAAAACCCAGTGACTTTTTTGCCGGCGCGGTTGTATCTCCATTCAAGGCAATGGAAGCAGAGCAAATGGCCCAGTATTATAAACTGAAAAAGAAAATTGATGCGGGTGCACAGTTTATTATTACACAGTTGGGATATGACGCCCGCAAATTTCATGAAGTGCTGCTTTATATGAGACAGCAGGGCTTTAATGTCCCGTTGATAGGAAATATTTATATTCTCCCCTATGGCGCTGCCAGAATGATGAACCGCAACGAACTGCCCGGTTCCGTCGTCACCAATAAATTACTGGCGGAATTGGATCAGGAACGAAACGATGCAGACAAAGGGGAAGGGGCGAGAATTCTGCGTGCCGCCCGGATGTACGCTATCATGAAGGGAATGGGGTATAATGGCGTGCATATCGGCGGGCATAACATCAAATATGAACAGGTGGAAAATATTATCAGCCAGGGAGAATCGCTTGTTTCACAATGGCAGGATTTGGTCAGGTATTTTGATTATCCCATCCCCGACGGGTTCTATTATTTCGAGCGCGATCCAGCGACCGGCTTGAACAGGGAGACGCCGGCTCCGCGGAAAAATCTTTCTCCTGATGTCAGGGGTGAATGGACGTACGGGTTTTCACGGTTTTTCCATAAGCTGATGTTTGAACCGGGCAAGAAATTATACGGCGTTATGAAGAAAACCTGCGGCGCAATCGCCGGTTCAAAACTGGAAAAATCATTTCACAAACTGGAACACTTGACCAAGGTCATGATCTTTGATTGTAAGGATTGCGGAGACTGCGCCCTGATGGATGTAGCGTATGTCTGTCCGATGTCCCAATGTCCGAAAAATCAGCGTAACGGCGCGTGCGGCGGAAGTTTTGAAGGCTGGTGTGAAGTTTATCCCGGTAAAAAGCATTGCGTTTATGTCAGAGCCTACGCCCGGTTAAAGAAGCATGGAGAGGAAGCGCAACTTGAAAAAAATATTGTTCCGCCGTGTAACTGGGATCTTTATCAATCCTCGTCATGGATTAATTTCTACACGGGAAAAGATCACGCCTCAAAAAAATAAGCCAATCATTGATCATCAGATGATGAATGCTTTTTCATGGAACCGGCAAGCGGTTATCCCTGTCTTTTATTGTAATAATTTATTCGTTGAAGATTGTGTCGTGATGTAGTAGAAGCTCGAGGCGTGGGCGATTAGCTCAGTTGGATAGAGTACTGGCCTCCGAAGCCAGGTGCCGT
>CAYNWA010000053.1:0-1066 GCA_964400795.1 uncultured Smithella sp.
AGGTTCTGGCTCCGGTTCAGGTTCAGGTCGGACCGCTCGGACTGCCGATCTATCAGTTCCAGCAGCCAGGACTTTACGGTGATTGAAATGGTTTCAGAATTCTTGGGCAGCGCCATTATTCGTTTTTCCTGTTTCCCAGGGATCAAAACCAAGGGCGCAACAAACGACATATTCAACCCTTTTGGATTTCCGGTCTCCGGAAAAAGTTCTGGTCACCATCGAAAGGTCAACGCCCGCTTCTCTGGCGACCCGGCTTTTTGACCAGCCCTCGCAGTCCAGAAGGTATGTCAGGGTTTTGCCGAAAGGACGGTTATCATCGGAGATAAGCCGTCTGAATGTATTCATATTATTACTTGTCAAAGGTTTGACCGAGTGCTACAGGATAATATTAAATATCGATTTTTAACTTGCGACCGCGCCGGGCTGTGCGGACTGTCTTTTCACCTGCTTCATCTGGAGTTTGAGTAGGTGGATTTTCAGCTCTTCGAGGATCTGGTACGACCTGTCGGTTTTCCGGTAGCCGGTCAGCGCCATTCCGACAGAGCTTCTATGAATGTTGATCGCCCTTGCCAGATTTGAGACAAAACCCGGCCGGTCAAGGTTGCAGTCAACAATGAGTTTCCGAACGTCTTTTCTGAGTGCGTCAAAACCTGTTTTCATATGAGAGATGATACACATTTAGGGAATATATGTCAATAAACAATCACACTTTGGGAATTGAAGATATTTTAAACAGGGTCGCCGAGGTTATTGGAAGCGACAAAAATGTGGATATTGCTCGGGCGTTTGGAGTTGCTCCCAACACTTCTTCAAACTGGAAGACAAGGCAGACAATCCCTTGGGCAGAATTATTTTTGTTTTCTAAAAAAAATAATGTTTCTTTTGACTGGCTTCTTACCGGCAAAGAGCCTCCGGCCAAAGAATACGAATCCGAATCGCCCGGGCTTCGGGAAGAAAACGCCCGCTTGCAGCAATGGATGGCTCTTTACAAAGACAAGGCGGATTTCTACGAGAAAAAATTGAAAGATTATGAGGAAAAATTAAAAAATGCGGAAAAGGCATTTTT
>CAYNWA010000053.1:1076-3464 GCA_964400795.1 uncultured Smithella sp.
GACTCGAAGCGAGGCGAAGACAATAATGGCTTCGATCCCAAACTGGTCCGAAAAATCCCCTGGTGAATAGGAAAAAAACCTTACATGCCTTTTTCCGTTTCTCCTCTCTTCATGCAAAATGAACTCAATAATAGAAGATTTAGAAAACGGATCTTTCCCTGGTTGGCCCGATGCAGAATGGCGCATATATCTGTTTAATAAAGCAGATGAGGCTTACCGAACAAATACCATAGAAGGTAGACTATTTTCATTTCTAGTTTTTCAACAACTTGCTGAGGAACTCCTTATAGTTGCAGCAGAAAACTATATTTTTGAACTTCGTTGTATAATTTTTCCTCGTACAGTTAAGCTCAAATCGATGCGAGATATGACATTTGGACAAATTATCTCATATGCTAAAGAAGTATGCCCAATTGATAAACAGTTGAGTAGCTTATTGGATCAGTGTGACAAACTTAATCAATTACGCAAGAAATTCATTCACAAGTTGTTGGAATTTGAGGATGAGGCTAAAATAATGAAAACAACTGAGAAAGCTCGTTCTGTCCTAAGAAAAATTGACGATGCCTACGATGATATTGCTGATCATTATCAAATTGAAATTTTCCCTCTCTGGCAATCTCGCATTGAGGAAATGAGGAGAAAAACGCTCTAATCATTTAACATCATGCGGCAAGTGACCTCCAGGGGGACTAGGCACTTTCCGATCCCTGAGCAGTTTGTTAGAGGTATAGTGTAATCATGACATTTTTAATAATTGGGCTAATATTATGGTTTATTATTCTTATTTACAATGTTCTTTTCAATTTCCTTCCCGCCAACCTGCAAGAAATTTTATGGGTAAAAACCTTAGCTATTATAGCGGCAATTATTATTTTGGTTGTAGGGGTAAAACAATCCATTCAAGATTTTAGAGATTATAAATTTGCTTATGTTTCTGCAAAGGATGGGCATATTATCAAAGGTAAAAATTTTAAGTGGAATATTCTTAAAACCACCGAACAAGTGACTGGAAATATTATCTTTATTATTGGTGAAAGGCATGGAGATGCTTCCGATATTATAGTGTCACCTAGCAGACAGGTTGAGTTTGAAACCTATAACGCAGTAAGTGGAGTAGGAATAAAGTTTAAATGTCCTGAAAACCAAATTCCAGATTTTAAAATTGAAATAAAGAACTGACCTCTAACATCCATATGGCCTTCCGTGCCAAGAGAAAAACTTTTTCTATAGAATAGCAACTAGTATCAAGCCCATCGACTTTTACTAGAATATTGCTACAGCCTCTACAGGCAAGGCTTTTAACGCGTCTATCACCACTGACATTATGTGCGAGCATCGATGAAACCGTCAATGACAGGAAACGCTTTTGATTTTTTCTCAGGCCGACTGAATTTCATAAAAGTCACCGATGATTCTTTGTTAAATATCAAGCTCGCAATACCTGAGCGTATTCGAAAGCCATGTCTATGGAGTCTGTATGCAATACAGTAGGATAAAATCAGATTTGACGGCTTGTGAATCACTGGATATGCTCCCGAGTGTACCGGGGCCACAGGCTGGTTTGGATATCTACTATTATATTCTGACATGGGACAAGCTGAAAAAAGTCTACGAAAAGATTAAAGAATTTGTTAACGATCTCCAAAAAAACAGCCCTTCTATTCCGAAGAAATTTGTTACGGAATTTCGTCTTTGGAAGAAACGCATGGATCATCTTTTGAAAGAGTTTGATACGGACGTCAGGAATGAATATGAACATCCATCTTTGGAACCATATATAAAGGGCAACATATTTATATGGGGCATCATACTGATCGATGATTCCGGCGACATAAAAGCTCATATGGGAAAGACTTGTGTGGCTACAATAAAGAATGAGCATTGCGTGAGGATACAGAACCTTAGGACCGATCTGGTCGACCTTTTTTTGAATCACTTTTCTCAAAAACCGCTCACCGAAGAGCTAGTAAAATCACGAAACTCCATCGAAGAAAATATCGACTCCATAGTAAACCAATTACGAGATCTCATATCACGAAACGATATTGCTGAGTTTGAAAAACAGCTCCATGTCCTATTAATGCTTGATATCCATTTGATGCAAGAGGGAGTCCCTTTGTCGCCTAGCGTCAAAGACAAGATTCACTCAATCATTGGTGGCGGAAAAGCATCAAACAGCAAATAGCTATGGATTTCACTGGGCAGACAGGAAATGAGTCCTACCTCCCGGTGAATTTGGCGCATAAGGCATCCCATCGAGTCGGCAAACCAGGCACCCAAAGGATAATGAAACATGACCAATAAAACCGCACCCAAGCCATTTGTTTTTGTATTACTAAGGAGAACATAACCCACTCGACATCAGACTGCGGCATATCTTACATG
>CAYNWA010000054.1:0-3089 GCA_964400795.1 uncultured Smithella sp.
GGGGAACGTCATGAGAATTTTCGGATTGACGCTTGTCGCGATGCTTCTCTTCGGGTTTCCTTTTATGGTCACCCTTTTGGGTTCAATCATCCTGTATATATTCATTTATATGCCGGAGATTGCTCCGAAAATGTTACTCGTTATGGTGCAACAGGTATTAACGGGAGTGACCGTTCCGGCTCTCGTTTGCGTACCCATGTTTATTCTTGCGGCAGACATTATCACATCCGGAGAGTCGGCTGACCGTCTCATCAGAATGATAAAAGTTTTTGTAGGGCACCTTCCCGGCGGATTGCCAATCACAACGAACGCTAGTTGCACGCTGTTCGGCGCGGTATCCGGTTCCACACAGGCAACGGTGGCGGCTATCGGCGGTACCATGCGGCCCATGCTTTTACAGGCAGGCTATAAAAGTTCATTTACGTTGGGGTTGATCATCAACGCCAGTGACATCGCTTTTCTAATTCCGCCCAGCATCGGATTCATCGTGTTTGGCGTAGCGACCAACACATCCATTGGAATGCTTTTTCTGGCCGGTATTATCCCGGGATTAATGATTCTGTTGTTGTTTTCCGTTTATTGCTATGTTTATTCCAGGATCAAGAAAATCCCGACGTTGCCCAAATCGGACTGGTCAGAAAGATGGTCTGCGATTAAGGAAGGTCTGCCGGTCATGGGGTTTCCTGTGATTATTGTCGGCGGTATTTACTCGGGTTTGTTTAGCCCGACCGAAGCGGCGGCTGCGTCAGTGCTGTATGCCATCCTTTTAGAAACGCTCATTTATAAAAGTCTCTCGCTTCATCGCCTGACAGAAGCTTTTTTACGAACCAGCGTCATCACCGGGGTCGTCTTCATTCTGGTGGGTGCCGGACAGGCGTTTTCTTTTTTATTAGGATTTTTGCAGATTCCGGCCGCTCTTCTTCCCCCTTTGTTTGGAGAGGATCCTTCCATGCTAAAGGTCATTCTAATTATCGTCTCCGTTTACTTTGTTGCCTGCATGTTTGTGGATCCCATTGTCGCAATTTTTATTCTCAGTCCGGTGTTGCAGCCTTACGCAACCGGCGCCGGCGTTGATCCGATTTTACTTGGCACTTTAGTAACACTTCAGGCCGCCATCGGCTCGGCAACACCTCCTTTCGGGTGCGATATATTCACCGCCCAACTGATTTTCAGGCGACCGTATATCGAGGTCATCGGTCATGCCTTGCCGTTTTTACTTATCTTGATTCTTGCAACAATTATTCTGATTGCTTTTCCTGAGATCGCGCTGTTTCTGCCCAAAATGGCAATGACGGGATAGGAGCAATAAAATATGAAAAGCTGGAATCCGGAACGGGTATCCCGCTTTTTTGTTTTATGATTATTATGGAAATGGCATCGTCTGAAGCGCGTTAGTGATGGTGTTCTTTTGCGTATCCCCTGTCGGCGGAGTTATGGAGAGTGGATGTGTTAATATAGCGCTGCCTCCGTCGCTACGGTACACCTCCGCCAGCGGATGATAGGTATTGACGATCGTTTTTCTTTTGATGTATCATTACCCGAAAGGGCAGAAATATTATTTTGTTATGCCCGCGCATCCGGCAATCACAGGAGTAAACCACGGGAATCTATTCGGGAGAAAATAAGATGGCTAAAATATTAATCGTATATCATTCACAAACAGGAAAAACTCAAAAAATGGCGCAGGCCGTTTATGAAGGGGCAAAATCCATCGACGGTGCGGACGTGGTGTTGAAAAAAGCGGCAGATGCCACACTGGAGGATTTGTTGGCTGCCGATGGTCTGGCGATTGGCACACCGGAGAATTTCGGTTACATGTCCGGAATGATTAAAGATTTTTTTGACCGGACATATGTCGGCGCGCAGGAAAAAGTTTTCCGCAAACCTTTTGTTGTTTTTATCAGTGCGGGAAATGACGGGACTGGAGCACTCCGGGCTATCGAGCGCATTGCTCTTGGCTACAAATTCAAAACCGTTTATCAGCCGGTGATTGCCAAAGGAGACATTACGGAAGAAATCCTCAATCAATGCCATGAACTCGGCGCGACCATCGCCGGCGGCTGCGAGATGAGTATATATTAGCCCTTCCCTGTTCTCCGCTGGCGGAGGTGGAGATTTCCACCATGCCTCGTGGGCTTTCTTTCTGTAAACCCTCTCGTATGCAGCGCAGTAGAGGCAGATGCCGTTTTCGACATTCTTGACAAACCAGTAGGCGAATTCCCTCTGCTGCTTTCTTGTCTGCTTACATACCGGACATTCTAAAGCACTGTGCCACTTTTTTATCTTTTTCGGTTGCGGACTTTGTGGCCATATGGCTTCTCCTTAAAATAATTGGGAAAAATCATTTTATGGCTTACTTTTCATTTAGAGGCAAGTACTCATCACGCACAGGGGAAAAGACTTCGATGGCGATGGCGTCTTTCAATATCTCGGCGCTGTGTTCCATGTTACCTGGGATACACCAGCAGTCTCCTTTTTTAACTTCAAATACCTCTTCACCAATAGTCAGTCTGATTTTCCCCTTCGTCAGGTACCCCGTCTGCTCATGAAAGTGCGAGTGTTTGGGCAACACCGCACCGGCATTCATCCTAAATTCGGTAAAAAGAGTCTTTTCGCCAAAAACAAGAGTTTTAAGTCTTATTCCCGGCAAGACTTCTTTATATTCTTTCCGATTTGCTTTGTAGAACAATGGTCATCTCCTTTAATGAGACTCAAATTTCACAAATGAATAACCTAAATACACTAAAGGGCACTATAAGGTCACTATAGGTGCAGTGAAATTTGTAAGTCGAATTATCCCACCGGTGCAATCGGTAGGGACGCCGCTGTAAGGCGCATTCCCCGAATGCGCCATCTTGCGGACTGCTCGGGGAGCGGTCCCTACAAAATACATTATTTTTACTATTATTCCATTTTAAATCAAAGATGATATTGAGACCATGAATTATCCAAAACACGACGGCTTTGTAAAATGATCCAAAGGCAAGGCGCGCAAATCCTGAGGAATGAGGCCTACTTTTTCGTAGGTCGCAATGGGTGTAATGGCAAAAAATGTGTGCTGGAAATGGTTAAAGATTGTATAAAAACAT
>CAYNWA010000055.1:0-2577 GCA_964400795.1 uncultured Smithella sp.
AAGGCCTCGTATCTGTCAAAGAACTGTGGGTGAAGATCCATTACCCGGCTACGGCTCGGTAACTTCAACGAACCGCCCGGTGCGGACCCGCATGCCGGGTGGTGTGGGGGCCGGGGGAGAAAAACCCCCGGCTACCCGATTAGGTTCTCTATTGATAGACTTTGAGCAAGCCACTTTCTATATTTCTGACGACCCGATCTAAAGTCACTTGATCTATTGTTGTATCGTCTGTTTCAAATAACGAAAAAAGTTCGTTAGCTTCCCCTTTTTCTATAGATAGTAAAATGATTGCAATTGCTTGTAATTGCCCATCCTTATTGAAGTTTTCTGGATTAATTTTTTTGAGTTGATCTTTTTCTTTAAATGCGCCAATTATTCCACCACCAAAATCCATACTGAACGCCTTTAATCTTTCTCCTATTGAAGTTGTATCTTTTCGCGTATTTCCCCAGAGTATCCATGGGTTTGAATCAAACGAAAAATGCTTCAGAGGTTCTTGTAAGCGGGAAAAATAATTGTATGAAGGGTCATTGATACCGTCCTGAACAGGTTGTTTGTTTTTGTCAAAAACAGCTTCGCTATGCCCATCTGGGTGAACAAATACCTGATTTTCCACTGCCCCATTAAGATTATGCGCATAATATTCACCAGTGTTTCTTAATATTAGGTAAATGATTTGCATATTTTTCAGGGGGATTTGTCTATTCTCTATCTTGGTAATCATATCGCTCAACTTTAAATTTTCTTCGATTTGAGCCATGAATTTGTCTCTTTCGTTTTTGGGCATATTAGAAGCCGAAGAAATTTCAAAGATTGCCAGGATAGTAAATATGGAAATTATGATGGATCGAGTAAGTGTTTTCATTATTTCATGAACCTAACGCGCAGTTTAACAGGTGGGCGCAGCCCATCCTAGTTGAAACTGATGTTATGCCATTTTTTGCTTACTTGGCGTTATTTCCTTAGAAAAATTCATACCTATGGTTCGAATTGTTGTTGACCTTGGTATTGGATGTAGTTTTTCGAGTTCTAATACTGCGTATGAGTCATACTTTGCAGGGAAAGCATAGTCTTGAGACTTGAGCCAATACACAAGGTAAATACCATAATCTGTTCCGATACTATGCATATAAGTTGGTAGTTGCGTTTCAAACCCTTGGATTAAATTATCTGATTCTGCTTTCTTAGCTTCAATGGCTATTTTTCTAATGCTATCCGCAACAGGTGCAACTATATAAAAATCCACGCTTCCAGTTCCAGCAACTGACTCACATGTAACGTCAAAGTTTTTTAATGCGCCATAAATACTTAGGAATGATGCTACACCTCTTGAGATATCTGGTTCGTCAATTGGTTGCCAAGTTTTTTCAACTGTTTTCTTCCAAAAAAGTTTTTCAGCACCATGACGTCTTATATCCTCCTGGCAACAATGAAGTGAATCAATAACAGCCGTAAAAAAAACATCCATATTGTCATATTTGGCGTTGTTAAGAAGATTTTCTTTTCTAAGTAAGTTGACTATTTCTGTTGAAGGTATTGTTATGGGTGTCTGGATTGCTCTGAAATGGTAGTTCATATCAGTCGAAGAATTAGGTGGAATAATACCACAACCAATAGAGTCGATTTTCCATTGTAGCGCGACATCACAGGAACCATCACCTAAATACTGTTCGCTATGTTGGTAATAACCGTTGCGCATTATATAAACCATTCCATCACTGACTTTAGCTTCAAAGATAAAATCATTATATGTGAACGAGAACAATTTCAAAGAACTTCTCAGAAACCCCTCTTTCGCTTTAAAAACAATTGTACCAACAGGAGAGCAAAAGTCGAAAAAAGTCATTTGAGACTTAATCATCCTAAAAAGTTCTAAAGTAACAGGACCTAATTTCAATAATTCGTTCTTCATAATTTATATAGGCATAACGTGGAGCTGAGACGCGCGCGTTCTTCGCGCGTCGTTTCTCCAGCGACATGTTAGGTTATTGTTAAATGATATTCATTTCTGATGCAACACTCTCAAGCTCCCGCATTTTAGGGCGGTGATAAACTACCGCAATGGCAGAGATGGCTACAAGTATATAAAGAGTTTGGAAGTCCTTAGTAAGCAAAAACATAACAAAGCCTACAATACCGATGCTCAGTGCAATCGCATTTGAACAAATTACCGCGGTGGAATATTTTACAACAGCAGGATTTGAATTGGTTTTTGATGCACGTTTTAGATAATTAGCATAATTTTTGGAGTTTTTTGATGTTAAGATGTAGCTCCGGAAATAACGACTCAATATGAAAAGTAAAGCACTTGTGATATATAATACTGCTTTCAACGCACCGGATAGGAAGCTTTTATCGAGGATCGGTTCCCATGTGTAATCCAACATGAAGCAAATTTTGACATAGAGATATAATGAGAGGAGCAAAGCTCCCCAGATCACCCAAATCTTTCTTATGTCTTTTCGATAATCTTCCATTTTATCTTAATTCTATTTTTATATTCCCTATCTTTCGATTAAACCTAATGCGGCGGTCTGGCGGAGCTGGGCGGCTGGGCGCTTGCTCCCGAGTCCGGTC
>CAYNWA010000056.1:0-1822 GCA_964400795.1 uncultured Smithella sp.
TTATACGGAAAAACCTGCCATAAAAAGATATCTGCCGGTTCTTTTTTCTTTTATTCTGGCGTTGATGAGTAAACCGATGGTTGTCACGCTTCCCGTTATAATGATTTTACTGGATTACTGGCCGCTGGGTAGATACCGTATAGAAAATACGATTCAAACAGGTCATTTGATGTTGTGGCAGCTCAAAGAAAAGTTGCCTTTTTTTATTCTTGCAGCATCATTTTCTATCATTACAATTTATGCTCATTATAAACCGGCCATTAAAGATTTTTCTCTTCTTTATCGCATAGCGAATGCGCTAATTTCTTTTGTGACGTATTTGATAAAAACTTTCTTGCCGTATAATTTAGCTTTTATTTACCCTTTCCCGGAACATTTCCCACTTTGGCAGATTTCAAGCGCCGTTGTCCTTATTATTGTTATCTGTATCGCTGTTGTGGCAATGGCCAGACATATGCCGCCTGTTTTCATAGGATGGCTATGGTTTATGATAACTCTTCTTCCTGTTCTTGGAATCATCAAGGTAGGGACCCATGCTATGGCCGGTCGTTACCACTATCTGCCCTCTATCGGCATTGCCATGATGCTGGCGTGGGGAATTCCCTTTCTTTTTAATAATGAAAAGAGACGCAAAAAGGTTTTATTCCCGGCGGCAATCGCTTATATTATGATGATGGCTGTTCTGACGTGGCAACATTGCGGTTACTGGAAAAACAGCGGCACGCTATTTGGTCATGATTTACACGTCACCAATGATAATTACGTTGCTCATAACAATCTGGCATCCTTTTTAGTTGAAAAAGGAGATTTCCATACAGCTCTTGATCATTACAATAAAGCAATGCATATCAATCCTGACTATTTCAACGCTCATTACAATAAGGGGATGGTCTACGCTAAACGCAACCAGTATCCATTGGCCTTGGAAAATATTTCTGAAGCAATTCGTCTTAAACCTGATGATGCTAAAGGCTACTATAGCCGCGGCATTGTCTATACAAAAATGGAACAATATAAGAAAGCAAAAGATGATTTCGACAAGGCCATCTTTTTAAGCCCGGATTACGCCGATGCCTTTCTCTATAGAGCTTTTGTTTTTTTTAACATGAGAGACAACGCATCCGTCTGCGACGATTTAAGAAAAGCCTGCGAACTGGGAAATTGCGGCACATTGCAAATTGCCGAAGCCAAAGGATTATGCCGCTAGATCCCGTGTTGATTTGTGTGTTGAATTGAGTTGATGATAAATTTTTTACAATTACAAAACGTCCTTATTGAATATTGAAATTGATTATTTTACAAACCATGTTAAACAAAATAAATAGCAGCAGAACAAATCATCAGAAAATAATTATTTATATCGTTTTAGCGGCGATTACTCTTGTAGTTTTTGGGCAGGTTACTCACTTTGACTTTGTCAGCCTTGATGATCCAATTTACGTCATCAATAATCCTTATATCACGTCCGGCATGTCATTGGAAAGCATTGGCTGGGCATTCAGAACAATCTATGCTGAATTCTGGCATCCCATGACGTGGATGTCTCTGATGTTGGATTATCAGTTCTATGGTTTGAATCCCGGCGGGTTCCATATAACCAATCTGATCCTTCACATTTTAAGCACATTCCTGCTCTTCTGGCTTTTTCACCGCATGACGGGAGAAATCTGGAAAAGCGCCTTTATCGCGGCTTTATTTGCTGTACATCCACTCCATGTCGAATCGGTTGTTTGGGTGGCTGAAAGGAAAGATGTCTTAAGTGCTTTTTTCTGGATGCTGACGCTTTGTCTGTATGTCTATTATACGGAAAAACCTGCCATAA